>NZ_JBIUXY010000006.1:0-315117 GCF_044744225.1 Glutamicibacter sp. NPDC087344 | reverse complement strand
CCCGCCGGGCCGGGTCTGTGGGGCGGGGGCCGTGGGCCGGGGGGGGGGGGGGGCCCCCTGGTTATTTCGTTCCCCGCGCTGCTGTTTTTTTCTGGTCTTGGGCCCGCGGGGGGGCCCCCACCGCTCGGGGTGGGCGCCCGCCGCGTTTAACAGACGAAAGGGGCCGTGTCCCACCTGGATCCAGGTGGAACACGGCCCCTCTTGCGCCGATGAAGCTTAGACCGCTTCGCCGCGCGAGGTGCGCAGCTGCGTCAGGCGATCGGAGAGGATCTTCTCAAGCTCTTCTTCGGTGCGGCGTTCCAGGAGCATGTCCCAGTGGGTACGCACCGGCTTCTCGGTGCTGACTTCCTCGGCCTTGGCTTCGCCGTGGACCAGCTTGGCTTCCTTGCCGGTCTTGGTGGTCCAAGTGGCTGGAATCTCTGCCTCGGCGGCAAAAACGATGAAGACGGTTTCACCCTCTTCGGTACGGTATTCGACGCGCTGACGGGCAGCCGGCTCCACACCTGCCTCAGATTCCATGCTCTGTGCACCCAGGCGCATGCCTCGTAGGCTGCGATCGCTCATGTTTTTTCCTCCGCGATGTCTAAAAAATTCGCTACACGTACCAACGGTTGGCGCGCTGAAATAATTCCGCCAGCGGACGGCTGGAACTAAATTTTTGCACCAAAACATCCATTATACGCGCCTGCGGCGAGGTGCATGGTTCGCACCTCGCCGCAGCGTGATTATTGACCTAATCGGGTTTCCCCGGAATCAGATTCCGTCGTTGGCACCCGGTGTGGTTGGGTTCTTGGGGGTTCCCGATCCACCCAGTGCGCCGCCGATGCCCTTCAGCGCCTCGGTCAGCTCGCTGGGGATCACCCAGAGCGTGTTCGAGGTGCCTTCGGCCAGTTTCGGCAGGGTCTGCAGGTACTGGTAAGCCAGCAGTTCCTGGTCCGGACGACCCGAGTGGATCGCATCGAACACCTTCTGGATTGCCTGTGCTTCACCATCAGCTCGCAGGATCGATGCCTGGGCATCACCTTCGGCCTTGAGGATGGAGGCCTGACGCTCGCCTTCGGCGGTGAGGATGTCGGACTGCTTGGTACCCTCAGCGGTCAGGATCGCGGCACGACGGTCACGTTCGGCACGCATCTGCTTCTCCATCGAGTCCTGGATGGACAGGGGAGGATCGATGGCCTTCAGCTCGACACGCGAGACACGAATGCCCCACTTGCCGGTAGCTTCATCCAACACGCCTCGCAGCTGGCCGTTGATCTGGTCGCGGCTGGTCAGAGCCTCTTCCAGGTTCAAACCACCGACGACGTTACGCAGCGTGGTCGTGGTCAGCTGTTCCACGGCCTGAATGTAGTTGGCAATCTCGTAGGTTGCCGCACGTGGTTCGGTGATCTGGAAGTACACCACGGTGTCGATGGAGACCACGAGGTTGTCTTCGGTGATCACCGGCTGTGGCGGGAAGGACACAACCTGTTCACGCAGATCCAGCAGCGGAAGCAGTCGGTCCACAAATGGAATCAGAATGGTCAGACCCGGATTCAGGGTGCGGTTGTACTTGCCGAGGCGTTCCACAATGCCCGCACGTGCCTGGGGCACGATACGCACACTGCGTAATAGCACGACGATCACGAAGATCGCCAGAACGACAAGGACGATGGTCAAGCCAAAGCCATTACCTGACATGGTTTGTACTCTCTTTCCTTGTGCTTGAGTGATAAATTAATGGGTCGGAACAAGCCAGGCGGCCTAGATTTCCGAGGTTTGGGGTGCCGGCTCAAGATAGGCGGTGGCACCTTCCACCCGGCGAACTTTAGCGTAGCTGCCGGGCATCATGGTGGGCATATTTGGCTCAGCCCGCGCGGTCCAGATTTCTCCCTGGATCTTCGCCGAACCGGACAGGCGCGAGGTGGGTTCCAGGATCAATGCGTCTTCGCCGATCAGGCGTTCGATGTTGGTTCTAAACCCCTCGGGAGATTTTTTCAGATGCCTGACCGCGATCGGTCTGACCAGCAAGATCATCAGCAGGGAAACAATGCAGAAAACGACTACCTGCAACCAGACCGGCCCGTCCAATAGGGCAACTGTCACGCCTCCGAGGGCGCCGACGCCGAGCATGATGAAGTACAAATCGAGCGAGAGCATTTCGACGATTGCCAGCAGCAGAAACACCGCGAGCCAAATGACCCACGCGTTGCTGACGATCCATTCCGCCGTTGTCATGGCTTCCACCTTTGCTCAAATCGTTCAAGGGCCCTTAGCGAGTGGCCTTTCCTACATTCTGCCGTAACCGATGAACAAAAGGTGTAGTCATTTTGGGGTATTTTCTAGGCCTGCGGGATGAACAAATGTACGTCAAAGGATGCGTTGACTGTGCGCCGGCCGAGGTTTTCGGCCTTGGAACGGAGGGTATCGCCGGAGAGATGGTGCCCCGCCGGCCCCATGAACACCAGATTATAGAGGTCTGCCGGTTCCAGGTTCATGCTGTAACGCAGGTTCTGCGATTGCACGTGCCGAAGGCCTTCGGCAGCGAACTTCTCGATCAAGACCTGCTGCTTGCCCCCGGCGACGGAGAGCATATCCAAGGGTTCGCGGACTTCCTCCAGATGATCCTCGGCGCCGGTGACCACCAGACACAGCCCATCAGGGCGTAGTACCCGGCGAAATTCGGCGGGATTATGCGGGGCGAAGCAGTTCAGCACCACATCTCGCGACTGATCCGCGCTGGGAATAGTTCGCCAGACATCCCACACGATCGCTAGGGTGTCCGGCAGCTTGGCCGCGCGACGCATGGCGAAGCGGGAGATGTCCATTGCCACCGCGTCCTGGTTCGCAGCCGGGTGCTGCTTCAGAATTTCACCAAGATAGTAGCCGGTTCCGGCTCCGGCGTCGAGGATCTCCAAGCTGTCGGCGCGATGACGCTCGGCGACCAGCGTAGCCAGTTCGGAAGCCAAGGCGGCGTAATGTCCACGGCCCTGGAATTCTTCCCTGGCCAGAACCATCGGGGAAGTGTCTTCGAGAAAGTTTGTCCCCTTGCCCGTGAGGAAATTGAAGTATCCTTGTTTGGCCGCGTCAAACCGGTGGCCGGCTGCGCAGCCCAGGGAACGCCGCGGCTCGGTGGTGAGCTTCAGTGCTGCCGCGCAAATAGGGCACAAAACCGAGGTGGGTTCGTTCACTAGAATCCCAACACTTTTTTGGCCGTGCTGACCGAGAGGCCCTGATGGCGCCACAGCTCGGTTTCATTGATTAGTGAGCGGGTGACGGCCTTGTCGATATAAACGGTTCCGGACAGATGATCGGTTTCGTGTTGCACGATGCGGGCCTGCCAACCGGAGAAGTCTCGGATGATCGTGGCTCCGGACCGGTCCTCGTAGCTTGCCCTGATATCGGCGGGGCGTGAGACTACCGCCTGGAATCCGTCGAATGAGAGGCATCCCTCGTAAAATTCGGCCAACCGGTCTCCGCGAGCTTCGTAGCGGGGGTTGAAGGTCTCAAAGTATTCCAGGGGCTCGCGCTCGCGTTCAGCGGCCATCTCCTCTGGCAGGTTATAAAGATCCTCAAGGACAGCGATCTGCAGGGGGATCCCGATCTGCGGGGCCGCCAACCCTACACCGGGGGCGTCGTACATGCTCTGGCGCATGACATTGAGCAGCTCGTCCAAAAGCTCGGCTGGTAACTGTCCGGTGTATGGGACGGCGGGTTGGCGAAGCACCGGATGGCCCAATTGCACGATGGGCACCACCTGATTTTCGGCCTTGCTGAGAACCTCAGCGACCAACTCTTCGAGTTCTGCGGGGGAGTACGTCGGGTGCATGGTCAATTGCCTGTCCGTTCAAGTTCAATGAGTTTAAGCTGGGCCAAACGTGAGGCCAATCGCTCGCGTTCAGTATCGTGCAACATGGAGCCCAAATGCTCTAGGTGATCCGTGGTGTAAAGATGCAGCTCAATGTCGCGGTCGTAAAAGATGTCCAAGACATTGGCCAGCCGGCGTTCCTCGTCCATGGGCAAACTTTGGCTTGAAGGAATGTCGGTGAGATGCCAGCGTGTGTAACGCTGCGCTAGTTGCAGGTAATCGGCGGTGTTCCGCCGGGTGCCGCACAGCTGCGAAAAACTGACCCAGATGGTTTTCCCATCGATAGTTGCCGGGCCGATGGTGTCGTAACCGATGGGAATCATTGTTTGTGCTGCTGAGGCAGGTGCCGCGTCGATTCCCACGCTGAGCGATCCGGCCCGGTACCCAGTGGCGAATGTCTGCTCCAGGACGGCGACGGTGCGATAGTCCAGGTTGCCGTTGAGTTCAAAAACCGTAAATTGTTCGCGTATGCAGTGGATAGTTGATTGGACCAGGTGATGGAATGCGTCGTCATCCAGCAGACGTTCCGGCTCGTAGTTGGAGGTGGCCACCAAGAAGATCGAGTTCTCCGAGCAGTACTTCACCAGCTTGACCATCAGCATCGCGTCGCCCGGCTCGGTACAGTGAAACTCATCAAATACCAAGATTTTTAATCCCTTGAGCTCCCGTTCGAGACCTTGGCTGAATATCGCGCCAATCCGCTGCTCAGGGACACGATTTTTGGGGGAGTTCAGGAGCTGGAAGAATTCGTGAAAGTGGAATCGGGCAGTACTTTTGGTTGGCAGTGCCGCGACCAGGGCGTTGATCATCATTGTTTTGCCTCGCCCTGGAGGGCCAAAGATGTATAGACCACGGGATTTGGCAGCATATCTCGCCGTGGTGGCAGAACTCAGGAGTTCGATAAGTTGAAGCTGCTGAGCATCGGGGACAACCTGTTGCTCAGCGATATTTTGGAGGATCTGAGCTTCAAGTTCTCTGGCCGACGAGGTTTTCGGAGGCAAAGAGGGCATAGATAAATCTTCGCATCTGCTGGCATCTGGGCCAATTTAGGTGATGTAGGGTGCCGAACGAGTCCATTCAGGCGTCATCGCCAGCTCAATAATCGTGAAACCACAGGTCAACTAGGCGAATGTTATATATCTAATTTGATGATTTATTCAGGGGAGTGGGTTATCGCTGACGGAGGATCAATAATTCCTGAGATCTCGGCCGGCAACCTATCGCTTTATTGGCTCGCGTGACCATAATGGATTCACTTACGGACAGGAGCGTGTGTCATGAACGGTGAATATCTGGCCGAGCCGATGAGCGGCCAAATTATCGACAGTGACCTGCTGGACATGTCCGTCTTGGTGCTCAAGACATTGTCCGATCCGGCGCGGCTGCAGTTGCTGTGGGCTTTGTGCCAAGATGATCGAACGTTGTCCGAGTTGGCGCAGCAGGTTGGCGTCACGCCGACAACCGCGAGCCAGTTATTGACTAGGCTTCGAGGTGCCGGCGTTCTGCAGACTCGCAAGTCTGATGGGCACACGATTTATGCGATTCCTGACGAGCGCACGCGAGAATTCATTCGACAGACGCTGGAGTTCGCTCAGTATCGTTTGGCTCGGCAGGCTGACGGAGAAGCTTCGTGATGCGGGAATGAGTTGCACGGGAACCTCGGTAAGCACCTAAATCTTGCAACTTCTGGGACTTCGCCAAAAAGCCGATAATCTACATTATGTAAAGTAGAGGAAATCTGACAGTCCCCGACCGCTTGATTTACAGTGTTCTTTCGAGCCAAAGATCAACCGATTGCGCTGCGAGAATGGTGGCACAACCTGAGCCGTAGACTACGAATCTCGCTTCACGGTGATGACTTGCAACGAAGATCTTCAGCGGGCTGCCAACTATGCATCAGACCGATTCGCTAACACCCAGATGCAGAAGATCAGTTGCAAGACCGATTACCTGGGGTCCACGCAGTGGCATTTGAGATCTACCCACTGTCATTTTGCGATCCGTACCGCTGGGTGGAAAACGACACTGAGTTATGGATTATGCTCGTGTAGCGCAGGAGCTCAACCACTTTGGAGATGAGTCAGGATTCAGCTCGTTGTGATACGCCGCCACTCATGAACTTGCCCAAAGGGCTTAGGTGCCTCGAGATCACTGACCGTTGATCAGGTCATTTAGGCCCTTGCATCCTTCTAACAGCAGGCTGTTCGCAAGGAAACTGGGGTTACTCCCCCGCCGTTTGCGGCGATTTTGTTGGAGCATTCGACTCTTGATTCGCGATGAATCGTGGAACCAGTTTTACGTAGGCGAGCATACCGATCAGCTCGATAATGGTTTGCGCCACAACGACTGCAGGGACTAAAGCCAGGGTGCTCGGCATGGCCAGCGCCAGGGGAAGAACGACCAGGGAATTTCTCGTGGCACCCGAGACCACCAGCGCTCGTGTGGAAGATCCTTCGAGTTTGAAAATTCGCGCTGTTGTCCGGCCCACTGGAAACATGATGATCAAGAAAAACAGGTAGAGCGGAACAACACTCATAATTCGATTCAGATCCGCGCTTACTGCACTGACCTGTGAGGCAATGACCAGAAACAGCACGATCATCATTAATGGCACCATGAGGAAGTCCATCAGTGTCTGTGCAGCTGAGATGACCGGCCAACGCCGTGCGCAAACTTGAATCGCCAGAGCGGCCGCAAATGGAATGAGAATCAGCCAGATGAATGCTCGAACGAACGGTTCCGGGTCAAGAATTTCGTTCAGCGCCCCGTCGGCGAACCAGGTCAGATAGACCGGCAGGAGCAGCATTTGAAGCAGCATGAGCACTGGTGTTGCCGCAAGCAACTGGTGGTGCGCTCCCCCGGCGACGCGTGTAAAAACAATGACGTAGTCAACACATGGCGCAAGCAGGACCAGCAGCAACCCAACCTGTAGTTCTTGATCCTGGGCTACTGCTTGGGCCAGTACCCATACAACTGCCGGAACAATGGCGAAATTCAGGACCATGACGGCGAGGAGGAAACGCGTACTTCGCAGGGCCTCGACGAGTTTGGTTAGTGGAATTGCCAAAAAGGTGGCGAAAAGGAGCAATCCCAAAGCTGGATCAATTCCAGAGTCCAGGGACTGGGAGAACTGGGGCTGTAGCAGCCCAAGCAACCCGGCAAGAACCACAACACCCAAGTACAACGAGACTTGCCGCTTCTGCAGTGATTCGTTGATTTGTTGGATCGCGTTCAGCATTGCTTCTCCCCTCCCTTCTGTTTCAGGAATCACTGTGGCCGAGACTAATTGGTGGTGAGCGAAATCAAGTGATTCGTGGTCACCTGCTCAAGAACCTAGGATTGATGCATGGTTCAAAAAATCCGACAGTGGCCCGCGTGGGTTGCTATTGATCTGGTTCTAATCGTAATTTTCGCACTGCTTGGCCGCCGCGAACATGAACACGGGCTGTCGATCGGAGGCATCCTATGGACAGCGCTGCCGTTCATCATCGGATACCTCATCCTGACCTTGGTGACGCGTCCTTGGAAGACCATCAATAATGTGTGGCCCATCGGCCTGTTGGTCTGGCTTGGGACTGTGGTGTTGGGCATTGCTGTACGCCTGGCACTGGGCTCAACAGCGGCGATCGCATTCATTATCGTTGCGGCCATTGTTCTTGGGCTGTTTTTGCTGGGACGCCGGCTTATCACTGGGCTTGTCGCCAAGCGTCTAGCTAAACAGTAAGCCGAGACCGTAGGCTCCTGCCGCGACCAGACCGCTAGCGAAGGTTCCAAGGATGAACTGTTCTGCGGCCTGATGGTTTTTTAGTTCGGAGAATCTGCCAAGGCCCTTCACGGCGAGAACCACTGCTGTTCCTTCAGGCCATCCTGCCCAGAGGGTTCCAACGATGGCTGCCCGTTCCAAAAGTCCGATCCACAATCCGCCTCGAAGCGGCGATGGGTCGGACTTTTCTTTCGCCGGCAATTTCGGATCGCGTGAGGCCAAGCCGAACACCAACTCGGTGAATGGCCCGCCAAATGCGAGTGCGAAAACAACGCTCAGAGAGATTGACAGGACCGCCGGAACGAGGTGCGGGTCCTGTATCGAGCGAGCTATGAGCCCGAAGACGAGACTTACGAGTGTGAGCGAGCCAGCAGCCAGGGTGAGCCACGTTCGTACCCTCGCGCGGCGTCCCTTCGCATAGCTGAGGAAACTGGCCGCACCTGATAGGCCTGTCGCGGCGAAGAGGACAAGCCAGGCAGTCCAGAACACGGGTGCTACTCCCCTATCAACTTCAGTTGGCGAGCCAGTGACTTCGCGGCTTCGTCCATCATTCGGTTCGCTTCGAACCACAGTGCTGCCGAGAGCCGCGAAGATACCGCTTGCTGGGTGATGCCCAAGCGAGCGGCGATTTGTTGCTGGGTCATGCCTTCATCTGCCAACGTTCCGGCCTCCCAGGCTGTGGCGCGGCGTTTTGAAACAACGGACGCGGTGAGCTGCAGTTCAGCTTCAAGCCGGGTGGCTTCGGTGGTTGGCCCGTGCACAGCCAGGTGCGCATTGGTGTTTTTGGCTCGCTCTACGGCAACCCGGGCAAACTCAAAGGCCGGGCCTCGGCCAGCTCTCGTTTCTGCAGGCAACGGGGTTTCCACCTGGCCAAAACCGATACCCACACTCCAGTCCCCCGAGGCCGCCATCATGACCGCTAAGCGAATCGCTTCGGAAGCATCATCTAGCACTGCCTGGATTTCGTCGCCGGCCGTGCGCTGGAAGGGACGCACCACTGGTACGGTGGCGTTCGCCTGCATGACTAACGCTTCAACCTTGTCATCAGAGGAACGAGAACGCCTCTGATCAATCGTCAACACAATCATGTGACAATGTTAAAACATTGTCTTTTATTTCACAAATTTTAAAACTTGTTGATCCCGCGCCACGAAGGTTCTCAAACATTCGAGTCTGGTCTATCGTCGACTAAGGTTAAGCCAAGAGAACGGCCCTATATTAAGCGGGCCACGAGCGTTGAGAGGCATCAATGGTTACCGCATTTGTCATGATTCAGACTGCTACTGACAGCATCCCGGAGTGTGCACAGCAGATTTCTGAAATTGAAGGCATTCGTGAAGTCTACTCCGTGGCCGGGGACTGGGATCTGATCGCGATTGCCCATGTCCACAAGCATGAAGATCTTGCTGAGGTTATCGCCAACAAGCTTTCAAAGATTCCAGGAATTCGCGGAACTCAGACCCATATTGCCTTCCGCGCATACTCCACTCACGATTTGGATGCCGCATTCTCCTTGGATTTGGGTGAGTAGCAGGATCTTGTACACCTAAGGCCTTGGTTCAGTGCTTGTAGAGCACCGAACCAAGGCCTTGGTTTGTGGGTGAACGTAAAACTATTGACCGACGATAGCAGTGGTCGTTTCAGACCAGGTTGCTAGAACCGCGGCAGCTGAGCCCGAATCAATCGATTTTTTCGCCAGCTCCAAGGCGGCGGCCATCCGGTCCTTGAAACTGCCTTCGGCCTGCGGATTGAAAGCCACAATTCCGGCAGCCGCGTTGACAAGGACTGCATCGCGTACCGGGCCCGTGGCGCCGTTGACGATATCGCGGACAACTTGCGCGTTGTGCTGCGCATCCCCACCACGTAAATCTTCGAGTGTCGCCCTGGGGACTCCGATCTCTTGGACATCGAAGGTGAACTCCTCAACCGCTCCGTCGCGTACTTCCCAGACGCGGTTCAGCGCCGTTGTGGTGAGCTCGTCGAGGCCGTCTTCGCCGCGGAATACCAGGCCTCGCACGCCGCGGCTGGCGAGAACTCCGGCCATGATCGGCGCCATCAAAAGATCGGAACACCCAATGGCCGAAGCGCTGGGCAGGGCTGGATTGGTCAGTGGCCCCATGAAGTTGAAGGCTGTCGGAATCCGAAGCTGACGCCGGGCGTTTGCCACATGGCGCATCGAGGGGTGGAAGATGTTGGCGAAGCAGAACGCAATTCCAACCTTGTCATACACCTCTACAAGGCGCTCGATTGGTACATCGAGACGCACGTCCAATGCCTCAAGCACGTCGGCTGAACCGGAGGAAGACGATGATGCGCGGTTGCCGTGCTTAACGATGCTCACGCCGGCACCTGCGCAGACCAAGGTCGCCATCGTTGAAATGTTGACGGTGTTCTGCCGGTCTCCGCCGGTTCCCACAATGTCCAGGGTTGGTGCTTTGACGCTCAAGGGGCGCGCGTTGGCCACCATCGAGTCGACCAAACCGGTCAACTCTGCGACGGTTTCGCCCTTGGCGCGCAGCGCGACTAAAAAGCCAGCGATTTGTACATCGCTCGCTTCACCATTCATGATTTCGTTCATCGCCCAACCGGCTTCATCGCGGCTGAGGTCTCCTCCGGAAATCAGCGTTGCCAGCAGATTTGGCCACGTGGGGAACTTTTCGTTTACAGGGCTCGTTGACACGTATGTAAGCCTATCGAGAAGCTTCGAAATCGTTCCAGTTCATGTCTTAAGAAGTTGTGTCGCAGACCTCCAAAAACCGTGCTTTTTCGGGCGAAATTACGCAACATCCGTGTTGCATAAATGATTGTTTCGCGTGACGCGCCGAATCAAGCTCTACGAATTGTAGAAAGAGTTTGATTCGAACTTCCGCGTGTTTCCGCGGTTGTTGCGCTGATGTGGCGGAAGAAACCTCTGTCAGCCCCCATTTGCATTGGTATCTGAGGGCCGTTTAGAGACATAATGACAGTGTGACAACTGCGACTCATGCCCCAAATACGACGGCGCCTCATGCGCCGAACCGCCCAAACATGGTGTCGGTGGGAACGATGGTGTGGCTCTCCAGCGAGCTCATGTTCTTCGCCGCCCTCTTCGCCATGTACTTCAGCCTCCGTGCTGCCGCGCCCGAACTCTGGGCGAACGAAACTGCCAAGCTGAACGTTCCGTTCGCGCTGGTAAACACCTTGATTCTGGTGTCCAGCTCGTTCACCTGCCAGCTTGGTGTTTTCAAGGCCGAGGCATTTAAGCCTCGCCGTACTGGCGGAGTGTTCAACCTCAAGGAATGGGGAATGATCGAATGGTTCATTCTTACCTTTGTCCTTGGGGCTATCTTCGTTTCGGTCCAGGCCTACGAATACGTCGTCCTCGTTCATGAGGGCGTTGCCCTGAACTCGAACGGCTATGCTTCGGCGTTCTACATGACTACCGGCTTCCACGGCATTCACGTCGCCGGTGGCCTGATTGCATTCCTGCTGATCATTGGTCGTGCGATGCTCGCGAAGAAGTTTGGCCACTTCGAAGCAACCGGCGCCATCGTCGTGTCCTACTACTGGCACTTCGTTGACGTTGTCTGGATTGCTTTGTTCGCGATCATCTACTTCCTGAAGTAGGCAACTAAAATTCACAAGTTGCCTCCACAGAAGTACGGCAACACCACACCAAGAAATTAAGTGAGGAATCAGCAAGTGAAGGCTCTTTCGAAAAAGCGCCGCCACCCGCTCGCCGCTGTGGCCCTGCTGTTATTCGGATTGCTGATTACCGGCAGTCTCTACACTGCAGCGGGAACCATCAGCGAAGCGAAGGCTGCGGAGACCACCACTGCCTCGCAGTCGGATGTCGATGAAGGCGGAAAGCTTTTCGTCGCCAACTGTGCGACCTGCCACGGCTTGAAGGCTGAAGGATCCGACTCGGGCCCATCGCTGATCGGCGTTGGCGCCGCAGCGGTTGACTTCCAGGTTGGAACCGGCCGTATGCCAATGCAGCTGCAGGGCCCGCAGGCTCAGGCTAAACCAGTGCAGTTTACCGATGAGCAGATCTCCCAGCTGGCAGCATACGTCGCCAGCCTCGGCGCAGGACCGGCAATCCCGGATGAGGAAAACCTGGATACCACCAAGGGCGACGCCGCTCATGGTGGAACCGTGTTCCGCGTCAACTGCGCGATGTGCCACAACGCCGCCGCTGCCGGTGGTGCGTTGACCCGCGGTAAGTTTGCTCCGACCCTGGCCGGTGTCAGCGAGAAGCACATTTACGAAGCAATGATGACCGGCCCGCAGAACATGCCTGTGTTCAACGATTCGAACATCACCCCGGATGAGAAGCGTGACGTTGTCACCTTCCTGAAGACCATTGAAGCCAATGGCACCGCCGGCGGTCTTGCTCTCGGTTCGCTGGGTCCAGTGGCTGAAGGCCTGTTCATCTGGACCGCTGGTCTGGGTATCATCATCGCCTTCACGATTTGGTTGACCTCGCGTCCTTCCTAAGGCACTCGCGGCCTCTTGGCCGCAAACATCACTACGTACAAAAATTCCTAACAGAAGGATGAGAGAGAAACATGGGCGACCATAGTCACGGCAGTCCCGAAGACTCGGGCACCGTTGCTAAGGCTGACGATGTGGCTCAGGACCGTTTCCCGGATCCAGGACTACCTCCGCACCGTCCGCGTCTCGCAGATCGCGATCCGCGCGCAGCCAAGCGACACGAGCGCCAAGTAGCGCTCCTATTTACCATCTCCATCATCGGCACGCTGTTCTTCTTCGTGGCCTACTTCGTCCTGGGCCACCTGGGCGACATGACTTTCGCTGAACTTCGTGTTCAGAACGCAGCTCTGGGCCTCGGCACCACATTCGCGATGCTGGGCATCGGCGTCGGCATCGTTCACTGGGCCAAGACCCTGATGCCGGACCATGAATTGGTCGAGAGCCGCCACGAGATTCGCACCGAAGCAGATCGCCAGGATGCAGTCGAAATCGTTGACACCATCATCGAAGAGTCTGGCATCAAGCGCCGTCCGCTGATCCGCAACACCCTGATTGGTGCCATCGCCTTGGCACCGGTTCCCGCGATCTTCATGTTCCGCGACCTTGAGCGCTCTGGAAAGACCGCTGGCGAAATGGTTGAACAGCTACGTCACACCTTGTGGGACACCGGCGTTCGCCTGACCCGCGACCCTTCGGGCACCCCGATCAAGGCTTCGGATGTTCAGATCGGCTCGGTTTTCCACGTCATTCCCGAGGGTCTGAACGAAGCCGAAAACATGCTGAACGAAAAGGCCAAGGCCGTTGTTCTGTTGATGCGTATGGATCCGCAGGAGATGAACATCTCCGAGGGTCGCGAAGACTGGAACGTAGACGGCATCGTCGCCTACTCCAAGATTTGCACCCACGTGGGTTGCCCGATTGCTCTGTACGAGCAGCACACCCACCACCTGCTGTGCCCTTGCCACCAGTCGACCTTCGACCTTGCCAATGAGTGCAAGGTTGTCTTCGGCCCGGCGGGTCACGCACTTCCGCAGTTGCCAATCACCGTGGATGCCGACGGCTATCTGGTAGCCCAGAGCGACTTCCACGAACCTGTTGGCCCGGCCTACTGGGAGCGTGGTCAGAACTCATGACGACTACTAACGAGTACACCGCCTCGACCAAGACCGGCCGTTTGGCCGACTTCGTCGACACCCGCGTTGGCGCGTCGAGCATTGTCAAGGAATTCGGTCGCAAGATCTTCCCTGACCACTGGTCCTTCATGTTCGGTGAAGTGGCAATGTACTGCTTCGTACTGTTGCTGCTTTCCGGAACCTTCCTGACCTTCTTCTTCGATCCTTCCATGGCACACGTTGTCTATGAGGGTTCGTATGTGCCTCTGAAGGGTATCGGCATGTCGACGGCTATGGCCTCGACCCTCGATATCTCCTTCGATGTGCGTGGCGGTCTGTTCATGCGCCAGGTGCACCACTGGTCGGCGCTGCTGTTTGTTGCTTCGCTCTCCGTGCACATGCTGCGCGTGTTCTTCACCGGTGCGTTCCGTCGCCCGCGTGAACTGAACTGGGTTGTCGGCGGCGTGCTGCTGATCATGGGTCTGGCTGCCGGCTTCACCGGCTACTCGCTGCCAGATGATCTGCTTTCCGGCAACGGTCTGCGAATCATTGACGGTGTGATGAAGGCCCTGCCAGTTGTAGGTACCTACCTGTCGATGTTCTTCTTCGGCGGAGAGTTCCCGGGCGAGGATGTTATTCCGCGCCTGTACTCGCTGCACATCATGATTGTTCCTGCAGTGATCATCCTGCTGCTGGTCATTCACCTGTTCATGGTTGTCACCCACAAGCACACCCAGTACCCCGGCCCGGGTCGCACCAACGACAATGTTGTTGGCTTCCCAGTGGGTCCGGTTTACGCGGCAAAGGCTGGCGGCTTCTTCTTCATCGTCTTCGGCGTGATTGCATTGATCTCCGGTCTGGTGCAGATCAACCCGGTGTGGAACTATGGTCCATACGACCCGTCCCCGGTTTCGGCTGGTACCCAGCCTGACTGGTACATCGGGTTCGTTGACGGCGCGTTGCGTCTGATGCCAGGTGTCTTGGGCAACTTCAGCTTTGTATGGAACATCCCGTTCCCATGGGGCGATAACAGCTTGGTCCTTTCGGTTCTCTTGCCGGCACTGGTACCAGCGGGCGCACTGTTCACCGTCATGTTCGCATGGCCGTGGATTGAACGCTGGGTCACCAAGGACAAGCGCGAGCACCACTTGCTCGACCGTCCGCGTAACGCCCCGTTCCGTACCGCAATGGGCGCCGCTGGTGTTGTCTTCTACTGCGTGATGTGGGCAGCTGCATCTTCGGACTTGATCGCAACCCACTTCCACGTGGCATTGAATGACGTGACGTACTGGCTGCGTACACTGTTCTTCATCGGCCCACTGATTGCCTTCTGGCTGACTCGCCGCATCTGCCTGTCGCTGCAGCGCAAGGATCGCGAGATCGTGTTGCACGGCCGCGAGGCCGGCATCATCCAGATGTCCCCAGAGGGTGGCTTCAGCGAGAAGCACGAGGAAGTAGACGTCTACAAGCGCTACCTGCTGACCAGCTTCAACGACAACCAGTACATCCCGGCTCAGCCGGATGCTGCCGGTCACGTCTCCCGCAAGGAGAAGCGTCGTGCGAAGATCTCGAAGTTCTTCTTCGAAGATCGTGTCGCCCCAGTTACCCCGTCGGAGCTAGCAGCTGCCAAGGCAGCTCACGGCCACCACGAGGTTGAAGGCGAAGCGCACGACTCGATCGAGAAGTAAACTCAACTCGCGTTAGTCACAAAACGAGGGACATACCGAAAGGTATGTCCCTCGTTTAGTTAACCCGTGTGGCTGATACGGCGTAGAAGTGACATTGAGGGGCTTCGCGTCGCACAAATGGCCTCCTGCGTGCCCGGGGCAGTGCAAAGCGTTTAGGGGGCTTTCTACGGACTTCGGGTGTTTCCGGTTCCACACCTCGGTGGAACTTTGTTGCGACAAGTGCGCCGGTGTTCAGGCACAAGCTGACGAACTCCCCCGCAAACTCGTATCAGATGGGTTGAAGCGCCAGTGCCGTCTTCCAGCTGTCACGGCCGCTTCGCGTGCACGCTGGGCGATCCGCAGTGCTTGGCCAGCGTTGGATGAGTGCACAGCGTCGCCCGCTCATGGGCGTGGAACACTGCCGTTGGTGGTCGGTGGGTACAACGATGTGTCCGTCGTATCAGGCTCAAACGCTGTGCACGAATTTTGTTTGTTGGAGCGGTAATTGCCGCTCACGCTGGGAAGTGCCTCGACGATGAGGGTCAGTATCCGGGCAAACTGGCCTTCGGAGGTTCGTGAGTCCCCCACTATTCTCGATAATCCCCACACCTTCAGCTTCGCTGCCTCGGCGCTGAGGTTCCTGGTTGATGCCGCCTTAGCTTGTGTGGTGTCTTGGCCAGCCATCCACAGATCGTACGGTGCCTGAGCAGGCAGGATCCCGCCCGGGCCAACGAAATCAGTTGCCTAGTGCCTACCGGCTCCTGCTGGACTGCCCCGGGAGTAAAAACTTTTGAATCACGGCACCTGATGTCCCAACCGCCGTCCTAATGGACTTGAAGTCTTCCGCGCTGGCTGGAGACGCCCAGCCGTGTCCCCCTCGGCCAGCAAAGACACAGCGGCTGTCACAGTCGCACTGTTGCCCGCGTATCCATTTCCTCTGCTGGTTTTTGGACGGTGGGATCGGTGGCTTGCCGGAGCGGCTCTCGAAGAATCGAATTTTCAAAACAAACAAGGAAATTCGTCGCAGTAAAGCCCCGGGGAACTTCCCTAGCGCCACCCAGGACTACATGGTGTCCGTATAACGGGGAGTTCCAGTTCCCAAGCGTTGAAGGGGTACAAACAATTTGTATCGGTCCGAACGGTACAAGGAGATCGAATAGTCGGCCAGCCTCTCGCCAATGTAGGCGTAACGCGTGATTTGCAGCAACGGGAAACCTGGCTCCACACCCAGCAAATGCGCCTGTCGTTTGCTGGCGGCGGTGCTTTCCACCTGATCCTCACCCCACTCCAGCAAGATGCCGTAGCGCTCGTGGAGCGCCTGATAGAGCTTAGACGGTGGTTCGCCATCAACAAATCCCGGTACGAGGTCTGCGGGCATGTAGTTCTCGTCCAGGCTCATCGGTGTTCCATCGGCCAGCAACAGGCGTTTGAACTGCACTACCCCGGTACCCTCATCAACCATCAGCTGAGAGGCTAGATTGGGGTTGGCCTTGATCTCGGAGAATTCCAGTACATGGGCATCGGGAACCATGCCGCGCCGCATCATGTCCTCGGAGTAAGAATGCAGGCGTACACGCAGATCCAGTTTTTCTGGAACGACGAATGTTCCAATGCCGACCACACGTTTGAGCACTTGCTCATCAACCAGGGCGTCGATGGCCTGGCGGATGGTTTTGCGGGCTACCCCAAAGTGTTCGGCTAAAACACGTTCGGGAGGGAGGCGATATCCGGGTTTGCAGTCTTCTCGAGCGTGGGTTTTGAGAATCTCCCGGATCTGCCGGTATTTGCTGATTTTGCTGTCCGGATCAAGCAGGGCCTGCACGATCGGCTGTGGCGCATGGCGCACGGGAACTCTCCTTCGTCCAGACACCTGGGGCAGGCGGCTAAGAATAATGTCATTAAAAGACTAACGGGGTGACAAGCAAATTTGCTTGTCACCCCGTCAGGGTTAGTGCTTAGTGCGCGTGGTCACCGCGGCTGTATTCATAAACCCAGCCAACCAGTGCGATCACTGCCAGGCCAGCGCCGATGAAGAACACCCACCAGCCGATTGCAATACCCAGGAAGGAGATTGCGGCAGCGCCTGCAAGCACCAGCGGCCACCAGCTCCATGGGGAGAAGTGTCCGATGTCGCCTGCGTTCTCGTGGATTTCACCATCGAGACGGTCCTCCGGACGAGGGCCAACACGGCGGGCGGTGAAGTACAGGTACCAGCCGACCATGCCACACAGGCCACCGGTCAACAGCAGCGCAGGGAACCCGACAAGTTCCTGCCAGTTGGTCATGTAACCGTAAACGAAAGCCACTGGGATGAAGAAGAAAATTCCTCCCAGGAACATCCATGCTTCAACTTTCATCTTTACAGGTCCTTCTGATCAGCGGGGCCAAAGATCTTCGCTACGGGAGACTCTGGAGTAACACGGCCGCTCAATTCCGGGTGATGCAGATCCAGCGCCGGGCGCTCGGAACGAATACGTGGAATCGAGTGGAAGTTGTGACGCGGTGGAGGGCAAGAGGTTGCCCATTCCAGCGAAGCGCCGAAGCCCCAAGGATCGTCAACTTCAACCTTCTTGGCGGTGCGGTGAGTGACCCATACGTTCCAGAAGAACGGGATCATCGATGCACCCAAGATGAATGCGAAGACGGTAGAGACCTGGTTCATCGCGGTGAACCCGTCCTCCGGCATGTAGTCCGCGTAACGACGCGGCATACCCATGACACCCAACCAGTGCTGGATGAGGAAAGTTCCGTGGAAGCCGATGAACAGCAACCAGAAGTGGATCTTACCCAAACGCTCGTTGAGCATGTGCCCGGTCCACTTTGGCCACCAGAAGTAGAATCCAGCGAACATTGCGAACACGACGGTACCGAAGACCACGTAGTGGAAGTGAGCCACAACGAAGTAGGTATCGGACACGTGGAAGTCCAAGGCTGGAGCCGAAAGGATGATACCGGTCAGACCACCGAAGAGGAAGGTGATCATGAAGCCGATGCTCCACAGCATAGGAGTTTCGAACGTGATCGAACCGCGCCACAGCGTGCCGATCCAGTTGAAGAACTTCACACCAGTTGGAACGGCGATCAGCATGGTCATGAAGCCGAAGAACGGCAGTGCAACCGAGCCGGTGACGTACATGTGGTGTGCCCACACGGAAATCGACAACGCGGCAATCGAAATGGTCGCGAAGACCAGGCCCTTGTAGCCGAAGATCGGCTTGCGAGAGAAGACCGGGAAGATTTCCGAAACGATACCGAAGAACGGCAGCGCGATGATGTAAACCTCTGGGTGGCCGAAGAACCAGAACAGGTGCTGCCAGAGAACTGCGCCACCGGTGTCCGGATCAAAGATATGTGCACCGAAGCGGCGGTCTGCACCAAGTGCAAACAGCGCTGCTGCCAGCGGTGGGAACGCCATCAGCACCAACAGCGAGGTGATCAGGGTGTTCCACGAGAAGATCGACATACGCCACATGGTCATGCCAGGTGCACGCAGGCAGATGATGGTGGTGATGAAGTTCACCGCACCAAGGATGGTACCGAAGCCCGACAGGCCCAGGCCGAAGACCCAGAGGTCCCCGCCGATACCTGGTGAGAACGTGGTGTTCGACAGCGGAGCGTAAGCGAACCAACCGAAGCTAGCTGCACCCTGCGGGGTCAGGTAGCCGGCCAGTGCAATGCTCGAACCGAAGGCGAAGAACCAGAAGGCCAGTGCGTTCAGACGTGGGAAGGCCACATCCGGCGAGCCAATCTGCAGCGGCATCATGACGTTGGCGAAACCAGCGAACAGCGGAGTTGCAAACATCAGGAGCATGACAGTGCCATGCATTGTGAACAGCTGGTTGTACTGTTCCTTGGTCTGCAGGATCTGCATACCTGGTTCGAACAGCTCTGCACGAATCAGCAGCGCCATGACGCCACCCACGCAGAAGAAGACGAACGAGACGATCAGGTACATGTACCCGATCTTCTTGTGGTCGGTCGAAGTAATGAAGTCGACGAAGAGGCGACCCTTGGACTTCGGCACAACGGCTGGGGCAATCGACTTTACGTCGTCAGTTGCGTATTCAAACGTAGTCATAACGATTACTCTCCTTCCCCTTCGTGCTCAACGATGACGCTGTTCACGGTGTCCGGACTGCGATCGTATTCTTCGCCAATGTGTCCATCTTCCAGCTTCGCCATCTGAGCCTTGAACTCGGCCTCGCTGACAACCTTCAAGTTGAAGAGCATCTCCGAGTGGTACTCGCCGCAAAGTTCGGCGCACTTACCATCGTAGGTACCTTCAACCTGAGGGGTGAGGTAGATGTGATTGGTTTTGCCTGGGATCATGTCTAGCTTCTGAAGGAAGGCAGGTACCCAGAACGAGTGGATTACATCTCGGCTGTTGAGCTGGAACTCTACCGACTTGCCAACTGGCAGGTACAGGGTCGGCAGGGTTTCCTGAACGCCTTCTGATCCATCGGTGTTCAGGTGGGCCTGTACACCGGCGTAGTACTTCTCCTGGCCACCATCAAAGGTGTAGTTGAAGTCCCAAGCCCACTGCTTGGCACGCACATCGACGACGATCTCAGATTCAACAGGCTTGTTGATGCTGTTGACCAAGTTGTTATTGAAGCTAAAGAAGACCAAAACAAGGACCAAAGGAATGGCCGTGTAGAAGATCTCCAATGGCAGGTTGTAGCTCAGCTGACGTGGGTAGCCAGTATCGGTTTTGCGGCGACGGTAGGCAATGATGCACCACAGCATCAGACCCCAGGTCAAAACACCGATGACAACCACGGCAATCCACGAGTTAACCCAGAAATCCTGGATAGCTGCAGTGTGGTTGGTGGTGTCGCGGTCCACGTTCGGAAGCCAACCACGTTGAACTTCCGCTGAACATCCCGTCAACAGCAATGCGCTGGTGCCGACTAAAGCCAACACTTTGGCCTTAGTCTTACCGCGACTGCCGGTTCGGTCTTGCGAACTCACAGACGGCCCTTCCTCTTTGTTGGTGCAGAATGTGGTCTCCATAAGTCACCTCGCGAATTATGACTTGCACAGTGAGGTGGCTTACGAAGCGAAACATAGTTTTACTACTTAACGTAGAGCTTACCCTCTCAGGGCCCAGAATGCCGAAAAACGCCGCTGTTCAAACGAGAAATTTCTTCAACGTTTGAACAGCGGCGTTAGTTCCCGACGGGCTTAGTGGAAGGAATCTCCACAGGCGCACGAGCCGGATGCCGTTGGGTTGTCGATCGTGAAACCCTGCTTGGAGATGGTGTCTTCAAAGTCGATGGAAGCACCAGCGAGGTACGGGACGCTCATCTTGTCGACGATGACCTCAACACCCTCGAAATCACGAACGGCGTCGCCGTCCAGCATACGTTCGTCGAAGTAGAGCTGGTAGATGAGGCCTGAGCAGCCGCCAGGCTGAACGGCGATGCGCAGGCGCAGGTCATCACGGCCTTCCTGCTCCAAAAGCGAGCGAACCTTGGCTGCTGCGACATCCGAAATATTGACGTCATGGCTTGGGATCTCGGTTGGATCACCCTTGGTCTGATCTACGGCTGCAGTCATCATTTCCTCCCGAACTGCTTGGTTAGGCACCAAGTTTTATCCTTGTGAAGGGCACTTGGTGCCTTTGTTCTTAGTTCTATCCTACGACGGGGACCTGAATAAATCTTCCCCCTGAACATCGTCTATGACGCGGTTCATAGCCCTTCGGCGTTGATGCGAGCCAGAAGCAACGCCTCGGCCTCGATCGCATGCTGGAAGTCCTCGAGGTGCAAAGACTCATTTGCCGAGTGCGCCCGCGAGTCGGGATCCTCAACTCCGGTGACAAGAATCTGCGCCTGCGGGAAAACTTCCGAAAGATCAGCGATGAAAGGAATGGAACCGCCAAGCCCCATATTCACCGGTACAACACCCCAGGCTTGTTCCAGTGCCCAAGATGCGGTGTCATTCGCGCTGGCCGCCAGATCTGCCAGGTAGGCATTGCCGGCTTCCACCGCCTTGAACTCCACTTCCGCTCCCCTAAGGTCAACGTTCTTAACATGCTCCTCAAAGGCCTTGAGGGCCTTTGCTGGTTCTTGCCCCGGCGCTAGCCGCATCGAAACCTTGAACCGCGCCTGCGGGATCAGGGTATTCGACGAGTGATCAACACTAGGGATATCCATTCCAATCACGCTGAGCGCTGGTTTATTCCATAAACGATCGGTGATTTTTCCGGTACCTGCCAAAACGTAGTCATCAAGTGCGCCGGAGTCGCGACGGAACTCTGCTTCATCGAAGTCAACGTCCGCAACATCGTTGGAGACGAGTCCGGGGATGGCCACCGAACCCTCGTCGTCGTGGAAGGTGGAGATGAGTTTTGCGGCCAGAATCGGGGCGTCCAGAATCGGACCGCCGAACATCCCGGAGTGCACCGCGTGGCGCAGCGAGCGCACCGTGATTTCGGCGGCGCACATACCACGCAGGGAGCTTGTCAGGGCTGGTGTGCCTACGGCCCAGTTGCTTGAGTCTGCGACGATGATGACATCGGCGGCCAGCTTGTCCTGATGCGCTTCGAGGAAGTTGCGGAAGGACGGCGAGCCGGCTTCTTCTTCGCCTTCGAAGAAGTAGGTGACACCAACACCGAAGTCGGCCACGGATTCCAAAACAGCGCGCAATGCGGCGATATGCACCATGATGCCTGCCTTGTCGTCGGCCGCGCCTCGACCGTACAGCCGATCCCCTACCCGGGTGGCTTCGAAGACCGGGGTGTTCCAGTCGGCTTCATCGCCAGGCGGCTGCACATCGTGGTGGGCATACAGCAATACCGTGGGTTTTCCCGGAGCTGCTGGGCGTCGGGCAACCACCGCAGGGGCGCCCATGGCCCCCGAATCTGTCGCTTCGCGAAGTATTTCTACACTCGGCATACCGGCGTCCTTGGCCAGTGCGGCAACGGCTTCGGCCGACTTTTCCAGGTTCGCTGGATCAAAGGATTCCCAGGCAATACTTGGGATGGCGACCAGTGAGGTCAACTCTTCGAGGATCTGCTCGAAGTTCGACTGAATATGGTTTTTGAGGCGATTGACATCCACACCGTGTGCGGAAGTCTCAAACGTTGAATTTGATGACATGCTTTCAGCGTAGCAATTCTTATGGTTGTGAATGTCACCTGACGATTCAATCCCCGCTAGGATAGAGGGGTGTTTGGACGTAAGAAGGATGAATCTCAATCCCAAGTAAAT
The DNA here is from genome assembly GCF_044744225.1 of Glutamicibacter sp. NPDC087344. Lineage (NCBI taxonomy): Bacteria > Bacillati > Actinomycetota > Actinomycetes > Micrococcales > Micrococcaceae > Glutamicibacter > Glutamicibacter sp. NPDC087344. Next base: position 293,041 of record NZ_JBIUXY010000006.1, on the reverse strand, counting down.
GTGGAGCCTGTTGACGAGGCTTCTGAATCGACCGACGGTCGGAAGTCTGGCCCGACGCCCAAGCGCAGCGCGCAGCAGGCGAACCGGCAGCGTCCGTTGGTCCCGACTGACCGTAAGGCCGCCAAGGAAGCTGAGCGCCAACAGCGTATTGAAGCCCAGAACCGCTTGCGTATCGCCAATGAAACTGGTGATGAACGTTATCTGATGGCCCGTGACAAGGGTCCTCAGAAGCGCTACGCGCGCGACTTTATTGACTCACGCTGGATGGTGGGTGAGTTCATGATGTTCTTCATCCTTGCATTCCTTGTTGTCTCGCTGACGTTCAGCGGCAACCTGGCGATTCAGATGTATGTGCAGACGGCTTTGTGGGCCTTGATTGCAATCATCATCGTCGAGGCAATTATTACGACGATGATCCTCAAGCGGCGACTTGTTGCTAAATATGGCTCGTTGGATCGCGGTGTTCGTATGTACGCCACCATGCGTGGAATGCAGTTCCGCAAGCTTCGCTTACCTAAGCCGCAGGTCAAGCGTGGGGCTTCGATCGACTGATCGATCTTTTCATAATTCGAAGGCGGGTTCCGGATGGGATCCGCCTTTACTTTTAACCTTGCTAATGTGCCAGTTTCATTTGCGGTGGCCTCACGTGTCCACAGGCTGGTCTCTCACCAAAACTAAAGCTTGTCCAATCACCGCTTGATGATTCGCTTCGTTGTGAGTCACAAGGTTCTAACCTTGAGTTAAGTCCAGAAATAGTGGTTTCGAAATCAAACCCTGCGCCCGAAACCCTCGGCTCATCTCAGACCGCGGCGAAGCTTGCTCGCGAAAGTTGCCAACCGTTTTTCCTTGTAGGCGGTTTTACAAGTTCGACCCGAGCGTTCAAGAGTCTGCGGTGAAGACAAAATGCGAGTTTTGTTCACAGGGTCTTGGCCGCAGACTACTGAAAAAGATCATGACGGTGGACCTTCGGGTTTAAGCAACTGAAGCCCCAAACCCATAGCGGGATGGAGCTTCAATGTTGCAAACGTCTACTAGATCATTTGTGCCAAGTGTTTATTGATTGAACGAGCCCAAAACGGTCCTTCGTAGAGGAACGCGGTATAACCTTGGACCAGATCTGCACCGGCATCCAAGCGTTCCTTGACGTCCTGTGCGTCGGTCACACCACCCACGGCAATAATGGCCATTTCGGCAGGAACCAAGGCACGCAACTGCCGTAATACCTGCAGTGACCGTTCCTTCAACGGCGCGCCGGATAGTCCGCCGGCACCGATCTCTTCAACCTTTGCCGTTGGGCTGAGCAATCCCTCGCGACCGATCGTCGTGTTGGTCGCGATGATTCCATCCAGTTTCAGCTCGGTCGCGAGTTTCGCGACATCTGCGAGGTCCTCGTCGCTCAAATCCGGAGCGATCTTCACCAAGAGGGGAACGTGGCGACCGGCCACATGATCTGCGAGCTCGCCCACCTCGGTGAGCAGCGGACGCAACGATTCCACACTCTGAAGCAGGCGAAGCCCAGGTGTATTCGGGCTGGAAACGTTGACCACCAGGTAATCAGCGTGGATTGCCAGCTGTCGCGTGGAGGTCAGGTAGTCCCCCACGGCGTCCTCAAGCTCCACAACCTTGGTTTTGCCGATGTTGACACCAACCACCGGACGATCGGTGGTGTAGTCGGTCTTCAGCTGCTGACGAGCCTGTGCCACCCGGGCGGCCACAACTTCTGCGCCTTCGTTGTTGAACCCCATGCGGTTGATGACCGCGCGGTCTTCAACGAGGCGAAACAAACGCGGCTGCGGGTTCCCAGGTTGGGCGGCACCCGTGACCGTACCGATCTCAACGTGTCCGAAACCGATATCGCTCAGCGCCAGGATTCCGGTGGCTCCCTTGTCGAAGCCCGCGGCTAAGCCGAAGGGCGAGGGGAAATCAATACCCATCACGGTGCGCTTGAGTTTAGGAGCCGGGGCGAAGAACTTGCGGGTGGCCTTGGTCAATCCAATACGCTGCGCGATCTTGATCGCGTCAAAGGCGAAATGATGGGCCTTTTCAGGATCCATCTTGGTGAAAACGTGCTTAAAGACCAAAGGATATATGCGCATGGTTTCAATCTTCCCGTGAAATATGCGTTCTAGACAACTTGAGGTCGCTAAGCTGATTTTATGAAGGTCCCAGAAATGCTTCCATCGGCGCAGTGGCCGGAGTTTATGCCGTCGACGCCACCGGGTGTTTGGCTTCCCGACCCGCTGGGACCGGGCTATGACTACCAGACCCTTGACTTTGGGCACGACGACGATGGGCCGTTGGTTGCCACCCTGGTCCGTTATGCACCGCCGAGACGGCTCACAAATTTCGGTCGCAGGGCTAAGGGTGTCATCCTGTCGGTTCACGGCTGGAGCGACTATTTTTACAACCGTGAACTGGCGGAGTTCTGGCATCGGAGCGGTTACCATTTTTATGCGCTTGACCTACGTCACCACGGACGCAGCCTGAGAGTTGAGCATGAGCTGCCGGGATTCATCTCAAACTTAGAAGACCTGGATCTTGAACTGAATGCCAGCCTGCAGATTATCCAGCGCGAGCATCCCCGCTTGCCCGTCGTTGCCCAGGGGCATTCCATGGGCGGATTGATCTTGAGCCTGTGGATCGCACGCACGAATGCCAAGGTCAAGGCCCTTGTGCTCAATGCACCCTGGCTTGAATTTCAAGGAACAGCCTTCTTGCGAGTGCCTATCAACGGACTGATGGAAGCGATGTCGCGCAGCAACCCCCGGCGCAAGATCCTGCCCAATCAGTTCGACCACTACTGGCAGTCCCTGAGCGATCAAGCCAATGGGCAGTGGGACATCCACCACCGCTGGCGTCCGACGTTCGCTTTTCCGAGCACCGCCGGTTGGCTCCATACCATCCTCGAAGGACACGCGCAGGTCGCCCGCGGGCTGGATCTGAATCTTCCAATCCTGGTGATGACCTCAAAACATTCGCACTTCAGCACCGCCTACTCGCAACAGATGCAGCAAACGGATTCGGTGATCGACGTCGTTCAAACGCGCCTGAGGGCGCTGAAACTTGGCAGCTTTGTGACGCTGTCGGAGATCGAGGGGGCCATGCACGATGTGTTCACCTCGCAGGAATCCGCCCGCGCCACCGCATTCAGGGATCTGAACTTGTGGCTGAGAATGTTGAACCGCTAGGCACCTGGTTTGTCGACGGCCCCACCGTAGCGGCGGTCGCGTTTGGCGTATTCTTCTACCGCGGTGAAAAGGGTGCGGCGGTCCACGTCCGGCCACAGCTGATCCAAGAACACCATTTCGGCGTAGGCCGATTGCCACAGCAGGAAGTTGCTGGTGCGCTGCTCTCCACTGGTGCGCAGGAACAGGTCGACATCAGGGAGTTCTGGAGCATGAAGATATTTGCCGATGGTTTTCTCCCCCACCGACGAAGCCCGCAATGTGCCCGCGGCAACATCCCTGGCGATCGCCGCCACAGCGTCGCCAAGCTCTGCGCGGCCTCCGTAATTAACGCACATGGTCAATTGGCAGCCAAGATTTTCACGAGTCAGTTCCTCGGCCTCGCGCAGTTCATTGACCACCGATTTCCACAGTTTGGGTTCACGTCCGGACCAGCGGATACGCACCCCCCAGGAATTCAGGGTGTCTCGTTGCCGGCGGAGAACATCGCGGGAAAAACCCATCAGGAAACGTACTTCCTCGGGGCTGCGTTTCCAGTTTTCCGTAGAGAACGCATAAACCGAAACGTACTTGATTCCCATTTCCACGGCACCGGCCATGACGTCGAGCAATGCGGCTTCACCGGCACGGTGGCCCTCCGTACGGGGAAGCCCTCGTTGGTTGGCCCAGCGTCCGTTGCCATCCATCACGATCGCGACGTGTTCCGGAATCAGTTCCTTGGGGATCGTGGGCATCACCGGATTGGCGGGGTGCGCGAAGGGTGCCACCGGGCCTGGGCGACCGGTGATCTTGTTCAGCTTCTTCATGATCTCTCCACATGGCGTAGGGACTTGACTGCACGCTCTAGGTGCCATTGCAAATAATTGGTGACGATCTCAGCGGCCTGCTGGTGGGCCCGTGGACCGGTTTGGGCTACCGCGTCCCAATCGCCTTCCAGCAGTGCTTGCAGGTAGTGAACCGTCATTGGGTGCGGTGACAGCGAGCCGGCGGGGCGGCAGTCGGCACAGACCATGCCGCCAAGCTGCACCGACAGGGCCTCGTGCGGGCCGGGTTTTCCGCAACGGACGCAGTTGGTGAAGGAAGGGGCCCACCCGGCGATGGCCAACGCCCGCAAAATATACGAATCGAGCACGGCGCCCGGTGGCACCACCTGCTTGGAGAGCAGGGCTATCGCCCCGTGCAGCAACCGGTATTGTTTCAGGGTCGAGTCGGATTCGGTTTCCAGCAGCTTTTCGGCGATCTCCACCATGGCATTGGCCACGGTGTAGCTTGGGTAGTCGGCGACCAGCAGCTGCCCGTAGGCGTGGCGCAACTGCGCCTGGGAAACAATGTCCAGGTTGCGCCCCATCACCAGCTGGGCCTCGACCTCCATAAAAGGTTCAAGGGTTGCCCCCAGCCGCGAGGAGGTGCGGCGCACCCCCTTGGCCACGGCCCGCACAATGCCGTTCGGGGTGAGCAGGGTGATGATGCGGTCGGCCTCCCCCAGCTTGTGGGTACGCAGAACAATCCCGCGGGTGCGGTAGCTCTTGGACGCGAAACCTGATCTTGACACGAGGTTAATTCTCCCACCCTGCCGCCGGCAGAAAGCACAACGCCACGGCCTGCGCGGGTGGGCAGGCCGTGGCGTTGGCGACGTGTGGAGCTTGTGGCTACTTGGCGTCGCGGATGGCGCGGTTGACCGCGGAGACCACGGCCTTCAGCGCCGCAATGTTGGTGTTGGTGTCCAGCCCGACACCCCACAGGATGCGGTCGCCCACGGCGCACTCGACAAACGCGGCGGCTCGGGCGTTTCCGCCTTCGCTCATCGCATGCTCGGAGTAGTCCAGGACCCGCAGGTCCACGCCGTCCTCGTTGAGCAGGTGCACCAGTGCGGAGACCGGGCCGTTGCCGCCGGCCGAACGCTCATGCGGGGTGCCGTCGATGATCAGCTTGGTGTCCAGCTGGAAGCTGCCGTCCTCGGCCGAGGTCGCGGTGGCCGACGCAATCCGGTAGTGGCCCCAAATTTCCTGCTCGGAGCCTTCTTCTGCCGGCAGGTACTCGTCCTGGAAAACGTTCCAGATGGTCGAGGAGGAAACTTCTCCGCCCTCGGCGTCGGTCTTCTTCTGGATGACCCCGGAGAACTCGATCTGCGCGCGACGCGGCAGATCCAGGTTGTAGTCGTTTTTCAGCAGGTAGGCGACCCCGCCCTTGCCGGACTGCGAGTTCACCCGGATCACCGCTTCGTAGGAGCGGCCGATGTCCTTCGGGTCGATCGGCAGGTATGGCACGGCCCAGACCAGTTCGTTCAGGTCCTTGCCCTGCGCTTGGGCCTTGGCCTCCATGGCTTCCAGGCCCTTTTTGATGGCATCCTGGTGCGAACCGGAGAACGCGGTGAAAACCAGGTCGCCGCCGTACGGGCTGCGCTCGGGAACCGGCAGCTGGTTGCAGTATTCCACGGTGCGGCGGATGTGGTCCATGTCGGAGAAGTCGATCTGCGGATCCACTCCCTGGCCGAACAGGTTCATTCCCAGGGTCACCAAATCGACGTTGCCGGTACGCTCGCCGTTGCCGAACAGGCAGCCTTCAATACGGTCGGCGCCGGCCAGGTAACCGAGCTCGGCGGCCGCCACCCCGGTGCCGCGGTCGTTGTGCGGGTGCAGCGAGAGGATGATCGAATCACGGTTGGCCAGGTTGCGGTGCATCCACTCGATCGAGTCGGCATACACATTCGGGGTGGCCATTTCCACGGTCGCCGGCAGGTTCAGGATCATCTTGTTCTCCGGGCTGGCTTCCAGCACGTCGGCGACCGCTTCACTGATGCGTTTGGCGAAGGCCAGCTCGGTGCCGGTGTAGGACTCCGGGGAGTACTCGTAGGTGATCTTGGTGCCGGACAGCTGCTCTTCGTACTTTTTGCACATCCGCGCACCGGACACCGCGATATCAACAATCCCGTCCTCGTCCTGGCGGAAAACGACTTCGCGCTGCAGGATCGAGGTGGAGTTGTACAGGTGCACGATCGCCTGCTTGGCGCCTTCCAGCGCCTGGTAGGTGCGTTCGATCAGGTGTTCGCGGGACTGCGTGAGCACCTGGATGGTCACGTCCTCGGGAATGCGGTTGCCCTCGATGAGCTGACGTACGAAATCAAAGTCGGTTTGCGAGGCGGACGGGAAACCCACCTCGATCTCCTTGAAGCCCATCTGCACCAGCAGGTCGAACATCTTGTGTTTGCGCTCGGGGCTCATCGGGTCGATCAGCGCCTGGTTGCCATCGCGCAGGTCGACCGCGCACCAGCGTGGGGCTTGGGTGATGTATTTATCGGGCCAGGTGCGATCGGGAAGGTTGACTTCGATCTGGTCCTGGAACGGAACATACTTGTGGATTGGCATGTTCGAGGTTTTTTGCATGTTCTGCATTTCGGTTGTCCCCTAGGCAAAAAATTGGTGCGTCATTGTGTGGGGCCAGACAAGAGCTACTCCGCGACGAGGGGTCGGCCGAGGGACCACTAGCGGTCCGTTGGATCCTCGCAGCGGCTAAGTAGTAGTAGAAGCTCGAAATGCACGTTTTGAGCATAACACCAGCACCCGCCGCGTGCTGAAACTGTTGCGTGGTTGTGTCACATTGTGGACATATGGCGCACTAACCACGGGCCCTTAACCCAAACGACCCGCCCGCCACGGCAAAAATCTGGGGCGAACGGATCGGATGATTCCGGGCTGAACGGGCCTAGAAGCCCAGGCGTCCAAGCTGCTTCGGGTCGCGCTGCCAATCCTTGGCGACCTTCACGTGCAGGTCGAGGTAGACCTTGGTGCCAAGCAGCTTCTCGATCCCCTGCCTGGCGTTGGTTCCGACCTCGCGCAGGCGCGAGCCTCCGCGGCCGATCACGATGGCCTTTTGGCTCGAGCGTTCAACGTAGAGCGAGACGTGGATATCCACCAGCGGGTTGTTTTCGCTGCGTCCCTCGCGGGGCACCATTTCCTCGACTACCACCGCCAGCGAGTGCGGCAGCTCGTCGCGCACCCCTTCCAGGGCGGCTTCGCGGACCAGCTCGGCAACCATCTTGGCTTCGGGCTCATCGGTCAGTTCGCCGTCCGGGTACAGCGGCGGGCCGGCGGGCATCTGCTCCACCAGCACGTTGGCGACCTCTTGGACCTGGAATTCTTTCACCGCGGAGACCGGGACGATGGCCGCAAAACCATTCGGTCCGAAGTTCTGGTTGCCCAGTTCGGTCACCGCGATCAGCTGGGCTGCCAGTGCCTCGCGGTCCACCAGGTCGGCCTTGGTCACGATCGCGACAATTGGTTTGCGCTGCAGCTGGGCCAGCTGTGTGGCGATGAAACGGTCGCCGGGGCCGATTTTCTCATTGGCCGGAAGGCAGAAGCCGATGGCGTCGACCTCGGAGAGGGTTTCGGCCACCAGGTCGTTCAGCCGCTGGCCCAGCAGGGTGCGCGGCCGGTGCAACCCCGGGGTGTCCACCAGGACCAGCTGGGCGTCGTCGCGGTGCACAATGCCGCGGATTGTGTGGCGGGTGGTTTGCGGTTTGGCGGAGGTGATCGCCACCTTCTGCCCCACCAGGGCGTTGGTCAGGGTGGATTTTCCGGCGTTCGGGCGGCCCACGAAGGAGGTGAAGCCGGAGCGGAAGCCCTCGGGCCATTCGCCCAGGGTGTGCGGGGTGTGGTTTTCACTCATCAGAGGAATCCTCGTCGTTCTCTATCTGGTCTAAAGCGCTCTTGGCAAGGCGCTCTACATGGATTTTGCCGATGCGGTTGCGTCGCCCAGCCAGGGCGATGACGGTCAGGCGCAGACCGAACACATCAGCGGTGGAGCCGAGCACCGGCACGGACTCCAACGCCTTGGATAACAGGCCCCCCACGGTGTCCACATCCTCCTCGTCGATCTGCAGGTCGAAATGATCTGCGATGTCGTCGATGGAGGCGCTGGCCAGCGCGATGAGCGAACCGTCCGGGGCATGGACCAATTCGGTGCGGCTGCGATCGTATTCGTCGTCGATTTCCCCCACGATTTCTTCGATGAGGTCCTCCAGGGTCAACAGCCCGGCGGTTCCGCCGTACTCGTCGACCACGATCGCAAAATGGATCGATTCCTGCTGCAGCTCTTGCAAGAGCTCCGCGGCGGACTTGGATTCGGGCACAAAACGCACCGGGCGGGCAAGCTCGGCCAGGTCCTTGGCCTGCTGCAGGCCGTGGATTTCCCCGATCAGGTCCTTGAGGTAGATGATGCCGCGGATGTCATCCGAATCCTCGCCGATCAGCGGGATCCGTGAATAGCCCGAGGCCATGAACAAATCCAGCGCGCTGTGGAAGGTGTGGGTGGAATCCAGCACCACCATGTCGGTGCGCGGCACCATGACCGCGCGCACGTTGGTTTCTTCCAGGTCGATCACCCCGGAGATCAGCTCGGCGGATTCCTCATCCAGGGCTTCGCCCTCGCTGGCCCGATCCACCAGGTCGCGCAGGCGTTCCTTGCCCAGGTAGCCGTCCTCATCGCTGCCCCCGGGGCTCAATGCCTTGGCGATGCTCGCCAGCCAATTGGCCAGCGGGCCCAGCGCCCGGCGCAGCAAACGCACCAGCGGGGCGGTGGATTGCACTACCCGCTGGGCGTTGGAGCGTCCGTAGCGCCGCGGGGAGACGCTGACCAGCACAAAACCAAGCCCGGCCATGACAATGGTGGCGATCAATCCGGCCACCCAAATATTCTCTACCCGGCTGGAAATCAGCAGGGCCACGGCGACCGCGGAGGCGGTTTCAAACCAGATGCGCCAGAACTTGATGGCCTGGGCATGGGATTCGGTGTCGTCTAGGATGGCGCTGAGCGCGCGCGAATCCGACTCCGCGCGCAGCCGCTCGGCGGCGTGGCGGGATAATGCGTAGAAGGCTGAGTCTGCGGCCGTGAGCACCGCCGCGCAGGCGATGAAAACGATGGCGAGAATCAGCAAAAGTATACCCACGGCGGTTATTCCACCGTTTCCTTGGGTGCCGGGCGCCCGGTGTAGGACTCCAAGAGGCGACGCTGCAGTGAGAACATCTCTTCCTTCTCCGCCGGCTCCATATGGTCGAATCCCATCAGGTGCAGCAGCCCATGGGTGGTCAGCAACAGGATTTCATCGTGGGTGCTGTGTCCGCCGGCCTCGGCTTGCGCCTGGGCGACGGTCGGGCAGATCACGATGTCTCCCAGGATGCCTGCCTCGGCAGGGCTGTGCTCCTTGCCCGGGCGCAACTCGTCCATCGGGAAACTCATCACGTCGGTGGGGCCTTCGAGCTCCATCCACTCAACGTGCAGTGCGCTCATCGCGTCCTCGTCGAGGAACACGATCGACACCTCGGTTTCGGGGTGCAGGTACATGGCCCGCATCACCGAGTTCGCCAAGGCATTCACGTCGGCGAGGTCGACCTCGAATTCGGTCTCGTTGTTAACTTCAATGCTCATTGTTTCGCTTTACTTTGTATGTCGTGGCCGTCGATGATCGGTGCGGCGGGCATCGTCCCAGCGGTCGTAGGCGGAGACGATGTCCGCGATCAACCGGTGGCGGACCACGTCGCTGGCGTCCAGCCGGCGGACCGAGATATCGTCAATTCCCTCAAGCACCTCGCTGGCCATCCGCAGACCGGAGACCGCGTTGCCCGGCAGGTCGACCTGGGTGATATCCCCGGTGATCACCATCTTGGAACCGAAACCCAAACGGGTCAGGAACATCTTCATCTGTTCGCTGGTGGTGTTCTGCGCCTCGTCGAGGATCACAAACGCGTCATTCAAGGTGCGCCCGCGCATATAGGCAAGCGGTGCAACCTCGATGGTTCCGGCTTCCAGCAGGCGCGGGATCGAATCCGGGTCCACCATGTCATGCAGCGCGTCGTAGAGGGGGCGCAGGTAGGGATCGATTTTCTCGCTCAGGGTTCCGGGCAGGAATCCGAGCTTCTCCCCCGCTTCAACCGCCGGACGGGTCAGGATGATGCGGTTCACCTGTTTGTCCTGCAAGGCCGCCACGGCCATGGCCATGGCCAAAAAGGTTTTGCCGGTGCCGGCCGGGCCGATCCCGAAGGTCACGGTTGAGTCTTCGATGGCGTCCACGTAGGACTTCTGATTCACGGTTTTAGGCCGGATGGAGCGCCCGCGGCCGGAGAGGATCTTCAGCCCCAGCACGTCGGTTGGCGCGTCAGGGTTCCCGGCGCTGAGCATCTTGATGATCTGCTCGATGGTTTCCGCGCTCATCCGCGATCCGCGTTGCGCCAACGCACGCGCTTCCTCGGTCACCCGCTGGGCCTTGCGCACCTGCACGGGTTCCCCCACCAAGCTCAGGGAAGCACCGTTGGGGCGGAACTGCACATTCGGGTAGGCGCCGGTGAGGATGCGCAACAGCTCATCGTTCGGTCCCAGGGTCGCGATCATCAGCTCGGGCGACTCGAAAGAAATGGTCAGCGTCGCTTCCCCGGTCTGTGATGGCTTCTGGTTTTGTTCAACCTGCATGCAGTGTTTCGTGCCCCTTTTGAGCTCGGAAAAATAAGAACTTGTGTCTTTCCAGTCTAACGAGTCCCGGCGCTCCGGCGCGATACTTCCAGCTCCGCCGAGCGCTGAAAAATCTGAAATCAGTATGAAATGAATCTAATCCGGGCAGGTGGTAAAGGTATAGATTTGGTTACGGATTGGTAGGTTTGGCCATTTTTGCGCTCCGCACACATGTTGATGTGTCACGCTATATGAGCGCCCGGAACGATGTTCTCGTTTCAGGCACCGAAAAGATTCCCGCAAAACAGATTGATTGGTCCAACGTGCAGCAGTGGTACAAGCGCCGAATCCCGCGACGTGTCGCGGCAACCGGTGCCGTCGCGGTCCTCGCCTTCGCGGCGGGCTGCGGATTCGCCGCACGTGATGACAGTTTTGAGATGCCCGCCAATTCGACGGTTGCATCCCAGGGGATGCCGGTTGCCACCGATTCGCTGGAGCAGGCGTTCCCCGGGCAGAAGATGCCGGTGTACTGGTTGGAAAACACCGGCGCCGGGGTCTACCTCTATCGCGAATACGCCACGGATAGCCGCCATCAAGAACCTATCGGCGATGCGGTGGCCTACCTGCTTTCCGGTAAGCCCGCGGACCCGGACTGGTATACGCATTTGAAGTCTACGGACGACGTGGGAGTGTCCATCGACAATCAGAACCTGATCACCCTTGACCTGCCGGCCAAGGTCTTCAGCGCCAGCTTGGACCAGGGGCTCTCCGAACGCTCGATCCAGCAACTGGTGTTCACCGCCACCGCCGCGGCTTCCAACGCGGGCATCCTGGTGGGACAGACCCCCGCCACGGTGCGGATCCTGGTTGACGGGACCGCAAATGCCACGGTGTTCGGCAGTTACCAGCTGCACGATGTGTATGAGCGCGATGCCGAGTTCATGGCACCGATCTGGATCATCGATCCGCAATTCGGCAGCACCACCAAGGCCGGAGCAGTCAAGATCAACGGCCGGACCTCGGGCTTCGATGAAGGAACCTTCTACTCGCTGGAGTCAACAACCTCCGACGGGGAACACACACCCATCACCAGTGCGAGCCGGATCAGCGCCCAGAGCGTGGAATCCGACGGCTCCTTCACCCTCACCACCAGGCTTCCGGCCGGCTCCTACACGCTGAGCGTGTGGGGCCAGGAAAACGGCAGCGATGCCAGGGTCGCAGAAGTCAGCTCCGAATTCACCGTCGGCTGAGCGGTCCGCAGCACGATTAAACCACGGGTGCCGTGAACCTTCTTAGGTTCACGGCACCCGTGGTTTAAGCAGCGTTTTAGAGCTCGCCCAGCAGGTGGCGCACCAGCACCAGGGCCGCCGGGCCCGCGGTCGAGGCGCGCAAGACGTGCTCCCCGAGCAGCGCCGCGTGGGCGCCGGCCTGGAGGAACAGCTCAAGTTCCGCATCGCTGATGCCGCCCTCCGGGCCGACGATCAGCACCACCTTGGTGTTTTCCGCCGCGGCGGGAAGCCATTGGGTGAGGGCCTGGGCCACCGAACCGGTTGCCTGTTCGTGCAGCACCAGCACCAGATCCCCGGCGGCGCTGTGCTCGCGGATCGCCGCGGCCAGCGATTTGCTGGTTGCCAGCGGCAAGACCTCGGGTTCGAAGGCGCGCCGGGACTGCTTTTGCGCCGAACGCACCTGGGCCTGCCACTTGGCCAGCGCTTTGGGCGCCTTCGCGGCATTCCAGCGGACGATCGAGCGCTCGGCCTGCCACGGCCGCACCCCGAAGATCCCCAGCTCCACCGCGGATTCCACGGCCTGCAGATCACGATCGCCCTTGGACAGCGCCTGGACTAAGGTGACCGGGTGCTGCGGGGCCTGTTCCTGCACCCGCTGGCGGACGGTCAGGGTCAGCAGCCGGTCGGCCACGGCGGCGACCTCAACCACCAGGCGTAAACCGGTGCCGTCCAGCAGGTCCAGCACCTCGCCGACCTGGGTGCGCTTGACCGTGATCGCATGGTGCGCCTCGGCCCCGGTCAGTTCGAGGACCTCACCCACCTGGGCCGCGGCCGCCTGGGCCGGATCGATCACAAAACTGTGATTGCTCATGGCTTAACGCGGATTCAGCTTGTCTCGCAGGCGTGAGAACATCCCACCCGAATGCTCGACCCGACCGGCATCCAGTTCTTCGCCGCGCAGCTTGGCCAGCTGCTCGAGCAGCTCACGCTGGGCCGCATCCAGCTTGGTGGGGGTTTCCACCTGCAGGTGGACCACGATGTCGCCGCGTTTGCCGCCGCGCAGGCGCGGGACACCCAGCCCGGGAAGGGTGATGGTGTCCCCATCTTGGGCGCCGGACTCGACGTTCAGGCTCTGCTCGCCGTCGAAGGTCTCCAGCCGCAACTCGCAGCCCAGGGCGGCGGCGGTCATCGGGATGGTCATCTTGGCGTGCAGGTCATTGCCCGAGCGCTCAAAAACCTTGTGGCGGCGAACGTCCACCTCGACAAAGAGGTTGCCGTTAGGGCCGCCTCCCGGGCCGGCCTCGCCCTGGCCGCGCAACTGGATGCGCGTGCCCGAATCCACGCCGGCAGGCACGTTCAAGGACTTGGAGACATGTTCGCGCACCCGGCCCTCGCCGTTGCACTCCAGGCAGGGATCCGGGATGGTGGTGCCGAAACCGCGGCAGGCGGCACAGGTTTCCACGGTCATCATCTGGCCCAGGAAGGAGCGAACCGGACGCTGGACCTGGCCCGCGCCGTGGCAGATGGTGCAGGTGACCGGGCTGGTGCCCTCACGGGTGCCGTCGCCGTGGCAGGTTTTGCACGTTACCGCGGTTTCCATCTCCAACGGGTAGACGGTGCCCTTGACCGCGTCTTCGAGGTCGATGGTGATGGTGATCAGCGCATCGCGGCCCGGCTGGGTACGAGAGGCAGGCCCCTGGGCCGCACCGCCGCCGAAGAACTGCTCGAAGATGTCGCCGAATCCGCCGAACCCGGCCCCGCCGCCGAAGCCTGGCTGGCCGTTGCCGTTCTCATCGCCGGTCGCGTCGTAGTTAGCGCGCTTCTTCTCGTCGGAAAGAACCTCGTAGGCGCGGGTGACCAGCTTAAACTGCTCGGCGGCATCGTCACTGGGGTTGACGTCCGGGTGGAGTTTGCGGGCCAATTTGCGATAGGCGCTTTTAATTTCCTGCGGGGTCGCGTCCTTGGCGACACCCAGTGTCTCGTAGTGAGAGCTCACGATCTTCGCCGTGTCCTTTCCTTTAAAATTTCATTTCACAACATGTTCCGCAGCGTGCCGCGGAGGCTAATTCGCCAAAATCTTCGACAGGTACCGGGCTACCGCGCGGACCGAGGCCATGGACGAGGAGTAATTCATCCGGGTCGGGCCGAGCACCCCCAGCTTGCTGCGCTGATCGGTGCTGTAGGTGGTGGCAATGACCGCGGCATCGGTCAGTTGCCCGTAGTGGTTTTCGGTGCCGATGGCCACCGCGAGACCCCGCGAATCCGCCTCGAGCTCGGAAAACAGCTTCAGCAGCACCACCTGCTCCTCCAGCGCTTCGAGCACCGGGGTGATGCTCAGGGGGAAATCCCCCTCCACCCGGGCCAGATTCGCGGTGCCGGCCATCACGATGCGCTGCACATTCGCGGCCTGCGCCATTTCCTCCAACGAGCGCAAGACGCTGTCCAGCAAAGGGGATTCGTGTTGCGCCGGGACCAAACCCTCGGCGCGCAGCGGTCCGACAAGTTGATCCAGTCGGTGGCCGCCGAAGGAGTTCAGCAACCACGTTTTGAGGTTGTTCAACTCCTGGTCGGAGTACAACCGGGTCACCGCGATCATGCGCTGGTCCACGGTTCCATTGGAGGCGATCATGACCATCAAAACCTGCTGCGGTCCAAGACCTACCAGGTCGAGGTTGCGCAGCTCCGCGGTGTCATAGTGCGGCACCTGGATCATCGCGACCTGATTGGTCAGCCGCGCCAGCAACCGCACGGTGCTATGCAGCATCTCATCAAGGTCCTGCGAGGCGTCCAGGATCTTGTTGATCGCTTCCCGCTCGGCGCGCGAGAGCGGTTTGAGTTCGCCGATCTCGTCCACAAAACGGCGGTAGCCCTTTTCGGTGGGGATTCGCCCCGAGGAAGTGTGCGGCGCGGCAATCAGGCCCTCCTCTTCGAGGAGAGCCATGTCATTGCGGATGGTGGCGGCACTGACGCCGAGGTTGTGGCGCTCGCGCAGTGCCTTGGAGCCGACCGGCTCACGCGATTGGACATAGTCCTCCACGATGGCGCGCAATACGTCCAGACGTCGCACTTCGCTCACTGACACACCTCCCGGGCAACCATGCCAACACACTTGGCACTCTAACCTGTCAAGTGCCAAGTCTAATACGTTCAGCAGTTGCTAGCATTGGATTTCGAGCGTATTCGATCACAGCGAAAGGCAGTACGTGTCCGATTTCTCCTGGGGACCGCAAGATCTGAGTGCTCCGGCACCTAAAAAACTCCGTCAGGTACCGGTTCAACGCGGCATGATCCTTGAAGATGCCGTCTCCGGTTGGGTAGGGGAAGTGATACGAACCGAGAAGTCCGGTGGGATGCGGGTGATCGTGTTGGAAGACCGCCACCGCAAAACACGATCTTTTCAATCCGGGTTCGGATTCCTGCTCGAGGGCGAGCCGGTTGAGATCGTTGATCCCGTCAAAAAGACCAAGGAAACCACATCGCTGGTTTCCGCCTCCGGTTCGCGGGCGGTGAAGGACCTCAAGGCCCGGACCGCGCGCGCCAGCCGCATCTGGGTCGAGGGTAAGCACGATGCCGAACTGGTTGAAAAGGTCTGGGGCCACGACCTTCGGGTTGAAGGTATTGTGGTCGAGCCGCTGCACGGGGTCGACGACCTTTCCGCAGCGATCCGCGAGTTCGCCCCCTCCCCGACCCGCCGCCTCGGAATCCTGGTTGACCACTTGATCTCGGGCACCAAGGAGTCACGGATCGTCGCCGAAGCCATGAAAACACCGGGTGCCGCCGGCAACGTGCTGATCCTCGGGCACCCCTACGTGGATGTGTGGCAGGCGATCAAACCCGAAACGCTGGGGATCGCCGCGTGGCCGGTAATCCCACGCGGGACCGACTGGAAAACCGGGGTGTTGCGCGCCTTCGGTTGGCCGCATGCAAGCGCCGAGGACCTGGGGATCGGCTGGCAGCGGATCCTCTCCACGGTGACCCATTACGGCCAGCTGGAGCCGACGTTGCTGGGAAAAGTTGAGGAACTAATCGATTTCCTCACCACGGAAGATTACGGTTTCCTAACGATTGACCAATAATTGGAGTTTCCGGGTGCCGTTGGTCAAAGCGCTGGCAGAAGCTCGATATTATGGTCTTAATCCACACCGCAAGACAAGGACAGCCACGTGACATCTCGCCAGGTACCACCATCTGAGAACTCGCGCTTCGAGGGATCGAACGTGTCCGCATTGCCGCTGTCCCCCTCGGAAGACCGGCAGTGGGCGATGCTCGCGCACTTTGGCGCGATCCTGGGTTGCATTCCGTCGGCGATCATCTTCGCGGTCTACCGGGATCGCGGCCCATTCACCGCCCAGGAGTCCAAGGAAGCGTTTAATTTCACGTTCCCGCTGACCATTGTGGCCATCGCGCTGAACCTGTTGAACCTGCTGCCGGGCATCGGCTGGATATTTGCCGTGGTCGCCGTCTGCCTGTGGGTATTCATGACCCTCGCCGGCGCCTACGCCGCCATTCAAGCCAACAAGGGACGCCCCTACCGCTACCCGCTGAACTTGCGGTTGATGAAGTAGCTGCAGGGGCGTCGTTTCAGGCAGCGGCCTAGAAATCCAGCAGTTCGCGAACCACGAGGTCGGCCAGGAGCCGGCCTCTTTGCGTTAACACGATCCGCCCGGCGAACGCTGCACGCGGGTCGATCAGCTCGTCGGCGATCAACCCGGCCACCTTGGTGCGCCCGGCGGAATCGAGCTCGCTGATCGGCATGCCGCTGCTCAACCGGGTCAGCAGCATGGTCTGCTCCAGCTGGACCGCCTGGGCATCGGGGAACTCGCGTCCGTGGCCCGGGGAAATCCCGCCGTCGATCCGTTGCTGGTAGGCCGCTGGATGCTTGACGTTCCACCAACGCAGCCCGCCGATGTGGGAGTGCGCACCGGGCCCGGCGCCCCACCAATCCCCGCCCTGCCAATAGGCAACGTTGTGGCGGCAGGCATGCTCGGCGCTGCGCGCCCAGTTGCTGACCTCGTACCAGGAAAGCCCGGCCGCGGCGAACAGCTCATCGGCCAACTGGTATTTTTCGGCGTGATCATCGTCGTCGATCGGCGCCACCTCGCCGCGGCGGATCTGTGCGGCGAGTTTGGTGCCGTCCTCGATGATCAGCGCGTAAGCGGAGATATGGTCGGGCTGGTAGCTCAACGCGGCTTCGATGCTGGTGCGCCAATCCTGAAGCGACTCCCCCGGGGTGCCGTAGATCAGGTCAACACTGACATCCAAACCGGCCTCCCGGGCCCAGGCGACCGCCTGCGGCACCCGTGCCGGGTTGTGGGTGCGTTCAAGCACCTTCAACACGTGCGGGACCGCCGACTGCATGCCGAAGGAAACCCGGGTGAATCCGCCATCGGCCAGCTCGCGCAGGCTTTCACGGGTCACCGAGTCCGGGTTGGCTTCGGTGGTGACCTCGGCGCCGGGCTTCAGCCCGAATTCGGAACTGATCCGATGCAACACGCTGACCAGGTCGGCGGCCGGCAACAGGGTCGGTGTTCCCCCGCCAAAAAAGACCGTTTCAATCTCTCGGTGCGGCACACCGGAGCGTTGAAGCACGGTTTTGGCGAAGCTGATCTCTTGGCTCACGGTGGCGGCGTAGGTCGCTTGGCTGGATCCGCTGCCGAGCTCCGTGGCGGTGTAGGTGTTGAAGTCGCAATACCCGCAACGCACCGTGCAGAACGGAATATGGACATAAAAGGACATGGTCCGCTCCGTCGCACCGTGCGCACACGCTGCGGGGAGCAGACCATCGGCCGGAGCCGGATCGCCGTCAGGCAATACTGAGGGCATGCAGCTCTACTTCTTTTTCGGTTCGTCGGTGGACAGCGCGGCGATAAATGCTTCCTGTGGAACCTCCACACGGCCAACCATCTTCATCCGCTTCTTGCCTTCCTTCTGCTTTTCAAGCAGCTTGCGCTTGCGGCTGATGTCGCCGCCGTAGCACTTGGCAAGCACATCCTTGCGGATGGCGCGAATGTTTTCGCGGGCGATGATCCGCGAGCCGATGGCGGCCTGGATGGGAACCTCGAATTGCTGGCGTGGAATCAACTCGCGCAGCTTGGAGGTCATCATGGTGCCGTAGCTGTATGCCTTGTCGCGGTGGGTGATGGCGGAGAATGCGTCCACCTGGTCGCCCTGCAGCAAGATGTCGACCTTGACCAGGTCCGCGACCTGCTCTCCGTCGGCCTTCCAGTCCAGCGAGGCATACCCGCGGGTGCGCGACTTGAGCTGGTCGAAGAAATCGAAAACGATTTCGGCCAGCGGCAGGTGGTAACGCATCTCCACCCGGTCCTCGGAGAGGTAGTCCATGCCGCGCATGGTTCCGCGCCGGGTCTGGCACAGTTCCATGACCGCGCCGATGAACTCGCTCGGGGCCAAGATGGTGGCCGCGACCATCGGTTCGTGAACCTCCAGGATCTTCCCGTCGGGGAATTCCGAGGGGTTGGTGACCGTGATCATCCGCTTGTCCTCGCCCATCACCTCGTACACCACGTTTGGCGCGGTGGAGATCAGATCCAGGTTGAATTCGGTTTCCAGACGCTGGCGGGTGATTTCCAGGTGCAGCAGGCCCAAGAAGCCTACGCGGAAACCGAAGCCCAGGGCCACGGAAGTTTCCGGCTCGTAGATCAGCGCCGCGTCGTTGAGCTGCAGCTTATCCAGCGCGTCGCGCAGGGCCGGGTAGTCGGTGCCATCCAGCGGGTACAGGCCGGAGAAGACCATGGGTTTGGGCTCTTCGTAACCGCCCAGGTTTTCCGTGGCCGGGCGCAGGAAATTGGTGACGGTGTCGCCGACCTTCGACTGGCGCACATCTTTCACACCGGTGATCAGGTAACCGACTTCGCCCACGCTGAGCCCCTTGGTGGGGATCGGATTGGGGGAAGACACACCGATTTCCAGCAGTTCGTGGGTGGTGCCGGTGGACATCATCTGGATTTTTTCACGGGGCTCGAGCTTGCCGTCGACCACTCGCACATAGGTCACCACACCGCGGTAGGTGTCGTAGACCGAGTCGAAAATCATCGCCCGGGCCGGAGCATCGGCAACACCCACAGGTGCTGGAAGCTGCTTGATAACCTCGTCCAGCAGCGCTTCAACACCTTCGCCGGTTTTGCCCGAAACCTTCAGCACGTCATCCGGGTCGCAGCCGATCAGGTTCGCCAACTCCGCGGCGTACTTCTCCGGCTGGGCGTTGGGCAGGTCGATCTTGTTCAGGACCGGGATGATGGTCAGGTCGCCCTCGATCGCCAGATACAGGTTGGCCAGCGTCTGGGCTTCGATTCCCTGCGCCGCGTCAACCAGCAAAATCGCCCCTTCGCAGGCGGCCAGCGAACGAGATACCTCGTAGGTGAAGTCCACGTGCCCGGGGGTGTCGATCATGTTCAGCGCGTAGGAAGTGCCCTCCACTTCCCAGGGCATCCTCACGGCCTGCGACTTGATGGTGATGCCGCGTTCGCGTTCGATATCCATGCGGTCCAGGTACTGGGCCTTCATGTCGCGGGCCGCGACCACGCCGGTGAGTTGCAGCATGCGGTCGGCCAGCGTGGACTTGCCATGGTCGATGTGCGCGATGATGCAGAAGTTACGGATAAGCGACGGATCGGTCGCGGCAGGCACCGGAGCGGTGCGGGCCAAGGGAGACACCTAAACAGACCTCACTAGCAATGAGCAGACATGATTGAATTACGCCTATTCTGTCATGTTTTGCGGGTGAGAACACATTTCGGGCTCGGGCGCTGATAGTTTGTGGTGCATGGCTTTGAATGCACAGAAGATCTTCGAGTTCATCCGCCGCACGTTGAAGGACCTGGCTGCGCCGAGCGCCAAGGACTCGCGCGGCACAGGTTCGGCTACCGGTGGCGGCGCGGCGACTCGCACGCCTCCCACCGCCTCGGCCGGCTACCCCGGGGATTATCGAGGTGCGATCCATTATGAGTACAGCCCCAAGCTCGACGGGGACGCGGATCCGGGGGAAATCGTGTGGGGCTGGGTCCCCTACGAGGAGGATTACTCCCAGGGCAAGGACCGCCCGGTGCTCATCATCGGGCGAGACGGCAACTGGTTGCTGGGTTTGATGCTGACCAGCAAGGACAAAAACAACTCTCAGCACCACAACCCCGACTACCTGGATATCGGCACCGGATCCTGGGATCGGGAACGGCGCCCCAGCGAAGTGAAACTCAACCGCATCATTCGGCTCTCGCAACGCTCGGTGCGTCGCGAGGGCGCCATTCTGGACGAAGGCCGGTTCCGCAATGTGGTGAAGGTCCTAAACGGGCGGCGCTGAACGGTCGCTGCGGCCGGGGCATTCTGCTAGAGTTAACTCTTGTGTGTCGCGCAGGTTGGGCGGCACGCCCCCTTCGGGTCGCCATAGGTGCCCCACACCGCTCAGTCGATGGCCTGAAGGATGAACCCTCTACCGACCGTATAAAACGATAAACGAGAGAGTTTATTAAAGTGGCAAACATCAAGTCCCAGAAGAAGCGCATCCTCACCAACGAGAAGGCACGCCTGCGTAACGTAGCTGTCCGCTCCGAGGTAAAGACCGTCATCCGCAACGTCAACGACGCTGTAGTTGCCGGCGACAAGGACAAGGCAACTGACGCACTGCGCTTGGCTGGCAAGAAGCTGGACAAGGCTGTTAGCAAGGGTGTTCTGCACAAGAACAACGCTGCTAACCGCAAGTCGGCCCTCGCCAAGAAGGTTAACGCCCTCTAAGCAACGCTAGACTTCGATAACTCCCCTGGAACTTCGGTTCCGGGGGTTTTATTTTTCCCGTCTCATTTTCCCGCGAGCCGCGAAAATGCAGCGGGAAGACAGCGCAGGCGCCAGGCGGATAATCGGCGGCGCCTGCGCTGTTTGGAGCTTGGCGCCCGGCTAGTGCCGCGGGGCCTTGCCGGCGATAAAGAGGATTGCGTGCTCAAGCGCGTACCCCGGGGACCGGCCGCCGCCCTTGACCATGCGGTCGGTGAGCGCGATGGTTTCAACACACGCGGCAAGATCCGCGCGTTTCCACCCGCGCGCCTGCTGCTGGGCCTGCTGGACCTGCCAGGGAGCCATGCCCAACTGCGAGGCGAGTGCGGCGGCCGGCTCGTTGACACCGAGCACCTTGGCCAGCTGGCGCACCTTCATGGCCAGCGTCGCCACGATGGGGATCGGATCGGTTCCAGTGCTCAGCGCATGACGCAGCGTGCGCAGGGCAACCTGGGCATTGCCGGCAATGGCGGCGTCGGCGACTTTAAAGGCCGTGGCCTCGACGCGCCCGCCGTAATACTTGTCCACCACGTCCTGGTCGATGGTGCCGGTGGTGTCTTGGACCAGCTGAGCGCAGCTGGAGCCAAGCTCGGCCAACGAGTTGCCGACGGCCGCAACCAGCGCCTTGATGGCGTCGTTGGTGATACGGCGTTTGGCCGCCTTGAACTCGGCGGTGACGAACTCGATCTTCTCCGCGTCCTTTTTGACCGGCTGGCAGTTCACGATCACCGCGCCGGCGGCCTTGAGCGCGTCAAGCAATTTTTTCCCGCGGACGCCCCCGGAGTGATGCAGGATTACCACGTTCTCCGGCGCGGGAGATTTCAGGTAGGCCAGGGCATCCTTGAGGAAGTACTCGTTCATGCTGGCCAGATCGTGAACTTCAACAAGGTTGGCGGTGGTGAACAGCGAGGCGCTGGTGGCCAGCAGCAGTTCGCCGGGCTCATAGGTTTGCGCGTTCAACCTGGTGGTGGCGATATCCTCGCGGGTGGCGGCCTGGGCGCGCAGCAGTTCGAAGGCCCGGGACGCGAGGTACTGTTCCGACCCGGAGAGCAAGAGCAGCGGTTGCGGGGTGATCTCTCGCCAAGAGATCCCGGGATTGGCCTGGGCGCGTGCCATCAAACTCCTTAGTGCGTCGTGCAATATATCGATCCTACCGAACCGGGGAGCCCAGCGATGCCGCCTGCACCCCCTCAGGGGTGAATGTGAGCAGAATAGTTCCCTGCTCATCGGTGCGCAGCACCTGCGCGCCAACACCCTTCGCGGTGTCCACGATCGCCTGGTTGGGGTGCCCGTAGGTGTTCTTCGCACCCACCGAAATCAAAAACACCTGCGGTTTCACCGCCTTGATCAGCTCTTCTCCCCCGTTGCGGGCGCCGTGGTGCGAGGCCTTGAGGATGGTTGCGGGGCCCTGCGGGTGCGCGGCCAGCAGCCGGCGCATTGCCTGCTCCTCCATGTCCCCGGCGGTTACAAAATCAACGTGCCCGGATCCCACGGCGAACGTGAAACGCAGCACCAGGGAGATGTCATTGGGCTCGGCCCCGCGAACCTGGGACGGATCGGGGCCGATCACGGTGAAGGCGACCGCCTCTCCGTGCCCGGTGTCACCGGGGTTGAGCACCTCGTGCGGCTGCCAGAGCTGCTCGGGAAAACCTGCCGAGACCAGTTTTTGCCCCAGCGTGATCCCCGAGGCTTCCAGCTCCGAAAGCCCGCCAAAGTGGTCGTTGTCCTGATGGGTCATGAACACCTTGGACAGCGAGGTGATCCCCAGCTGGTGCAGGCAGTCCACCACACCGCCCTGCGGCGGCCCGGTATCGATCAGCCAGCCGTTGGCGGGGCCGTCGCGGATCACCAGCGCGTCCCCCTGGCCGACATCGCACATCGCCAGCGACCACGTCCGCTCGATCGGCGCTTTCCAGAACAAGGTGGCCGGGAGCACCAGGGCGGCGACAAAAAGCGCCAGGGCGCCGAGCAGGCCCCAGCAGATCCGCTGCACCCGCTGGTGCTCGCTCTGGCTCGCAGAAATCAGCAGCACGCAAAAAACCACCGCAATCCCGGCGGCGATCACCACCCCCGGCAGACCCTGCGGCCAGGGCCGGCTGGCCCCGGGAAGTTCGACTACCAGCCGCGCGATCTGGCCGATGGCTTCGGCCGGCCAGGCAATCAGCCAGAGCAGCGTGTGCGCCAGGGAGGGAAGCACGGTGCACACCAGCAGTGCGAGCACCCCGAGGATGGTGATCACCGGCAGCAACGGAGCCACCAGCAGGTTCGCTGGCAGGGAGTAGAGGCTGAAGTTCTCATTCAGCGCGATCACCACCGGCAGGCAGGTGAACTGCGCGGCGCAGCAGATCGCGGTCAGTTCCGCCAGCCCCGCCGGAAGGATGCGTCCGGCCAGCTCGCCCAGGCTCGGGGCGAGCATGATGATTCCGGCGGTGGCCAGCACCGATAACGCGAACGCCGGTTCGCTGCCCAGCGAACGGTCGATCAGCAGCAGCACCGTGGCGCTGACCCCCAGGATGCCCAGGGAGCCCTGGCCGCGCCCGGATAACAGGGAAAAGACCGCGATCGCCCCCATGAGCCCGGCGCGCAACACGCTGGGATCGGGCCCGACGAACATCACAAACAGACCCAGGCACCCGGCCATCAGCACCCCGGCCAGCAGCCGCGGCACCGCGAACAACCGCAGCAGAAGCATCACCATCGATCCCAGCAACGCGATGTTCGACCCGCTGACCGCGGTCAGGTGGCTCAACCCGCTGGCCTTCATGGCCTCGTCCAGCTGCTCATCCTGCCCGGAACGGTCCCCGTACAGCATGCCCGGCAGCAGCGCCCGGGCGTGAGGCGGCAGGTTTTCAAGCTGCGCGGCAAATCGTTCCTTGAGGTTGCTTGCCGGGGTGGGCAACGACCAGCTTCTGACCTTGGGCTCGCTGTCCGCGCGGGCCCACCAGCTGAAACTACCCGAGCCCTCGGCCGGTTGCAGGGTTGCGATGACGCTGAACTCGCGGGTGTTGCCCGGCAACGGGCCGGGCAGGCTCAGGTAGATCGGGATGCGGCAGGAGACCCAGTTTCCCTGGCTCTGGTAGGCGGTCAGCTCGGCGGCCCCGGCGATGCGGCCCTCGCGGCTGGGCGGGGGCTGTTCAAAGTGCACGGCGATGCGGCGTTGTTGCTCCCCTGGTTCGGGCAGGGTGCAGTCGCGGGTGTGAAGCGCGGCCCCGAAAACCGCCAGCGCGCCAAGCAGCAACAGCAGCGGGCCGGTGAACCACGGGGCGGCCGACGGGGTGTTGTGCCGCGGGCGCAGCAGCAGGGCGATCCCGCCGGCCAGCGCACCTAGCAGCAGCAAGATCACCCACCCCGGAGGGTGCAGCAGCGCCGCGAGCCACGCCCCGCCCAACAGCCAGAGCCCGCGGAAATCGGTGCGCATTACCGGCGCCTCACGGTTCGACCAGGTCGCGCAGGTTGCCCAGGACAGCCGGCCCGATGCCGGAGACCGCATCCAGCTCGTCCACCGAGGTGAACGGCCCGTTGGCCTCGCGGAAATCGATGATCCTCCCGGCCAGTGCCGGGCCGATGCCCGGAAGCTCTTGCAGGGTCTGCGCATCGGCGGTGTTCAGCGAAACTTTTGGGTTCTCCGCTTCCGCCGGTGCTGATGCCGAGCCGGCCGTGGCCTCGGCCCCGGGCAGCACTACCTGCTGGCCGTCGCTGAGCGGCGCGGCCAGGTTCAGCAGTTCGGGACGCGCGTTTTTGCCCATGCCACCGGCGGCTTCCAGCGCGTCGACGATCCGCGAGCCGGCGGCCAGGGAATAAACCCCCGGCTTTTTCACTGCGCCTACCACATGCACCGTCACCCCGCCGGCCGCCGGTGTCTGACCCGTTGCGGATTGGGGTGCGGACTGCGAGCCGGAAGGACCCGCATCCCCGGGCACCGGCAGGGGCGAGGGTGAGGAGACCAGCGGCACGGTCTGCAGCTGGGTGGTGGTTGGCGGCGGGGCCAGCAGGATGGACAGGCCGATCCAGGCGAGCACCACCAGCACAAGGACCAGCACCGCCGCACGGCTCACGGCAAAACGCAGCCGCGAGGCCTGCGGTGTGTACCGGCTGAAAAAGTCATGGCGCCCCATGCGCCCCAGTGTGGGCTAGGGCTGGCCTGAGGCGGCCGCATCGGGTCCGGACTGTGGATACAGCGGGGCGACGGCCACCCCGAGGACCCCCATTCCGGTGTGGGCGGCCAACACCGCCGGCAGCGAGCAGACAAGCACCTCCGGAGCGCTATAGGGTTTCAGCTCGGTGGCGATCTCGCTGGCCAGCTCGGCCGCCCCGAAATGCATCACACCCAAACGCACCGGCCCGGTGGCCGCGGCGGAATCCCGCTGGGCCAGGGCGACCAGCCGGGCCTGGGCCCGGGCGAAGGAGCGCGGTTTTTCCAGCGGGGTGATCGCCCCGTCCACGATGCCCAGGATCGGTTTGACGTTCAACAGGTTGCCGAACACCGAGGAGACGGTGCTGATGCGCCCGCCGCGGCGCAGCTGCTCCAGGCTGGGCACCGCGAAATACACCGAGTTGGTTTTCGCCGCGGAGGCCAGCTGCTCGAGCATTGCCAACCCGGCACCGGCCTGCCGGGCGGCGAGCACGTCGGCCACCGCATAGCCCTGGGCCAGGGCCACGGTCCCCGAATCGATCACGCTGACCGGGATGGCGGCCTGGGAGGCCGCCAATCGGGCCGCCTCCAGGGTTCCGGAGAGCGCCGCGGAGAGGTGGATGGAGATGACCACCTGGCAGCCGGCATCGGCCAGCTGCTGGTAGGCGCGCGCAAACTCCCCGGGGGCCGGGCGCGAGGTTTTCACCGACTGGCCCATGGCCAAACCCATCATCAGCGCGTTGATGTCCTCGCCGTGCACGTGGTTGTCCACGATGATCGGGATGCCCAGGATGATCAAGTCCTCGCTGTGCCGCAGCTGCGGCGGCAGGCAGCAGGCCGAATCGGTCACCACCCCGATGCGGGGACCAGTTGGCCCACGCGGGGCCAGCAGCTTATGCAGCCAGCCCGTGCGTGGGCTCTTGGATCGCTCAGTCATATCTTGAGCTTACGGTACGAGCGGCCGCAGCTACGGCGCCGGAACCACGTTCACCAGCTTGGGGGCGCGCACAATCACCTTCAGCGGCGCCTTGCCGTCGAGCATCCGCACCACGGCCTCGTGGGCCAGCGCCTGCTCGCGCAGCTCGTCCTCGGTGATGTCCACCGAGACCTCAAGGCGCGCGCGCACCTTGCCCTTGATCTGCACCACGGCGGTGATGGTCTCATCCACCAGCAGGGACTGGTCAACCTCTGGCCAGGCGCTGTTCACGACGCTCGGCGCGTAGCCCAGCGCCTGCCACATGTCCTCGGCGGTGTACGGGGCGAACAGGCTCAGCAGCTGGGCGACGACGGTGGCCGCCTCGCGCACCGCTGGATCCGCCGCGCCGGCACCGGAGTCGATGGTTTTGCGGGTGGCGTTGACCAGCTCCATGGTTTTTGCGATCACCACGTTGAACTTGCCCGATTCAAGCAGCTGGGCCGACTCGTGCACGGTGCGGTGGGTGACCTGGCGCAGCGCCTGTTCGCCTTGGGTGTAGTCCGCACCCGGCTCGCTGGCAGTGTCCTGGGCCAGGCGCCAGGCGCGGGCCAGGAACTTCTGCGAACCGCCCGGGGACACATCGGCCCAGTCGACGTCGTCCTCCGGCGGGGAGGCGAAGACCATGGTCAGGCGGATCGCGTCCACGCCGAACTTGTCCAGCTGCTGTCCCAGGTCCACGCCGTTGCCCAGCGACTTGCTCATGGCCTTGCCGCCGTTGAGCACCTGGCCCTGGTTCAGCAGGGCGGCAAACGGCTCGGTGGCCTCGATCAGGCCCAGGTCGTAGATGACCTTGGTGAAGAATCGCGAGTACAGCAGGTGCAGGATCGCGTGCTCCACGCCGCCCACGTACTGCCCGACCGGCATCCAGTCGCGCACGGCCTTCGGGTCGAACGGGCCTTGGGTGTAGTCCGGGGAGACGAAGCGCAGGAAGTACCAGGACGAGTCGACAAAGGTGTCCATGGTGTCGGTGTCGCGTTTGGCCGCGGCGCCGCAACTCGGGCAGGGCACGTTGACCCAGTCCTCGGCGGCGGCCAGCGGGGAGGTGCCCTTGGGGGCCAGCTGCTCGCCGCGCAGGTTATCCGGCAGGCGCACCGGCAGCTGGTCCTCGGGAACCGGGATCTCTCCGCAGGCTTCGCAGTGGATGATCGGGATCGGGGTGCCCCAGAAACGCTGGCGGGACAGCAGCCAGTCGCGCAGGCGGAAGTTCACGGTGTGCTCGCCGGTGCCGGCGGCTTCCACGATCTTGATCGCCTTGGCGATCGCGTCGGCCTTGGCCAGCCCGTCCAGCTGCCCGGAATTGACCAGCTGGCCTTCTCCGGTGGTGGCGATGCCGGTGTCGTTCGGGTCCTCCAGCCCGGTGTCCACAACCACCCGCACCGGCAGGTCGAATCTCCGGGCGAAGTCCAAATCGCGCTGATCGTGCGCCGGCACGGCCATGATGGCCCCGGTGCCGTAGTCGGCCAGCACGTAGTCGGCGGCCCAGATGGGCAGCTTCTCCCCCGAGAGCGGGTTGATTCCGTAGCGGCCGGTGAACACACCGGTTTTCTCACGCTCGGTGGACTGGCGCTCGATCTCGCTCAAGGCCTTCACCTGCTCCTGGTAGGCTTCCAGGGCTTCGCGGTGCTCGTCGGTGACCAGTTGCCCGGCCAGCTCGGCATCCGCGGCAACTACCATGAAGGTCGCGCCGTACAGGGTGTCCGGGCGGGTGGTGAAGACCGGGATCTTCACCGCGGGCTTGTCCTCGACGGCCTCGATTTCGAAGGTCACCTCGGCGCCCTCGGAGCGGCCGATCCAGTTCTTCTGCATCAGCAGCACACGCTCGGGCCAGTGGCCTGAGAGCTGCTCCATGTCTTCGAGCAGGCGATCGGCGTAATCGGTGATCTTGAAGTACCACTGGTTCAGCGACTTTTTGGTCACCTGGGTGCCGCAGCGTTCGCAGGCGCCGTTGACAACCTGCTCGTTGGCCAGCACGGTCTGGTCCTTCGGGCACCAGTTCACCGGGTGGTCCTTGCGGTAGGCCAGCCCCTTTTCGTAGAACTTGGTGAACAGCCACTGGGTCCAGCGGTAGTATTCCGGATCCGAGGTATGCAGCCGGCGATCCCAGTCCGCAGAGATCGCGTAGCGCTTGAAACTGGCTGCCTGGGTCTCGATGTTGGTGTAGGTCCAGTCGGCAGGATGCGCGTTGTTCTTAATTGCGGCATTTTCTGCGGGCAGGCCGAATGAATCCCAGCCGATCGGGTGCATCACATCAAAACCGCGCAAGCGCCAGTACCGAGCCACGACGTCGCCCATGGCAAACGCCTCGGCATGCCCCATGTGCAGGTCACCCGAGGGGTAAGGGAACATGTCCAGCACGTAGCGGCGTTCACGCGTGCCGTCGTCGGCCGGCTTGAACACCTCTAGCTCGTCCCAAACCGGTAGCCACTTGGACTCAATGTCCTTGAAGTCGTAGGTTCTGGTCTCGTTCGTCGATGATGTCACTGAACTCTTCTCACAGATTCGCTAAAAAAATTTCCTGCCGGAAAAACTGGTTTCTGCTTCCAGACACAACAAAAGCCCCCAAATTTCCACTCGGGGGTACGGCCACAAGGCCGTTCTTAGGCTAGGTTGCGCTGGGAATACATAGGCCGATTCTACCGCACCCGGGGCTCAGTTCTGCGCATCGATGAAACACCGGGTTTCCGGCGTCGGAGTTATCCACACATCGCTCCCCGCTGCCGCATGGCGTGCCGTGGTGCGCGAAACTCACGGTATGAACATCGAAGCCTTGCTCACCGCGCTGCACACCCTGTGCGCATCCCCACACCCAGGGGGAACCCGGCTTGCCGCCGGCATGCTGGTGCGATTGGGTGCGCTGTGCCTGAGCCTGTTCACCGCCATCGGCCGGCTAGTTCATGAATCCAACGATCCGCGCCTGGTGCTGGCCCATGCCCAGCTGGTGGAAAACATGGCCCAGCAGGTTCATTACCAGCAGTTGGGCAGCGCGCTGGATGCCGAGCTGACTGGCGCGGCCAACCTCAGCTTGGAAACCTTCGACGCCGTGCGGGCCCAAGGCTGCGATTTCGACACCGAGGCAGAATTCACCACGTCCCGCCCCTGTTATCCCAGCGCCGCCGATCTGCTGGCCGCCTGGCTGTCGATCACCTATTTCGAGGCGCAGCGGCGGATCGAGGACGCCCACCTGCTCATCGGCCGCCGCAACGTCCAGGGCACTATCTGCGCCCCGAGGTTCGAGCACCTGGCTCAGCTTTACGCCCAGGGCAACGCCGATCGCCGACTGATCGCCAGTACCGCGCGGAGTTTAGCGAAACTGGAGAAGCCGGATACCACCTTCGAGGGGATGCCAAGCGAGCTGGCGGCCCGTGCACCGGACGGCAAAACGTTGGAGGAGCACGCCGCGCAAGCGCTGGAGCAGCTGGGCCCGGTAGAAGCGCGCAAACGGATCTCGACCCAGATCAAGTTGTACAAGCAGCTGCATCAGGATGCGCCCGCCCCGCCGCTGGGACTTTTTGTCGGTCCGGTGATCCGCGGGGTGCACACCTTCGCGCTGCACACCCTGGCCACCCATGCGGAGTTTCTCCGCTCGCTAGCCGCCCAGGCCGGGAGCAAACGCGGACGGGGCGGTGCCAAGGCCCGCCAGGAGGATGCGGCGCCGGCGGAACAAGCCGGGCAAGCTGCGCCGCCGGATCCTGCCCAGGATGCGGCCGATCCCCCGACGCCACCGTGGCTTCGCCCCGAGTCGCCGATGCCCGACTGGGCCTCGGAGCCTGAATCCGGGCAGGGCGGCGCCGAGGACGAGCACGACGAGCAGGACGAGCCGGCGGACACCGAGCCGGATGAGGACACCACGGATGCGGACCCCGAGCAGGATGAGCCTGATCCGGGTCAAGAACCAAGTGCCCCATTGCGCCGGCTCAACGCGTTGATGGACATCCTGTGCACCGCAACCAGCGGCGGCAAAAAGAAAACGATCGTCCCGAAGATCCTGGTTTACCTGTGGCTCAAGGACCTGAAAAATCTGGCCACGGCCCACGGCATCACCGCCCATGGGGTGGACATTCCGCCGGGCGAGCTGAGGCAGCTGCTGGCGGCCGCCCGGGTGATCCCCTTGGTGCTCGGCGGCAACAGCCAACCAATCGACGTCGGCCGCTCCCGACGATTCCACCGGGGAACCATCAAAATGGCGGTGATGGCCCGCGATCGGGGCTGCATCGTGCCCGAATGCACCACCCCGCCGGATTTGGTGGAGATCGACCACTATAAAAAACCCTGGTCCGAGGGCGGGACAACAAGTGTGGATTCCGGGGCCGCGATGTGCTCCAACGAGCATCACGGGCGCCACGCCGGCCACCTGAAGGTGGTTGACGTGGACGGGCTGCCCCATGTGGTGCTGCCCCCGCACGTGGACCCGGAGCAGAAACCCCGGCGCAACACCTACTGGGGAGCCCTGCAGTTAGATGATGAACCGGAGCAGCCTGGGGAACCGTAGCGGCCCGCCGTTGGCCGGCAGCGAAACGGGTCCCGGTCAACCAGAAGCTGGTTGGCCGGGACCCGTTTCACGCACGTTGCACCCTAGGGGCTAGGCCTTGGTGTCTTCGTCGACCCAGTCGAAGGTGCGGGTGACGGCCTTCTTCCACAGACGCAGGCTGCGTTCGCGTGCCTGTTCATCCATGGCTGGCTCCCAGCGTTTGTCCTCGGCCCAGTTCGCTTCCAGTTCGCCCAGGTCCTTCCAGTAGCCGACGGCCAGCCCGGCCGCGTAGGCGGCACCCAGCGCGGTGGTCTCGGTGACCTTGGGGCGGACCACGGGAACTCCCAGGATATCGGCCTGGAACTGCATCAACGCTTCGTTGGCGACCATTCCGCCGTCGACCTTCAGTTCGGTCAACGGCACCTCGGCGTCGGCGTTCACCGCATCGAGCACCTCGCGGGTCTGGAAAGCCGTGGACTCAAGCGCCGCGCGGGCAATGTGGTGCTTGTTCGCGTAGCGCGTCAACCCCACGATCGCGCCGCGGGCATCCGAACGCCAGTACGGGGCAAACAGCCCGGAGAACGCCGGGACGATGTACACCCCGCCGTTGTCCTGAACCTGGGCGGCGAGCTCTTCGATTTCTGCGGCCGAGGCGATCATGCCGATGTTATCGCGCAACCACTGCACCAGCGAACCGGCTACGGCAATCGAACCTTCCAGCGCGTACACCGGATCGGCATCACCCAGCTTGTACGCCATCGTGGTGATCAGTCCGTTGGAGGAGTTCACGATCTCGGTGCCGGTGTTGAAAATCAAGAAGCAACCGGTGCCGTAGGTGTTTTTTGCGGTACCCGCGGTGAAAGCGGCCTGCCCGAACGTCGCCGACTGCTGGTCGCCCAGGATGCCGGCGACCGGCACCTCGCGCAGCAGCTGGTTGGAGGCCACCGTGCCGTACACCTCGGAGGAGGATTTGATCTCGGGCAGCATCGAGGCAGGAACCCCGAAATCGGCCAGGATCTGCTCATCCCACTGCAGGGTCGACAGGTTCATAAACAAGGTGCGCGATGCGTTGGTCACGTCGGTGACGTGCACCCCGCCGTCCACGCCGCCGGTCAGGTTCCACAGCACCCAGCTGTCGGTGGTGCCGAACAGCAGGTCGCCGGCCTCGGCGCGTTCGCGCGCCCCGGGAACATTATCCAGAATCCACTTGATTTTGGTTCCGGCGAAGTAGGTTGCCAGCGGCAAGCCCACCGTTTGTTTGTAGCGTTCGATCCCATGGTCCGAGGCGAGTTGATCGACGATGTCCTGGGTGCGGGTATCTTGCCAGACGATCGCGTTGTAGACCGCCTCGCCGGTGTTTTTGTCCCACACCACGGTGGTTTCACGCTGGTTGGTGATTCCCACAACCTCGATGTCGTGCCTGGTCAGGTTCGCCTTGGACAGGGCCGTGCCGATGACTTCGCGCACGTTGTCCCAGATCTCGGCGGGGTTGTGCTCAACCCACCCGGCGGCCGGGAAAATCTGCTCGTGTTCGAGCTGGCCTACCGAAACGACCTCGCCGGCGTGGTCGAAAACGATCGCACGGGAACTGGTGGTTCCCTGGTCAATTGCAATGACGTATTTGTTACTCACGGTCAATCAACTTTCTGTTCGTGAATCAGCGGTACTAGAGCAGGAAGGCGACACCCAGGCCGCCCAGGGCGCCACCGAGCAGCGGACCAACCACCGGAACCCAGGCGTAGGACCAGTCGGATGACCCCTTGCCCGGGATCGGCAAGATCGCATGGGCCAGGCGCGGCATCAGGTCGCGCGCCGGGTTGATGGCGTAGCCGGTCGATCCGCCCAGGGACAGGCCGATGGCCACTACCAGGAAGCCTACAGCCAGCGGGCCCAATCCATTGGGAGTTCCGCCGAAACCGCCGATCACGAACACCAGGATGAAGGTTCCGATGATTTCGGAGACCAGGTTCCACCCGTAGGAGCGGATGACCGGGCCGGTCGCGAAGACACCCAGGACATTTCCCTGGTTCTCCTTTTGGTCAAAATGTTTTTTGTAGGCAAGCCACGCAAGAACGGCGCCCAAAAACGCGCCGATGAGCTGGGCGAGGACGTACAGCGAGGCATTGCCCCAGGTTTTGGCGACACCGTCAGCTAGCTCGGTTGCCTCCGGGTTGATCATGGTACCGAAGGTGACGGCCGGGTTGAGGTGGCCGCCGGAGGGGGCCGAAACCCACACCCCGCAAAAAACGGCTAAGCCCCAACCGAAGCTGATGGCTACCCAGCCGGCAGCGCTTCCCAAGGTGCCCTTCAGGGACACGTTGGCGCAAACGCCCGCGCCCATCAGGATCAGTACCAGGGTTCCGATGAGTTCGGAAAGAAACACGTGAGTGGACAACATTGACCCCTATGCGCAATTTCGCTCGCCGGCGACACCCTGCCGCCGGCGCAACGGCAGAATCAGACCAGGACGACGCCGTGGCTTTCTGCCAGGACCGAGAGCGAATGGTCGATCTCGGCCTGGGTCTGGGAGGAGTCCCAGCCCATCTGGTCTGCGAGGCAGTGTGCCACCTCGGTGACCAATTCCTTGGTAACCAGGCCGCGGAAGGCCAGGTTGGTGCGACGGATGAAGACGTCGATGAGCCGGCCGACCTGCTCGTTGGCCGCCATGTAGGAGATTTCTTGGCAGGAGAGCTCCCTGGTGTGCTCCAGCAGCTTTTCGTTTTCTCCCAGGTGCTCCAGCACCGCGTCGGCGCCGGTGCCGTAACGTTCAAGCAAGATCCGCAGACGTTCGCGGGTGGCAACGGATTCGCGGGCCGCAAACCAGGCGGCCAATTCGCCTTCGTTGGCCGGGAAGTCGGCGCCACCGCCGATGGAGACTCCCACGGTGCTGCGCATCTCGCGCTCCCCCAGGAATTCGAGGGCCTTGCCGCCCAGGGTCTCGCTCAGCGCGCGGAAGGTGGTCCACTTGCCGCCGATCAGCGAGAGCATCGTGGTCTCATCGGTCAGCCGGGTTTCCTTGACCTGGTAGTCGCGGGAGACGAAGCCCGGTGCGGTGTCATCGTGGTTGGGCAGCGGGCGGACCCCGGAGAACTTGTAGACGATCTGCTCCTGCGTGACCTTGATCCGCGGGAACACGTGGTGGACCAGGTCGAAGAAGTACTCGATCTCCTCATCGGTGCACACCGCTGGCTCGTTCATATCGTGCTCGATGTCGGTGGTTCCCACCAGCACACGCCCGAGCATCGGGTAGATCAGCACAATGCGGCCGTCTTCGTGCTCGAAGAAGATTTCGCGGCCCCCGGTGGCGGCGAGCAGCTCGGGGTGATCCAGCACGATGTGCGAGCCCTTGGTGCCGCCGGTCCACGCGGTCTGCCGCCCCAGCTCCTTGTTGGTCATATCAACCCAGGCGCCGGTGGCGTTGATGATCACCTGCGCGTCGAAGTCGAAGCTGTCACCGGTGAGCACATCGCGCAGCTGCGCGGTGCCCCCTTCGACGCCGGCCAGTTCAACGTAGTTGCTCGCGCGTGCCTGGGGATTGGCGCGCAGACCGTCGCGCAGCACGTCCAGGGTGAGGCGTTCGGGGTTGTGCACCGAGGCGTCGAAGTAGGTGGCGGTGTATTTCACATCGTCGCGCAGCTGCGGCAGGTCCTGGCGGGCGGCCTTGCCGGCTTTGAAGTTGTGCCACGGGGTGTTTCGCCCGCCGATCCCGGCGAACACGTCGTACATCACCAGCCCGGCCTTGATCAGCGCCGCACCGCGCTCGGTCGGCTTGCCCGACTTGTGGGTCAAGAAGCGCATCGGGGCGGAGAGGATGCCGGAGAAGGTGGAGAAAATCGGGATGGTGGTCTGCAGCGGCTTCACGTAATGCGGGGCGATCTCAAGCAGCGAGTTGCGCTCCTGGACCGATTCGTGCACCAGGCGGAATTCGCCGTTTTCCAGGTAGCGGATGCCACCGTGGATCATGTGCGAGCTCGCCCCGGATGCGCCCTGGCAGTAATCCCCGCGCTCAACCAGCGCGACATCGATGCCCTGCATGGCGAGGTAGCGGAAGGTGGCGACGCCGTTGATGCCGCCGCCGACGATCAGAACCTGTGCCTTTGGCCGTTCGCGAAGTTTGGCCAGCTGTTCCCGAATCACGACGTGATGCCCCTTAGTAACTATTGAGTAGGTCTACGGGTTAGTGTTGTCGGTAGCGCACAAAGCGGTCAAACGATTTGCACAAACGTGCAGAAATGGTCAGATTGATGCAAAAACCACCCCCGACAGGGCCCTATCGACGCCCCCCGGCTGACACATCCGTGCAGTACGGCTCACGCGAGCGGGACGCGTTGCGCGCGGCCCAGCTGTACTACCTGCAGGATGTGAAGATGGAGGTCATCGCCCGCGAGCTGGGCACCTCGCGCTCAACGGTCTCGCGCCTGCTCTCCCACGCCAAACGCACCGGCATGGTCGCCATCAGCATCTCCCCCAGTGCCGGAATGTCCGCCCAGCTCTCCACCCAGCTCTGTGAGCGGTTCGGCATCAACGTGCAGGTGGTGCCGACCGACGGGTCGATGGACGACGCGCAGCTGCTGAGCCGGGTGGCCTCGTATGCGGCCCACCAGCTGGGCGCCATGGTTTCCTCCTCGATGACCGTCGGCGTGGCCTGGGGGTCCACCATGCAGGCGGTCTCCACCGCGCTGAGCTCGCACCCAACCCACGACACCGTGATCGTGCAGCTGAACGGTGCGGCGAATCCGGTGACCAGCGGGGTGCGCTACGCCAGCGAAATCCTCACCCGCTTCGGCCAGGCGTTCACCGCGCGGGTTGAGCAGTTTCCGGTGCCGGCGTTTTTCGACCGCGCCTCCACCCGGCGGGCGATGTGGCAGGAAACGTCGGTTAAACGGGTGTTGAAGGTGCAGGCTGAGATGAACCTCGCGGTGTTTTCACTCGGTGCGGCCGGCTCGGCCGTCGCATCCCAGGTGTACCGCGGCGGGTACCTGAGCCAACAGGAATCAGCGCAGCTGGCGAAGATCGGCGTGGTGGGCGATGTGGCGACGGTATTTTTTGATCGGCACGGGCACGGATCGGGTATTGAAATCAACGCCCGCTCCACCGGGCCGGCGCTGGATGACCTGCTGCGTGTGCCGCGGCGTTTCTGCGTGGTGGCCGGGCGGGGAAAGGTCCAGGCCGTACGAGGAGCGCTCAATGGCGGGTTGATCACCGATTTGGTGATCGACGAGGGGGCGGCCCTGGCGCTGGCGAACGGGTAGGATCAACACCATGAGCCTACGATCACTGCATGTCAGCACGCACCACCACTTCGGCTCAACCCTGAAGGTCTTCACCTACCGGGCACAGGGGCTGGCAAGCCGCGGGGTGCTTTTCGCGGTGCACGGTTTCCGCGGGGACCACCATGGGCTTGCGCGGATCATCGCCGCGCTGCCGCAGTACACCGTGGTGGTCCCGGATCTGCCGGGTTTTGGTGCCTCCACCTCCATGACGCAGCAGCCCCACGACGTCAGCGGGTACACGCTCCTGCTCACCGCCCTGGCCGACGAGCTGGGCCTGGGGCCGGCAACGCACCTGGTGGGACACTCGTTCGGCTCCATCGTCGCGGCCAAGCTGGCCAGCGAACGCCAGTTTGCCTCGCTGACCCTGCTTAATCCGATTTCCGAACCCGCCTTGGAGTCCTCCCAGGCGCTGCTGGCCAAACTCACCAGCATCTACTACGAGCTGTGCGCCAAACTACCGGTGCGCGTGGGCGAGGCGCTGCTGCGTTCCACCGCGTTCAGCGACGCGATGAGCTTGGTCATGACCAAAAGCCGCGACCCGAAGATGCGGCGGTATGTGCGCGAGCAGCACCGGGCCTACTTTGGCGGTTTCCATTCGCGCACGACGCTGGCCGAGGCCTACCAGGCGTCCATCGGCGACACCGTGGGCAGCTACTCCCCCGCCATCGGCACCCGCACGCTGATGATCGGCGGGATGCAAGACGAGCTGGGGTCCCCGGCGACCCAGGAAACGCTGCGGGCGAGTTTCGCCCAGGCGCGGCTGCTGATGCTTCAGGACGTCGGGCACCTGATCCACTATGAGAAAGCGCCGGAGGTAGCCGCGGCGATGGACTCGTTCCTGCGCGCGGAATAGCTGGCGTCGTCCGGCTAGAGCACCTGGTCCGGATCCACGGCGATCACCGCAACCGGTTCCTTGGCCGCGGCCATCCGCGCGCGCAACGCCCGCAAGCAGTGGGTGACCGCCGGGCCGTTGGCATAACTGAAAAAGAGCACGTAGCGGTGCTCGATCGGCGGCCCGTCGAGGATGGTCGGCCCGTGCACCACCACCAGCTGGCGGGTTGTTTCATCCAGCGCCGCGATCAGCCGTTGCGCCCCGGGCCCGGTGACCAGCGCGCTGCGAACCGCCGGGGGCAGGCCGATCTCGCGGCGTTCGGACAATTCGCGTTGGGCAAAACCGGTCGCATCCCAGCGCACGAGCGCGGCCCCGGCCGGGCTCGGCTCACCGGTGAGCACCACCGTCGCGTCGCTTCGGGCCAGGCTCGCCGCGGTGAACCAGCGCGCCAGGACCGTCTCGGTGTTGCGCAGCGAATCGTGGGCAAGCATCTTATCCGCATCCAGCAGGAGCACCGCGGCGTACCCGGACTGCGCGACGGGTTCAACCCCGGGGGTCGCGACAACCAGCGCCGGTTTATCCGGGACCTTGGCCAGCGGTTTGGCGCCCGTGGAGGACAGCACGCTGACCGAGGGGAACGCCAGGCCCAATTCCTCGGCCGTGCGCTCCGCGCCGATGCTGGTGGCCCGGATGCGTGGTGAGCCGCACTGCGCGCAGTGGTAGTTGTGGTATTGCTCCCCGCACCAGCGGCAGCCAACGTGCGCGAGCTGGCCGGTGAGCTGCAACGGCCCCTGGCAGCGCTGGCAGCGAGCCGGTCTCCGGCAGTCCTGGCAGGAGAGCGCCGGCATAAAACCGGTGCGCGCCACCTGGATGAGCACCGGGCCGGTTTCCAGCGCCTTGGTTGCTTCGCGCCAGGCCAGCGGCGGGATGCGCACACGCGAAAGCACCGGATCGCGGTCCAGTTCAAAATCATTGGTGGTCGCCACCACCCGCGGGGTGTGCGCCCGCAGCAGCTCGCGGGGCATTTTCAGCTCGGTGGCCCACCCGGTCTCGACCAGCCGCTGGGACTCCACGGAGCGTGAGGCGGCCGCCAGCAGCACCGAGATCTCCGCCTGCTGGCTGCGCAGCAGCGCCACCTCGCGGCTGTGCTGGTAGGGTGCGCGCAATTCACGGTGCGACTGGTCCGCATCCTGCCAGATAATCATCAGTTCCAGCCTCGGCACGTGGCACAGGGCTGCCGAGCGGGTCCCGACGACCAGCTGCACATGACCGCCGATGGCGCGCAGGAAGTTGCGGTAGCGCGGGGTCGGCCCGTTCTCGGCCTGCAACCGCGCATAGGCCAAGGAACCGAGCCGCTCATCGAGGAACTCGCACAGCTCATCGAGGTCGCGCGCGTCGGGAACGACGATCAACACCCGGGCGCCACGTGCAAGCACCGGGCGGGCCGCCTCAAGCAGGAAGCCTGGCCAGGAGCCGGCGAAGTTTGGCACCCAGCTGGCCACGGCCCGCCGGGTGCGCCCCGCGGCCCAGTCCGCAAGCACCGCAGCGCCCTGCTCGTAGTGCTCCAGTTGGTTCGGCTGCTCCCCAGACCCCAGTTCGCCTGGCTCCAGTTCCCCCGGCGCCAGTTCCTCGGGCTCCAGCGGCGGGGCCGTGACAAGCTCTTCCTTTTCCACCTTGGCGGCCCGGGTGGGCACGGCCAGGCGCACCACATCCCACAGGGTGCCGGCATAACGTTCGGCCACCAACGTGGCGGCGGCAACAACGTCGGGGTGCAATACCACCTGATCGGAGACCAGCTTGGACAGCGGACGCAGCGCGATCTGGGGTTGATGATCCGCCAGCAGCTCGACGATGAACCCGGCCAGCTGCTGCGCCCCGAATGGCACCTTCACCCGCACTCCCACCCGGGCGGAGTCCTGCATGGAGGCCGGCACCTCGTAGTCGAAGAGCCGGTCCAGGTGCGGGAGCGAAGAATCAATCAGCACCCGGGCAACCCGCTTGAGGCGGGGTTGGCCGGGTGCTGCGATGAGGCTGTCTTGCTGCACCGAGATTAGGCGTTGAACCAGGTGCGCAGGGCGTCGACGCGGTCCAGCTTCTCCCAGGTGAAGTCGGACTCGTCGCGGCCAAAGTGGCCGTGGGCCGCGGTTTTGCGGTAGATCGGGCGCTTGAGGTCCAGCTCCTCGATGATTCCCAGCGGGCGCAGGTCGAATACCTCATTGATGGCGGCGGTGATTTTGGCCGGATCCACGGTTTCGGTCCCGAAGGTCTCCACGTAGAGGCCGACCGGGCGGGCGACACCAATTGCGTAGGCCACCTGGACTTCGGCGCGGCTGGCAAGCCCTGCGGCGACGATGTTTTTCGCAACCCAGCGCATCGCGTAGGCGGCCGAACGGTCGACCTTGGACGGATCCTTGCCGGAGAAGGCGCCGCCGCCGTGGCGGGCGAATCCGCCGTAGGTATCGACGATGATCTTGCGGCCGGTCAACCCGGCATCACCCACCGGGCCGCCGATGATGAACGGTCCCGAAGGGTTCAAAATCACCTTGGTTTTGGAAACATCCAGCTCGGAGCGCTCGAGGATCGGGGTGACGACCTCTTCGAGCAGGTCCGCCTTCAGCGTGGCCAGTTCGTATTCGGCCGCATGCTGGCTGGAAACCACCACGGTGTCCACCGAAACCGGCTTGTCCCCGTCGTAGCCGATGGTGACCTGGGTTTTCCCATCCGGGCGCAGCAACGGCATACGCCCGTTCTTGCGCATCTGGGTCAGTCGTTCGGAGAGGCGGTGGGCCAAAAAGATCGGGGTCGGCATCAGCGAGGCGGTCTCATTGGACGCATAACCGAACATCAGGCCCTGATCGCCGGCACCTTGGAGGTCGCGCTGATCCTTGGCGGTGCCCTCGCGGGACTCGAGCGAGTTGAACACGCCGTCGTGGATCTCCTGGGACTGCTGCCCGATCGAGACCGACACGCCGCAGCGCGCCCCGTCGAATCCGTTGGCCGAGGAATCGTAGCCGATATCCAAGATGGTGCGGCGCACGATCTCCGGGATCTCGACGTAACCGTTGGTGGTTACCTCGCCCGCCACATGCACCAGGCCGGTGGTGGTCAGGGTTTCCACGGCGACCTTTGAATCAGGGTCCTGCGCCAGCATGGCGTCGAGGATCGCGTCGGAGATCTGGTCGCAGATTTTGTCCGGGTGGCCCTCGGTTACGGATTCCGAGGTGAAAAGACGAAGTTCAGGGGTTGTTGAAGTCACCTTTGTACTCTATCTGGTCGAATCGACCGGTTGGCAGAAGTTGCTGCGTTCGTGACCAAGCGCTATATGGCGCGGCTCACTTTTAGCTGGTTGTGTGACCGTTTATTTCGCCGGCCACCTGTTGGATGACGACGCGGGCCACGTCGAGTTTGCCGCCGGCGGCGGACACCGCGGGTTTGCCGTCGGCGAAGAGCACCTGCACGGTGTTGCTGTCGGTGCCGAAGGTCAGGTTCTCGCCCACCTCGTTGACCACCAGCAGCTCGCAGCCCTTGCGCGAAAGTTTTGCCCGGCCGTAGTCCAGCACGCTGCCTTGCTCGTCGCCGGTTTCCGCGGCGAAACCGACGATCACCGCTGGCAAGCGCGGGTTGCTCTCGCGTGCGGCGACCAGCTCTGCCAGGATGTCCGGATTGCGTACCAGTTCGATGACCGGGGCCGAATGCTCATCGCGCTTCTTGATTTTCGCGTTGTGGACCGCCGCGGGCCGGAAGTCCGCCACCGCCGCATTCATGATCAACACGTCCTGGCCTTCGGCGTGGGCGAACACCGCTTCACGCAGCTGCAGTGCGCTCGAAGCGTGCACCAGCGCCACCCCGTGGGGCGGCGGGACCTCCAGATGGGTGGCGATCAAGGTCACCTGGGCGCCGGCATCGCGGGCGGCCGCGGCCAGTGCGACCCCTTGGCGTCCGGAGGAGCGGTTACCCAAAAAACGCACCGGGTCCAGCGGCTCGCGAGTTCCGCCGGCGGTGATCAGCACCTTGCGCCCGGCCAGGAGCGGCTCGGAGAGCAGATCCTGGATGGATTCGAAAATTTCCTGCGGTTCGGGCAGCCTGCCCGGGCCGCTGTCTTTTCCGGTCAGCCGGCCGGCGGCCGGTTCGATGACCCGCACGCCGCGCTGACGCAACACGGCGGTGTTGGCGACGGTTGCCGGGTGCTGCCACATTTCGGTGTGCATCGCCGGAGCCATCACCACCGGCGCGTCGGTGGCCAGCAGGGTTCCGGTGAGCAGGTCGTTGGCCAACCCGGCGGCGGCGCGCGCCATGAGGTCCGCGGTGGCCGGGACCACCAGGACCAGATCGGCCTGCTGACCCAAACGCACGTGGTTGACGGTGTCGACTGCATCGAACACGTTAGCGGTAACCGGGTTCCCGGAGAGCGCCTCCCAGGTGGCATTGCCGACAAAGTGCTCCACGTTGCCGGTCGGGATGACATCCACGTGGTGCCCGGCCTCGCGCAGCAAGCGCAACAGGAGCACGGACTTGTAGGCGGCGATCCCGGCAGAGACACCTAAAACGATTCGCTTCACGCAGCATTTCCTTGGAAGGTCGGGCGGTCGCGGTGATGCTCACCGCACCGCGGAACATCGCCCCAGTGCGGGCGTGTGGGGGTACTTAAAGAAAAAGAAGGCGCCCACCAATGGGGCGCCACCTTTTCGACTAGTCCTCGGTGACCTCGACTGGGGTGACCTTCAGCAGGTTCTCATCCAGTTCGCGCAGGGCGATGGTCAGAGGCTTTTCGTTCAGCTTGGTTTCCACCAGCGGACCGACATACTCGAACAGCCCTTCATTCAGCTGTGCGTAGTAGGCGTTGATCTGGCGGGCACGTTTGGCTGAGTTCAGCACAATTGCGTACTTCGAGTCGTTCGTCTCAAGCAACGAGTCGATCGATGGGTTGATGATTCCCTCTAGGTTGGACACAAGACTCCCTTTAGTCATTCTTCAGCCCCATGAGGGCCACAAGCTCTTCGGCGGCACGGGCGACATCGTCGTTGACGATGCGCACGTCGAATTCTGATTCCGCCGCAAGTTCCAGTTTAGCGGTTTCTAGCCGTCGTTGCTGCTCTTGCGGTGTTTCGGTGCCGCGGCCGATGAGGCGGCGGACCAATTCATCCCACGACGGAGGGGCCAAGAAGACGAATTTTGCCTCGGGCATCGACTCCTTGACCTGCCGGGCACCCTGAAGGTCAATCTCCAGCAGC
This sequence comes from Glutamicibacter sp. NPDC087344, assembly GCF_044744225.1. NCBI lineage: Bacteria > Bacillati > Actinomycetota > Actinomycetes > Micrococcales > Micrococcaceae > Glutamicibacter > Glutamicibacter sp. NPDC087344. The sequence continues at coordinate 251,491 of NZ_JBIUXY010000006.1, read as the reverse complement.
ACCTTTTTTCCCTCTGCTACCGCGTCCTCCACCGTCTGGCGGATGGTGCCGTAGCTATTCTGGCCGTGCACCACAGCCCACTCCAGCATCTGGCCTTCGTCGACGAGCTGGTGGAACTTTTCCGGGCCCACAAAATAATAGTGGACTCCATCACTTTCACCCGGTCGAGGATCCCGTGTTGTTGCCGACACGGAAAGCCAAACATCTGGATAGTTATCGCGGATGTAGGTGGAGACGGTTCCCTTGCCTACAGCCGTGGGGCCGGCTAGAACAGTTACCGACGCAGCGGTCATTGACTACACTTTCGTTTTTGGCGGGCTTTGCTTGAAGTGTTCGGTGATTGCGGTGCGTTGCTTGCGCCCCAGTCCGCGCAGGCGGCGGGATGGGGAAATGCCAAGTCGCTCCAGCAAATTCGCCGCGCGTACTTCACCAACGCCCGGTACCGATTCCAAAAGGTCCATGACACGCATGCGTCCCACGGCCTCATCTTCGTATACCAAGTCTAGTACCTCGGTGATGGAAATTTTGCCGGCACTGAACTGGGCCTTGATTTCAGCACGACGGGTGCGGGCGGCTAAAGCTTTAGCGCGTGCCCGGATGCGGTCTTCGTCAGAGAGTTCTCGCAGAACCATCGTTCAGCCATCCTTAATGTGTAGTGGACTAAGGCTATGAACCGAACATAGCTTTCCAGCTCGCATTTGGCAAGACTAAACGCGTTGTGGCCACTGAAAACTCTTATGGCCACAACGCGTTCGGGTCTGCGCCTGGTTCGGTGCTAGGAGGCGGCGAGCAGTTCGTCGCGGACCTGGCGGGCCTTATCCTGCAACGCCGTGAGTTCAGGCCCGGCCTTGAGGATGTCGCGGCTGCTGGTGCCCAAGACCTGGCGGTAGCTTGAAGCGAAAGCATTGGCGATATCCTGCGCCGTGGCGCCCTGGGCGCCGAGGCCCGGGGTGAGCAGCGGCGCCTTGGAGGCAGCGAGGTCGATCCCCAGTTTTGCCGGCGCGTCGCCGATCGTGGCGCCGACCACCAGGCCTACATGACCTAAATCTTCGGCAGCTGCATTTTCCGCAGTGACCTGCTCAATGATTGATCTTGCAACCGACTTATCGCCGCCGACGTGCTGCACGGAGGGACCTTCGGGGTTGGAGGTCAACCCCAGCACGAACACTCCCCTGCCAGTGGCTGCCGCGAGGTCAATGGCCGGGCGCAACGACTCGTAACCCAGGTACGGGCTCAGTGTCACCGCGTCCGATGCCAGCGGCGAGGAATCGTCCAACCATGCGGTTGCGTAGGCCGCCATGGTCGAGCCGATGTCTCCGCGTTTGGCGTCGGCCAGGGTCAACAACCCAGCTTGCTTGGCGGTGAGCAATGTCTCTTCCAACGCGGCGAAACCGGCCGAGCCGAAACGCTCGTACAACGCGACCTGCGGCTTCACAATCGCCGCCACGCCGCTCATGGCTTCGATGACCCGCAGCGAGAAGGTGCGCACCCCCGCGGCGCTGTCTTCCAGGCCCCAGGCCGCCAACAGGCCCGGGTGCGGGTCGATCCCCACACACAGCGGCCCGTTGGCGTCCATCGCCTGGCGCAGCCGGGTTCCGAATGGCACCGGATCAGCCATGTCGTGCGGCCTTCAGCGCGGTTTCGTGCTCCTGCAGGCTGGTGACGTCCCACGCGTACTCGCGCAGGGCGTCGATGGCCTGGACGGAAGCGCCGAATTCGGCCACGGTGGTGATCACCGGGGTGCCGACGCTGGTGGCGGCGGCGCGAATCTCGTAGCCATCCCCGCGGGCATCGGAACCCGATGGGGTGTTCAGGATCAGCCCGATCTCCCCTGCCTGGATCAAATCGACGATCGACTCGCCGCCTTCGTGCAGCTTGCCCACGATCTGGGTCGGGATGCCGTTGCGGCGCAGCACCTCGGCGGTGCCGCCGGTGGAGATGATCTCGAAACCGCGGTCGGCCAGGTGCTTGACCGGCATCACGATCGAGCGCTTGTCGCGGTTGGTGACCGAGACGAAGACCTTGCCGCTGGTGGGCAGCGGGTTGTTCGCGGCGGCCTGGCTCTTGGCGAAGGCGGTGTCGAAGTACTTGTCGATCCCCATCACCTCGCCGGTCGAACGCATCTCAGGGCCGAGCAGCGAGTCGACGACCTTGCCATCCGGGGTGCGGAAGCGCGCGAACGGCATGACCGCTTCCTTGACCGCGATCGGGGCCGAGTCCGGCAGGTTTGCGCCGTCGCCCTCGGCCGGCAGGTAGCTGCCGCGCAGTTCGGCCAGGGTCGCGCCCACGCCGATCAGCGCCGCCACCTTGGCCAGCTGCACTCCGGTGGCCTTGGAGGTGAACGGCACGGTGCGGCTGGCGCGCGGGTTCGCCTCGATCACGTAGAGGATGTCGCTGGCCAGCGCGAACTGGATGTTGATCAGGCCGCGCACCCCCACACCCTCGGCGATCGCGCGGGTGGCTTCCTTCACGCGGTTGCGCACATCCGGGCCCAGGGTGATCGGAGGCAGCGTGCAGGCCGAGTCGCCGGAGTGGATGCCGGCCTCCTCGATGTGCTCCATGATGCCGCCGACGTACAGGTCGGTGCCGTCGAACAGGGCGTCGACGTCGATCTCGATGGCGTCTTCCAGGAAGCGGTCAACCAGCACCGGGTGGTCCACGGTGATTTCCGTGGCGTTGAGGATATAGCGCTCCAGGGAGGCCTCGTCGTACACGATCTCCATGCCGCGCCCGCCCAGCACATAGCTCGGACGCACCAGCACCGGGTAGCCGATCGAGTCGGCGATCTGCTTGGCTTCCGGGAAGGAAACGGCGGTGCCGTTCTTCGGGGCGATCAGCCCGGCATGATCCAGCACACGCTGGAACGCGCCGCGGTGCTCGGCCAGGTCGATGGCCTCCGGGGAGGTGCCCAGGATGTTGACCCCGGCGGCCTTCAGCTGCGCGGCGAGCTTCAGCGGGGTCTGCCCGCCAAGCTGCACGAACACACCCAGCACGCCGCCGGTCTGCTCCTCGGCGTGGATGATTTCAAGCACGTCCTCCAGGGTCAGCGGCTCGAAGTACAGGCGGTCGGAGATGTCGTAGTCGGTGGAGACGGTTTCCGGGTTGCAGTTGACCATCACGGTCTCGTAGCCCTCGGCGCGCAGCGCCATCACCGCGTGCACGCAGGAGTAGTCGAACTCGATGCCCTGGCCGATGCGGTTCGGGCCCGAGCCCAGGATGATCACGGACTTCTTCTCGTGGGCAACCAGCTCGGTTTCCTCATCGTAGGAGGAGTACATGTAGGGGGTGAAGGCCTCGAACTCGGCCGCGCAGGTGTCCACCGTTTTGTAGACCGGGCGGATGTCCAGCGCATGGCGCACCCCGCGCACCACCGCCTCGGACTTGCCGGTGAGCTTGGCGATTTGCGCGTCGGAGAACCCGTGGCGCTTGGCCTCGCGCAGAACCTCCTCATTCAGGTCCTTGTTCGCCGCGATCAGCGCCGCGGTTTCGTTGATCAGCGCCAGCTGATCCAGGTACCACGGGTCGATGCCGGTGGCGTCGAACAGCTCCTCGATGCTCTTGCCCGACAGCAGCGCCCGCTGCACCAGGGACATGCGCTCGGTGGAGCCCTTCTGGATGTGCGTCATCACAGAATCCAGCTCATCTGCGGGGATTGGCTCGAAGGACAGCTCGCTGCCCTTCTGCTCCAGGGAGCGCAGCGCCTTTTGCAGCGCCTCGGTGAAGTTGCGGCCCAGCGCCATGGCCTCGCCCACGGACTTCATGGTGGTGGTCAGGGTCGCGTCGGCGGCCGGGAACTTCTCGAACGCGAAACGCGGAACCTTCACCACAACGTAGTCCAGGGCCGGCTCGAAGGAGGCCGGGGTCTTCTGGGTGATGTCGTTCGGGATCTCGTCCAGGGTGTAGCCCACGGCCAGCTTGGTGGCGATCTTGGCGATCGCGAAGCCGGTGGCCTTGGACGCCAGCGCGGAGGAGCGCGAAACACGCGGGTTCATCTCGATGACCACCACGCGACCGGTGTCCGGCTCGATGGCGAACTGGATGTTGCAGCCGCCGGTGTCCACCCCGACCTCGCGGATGACCGCGATGGAGATGTCGCGCAGGTTCTGGTATTCGCGGTCGGTCAGCGTCATGGCCGGGGCCACGGTGATCGAGTCGCCCGTGTGCACACCGACCGGATCGAAGTTCTCGATGGAGCAGACGACCACGACGTTGTCGTTCTTGTCGCGCATCATCTCCAACTCGTACTCCTTCCAGCCCAGGATCGACTCCTCCAGGAGCACCTCGGTGGTCGGCGAGTACTGCAGGCCGGCGCCCGCGATGCGGGTCAGGTCCTCGGCGTTGTACGCCATGCCCGAACCCAGGCCGCCCATGGTGAAGGACGGGCGCACCACAACCGGGTAGTTCAGCTGCTCGACGGCGGCGAATGCCTCGTCCAAGGTGTGCACGATGACCGAGCGGGCCGATTCGGCGCCGCAGCGCTCGACCACGCCCTTGAACTTCTCGCGGTCCTCGCCCAGCTCGATGGCTTCGATGTTCGCGCCGATCAGCTCGACGTTGTACTTTTCCAGGGCGCCGGACTTGTCCAGCGCGATCGCGGTGTTCAGCGCGGTCTGCCCGCCCAGGGTCGGCAGGATCGCGTCCGGGCGCTCCTTGGCGATGATCTTCTCAACCACCTCGGGGGTGATCGGCTCCACGTAGGTCGCGTCGGCGAATTCGGGGTCGGTCATGATGGTGGCCGGGTTGGAGTTGACCAGGATGACCCGCAGGCCTTCCTCCTTGAGCACCCGCAGTGCCTGGGTTCCGGAGTAGTCGAACTCGGCGGCCTGGCCAATCACGATTGGACCCGAACCGATGACGAGAACTGAGTTGAGATCGGTGCGCTTGGGCATTACTTGCTGTCCTTTACTGCGGCGGAATCCAGGGAGGATACAAAACGGTCAAAGAGGTACGCGGCGTCGTGCGGGCCGGCGGCCGCTTCTGGGTGGTACTGCACGGAGAACGCGGGGATGTCCAGGCACGACAGGCCCTCGACCACCTGGTCGTTCAGGGAGAAGTGGGAGACCTCGACCTTCCCGAAGCGTTCGATCGGGGCGGTGAAGCTGCCTTCGATCGGGGCGTCGACGGCGAAGCCGTGGTTCTGGCTGGTGATTTCCACCCGTCCGGTGAGCTTGTCCATCACCGGCTGGTTGATGCCGCGGTGGCCGAAGGGCAGCTTGTAGGTTTCCAGGCCCAGCGCGCGGCCGAGCATCTGGTTGCCGAAGCAGATCCCGAAGTAGGAGATGCCCTCATCGAGCACCGAGCGCACCAGTTCAACCTGGGCCGCGGCGGCGGCCGGGTCTCCCGGTCCGTTGGAGAAGAACACGCCGCGGGCGCCGGTGGCCTTGATGTCTTCCAGCGTCGCGTTGTAGGGCAGCACGTGCACCCGCAGGCCGCGTTCGGCCAGCCGGTGCGGGGTCATCGACTTCATGCCCAGGTCGATCGCGGCGATGGTGTGCTTCGGTTCGCCCGTGTACCCGTGGTCGCGTGGCTCAACGATGTAGGCCGAGTCCACGGAGACCTCCGCGGAGATGTTCCGCCCGGCCATCGAGGGCTGGTCGATGACCTGGCTGATCAGCTGCTCATCGCTCGCGGCGGCGGCGTCGCCGGAGAAGATGCCTGCCTTCATGGCGCCGGCGGAGCGCAGGTGGCGGGTCAGCGCACGGGTATCGACCCCGCGGATGCCGACAATCTGGTTGCTCACCAGGTCGTCTTCCAGGCTGCGGGTGGCCCGCCAGTTGCTCGGGCGGCGGCTTGCCTCGCGCACCACGTAGCCGGCGGCCCACATCCGGGTGGACTCAGGGTCCTCGTCGTTCACCCCGGTGTTTCCCACGTGCGGGAAGGTCTGGGTGATGATCTGGTGGGCGTAGGACGGGTCGGTCAGCGTTTCCTGGTAGCCGGTCATGCCGGTGGTGAACACCGCTTCGCCCAGCGCGGTGCCGATCGTGCCGTAGCTGCGGCCGCGGAAGATGCGGCCATCTTCGAGGACCAGCACTGCGGGTAGGTTGCTCAGGGAATTCACGTGTTTGTCTCCTGCTCGGCTGCGCCGCGGTGATGCGACGCCAGCAACTGATAAATCTTGGGGGTATCCTCGGCGAAGCGAGGGCGGAAGCCGGTGTCGAAGGCGAAGCCGTCCTTCTCCCAGCTGATGACGATCAGCCCGTTCTTCTCCACGAACTTGCCGATCATGCCATTGGAGCGGCTGACCTTGTCAAAGGCGCTCCACGGGATGTGCAGATCCCGGGTGCCCGGGCGCACCAGGTGCAGCCCCGCGGTACCCAGCTGGAGCTCCGCGGTGCTGCGGACCCCCAGATCGTGCACCGCAATGCGGTCAAGCCAGTCCTCGAACTTGGTGGTCGCCACGTACATCCCGGGGAACTGCTCGGCGATCTGGTCTGCAAACGGCGCAAAGGGCTCGGGCACATGCGACTGCCTGGCCTTCAGGTTCCGCCAGCCGATCAAGATCAGCGCGCAGGCGCCGGCGATCACCAGGATGGTGATGAGTACCGCGAGGAACTCGTCCCTAGACATGTGTTGGCCTCGGGGTGGCCAGCTGGCCGTCGAGCACCGTGGGGTGGCCGTGGAAGAAGGTCGCGCGCACCGAACCGGGAAGCTCCAAGCCGGCGAACGGCGAGTTGCGCCCCTTGGTGGCCATGGTGTGGGGGTCGACAATCCAGCGCGCGGCCGGGTCGATGAGCACCAGGTTGGCCGGCTCCCCCACCGCGATCGGGCGGCCCTGATCGGCCACGCGGCCGATGAGCGCCGGGGTGGTGGAGGTGATGCGGGCGATGTCTGCCCAGGACAGCAAGCCGGTCTCGACGAGGGTGTGCTGCAGCACGGACAGCGCGGTCTCCAGACCGGTCATGCCCATGGCCGCGGCCCCCCACTCGCATTCCTTGGATTCTGCCGGGTGCGGTGCGTGGTCGGTGCCGATCACGTCGATGGTGCCATCGGCAAGCCCGGCACGCAAGGCCAGCACGTCTTCTGCGCGGCGCAGCGGCGGGTTGACCTTGAACACCGGGTCGAAGGTGCGCACCTTTTCATCGGTGAGCAGCAGGTGGTGCGGGGTGACCTCGGCGGTGACCTGGATGCCGCGGGCCTTGGCCCAGCGGATGATCTCCACCGACCCGGCGGTAGAGACGTGGCAGATGTGCAGGCGGGCGCCGACGTGTTCGGCCAGCAGCACATCGCGGGCGATGATCGACTCTTCGGCGACGGCCGGCCAGCCGGGCAGGCCGAGCACCGAGGAGACCTCGCCCTCGTTCATCTGCGCGCCTTCGGTCAACCGCGGCTCCTGGGCGTGCTGGGCGATGACCCCGTCGAATGCCTTCACGTATTCCAGCGCGCGGCGCATCAGCAGCGGGTCGGAAACGCAGATTCCGTCGTCGGAGAACATCTTCACCGCCGCGCGGGAATCGGCCATCGCGCCGATTTCGGACAGCTGCTTGCCTTCCAGCCCGACGGTGACCGCGCCCACCGGGCGCACGTCAACCCAGCCGGCCTTGCGGCCCAGCTCGTACACCTGCTCGACCACACCGGCGGTATCCGCCACGGGGGTCGAGTTGGCCATCGCGTGCACGGCGGTGTAGCCGCCGCGGGCGGCGGCCTGGGAGCCGGTTTCAACGGTTTCGGCGTCTTCGCGCCCCGGTTCGCGCAGGTGGGTGTGCGGGTCGACCATACCCGGCAGCAGCACCAGGCCGCGCCCGTCGATCACCTGGATCTTCTCGCTGGCCTCGATGGAGCCGAGCTGGGCGATCCGCCCGTCGACGATCAGCACGTCTTGCGCTTCGCCGCCCAGGATGGCGGCCTGTTCAATGAGGTAGTTCATGGGTTTTTCCTTAGATCAGGTCGCCGGAGAGGAGCATGTACAGGCTTGCCATGCGCACGGCCACCCCGTTGGTGACCTGGTCGAGCACGGTGGAGCGGGGGGAATCGGCGGCCGCGGAGGAGATCTCCAGCCCGCGGTTCATCGGCCCGGGATGCATGATCAACGTGTGGGCTCCGGCCGCGTCGAGCGTGCCCAGCCGGGCGTCGTCCAATCCCCAGTAGCGCGAGTATTCGCGCGGGTTCGGGAAATAGGCCGCGTTCATCCGCTCGCCCTGCACCCGCAGCATCATCAGCGCATCCACGCCGTCGGCGATCACCTCGTCCAGGTTGTAGCTGATGGTGCACGGCCAGGCTTCGGCGCCGACCGGGAGCAGCGTGGGCGGGGCGACCATAGTCACCGAGGCGCCCAGCGTGTTCAGCAGCCAGAGGTTCGAGCGGGCGACGCGGCTGTGCAGGATGTCTCCCACGATCGCGACCTTCAGCCCGTCAAGGCCCTTCCCGGTGGGGTTGGCCCCGTCGCGCAAGCCCAGCTGGCGGCGCAGCGTGAACGCGTCGAGCAGCGCCTGGGTGGGGTGCTCATGGGTGCCGTCGCCGGCGTTGATGATCGGCAGGTCGATCCAGTCGGTGGCCGCCAGCCGGGCCGGAGCCCCGGAATCCGGGTGGCGGATCACTACCGCGTCGGCGCCGATGGCCAGCAGGGTCTGCGCGGTGTCCTTCAGCGACTCGCCCTTGGACACCGAGGAGCCCTTGGCGGAGAAGTTGATGACGTCGGCGCTCAGGCGTTTAGCGGCGGCTTCGAAGGAGATCCGGGTGCGGGTTGAATCTTCGAAAAACAGGTTCACCACGGTGCGTCCGCGCAGGGCCGGGAGTTTTTTCACCACTCGGGTGCCGGCTTCACGCATCTCCCCGGCGATGTCCAGGATCTTGATTGCTTCCTCGCGGGTGAGGTCAGCGGTGGATAACAGGTGTTTCATTCGGCTGCCTCGATCATCACTTCATTGGTCCCGTCGATTTCTGCCAGGTGCACCCGGACCTTCTCGCTTTTGGCGGTGGGCAGATTCTTGCCCACATGGTCAGCGCGGATGGGCAGTTCGCGGTGTCCGCGGTCAACCAGCACCGCCAGTCGCACGATGCGCGGACGGCCCCAGTCGGACAGCGCATCCAGGGCGGCGCGAATGGTCCGCCCGGAGTACAGCACGTCGTCCACCAGCACCACAACCTTGTCATCGATGCCGCCAGCAGGCAGTTTGGTGGGCTCGGGGGTGCGCGTGGTTGTATGCCGCAGGTCGTCGCGGTACATGGTGATATCGAGTTGGCCAACCAATGTGGCTGGATCGATGGGAGTGTCGGCGGAGTTCGCGATGCGGGCCGCCAAGCGCTGGGCTAGGGGAAAGCCGCGGCGCGGGATGCCAAGGAGCACAAGGTCTTCGATGCCCTTGTTGGCTTCGATGATTTCAAAAGCCACCCGAGTTAGTACACGTTCGATGTCGTCGCCGGTGAGCACCGTGCGCGAAGCATCTGGCACTGAATTTTCATTCATGCTGTGCACCTCTCCCTTCTCCGCCTCACGGGACGGGATTTAAAGGAATATTGCTTACTCAAATTATCACGCGATGGGCCCCAAACCCTAGCGGAAACCTATGCATAGTAGTGAATACCCTGTGAGATGGCCCACCTGCGGGATCTGCAACCCCCGGCGCGGCGCGAAAAACCGGCCGCGCGGCACCGCCGTCCCGCCGGCGGGACGCCACCGTGTTGATTTGGCCACATTCACAAAGCGGCGCCGCGGTGTTACGCGGGGCGTGCCGCCGGTGCACTGCGCCTGCCGGGCTAGGCTGGGGTGAGGGCCATGAGCCGACTGGCCGCGAGGAGCGCAGAATTCATGAGAACTTGCAATAGGTGGCTGGCATCGCTGATGTTGGCCGCACTGCCGCTGGCGGCCTGCGCACCGCAGCCGGCGGAGGAAGCTGTCCCCCGGGACCCAGCGGTGCTTCTCCCGCCGGCTTCGGGTCAACCGGATTACCAGCTCGGCCAGGGGTACGAGCCGGCACCTCTGGTGCAGATCGTGGTTCGGGACAAAACCAGCGCACCGGATCCGCAGCGGTACTCCGTGTGCTACCTCAATGCCTTCCAGAGCCAACCAGGCGAGTTGGAATTATGGCCGGAGCACACCCTGCTGCGCGGCGATGGCGGGCTGCTTTTCGATCCCGACTGGCCCGATGAGGTGCTGCTGGATACCAGCAGCGAGCAGCGCCGAGCCGCGATTCTCGCCGTGGTGCGACCCTGGATCCAGGACTGCGCCGACGCCGGGTTCAACGCGGTCGAGTTCGACAATTTGGATACCTACACCCGTTCTGGCGGGGCGCTGAGCCGGGCGGATAACCTGGCTCTGGCCACGGCGCTGGTGGACCTAGCCCACGGGCATTCGCTGGCCGCCGGGCAGAAAAACGCGGCCGAAGATGCCGCGGCACTCAAAAGCCAGGCCGGATTCGATTTCGCGGTCGCAGAGGAGTGCGCGGCCTACCAGGAGTGCGACGCCTACACCGAGGTGTACGGCGAGCACGTGATCGATATCGAATACACCGATCAGCTGCCGGTGAGTTTTGCGCAGATGTGTGAAGATCCGCGCTCGCCACACTCGATGGTGCTTCGCGATCGGGAGCTGAGCGCCCCGGGAGACGCGGCGTATGTGAATCAGTTGTGCCCGTGAGCCGTCGTTGGGCCGGCAGCGGTTCACGCAGGTAGCACAAAGGCCGAAACCCGCGGCGGGGTTTCGGCCTTTGCCGGTGAGGACCTGAAGACTAGTCGATCAGGGTGTCCTTGACGTTTTGGATGCGTCCCAGCACGCCGTTGACGAAGTCCGGGGACTCGTCGGTGGACAGCTCGCGCACGTTCAACACGGCCTCGGACACGGCGACCGCGTCGGGGATCTCGTCGTTGTAGAGCAGTTCCCAGACGCCGATGCGCAGCGCCGCGCGGTCGACCGCCGGCATGCGCTCGATGGTCCAGTCCTTGACGTAGCTTTCAAGCACCTCGTCGATACGATCCAGGTGGGCCATGACCCCTTCAAGCAGGGTCAGCGAGTACTCGTTGAGTACGATGTCCGAGTTTTCACGGCGGGCGATCGCGACCTTGATGGGGTCAACATCGCGCGCCTCGGCCTCAAAGAGGAATTCAAGGGCGCGGCGTCGGGCTTTGGCTCGGGCTCGCACTAGTTGACACGACCCAGGTAGTCGCCGGTGCGGGTGTCGACCTTGACCTTGGTGTTCTGCTCGACAAACAGCGGCACCTGGATTTCCTTGCCGGTTTCCAAGGTGGCAGGCTTGGTGCCGGCCGAGGAGCGGTCGCCCTGCAGGCCCGGCTCGGTGTAGGTGATTTCAAGCACGACGGAGGCAGGCAGTTCCAGGTACAGCGGGCTGCCATCGTGCATTGCGATGGTCAGTTCCTGGTTTTCCAGCATGAAGCCGGCGGCGTCGCCCACGGTTTCACCGGACACGGTGATCTGGTCGTAGTCGTCCAGGTTCATGAAAACGTAGTCGGCGCCGTCCTGATAGAGGTACTGGTAATCGCGGCGGTCAACGGTTGCGGTCTCGATCTTGGTTCCGGCGTTGTAGGTCTTGTCGACCACCTTGCCGGTCATCACGTTGCGCATCTTGGTGCGCACAAACGCGCCGCCCTTGCCGGGCTTCACATGCTGGAACTCGATGATGGTCCACAGCTGGCCCTCGATCTTCAGGACTACACCATTTTTGATGTCGGTTGTATCCGCCACGTTTCCTCAATCCTCTATTTTCGCCCGCGCCAAGGCCGGCATTATCAAAAATCCATCTACCAGTTTACCCCATCCGGGCAGCCGCCGGGGGTGCGGGGCAGGTGGCGCGCATTACGTGCGCCCGGCCCTGCCCAGTGGTGCGCTCGGTGTTCAGGCCGCGGAACGCTCTTCGGCGATCTGCAGGCACATGCTGGAGGCGTTGACCAGGTAGTCCTCGTCGCCCATCGCCACACGCTGGTCCAGCGCCTTGCGGAAACGGGTTGCCGCCGCCTTGTAGTCGCCCTTGGCGAAAAAGCTGAGCCCCAGGTGCTGGTGCATCAGCGGCTCGTAGTAGGTGCCGGCGAACTCTTCGGCCAATTTGCGCAGGCGGTTGATGGCGCGGTCGAAGTTGCCCTGCATGCGGGTCAACTCGGTATCCAGCACCCGCAGGTGGGCGTTGGTCGGGTCCATCAGGCGCGATTCGGCGATCAGCTCCCCGGCCGCGGCCAGCTCGCCGCGGGCCAGCAGGATCACGACCTGGTCGGTCGGCGACCCGATCTGCATCTGGCGATCGGCGGCCTGCGCGTCGGCGATGTAGGGCTTGAGGGTTTCCGGGTCGATCAGCACCCCGTCGATCGAGGTGCCCACACCCTCGCGGTTAACCGATGCGACGTCGATGGCGTATGCGGTGTACTCGCCCATGCTTATTCCCCGATCTCCTGGTAGGCCGCGAAAAGCAGCGAGTTATCCGGCACATCGTAGATGCGCGGGCGGCCGATGTCCTCCAGCACCACAAATCGCAGCTGGCTCCCGCGGGCTTTCTTGTCCCGCTTCATGCCGTCCAGCAGCGCCGCCCAGCGGTCATTGCGGTAGCTGGTGGGCAGCCCCAGCGAGGCGAGGATGCTCAAGTGGCGGTCGGCCACGGCGTCGGATGTGTAACCCACCGAGCGGCCGAGCTCCGCGGCGAAACACAGGCCGATGGAGACCGCGGCGCCGTGGCGCATCTGGTAGCGTTCGGCCAGTTCGATGGCGTGGGCCAGCGTGTGCCCGTAGTTCAGGAATTCGCGTTCGCCCGATTCCTTCAGGTCCCGCGAGACCACGTCGGCCTTGACCGCGATGGTGCGCTCGATCAATTCGCGCAGCCGGTCGCTGGTCGGGTTGATGGCATCCTGCGGGTCCTCTTCGATGAGTTCCAGGATCCGCTCATCGGCGATGAAACCGGTTTTGACCACCTCGGCCATGCCGGTGACCAGTTCGTTTTTAGGCAGCGTCGCCAGCGCGTCCAAATCCGCCAGGACGGCTGCCGGCGGGTGGAAGGCGCCGACCAGGTTTTTGCCTTCTGCGGTGTTGATTCCGGTTTTGCCGCCCACGGCCGCGTCGACCATGGCCAGCAGCGAGGTGGGAATGTGGATGACCTTCACCCCGCGCAGCCAGGTGGCGGCCACAAATCCCGCCACGTCGGTGACGGCGCCGCCGCCGACCGAGACGATGGCATCGGAGCGGGTGAAGTCGTTTTTGCCCAGCACCTCCCAGCAGAAGGAGGCTACCTGGATGTGCTTGCCCTCTTCGGCGTCGGGGATCTCCGCGGTCAACGCTTCGAGGCCGGCATTGGCCAGGTCGTCGCGGACCACATCTCCGGTGGCCCGAAGCGCGCGGGGGTGGATCACCAGGACCTTTTTGACTGCGGGTCCGAGCAGCTGGGGAAGCTGGCTCAGCAATCCGGTGCCGACCATAACGGGGTAGGATTCCGCCGGGGTGGCCCCGGTGACCTGCAGTGTGGTTGGTGCTAATGGCATCAGTTTAAAACCTCCTGATGGTGCTGATTTTTCTAGCCTAGCCCCGCCTCCGGGCAGAAATGCCATCTCGTGGCACTAATCACATCATCCCTAGTCGGAGCCGGATCTCTTCGACAATTTGTAGAACTGACTTGTCGTCGACCAAAATGCGCACGTCAGCAATTGATTCGTAGATGTCCTTGCGGGCGGCCAGCAGCTTTTTCCAGGCGGTGAGTGCTTCCTCACCGGCAAGCAGCGGGCGGGTTGAATCACCCTGGATGCGGGCGGCGGCACCGGCGGCGGAGAGTTCGAGGTACACCACCGTGCCGCCGGCCAGCACCTGGCGGTTGGCCTCGCGCAGCACCGCGCCTCCCCCGGTGGCGATGACCCCTTCGGGGAGGCGCGTCAGGGTTTCTTGCTCCAGGTCGCGGAAGCGCTGCTCGCCGTGGGCGGCGAAGATGGAGGCGATGGTGCCATGGGCGGCGACGATGAGCTCGTCGGTGTCGATATATGGAAGTGAGAGCGCCGCGGCCAGTGACTTGCCCACGGTGGACTTGCCACTGGCCATCGGACCAATGAGGTAGATCATTAGATAGGTATCCCCTGCGGCGTGGTTAAACGCCGGTGGATTCGAGGCTGCCCGGGATGTTGGCCAGGTAGGTCTCGATATTGCGTTTGGTTTCCGCCACCGAGTCGCCGCCGAACTTCTCAAGCAGCGACTGGGCCAGCACCAGGGCCACCATGGCCTCGGCGACCACCCCGGCCGCCGGCACCGCGCAGACATCCGAACGCTGGTGGTGGGCGGTGGTGTCCTCGCCGGTGGAGGTATCCACGGTGCGCAGGGCGCGCGGGACGGTGGCGATCGGCTTCATGCCGGCACGCACCCGCAGCACCTCCCCGATGCTCATGCCGCCCTCGATGCCGCCGGCGCGGTTCGAGGAGCGCGCGATCTTGCCGTCGGCGGTGTGCACGATCTCATCATGGGCCGCGGAGCCGCGCCGGGCGGCGGTGGCGAAACCGTCGCCGACCTCAACACCCTTGATGGCCTGGATGCCCATCAGGGCTCCGGCCAGGCGGGCGTCCAGGCGGCGGTCCCAATGCACGTAGGAGCCGATGCCGGGGGGAAGGTTGTAGGCCAGCACCTCGACCACGCCGCCCAGGGTTTCCCCGGCCTTGTGCGCGTCGTCGACCTCCGCGACCATCGCGGCGGAGGTTTCCGCGTCGAAACAGCGCAGCGGATCGGCATCCAGGGCCGCCACATCTGCCGCGGTGGGCAGGGCGGCGTTATCCGGCGATGAGACCGCGCCGACGGCCAGGGTGTGGGAAACCAGCTCGATCCCCAAATCCGCCAGGAACCGCGAGGCCACCGCGCCCAACGCGACGCGGGCCGCGGTTTCGCGGGCGCTGGCGCGCTCGAGCACCGGGCGGGCATCGTCGAATCCGTACTTCTGCATGCCGGTGAAATCGGCGTGGCCCGGGCGCGGGCGGGTCAACGGCGCATTGCGGGCCATGGAGGCCAGCTCGTCCAGGTCGACCGGATCGGCGCTCATCACCTTCTGCCACTTGGGCCATTCGGTGTTGCCGATCTCAATGGCGATCGGCCCGCCCTGGGTTTTCCCATGGCGCACCCCGCCAAGGAAGCTCACCTGGTCCTTTTCAAATTTCATCCGGGCGCCGCGGCCGTAGCCCAGGCGCCGGCGCGCGAGGGCATCGCGCACTGCTTCACTGTCCACCGAAACACCGGCGGGCAAACCTTCAAGAATTCCAACGAGGGCGGGGCCATGCGACTCGCCCGCGGTCAACCAACGCAACATGTCCCCCATTTTGCCATGACCTGCACACATTAACCGTGTCGATGAAGCCCCAACGAGGTATACATCGCATTTGTGACGTTTTCACGCAACAGGTCATCGAAGTGGATGCGGCTGAAGGCTTGGGCCTGTTCGACCGCCTGATGCACCAGCATGTGCAGCCCGGAGATGGTTTTTCCCTGCCAGCTGGAGGCCAGGGCCGAGGGCCACGGATCGTAGGCTACATCCAGCAGGATCCCGCTGCCCGTGCCGAGGTAAGGGATCCAGTCATCGGCCGCGCGCGGCGGCAGGGTGCTGAAAACCAGTTGCGCCTCGGTGAGCGCGTCGCCGCGCAAGCTGGCGACCTCGATCACGCTCGGGGTGATTCCCAGGCTGCGGGCCAGCGTCGCCGCCCGCGCCGCGCGGCTTGCATCACGCACGATCAGCCGCAGCTCACGCGCCCCGAGTTCCGCGCACGCCTCGATGGCCGCCAGCGCGGTGTTGCCCGAGCCGAGGATGGAGGGTTGCTCGCAGCTGGTGAGCCCGAAATCCGCCAGTGCCAGCACCAGGCCGTCCACGTCGGTGTTCTGCCCGTAGAGGCTGCCGTCCTCGCGGACCACGATGGTGTTCAGCGCCCCCAGGCGCGCCACCCGCTCGGAGAGCTCGTCCATGTACGGCACAAACACGTCCTTCAGCGGCATGGTCACCGAGCAGCCGGCCCAGCCTCCGGCGCGGAGGCGGGAAATGTGCGCCGGCGCCTGCGCCGGATCCAGCTCGATCGCCCGGTAGCTCACCGGGGCGCCGAGCAGCTCATAGGCCGCCGCGTGCAGCACCGGTGATTTCGAGTGGCCGATGGGTTTGCCCAGGACCGCGGCCTGCAACGGCGGGTGTGTCGGTGGCATGAGGGTGACCGGAACTTTCTGCCCCGGCGTGCTGGTGCGCCGCTGCGGGGCCGCTTGGAATGGCTACTGGCAGATCTCGGAGTTCTGCTCGCACCAGGAACGGAATTGGGCCTGGTTCACCTGGTGCTCGGCATAGGTGGAGGCGAACTTGGTTTCACCGGTTTGCGTATTGACCGTGACCCAGTAGTAGAAGTTGTTCGCGCTCGGGTTCACCGCGGCCTTGATCGCCTCGTCATTGGGCGAGCCGATGGGTGTTGGCGGCAACCCGGTGTGCACGTAGGTGTTGTACGGGTTGGAGGCATCGGCGCGTTCGGCGGCGCTGAACTGCAGGGTGTAGCGATCCAGCCCGTAGATCACCGTGGAGTCGACCTGCAGCAGCCCGCGGGTTTCGGTATTGTTCGGGTGCAACCGGTTTTCGATCGCGCCGGCGACGGTCGCGTAATCGGCCGGTGTGGCCTCGCCCTGCAGGATGGAGGCCACCTTCAGCGCCCGGTATCCGGCGGATAGATCGCTCTGGCCCGCATTTTTCAGCGATTCGACGGTGGCGTCCACCAGTTCTTGCAGCACCTGCTTGGCGCTGGTGTCCAGGGCGAAGCGGTATTCGCCGGGGTGCAGCCAGCCTTCGAGGTTCTTTACCTCGTCGGGCAGGCCGAATTCCTGCGGCTGGGTGGCGAGTTTGTTCAGCTCGGCCAGTTTCAGGCCGGAGCCGTTGGCGATCTCCTCAAGGGCCGCCGGCATCCTCAGGTTTGCCTTCAGCGCGACGTAAAACACCTTGTCGGGTTTGTTGTCGATGAGCTCCCCGGCCGCGTCGGCGGCGCGCATCTGTTTTTTCAGCAGGTAGTTGCCCGGATGGATGACCTTGTTCGCGGCGGGTGAACTCGCAACGGCCTGGGCGAAGAGCTTGTCGTCGGAAACCACGTCCAGCTCCTCGAGCTTGCGCGAAATCACCTGCACCCCCCAGCCGTCCTGCACGGTGAACTCCACCGCTTCCCCGCCGGGGCCCGGGTAGTCATCCGGGTTGAACTGCTTAAGCACCGATTTCACGGTGAACACCGAACCGGCCACCACCAGCGCGAAAATCAGGACCGCGGCGAGCATCACTAGATTGCGGCGGCGTTTGGTGCGTTTGCGGCGCTGGGTGCTGGCGGCAGTTTGCCGCCCTGGCGCAGCCTCGGTTCCTTGCGGGAACTGCGCTGTTTCTTGCGCTGGCGTTGAGAGATCATCCGCTAGCTCAGGGTGTTCAGCGGGGTGTTCAGCGGGTTGCTCAGGCTCGGGATTCGCGGCATTTTGCGCGGCGAGCGGTAGGTACGCCGTGGCCGGTTCGGTGTCATCGTGGGCCGCAACCGGGTCGACCGGCTGCAACTGATAGTACCCCAGGCCGGTGAGTTCCGGGGCCTCCGGGGTTCGAAGCGAGCCCTGGTGCGAGTGAGAACCCGCGGCGAACCGCTCGTACAGCGCCCGGAGTTCGGCGCGGTGGCGTTCGGCGCGGGTTGTCTCTGGCATCAACTCTCATTTCTTGGGTGGTTTTCTGGCGGGGCCTGCCGCAGGTGCTACCTGAGCACTACGCGGCTTGCCTGCACACGCACGTTATTCCGGCGCATGTCCAGCACCTGCTGCAGGATTTCGATGGCGGCCGCCTGATCGATCACTTCGCGATGCGAGGCCATCTTCTTGCCCGAGGCATGCAGCGCACGGTGGGCGCTGACGCTGCTCAACCGTTCGTCGACCAGGAAAACCTCAACCTCGATGCTAGCCGCATTTGCCTCTTCAACCAAAGCAATGGCGTAGTCACGGGCCATTTTGGTGGATTCGGTTGAATTGCCGGACAGGGCCTTGGGTTCGCCGATGTAGACCTCGCCAACTCCCCGATCCACAATCATCCGCAGCAGCATGCGCCGGTCGGAGTTCTTTTTCACATCGCGGCGCAGCGTCATCACCGGAGTGGCCAGCATGCCCGAGGGATCGGACACGGCGACGCCGACGCGGGCCAGGCCCACGTCGACGCCAAACGCGATACTAGCCATTGGCCAACGCCGCACGGATCGCGGCCAGGGCATCGTCGATGCGGCTGGCATCCTGTCCGCCGCCCTGGGCCATGTCGTCCTTGCCGCCGCCGCCGCCGCCGAGCACCCCGGTCGCGGTGCGCACCAGCGCACCGGCCTTGAAGCCGTTGGCGCGCGCCTGATCGTTGGTCACCGCGAGCACCAGCGGACGGCCGTTCGAGACACCGATCAGCACGATCACCGCGGCCTGGCTACCCAGCTTGCCGCGCAGATCCAGCGCCAGGGTGCGCAAGGCATCGGCCGAATCGATCTGGCCGGCGTTGTGGGCCAGCAGGCGGGTGTCACCGATGGTGACCACGTTCTGCAGCAGCTGCGCGGACTGCGCGAGCATTGCGGCGCTCTTGAGCTCCGCGATCTGCTTCTCCGCGGCCTTGAGCTTGGCCACGGTCTCGTTCACACGCTCGGAGACCTGGCTGCTGGGCACCCGGAACAAGCCGGAGAGCTCGGATACCAGGGCGCGCTCGGCGGCCCCGTGGCGGAATGCCTCCATGCCCACCAGGGCCTCCACACGACGGTTGCCCGAGCCCACGGAGGCCTCGGAGAGCAGGGTCAGCTGGCCGATGCGGCCGGTGGCGTCCACGTGGGTGCCGCCGCACAGCTCGCGCGACCAGTCCCCGTTCATCTCCACCACGCGCACGTCCTTGGAGTACTTCTCCCCGAACAGGCTCATCGCGCCGAGCTTCTTCGCCTCGGCCAGGGCCATCTCATTGGTGATGACCTGGTGGTTGGCGGCGATCGCCAGGTTGACGACCTCTTCGACCTCGCTGCGCGCGGCCGCGGAGAGTGCCTCTGCCCAGGAGAAGTCGAAGCGCAGGTAGCCGGCCTTGTTGAACGAACCGGCCTGGGTGGCGGTATCCCCCAGCAGCTCGCGCAACGCGGCGTGCACCAGGTGGGTGGCCGAGTGCGCCTGCTCGCCGGAGTGGCGGCGGATCGCGTCGACCTGGGTGCGCACCAGTGCCTCGGCGGGCAGTTCGCCCTCGCGCACGATGACCTTGTGCACGTTCAGGCCCTTGACCGGTGCCTGCACATCGGTGACCTCCAGCACAAAACCGTCGCCGGTGATCAAGCCGACGTCGCCGGCCTGGCCGCCGGACTCGGCGTAGAACGGGGTTTCCTCCAGCACCAGGTCGATTTCCTGGCCCTGCTCCGCGAACGGCACCACGGCGCCGTCGCGGATGATGCCGCGGATCTTCGACTCCCCGGCCAGCGTGTCGTAGCCGGTGAAGTGCACGTTCCCGGCCTCGGCCAGCGCGGTGTACACGCTCAGGTCAGCGTGGCCGGACTTCTTGGCCTTGGCGTCCTTCTGCGCGCGGGTGCGCTGTTCGTTCATCAGCTCGCGGAACCGCGACTCGTCCACGGCCAGCCCGGCCTCGGAGGCGATCTCCAGGGTCAGATCGATCGGGAAGCCGTAGGTGTCGTGCAGCGCGAAGGCGTCGTCGCCAGACAGGTTCTGCCCCTGCGACTTGGCGATGGTCAGCGCCTCGTCCAGGCGGGTGGTGCCCGAGGCGATGGTGCGGCGGAAGGCGCGCTCCTCCGCGTAGGCGATGCGGGCGATGCGCTCGAAGTCCTCTTCGACGATCGGGTAGACGCCCTTCATGGCGTCGCGGGAGACCGGGAGCAGCTCGGGGAGCACCTCGGTATCCACCCCCATCAGGCGCATGGCGCGCACGGCGCGGCGGATCAGGCGGCGCAGCACGTAGCCGCGGCCTTCGTTGCCCGGGGTCACGCCGTCGGAGATCAGCATCAGCGAGGAGCGGATGTGATCGGCGATCATGCGCAGGCGCACGTCGTTGGCGTGGTTCGGATCCGCCGGGTCCTCGGTGGAGGTGTAGGTGATCGCGGCGAGTTCCGCGGCCTTGTCCAGCACTGGGCGCACCTGGTCGGTCTCGTACATGTTCTCGACACCCTGCAGGATCATCGCCAGGCGCTCCAGGCCCAGCCCGGTGTCGATGTTGCGTTTGGGAAGCTCGCCGGCGACATCGAAGTCGGTTTTCGAGCGCACCGCGGAGAGCTGGTACTGCATGAACACCAGGTTCCAGATCTCGATGTAGCGGGTCTCGTCGACGGCCGGGCCGCCCTCCATGCCGTACTGCTCGCCGCGATCGTAGTAGATCTCCGAGCAGGGCCCGCCCGGGCCGGGCTGGCCGGTGTTCCAGTAGTTGTCTTCCTTGCCGGTGCCGACCACACGCTCGCGCGGCAGGCCGATCTCTTCCTCCCAGATGGCGCGGGCCTCGAGGTCCTTCTCCTCGCCGTCCTCGTAGACGGTCACCCACAGCCGGTCCTTCTCCAAGCCGTAGCCGCCGTCTTCAAGGCTGCTGGTGAGCAGTTCCCAAGCGAAGTGGATGGCGTCCTTCTTGAAGTAATCGCCAAAGGAGAAGTTGCCGCACATCTGGAAGAAGGTGCCGTGGCGTACGGTCTTGCCGACCTCTTCGATGTCCCCGGTGCGGATGCACTTCTGCACCGAGGTGGCGCGGGTGTAGGGCGGCTCTTCGCGCGCGGTCAGGTAAGGGATGAACGGGACCATGCCGGCCACCGTGAACAGCAAGGACGGATCGGCCGAAACCAGCGAGGCGCTGGGCACTGCGGTGTGGCCCTTGGAGACGAAAAAGTCGACCCATCGACGGGCAATTTCCTGCGTTTTCATCGTGTGACGGATGATCCCTTCATTTAGCTGAGTCCACGCCCAGGGCGGAACGTAATTCTTCTTCGCGCTCACGCATTGCGGTGCTGAACGCATGAACGATCTCCGAGGCACGGTCGGCGTACTTGCCGACCTGGCGGTTCAGGGCCGCCCCGGAGGAAACTTCGGTGTATTTTTTGGACGCCAGCACACCAATGCCGACGCCGATCGAAACCCACAAGAGCTTTTTCATTCTAGTCTCCTTGCCTGAGCGGCAGTTGATCCGTGGCGATTAGCGGCTGCGGCGTGCCTTGCCGGAGGGTTTGGAGTTCATCGCGGCCTTGACCCCTTCGGTGAAGGCGGCGACCTTGATCAGCGGTTTGCCGATGGTGGCGGCGACCAGGGAGGACAGCGCCGAGACGTTGGCGGTGGCATCGGAGACGTTGGAGGTGATCGAATCGACCTTTTTGAGCTGGTCGTTGGTGGTCGCCACGGTGTTGGTCACCTCGCCGATCAGCGGTGTGGTCCCATCGGACAGCTCCTTGATCGAGTTGCGCAGCTCGTCGAACACCTTGCCCAACTTGATGATCGGCACCGCGAGGATTGCCACCAAAATGACAAACGCCGCCGCTGCGATGAGCCCTGCGATATCCGAACCCGACATGTGCTTCCTCTTCTGCTTGGGTTTTTACTGCCAGTCCACCTTATCGAAGTGTGAGCCCTAACAGGTAGTTAAGCGAAAAGCCCGCAACCGAAACTCGGTTGCGGGCCCGCCTAGCACACGGATTTAGCGTGCGTAGTACTCAACCACGAGGTTTTCTTCGCAGGTTACCGGGATCTCGGCACGCTCAGGAGCGCGCAGGTAGGTAGCCTGGAGGGCCTCCAGCTTCACGTCCAGGTAGGCTGGAACGGCTGGGAGCACCTGTGCGTGCTCGCCGGCTGCTGCCATCTGGAAAGGAACCATCTTCTCGCTCTTCTCGTGAACGTGGATCAGCTGACCCGGCTTCACCTTGAAGGACGGACGGTCCACGCGCTGGCCGTTGACCAGGATGTGGCGGTGCACAACCAGCTGGCGAGCCTGCTGGATGGTGCGGGCGAAGCCGGCACGCAGAACCAGGGCGTCCAGGCGGGACTCGAGCAGGGCCAACAGGTTGTCACCGGTCTGGCCGCCGAGGCGCTTGGCTTCCTTGAAGGCGTTGAGCATCTGGGCTTCGCGGATGCCGTACTGGGCGCGCAGGCGCTGCTTTTCGCGCAGACGAACTGCGTAGTCGCTGTCCTGCTTCTTGCGGGCGCGGCCATGCTGACCTGGACCGTACGGACGACGCTCCATGTACTTTTCAGCTTTAGGGGTCAGGGCAAGGCCGAGGGCGCGCGAGAGGCGCACGGTACGGCGGGCACGGGCGTTAGCCATTAATGTGTCCTTTTCGTTGTGAGCGACGGAGTCTACTGGCCTCCCGGACGGAGAGTGTGCGGGCGTCGCGTCCCGCTAATCACTGCAACCGCGGTCGCCCGCGGCTTGCCAGCCAAGGTTCTAGTTTACACCAGCGCGGCGCTGGCCTCGGTGAGGTGTATCCCACAGGCGTTTACCGTTTGCGGCGCGGATCCTTGGCCCGGACGATCTCACGCAGCCGCGCCAGGCGGGTGGCGATGGTTTTTTCCGCCCCGTTGGCGGTGGGCGTGTAATAATCGGTGCCCACCAGGTCATCGGGCAGGTATTGCTGGGAGGCGATCGAGTGCGGGGCGTCGTGGGCGTAGATATAGCCCACCCCGTGCCCAAGCTGCTTGGCTCCGGGATAGTGCGCGTCGCGCAGGTGATCGGGAACCAGCGAGCCGCGGCCTTCGGCGACGTCCGCCAGGGCGGCGTTGATCGCGTTGTACGAGGCGTTGGATTTGGGGGCGGTGGCCAGGTGCACCGTGGCCTGGCCGAGCATGATGCGCGCCTCGGGCATCCCGGTCAGTGCGACCGACTGCGCGGCGGCCACGGCCAGCGGCAGGGCGGTGGGATCGGCCATACCCACATCTTCGCTGGCGCTGATCATCAGGCGGCGGGCGATGAACCGCGGGTCCTCCCCCGCGGAAAGCATCCGCGCCAGGTAGTGCAGGGCCGCGTCCACGTCCGAGCCGCGGATGGATTTGATGAACGCCGAAATGATGTCGTAGTGCTGGTCGCCGTCCTTGTCGTAGCGCTGAACAGCCTGGTCCATGGCCAGCTGCACATGCTGCGCGGTGATCTCCATGGGCGGTTCGGTGTTTTCCCCGGCCGCGTTCCACGCCACTGCGCCGGCGGCTTCCAGCACCGTCAGCGCGCGGCGGGCATCCCCCTGGGCCAGGCGCACAATCGCATCGCGCTGCTGGGCATCGAGCAGCACCTGGTTATCGAACCCGCGTTCATCACCCACCGCCCGGTCAAGCAAATCCGCCAGGTCCTTGTCCGTCAGCGGGCGCAGGGTCAGCAGCAAGGAGCGTGAGAGCAGCGGGGAGATGACCGAGAAGGAGGGGTTTTCGGTGGTTGCCGCCACGAGCACCACCACCCGGTTTTCCACCCCGGGCAGCAACGCGTCCTGCTGGGCTTTATTAAAGCGGTGGATTTCGTCCAGGAACAGCACGGTGGTCACCCCGCGCAGGTCGCGGTCGTCCTTGGCCTGGTCGATGACCCGGCGCACGTCCTTCACCCCGGCGGTGATCGCAGAAAGCTCCACGAACTTGCGGTCGGTGGCGCGGGCGATCACGTGCGCGATGGTGGTCTTGCCGATGCCCGGCGGACCGTAGAGGATCACGCTGGCCGGGCCGGCGGGCCCGGTTTCGGGATGCTCCGCCAGCTGGCGCAGCGGCGAGCCGGGGCCCAGCAGGTGCTGCTGGCCGACCAGCTCATCCAAGGTGCGCGGGCGCATCCGCACGGCCAGCGGCGGACGCGGCCGGTGAACCGCCTGGCCGCGCGCGGCATAGTCATCCTCATCCAGGGCATCGAACAAATCGCTCACCTACCCAGCCTACCGATACTCTGGAAGCGGCGTGTGTTCCACGCGCTGTATTCGTTGCTGGCTTAGTTGAAGGATCCCATGCGCGCAGTAGTTCAGGTTGCGTCCACCGCCCATGTCGAGGTTGAAGAGCAGATTGTGGGAGAGCTTCCCTTCCCCGGGCTGGTGATCCTGCTGGGGGTGACCCACGACGACGATGAGGCCACGGCCCGCAAGGTCGCCGAGAAGATTTGGCAGCTGCGGATTCTGGACGGCGAGCTCAGCGCGGAAGCCACCGCCTCCCCGTTGCTGGTGATCAGCCAGTTCACCCTCTACGGCTCGGTGCGCAAGGGGCGGCGGCCCTCCTGGTCGGATGCGGCGCCCGGCGCGCACAGCGAACCGCTGTACGAGTACTTCGTGTCCTACCTGCGGCAGCTGGGGGCGCACGTGGAAACCGGGCGTTTTGGGGAGATGATGGAGCTGCACCTGATCAATTCCGGACCGATGACGGTGATCGTCGACTCGGCGGACCTGGGGTAAAGCGAGCGCTGGCGCCGTCGGCACGGCAAATCAAACACCGCAGGGCCGCGATCATGATGATCGCGGCCCTGCGGTGTGTGCGCGGCGGTTAGCGTTTACTTGGCGTCGGCCGGGGCCTGTGCCTCGGCGTCGGCCTTCTTCTTCTCGGGTTTGAAGTCGATGCCGGCTTCCTTGCGCTGCGCCGCGGTGATCGGGGCAGGGGCGGAGGTCAGCGGGTCGAATCCGCCACCGGTCTTCGGGAAGGCGATGACGTCGCGGATGGAATCCGAGCCGGTCAGCAGCTGCAGCACGCGGTCCCAGCCCAGGGCGATGCCGCCGTGCGGCGGGGCGCCGTACTTGAAGCCCTCAAGCAGGAAGCCGAACTGGGTCTGCGCCTGCTCCTCGCTGACACCCATCAGCTTGAAGACGCGCTCCTGCACGTCGCGCTGGTGGATACGGATCGAGCCGCCGCCGATTTCATTGCCGTTGCAGACGATGTCATAGGCGTAGGACAGGGCCGACCCCGGATCGGTGTCGAAGGTGTCCAGGAACTCGGGCTTCGGGCTGGTGAATGCGTGGTGCACCGCGGTCCAGGCGCCGGCGCCAACCGCCACGTCGCCCGAGGCGACGGCGGCGGAGGCTGGTTCGAACATCGGTGCGTCGACGATCCAGACGAAGGCCCAGTCCCCGTCCTTGATCAACCCGGTGCGGTGGCCGATTTCCACACGCACCGCGCCAAGCAGGGCGCGGGATTCGCTGCGATCGCCCGCGGAGAAGAAGATGCAGTCCCCCGGCTTGGCGCCGGTGGCCGCAGCCAGGCCGGCCTTCTCCTCATCGGAGAGGTTTTTGGCTACCGGGCCGGCCAGCTCGCCGTCTTCCTTGAGCAGGACGTAGGCCAGGCCCTTGGCACCGCGCTGCTTGGCGAATTCCTGCCAGGCATCCAGGGTGCGGCGCGGCTGCGCGGCTCCTCCGGGCATCACCACGGCGCCCACGTAGGCCGACTGGAACACCTTGAAGGAGGTGTTCGCGAAGTACTGCGTCATCTCGGTCAGTTCCAGGCCGAAACGCAAATCCGGCTTGTCGCTGCCGTACTTCTCCATGGCCTCGGCGTAGGTCATGCGGCGGATCGGGGTGGGGACCTGCACGTCGATCAACGCCCAGATGTCCTTCACCAGCTTCTCGCCCAGCGCGATGATGTCGTCTTCCTCGACAAATGAGGCTTCGATGTCCAGCTGGGTGAACTCCGGCTGGCGGTCCGCGCGGAAGTCCTCGTCGCGGTAGCAGCGGGCGATCTGGTAGTACTTCTCAAAACCGCCGACCTGCAGCAGCTGCTTGAACAGCTGCGGGGACTGCGGCAGGGCGTACCAGCTGCCCGGGGACAGGCGGGCCGGGACCACGAAGTCGCGGGCGCCTTCCGGGGTGGAGCGGGTCAGCGTCGGGGTTTCGATCTCGACGAAACCCTCATCGTGCAGCAGGTTGCGGGCCACCCGGTTGACCTCCGAGCGCAGGCGCAGGTTGCGGGTCGGGGTGGGACGGCGCAAATCCAGGTAGCGGTGGCGCAGGCGCGCCTCCTCGCCGACCTCGACGTGCTCATCAACCTGGAATGGCAGCGGGGCGGCGGTGTTCAGCACGATCACCTCATCGGCGATCACCTCGATGGCGCCGGTGGGAAGGTTCGGGTTCTCATTGCCTTCCGGGCGGCGCTCGACGGTGCCCTTGATCTGCAGCACAAACTCATTGCGCAGCGGGTGGAAGTCCTCCTCGTCGCGTACCACAACCTGGGCGACACCGGAGGCGTCGCGCAGGTCCAAGAACGCCACTCCACCGTGGTCACGGCGGCGGGCGACCCAACCGGTGAGGGTGACCTGCTGTCCAATGTGCTCGGCGTTTAGCACGCCCAGCTGATGAGTGCGTAGCACTACGATCCTTTCGGTCGATTCACTTAGATGTGCGAAGTTGTTCTTCGCCAAAGTTTAGTGCACCCGGGTGGGCGCGTGGGTGCGGGCGGCTAGCCCACGGTGTTGTGCAGGTCCGCTGCCGGCGGGGTCCAGCTGGCCGGATCCGCGGCGACCTGCTCGCCCGAACGGATGTCCTTCACCTCGTGGGTGCCATCCGCATGGGTGAACCAGACAAACGGAATGCCGCGGCGATCTGCGTACTTGATCTGTTTGCCGAACTTCTCCGCGCTGGAGGCCACCTCGCAGGCGATCCCCCGAGCGCGCAAGCTTGCGGCGACATCCTGCGCCTCGTGCCAGGAGTCCTCGGCGGCCAGCGTGACATATACCACCGAGGGCACGCTGCGGGCCGCGGTCACGGTTTCCTCCGCCAGGATGCGCGAGATCAAGCGGGTGACGCCGATGGACAGGCCGACCCCGGGGTAGGTCTTCTTGCCCTTGGAGGCCAGCGACTCGTAGCGGCCGCCCGAGCAGATGGAGCCCAGGGATTCGTGGCCCACCAGCACGGTCTCGTAGACGGTGCCGGTGTAGTAGTCCAGCCCGCGGGCGATCGACAGGTCGGCCATGACCTTGCCCGGGGCGCGTTTGGAGGCCGCGGCGATGACCTGGGAAAGTTCGTCCAGGCCGGTGTCCAGCAGTTCGTGTTCGACCCCCAGGGCGCGGACCTGCTGAACGAAGGAGGTGTCCATGGTACGGATCTTGGCCAGCGCCAGCGCGGCGGCGGCCTGCTGCTCGGTGGCGCCGACCTCTTCAACCAGGATCTTGGCCACGGCCTCGTCGCCGATCTTCTCCAGCTTGTCGATGGCGCGCAGCACCGCATCGGGGTCTTCCAGGCCCAGGCCGCGGTAGAAACCCTCGGCCAATTTGCGGTTGTTCACCCGCAGGCGGAAGTCGCCGATCGGCAGCGCGGAGAGGGCATCGGCGATGGTCAGCGCGAGTTCCACGTCGTAGCTGAAGGGCAGGGTGCCTTCACCCACCACGTCGATATCCGCCTGGGTGAATTCGCGGAAACGGCCGTCCTGCGGGCGTTCGCCGCGCCAGACCTTCTGCATCTGGTAGCGGCGGAACGGGAAGGCCAGGTGTCCGGCGTTCTCCACCACGTAGCGGGCGAAGGGGACGGTCAGATCGAAGTGCAGGGCCAGCGCGTTGGGATCGTTTTTCTCATCCTCGGCGGCGAGCCGGCTCAGTCCGTAGACTTCCTTGTCGATCTCGCCCTTGCGCAGCAGCTGGGCGCGGGTTTCCACCGCGCGTGTCTCGATATTGGCGAAACCATGAAGTTCAAAGGTGCGGCGCAAGGTGTCAAGCACATGCTGTTCGACCACGCGCTCGGCCGGAAGCCATTCGGGGAAACCTGATAGGGAGGCCTTGCGTGCCATGAAACTCCTTGGTGCATCGTGCTGTAGGCAAAAACTGTGCGCAAACCGTGGTGCGAACGCGCTACCGATCCATCTTATCGCGCGAACACAAAGAAACCTGCGCACGTCGGCTTACTAAGAAGTGGAGGTCACAGGTAGAGTTGGCTCTAGCAAGTACAGCGCAAAAGTGAAAGAGTTTCAGCGGTGACCACCAGTCAGCAATCCGACGACAGCCAGAAGACCCCGGTGCCGCAGGCCGTAAAGCCTGCCGCCAAGCCGGTCGTAGCCCAGCCAGTCGTGCATACCACCCCCCTTGACGAGGCGGCGAAGTTCGCTCGCGTTGCCGAGGACGGCCACGTTTTTGTCATCATCGACGGGAATGAACATCCGGTCGGCCAGTACCCGGATGCCAGCGAGCAAGAGGCGCTTGCCTACTTTGTGCGCAAGTATGACGATGTGTTCTCGCAGCTGTTGCTGCTTGAGCAGCGTGTGGCCGCCAAGGCCCCGGCCGGCGAAATGGGCAAGACCATCGATGCCTTGGCTGCGTTGCTGACCGAACGGCACATGGTTGGCGATCTTGTTTTGCTTGAATCGCGTCTTCAAGCCGCTCGGGTTGCCGTGCAGGAACTCTCCGCCGCCCAGCGCCAGGCCAACGAGTCGGCCCGCGCCGAGCAGCTGGCCCTGCGCGAGGGAATCGTCGACCAGGCCGAAGCCATGGCCGCCAAACGCCCCGAGCAGATCCAGTGGAAAACCGCCTCGGCGGCCATGAACGAACTGTTCGACCAGTGGAAGGCCACCCAGCGTTCTTCGGTGCGCCTGCCGAGGGCCACCGAAGATGCGCTGTGGAAGCGTTTCCGCGCCGCGCGCACCACCTTCGACCGCCACCGCCGGGCCTACTTCTCCCAGCTGGATTCCACCAACGCCGCCGCGAAATCGGTGAAGGAGGAGCTGATCGCCCGCGCCGAGGCGCTGCAAAGCTCCACCGACTGGGCGGCCACGGCTGCCGAGTACCGCAAGCTCATGGACGAGTGGAAGAAGTCGCGCCGTGCCTCGCGCAAGGACGACGACCAGCTCTGGGGCCGCTTCCGGGCCGCCCAGGACGTGTTTTTCCAGGCGCGCACCGAGGCCAATGCCGCGGTGGATGCAGAGTATTCGGCCAATCTGGTTGTGAAGGAAGCCCTGCTGGCCGAGGCCCGCGCCCTGCTTCCGATTAACGATTTGGCGACCGCCAAGGGCAAGCTGGATTCGATCCGCACCCGCTGGGAAGATGCCGGCAAGGTGCCCCGCGGGGACCTGCAGCGGATCGAGTCGGCGCTGCGCCAGGTTGAGGACGCGGTCAAGAACGCCGAAGAGGAGGCTTGGCGCCGGTCCAACCCGGAGACCAAGGCCCGCTCGAACTCGATGCTCAGCCAGCTGCAGGAAACCATTTCCGCACTGGAAGCAGATTTGGCCGCCGCCCAGGCCAAGGGCAACGCCAAGCAGATTGCTTCCGCCCAGGAAGCCCTGGATGCCCGCCGCATGTGGTTGAGCACCCTGGAGAAGTCGGCTGCCGACTTCGAGTAATCCACAGTTCGTCTGAACACCGCCAACGCGGCGGCGCTAACTGGTTTAGTAGCCTTATGGAGAATCTACATCCCACGGCTTCTGCACGGTGCGCCGCCGCGTTGCGCATTCCAGAGGACCTTTTGATTGCCGGTGAGGTGTTCAGCCGCAATGAGCTGAACGCCATGGCGTCGCGCGGCTTGCTTCGGGAGGCACTGGGCAACTGTTTTGTGCCGGTGTTTTTCAGCTACGACGCCGGGGTGCGGGCGCGTATTGCATGTTTCGCCTCCGGGAGGGCATTGCAACGCAACGATGTGATCTGCCGGGAAACCGCGGCCTGGGTGCACGGGCTGCTGCCCTACACCTTTGTGTTGCGGATTTCCTCGAGCGGCTACCGCCGGCCCTACCGCCCGGGCAACGGCCTGCAGGTCAGCTTCTCGCAGCTGCCGCTGAGCGAAGAGGACATCGTGTTCCGCCAGCGGGTCAAGGTCACCAGCTTGCTGCGCACCGTGTGCGACTGCGCGGCCTATGACCCGCTGCCCACCGCTACCCGGGTGCTTGCCGAGGTGCTGCGGCTCGATGACCCCTACCTGCATCTGGACGCGGTGGCCGCGCGGCTGGCGCAGTATCCCAAGCAGGCGGGGGTCAATCGGGCCTTGCGGCTGGTCGACTCGTTTGCCTCATCGGCGGAGCATGAGGCAGGCCGGCCCGCGGCGGCCTAGCGCCGAGAGCCTGCCGTGGTGCGGTACACGTCGTACACCCCGTCGATGCGCCGAACCTGATTAAGCACATGGTTCAGGAACTTCGGATCTCCCATTTCGAAGGAGAAGCGTGAGATCGCCACGCGTTCGCGGCTGGTCTGCACCGAGGCGGAGAGGATGTTCAGGTGGTTTTCCGACAGGATGCGGGTCACGTCGGAGAGCAGCGACTTGCGGTCCAGGGCCTCGACCTGGATTTCAACCAGGAAGACCCCATTGTGTTTCGAGGCCCAGGACACGTTTACAATGCGGTCCGGTTCCCCAGCCAGCTGCGCCAGGTTCAGGCAGTCGGTGCGGTGCACCGAGACCCCCGCGCCGCGGGTGACGAATCCCTGGATCTCATCCGGCGGGACCGGGGTGCAGCAGCGCGCGAGCTTGACCAGCACATCGCCCACACCCTCCACGATGATTCCGGCGTCGTTCCCGGTCCGTTTGCTGGGGGTGTTGACCTTGACGGTGGCTTCCTCGTCGACCTGCTCGGCCTCGGGAGGTCCGATCAGGGCGGTGAGGTGTTCGATCACGTTCTGCGCACTGGTGTGCCCGTCGCCCACCGACTGGTAGAGCGCGGAGATATCCGAATGGTGCAGCTCGCTGGCCACCGCGGAGAGCAGGTCGTGGGTCATCAGCTTCTGCAACGGAAGCTGGTTGCGCCGCAACTCCTTGGTGAGCAGTTCCTTGCCCTTTTCGATGGCCTCCTCGCGGCGCTCCTTGGAGAAGTACCCGCGGATCTTCGCCTTGGCGCGCGGGGAGCGCACAAAGTTCTGCCAGTCCTGGGAGGGTCCAGCGCCCTCGGCCTTGGAGGTGAAGACCTCCACCACGTCGCCCTGTTTCAGCTCGGTGTGCAGCGGGACAAGTTTGCCATTGACCCGCGAACCGATGGTGCGGTGCCCCACGTCGGTATGGATGGCGTACGCGAAATCCACCGGGGTGGCCCCCACCGGCAGCGACATGATGTCGCCCTTCGGGGTGAACACGTAGACCTCGGCCGAGTTGATCGAATAGCGCAGGCCGTCCAGGAACTCCTCGGAGTCCTCGGTGTCCGCCTGCCATTCCATCAGCGAACGCAGCCAGTCCATGTTCTGCTCCGGGGAGAGCATGGAGTTGGCGTTCTGCCCGTGCTTGTACTGGAAATGCGCGGCCACACCGTATTCGGCGCGCACGTGCATGTCATGGGTGCGGATCTGGATCTCCACCGGCTTGCCCTCCGGGCCCATCACCGTGGTGTGCAGCGACTGGTAGAGGTTCAGCTTCGGGATGGCGATGTAGTCCTTGAAGCGGTTGGGCAGCGGGTTCCACTGCGCATGGACCACACCCAGCGCGCCGTAGCAGTCCTTGACGTTGTCCACCAGGATGCGGACACCCATCAGGTCGTGGATGTCGTCGAAGTCCTTGCCGCGCACGATCATCTTCTGGTAGATCGAGTAGTAGTGCTTGGGCCTGCCGGAGACCGCCGCGTGGATGGAGACCTCGGTCAGGTCCTTGTCCAGGGTCTGGCGGATGGCGGCCAGGTACTTCTCGCGTTCCGGGGTCCGGTCCCCCACCATGCGCACGATCTCCTGGTAGACCAGCGGGTGCAGCGCGGCGAAGGACAGGTCCTCCAGTTCCCACTTGACCGTGTTCATGCCCAAGCGGTGGGCCAGCGGGGCGAAGATCTCCAGGGTTTCCTTGGCCTTGCGCGAGCTGGACTCGGGTGAGACGTAACGCCAGGTGCGCGCGTTGTGCAGGCGGTCGGCGAGTTTGATCAGCAGCACCCGGATATCCCGGGACATCGCCACCACCATCTTGCGCACGGTTTCCGCCGGGGCGGCATCGCCGTAGGTGACCTTGTCCAGCTTGGTGACGCCGTCCACCAGCATCGCGATCTCTTCGGAGAATTCCTTTTTGACCGATTCCAGGGAGTACTCGGTGTCCTCCACGGTGTCGTGCAACAGGGCGGCGGCCAGGATGGAGCCGGTCATGCCCATCTCCGCCAGGATGGTGGCTACGGCCACCGGGTGGGTGATGTAGGGGTCCCCGCTTTTGCGTTTTTGGCCTTCGTGGTACTTTTCGGCCACCTCATAGGCGTGGACCAGCAGGTCCAGGTCCGCCTTGGGGTGTTTGGACTTCACGGTGCGCAGCAACGGTTCAAGGGTCGGCGAGGTGCTCGGTGTGCTGCCGCGGCCGGCGAAGCGCACCAAACGTGAGATCGAGCGTCGTTTTGCGTTGTTCATGTTAGGCGTGTTGGCCATGCCCCGCTCCTTTCACGTTCCACCGGTCAAACAGCGACGGCGTCGGGCACGGCGGGGTTATCACCAGGTGCCGACGCCACTGCCTGCGTTCGGTCGAGATCTGTGCCGCCGCGAGGGGTGCCGCGGCTACCAGTAAAAACACGTTCTCCAGTTTATTCGTTATAGCACGTGAAGCCGGTGTCTACTAATTCAGCGGCGTCATGGTTAACGATCAGCGGCACCCGCCACGGGTGTGACGGATGCCGATGATCTTGCTGCGCGGTGCCTGCGGCGGCTTTAGGCCGCGGCCTGCAGCTTCTTGGTGTGCGCTACCACCTCGGTGTCGTTGCGGCGCAGCCAGTAGTACAGCGGCGCCTGGACGAAGAGGGTGGACAACGCCGAGACGATGATGCCGACGAACAACGCCAGCGACAGGTCCTTCAGGGTGCCGGCGCCGAGCATGTAGGAGCCGATGAACAGGATCGAGGCGACCGGCAGGACCGCCACCACGGAGGTGTTGATCGAACGCACCAGGGTCTGGTTCACGGCGAGGTTCACCTGCTGCTCGAAGGTGCGCTCCGAGCCCTGGGCGAAGTCCTTGGTGTTCTCGCGGACCTTGTCGAACACCACCACGGTGTCGTACAGCGAGTAGCTCAGGATCGTCAGGAAGCCGATGATCGCGCTGGGAGTGATCTCGAAGCCGGAGAGCGAGTAGACGCCCGCCGTCACGATGATCACCGTAATTAAGCCGATGATCGCCGCGAGCGACATCTTCCAGGTGCGGAAGTACGCTGCCATGAGCAACCCCACCAGCACGATGAACACCAGCAGGCCGACCAGGGCCTGTCGGGAGACGTCCTGTCCCCACGTCGGGCCGATGAAGTTGCTGGTGACCTCATCGGTGCTCACACCGTATCCGGCGGCCAGGTCCTTGGCGATGGCCAGGGTCTGGTCATCGGTGAGCAACTCCGTCTGGATGCGCATGGTGCCGGGGGCGATGTTGGTGACAGTCGCCTCGGCTTCCGGGGCGACCGCCTTCACTGCGTCCTGACCGATGTTCTGCTCGGTGTGGGTGGTGTTGGACACCATGAATTCGGAGCCGCCGCGGAAGTCGATGCCGAGGTTGAATCCGCCCTTGACAACCGGAACCAGGATCGAGAGAACCACCAGCACCGCGGCGATGGAGAACCACAGCCGGCGCTTGGAGGTGAACGGGTAGGAGCGTTTGCCCGTGTAGAGCTCGTTGCCCCACGTGACCAGCTTATTCATTCTTCTCCTCCTGGGACGAGCGATTCGCGTCGCTCGCCTTGGCGCCTGAGGCGGCGTGCGCCTCGGCACGTCGGCGTTCGGCGATGGTCATCCGCTTGGCGGCTTCCGCGCCGGCCCGCTGGTGCTTCTTGCCGCGGTTTTCTTCCGCATTGGCGGTGAAGCTGCGGATCTTGCCAGCGCCCTGGTACAGCGGTTCAACACCGAGCAACGACGGATCCAGGCCGGAGAGGCGGTGTCCGTTGGCGAAGAACTTGGTGCGCGCCAGCAGCACCAACGTCGGGTGGGTCATTCCGTACACCACCACGAGGTCGATGATCGCGGTCAGGCCCAGGGTGAAGGCGAAGCCT
This sequence comes from Glutamicibacter sp. NPDC087344, assembly GCF_044744225.1. NCBI lineage: Bacteria > Bacillati > Actinomycetota > Actinomycetes > Micrococcales > Micrococcaceae > Glutamicibacter > Glutamicibacter sp. NPDC087344. The sequence continues at coordinate 217,818 of NZ_JBIUXY010000006.1, read as the reverse complement.
CGCACGTTGCCGACGGCGACGATATACAGCACCACAGCGGCCAGCACGTTCACTGCCTTGGAGGCCAAGATGGTGCGTTCGGCACGCTTCCAGCCCACGGCCACGGCGCTTGCCAGCGGACGGCCGTTGCGCAGCTCGTCCCTGACGCGTTCGAAGTAGACGATGAACGAGTCGGCGATCAGGCCGATGGCAACGATCAAGCCGGCCACACCGGCCAGCGAGAGGCGGTAGTTCATGCCCCAGCCAAGCAGCACCAGCGCCAGGTAGGTGAGCACACCGGAAACCAGCAGCGAGGCGATGGTCACCAGGCCCAGGGCGCGGTACTGGAAGAGCGAGTAGATGAACACCGCGACCAGGCCGATAATGCCGGCGATCAGACCGGCCTTGAGCTGGTCGGCACCGAGGGTGGCAGAAACCTGCTGCTCGGACTGGATGTCGAAGCTGATCGGCAGGGCGCCGTACTTGAGCTGCTCGGCCAGCGCCTGGCTGGTCTCCTGGGTGAAGCCGCCGGAAATCTGCGGGCGGCCGTCGGAGATCACGGCGTTGGTGGTTGGAGCGGAGATGGTGTTGCCATCAAGCACGATCGCGAACTGGTTTTGCGAACCGGTCAGCGAGATCAGGCGCTGGGTGGTGGCTGCGAAGGTCTTGGTTCCCTGCGCATCGAATTCGATGACCACAACCCATTCGCCGGTGACCGAACCGTTCACCCCGCGCGCCAGCTGGGCGTAGGCGTCGGAAATCTGGTCGCCGGGGATTTCCTGCGGTCCCAGGATGTACTTCACACCCATACGCACATCACACGAGATCATCGGCTGGGCCGGATCATGGGTGGTGGTGCTGGCCTCGAGAAGCTCGGTGGGGCAATCGTAGGCCTCGAACTGCTTGTAGAGATCGGTGGAGATCCAGTTGGTGTCCGAAGGGTTCTCCGGCTCGCCGGATGGTTTGGGAATGTCCGCGTCCGGGGTGCGGTCGGCTTCGGGTGTCGCGGCAAACGCGCCGGTGATCAGCACCGGGCGGAATTCCATGTTCGCCGAGGCCTGGATCAGGTCGCGGGTCTCCTGGGTTGGGACACCGGGCATCGAGACCACAACGTTGCGTCCGGACTGGGTGGTGATTTCGGATTCGGTCACACCGGCACCGTCCACACGCTGGCGGATAATTTCCACCGCTTGGTCAAGTTGTTCCTGGCTGATCGACTCGTCGCCCTGGACACGCGGCGCCAGGATCATCTGGGTGCCGCCTTCCAGGTCGAGGGCAAGCTTTGGCGCGAAGGCCGTTTTGCCGCCGAGCACGCCGCCCACCAGCACGCCGGAGGCGATGAGGAAGACCACCAGCAGCCACAGCAAGGCCTTGCGTGCCTGCTTCTCAGGTCTAATTGATGACATCTAATGTGCTTTCTGGTCTAGGCGAACCCGAGGCGGGCCGCCACGATTCTGCCTGGTTTAGGCGTTGCGCTCGTCCTTGCCTTCGTCGTTCAGGCGACGAAGGGTTTCCTCGGGGGTCTCTACCGAGCTGGTTGGAGCAGCAGTGGTTTCGGCCTCAACTTCGGCAGGAGCAGTTGCCGCGGTGGCGTCCTTGTCCACGAAGGTGGAGATGGCCTGGCGGTGCAGGGTCAGCACCACGCCGTTGGCGACCTCAACCAGCACGCGGTCTTCTTCATCGATGCCCACCACGGTGCCGAAGATGCCCGAGTTGGTCATCACCTTGGCGCCTGGCACGGTGTTGTCCTTCAACTTTTCCTGCTGGGCTGCCTGCTTCTTGCGTCCACGGAACATCATGAAGATCAACACTGCGAACAGTGCGACCATCAAGATCATCGAGGGGTTGAAGCCGCCGCCACCGGCCTGGGCGATCACCAGAGAGTTCACGTAAATTACCTGCTAACGATTCGTTGCGAATGCTAAAGTTCGGGATGCTGCCAGCGTCATCGACGCGCAAAACAGCATAGACGCCCCACCCAGACCCGAAAAAGGGTATAGGTCAGGCGTCTATAGTCTAATGGGTGCGCGACTACTGGCGTACCATTTACGCGACGGGTGAAGCGATGCTGGCCTAATCCTCATCGGATTCATAGCTTTGTGCGCTGGCAAAAATTGCATCCTTGGGCATTGCCAGGCCAAGGTGCTGCCAGGCGGCAGGCATGGCAATACGCCCACGCGGGGTGCGTCCCATCAGGCCTTCGCGGACCAAGTACGGTTCGGCAACGGTTTCCACGGTTTCGGTTTCCTCCCCCACCGCAATGGCCAGGGTGGACAGGCCCACCGGTCCCCCGCCGAATTTGAGGCAGAGTGCTTCGAGCACCGAGCGATCCAGCCGGTCCAGCCCCCTGGCATCCACCTCGTACATGTCCAGGGCCGCGGCGGCGGACTGGGCGTCGATCTCTTCAAGTTTGTGCACCAGCGCCCAGTCGCGCACACGGCGCAGCAGCCGGTTGGCGATACGCGGGGTGCCACGCGAGCGTCCGGCGATTTCGGTGAACGCCGCGGAGGTGACCCGCAGGTCCAGCATCATGGCCGAGCGGCGCAGCACCAATTCAAGTTCTTCAACGGTGTAGAACTCCAGGTGGCCGGTGAATCCGAAACGGTCGCGCAGCGGGCCGGGAAGCAAACCGGCTCGGGTGGTGGCTCCGACCAGGGTGAACGGCGGCAGTTCCAACGGGATCGCGGTGGCGCCGGCACCCTTGCCCACGATGATGTCCACCCGGAAATCCTCCATGGCCATGTAGAGCATTTCTTCGGCCGGGCGGGACATCCGGTGGATTTCATCCAGGAACAGGACCTCCCCTTCGGTCAACGAAGACAGGATGGCCGCCAGGTCGCCAGCGTGCTGGATGGCCGGACCGGATGAGATACGCAACGGAGCGTTCATTTCCGCGGCAATGATCATCGACAGGGTGGTTTTTCCCAGCCCCGGCGGACCGGAGAGCAGCATATGATCGGCGCTGCGTTCACGGATCTTCGCCGCTTCCAGCACCAGCGAGAGCTGCTGGCGAACCCGGGCCTGGCCGACAAAATCATCCAGGTTGCGGGGGCGCAGCGCGGCTTCGAGCACACGCTCTTCGGGTTCGCTTCCGGCGTTGGTCAGCGGTTGGGAATTAGACACGGGTTCATCCTATCGGGCACGGTTGGCGCTGGACATGCTGCGCAGCGCCGCACGGAGAATGTCGGCGACATTGCCGGTGGAAACCACCTCGGGATCCGCCTTGGACAAGGCCTTGAGGGTTGCCGTGGCATCCTTCTCGGTCCACCCGAGCCCGGTGAGCGCCTCGATGACCTGCGGCTCCCAGGTAGCGCTGGCACCGGCCGCCGCGGCGGATGTAACCGGCGCGCCGGTGGGAACCAGCTTGCCGTTGAGCTCCAGCACGATGCGGCTGGCGCCTTTCGGGCCGATACCCGAGACCTTGGTGAAGGCGGCGGTGTCTTTGGTGTTGGCGGCGATGCGCACCTCTTCCGGGGTGTGCACGGCGAGGATCGCCAGTCCGGTGCGCGGGCCGATGCCGGACACCCCGATGAGTACCTCGAAAACGTCGCGTTCATCGGTAGAGGCGAAACCGAAAAGGGTCATCGAATCTTCGCGGACCACCATGGAAGTGTGCACGGTGGCCTCGCGCCCCTGATGCAGGGTGGACAGTGTGCCGGGGGTGGCGTTGACCAACATGCCAAAGCCGTTTACGTTGAGCACGGCGGTGTTCAGGGTCACCGCTTGGACGGTGCCGGTCAATGAGCTGATCATGCCACTCCTTGGGATATATGTTCGATCCCACCCAGTTTATCGAAGATACCTACGAAGCGCGATGCTCGCGCACCATCGGTGAGTCTTAGCGGCGCGCCGCGCGGTGTTTGGCGGAGGCCTCGGCGGCAATCCAGGCCCGTTGCGCAGCGGTGAGCTGCTGGGAACCGGCGGCACTGGCGGCGGAGGCCGACGCATTTGACCCTGCCGCCGCACCGCGCCACGCATGAGCAATCGCCAAGGCGACGGCATCGGCCGCATCGGCGGGTTTGGGTGGTTCATCCAGCCGGCAGATCTTGGCGACCATCTTGCCGATGGCCGCCTTGGAGGCCTGCCCGGAGCCGGTGACCGCCGCTTTCACTTCTGTGGGGGTGTGCAGTGCGACGGGGATTCCACGGCGCGCCGCCGCGGTGATAACCACCCCGGTGACCTGCGCGGTACCAATGACGGTGGAAACGTTCACCTGAGCGAAAACGCGCTCAAGGGCCAAAACATCCGGTTTGTGGGTGTCCAGCCAGGAATCGATCGCGTTAGCGATACTCAGCAACCTGGCATCCAAGGGGGTGCCCGGAGCAGTTCCGGCGACCGTGACGTCAACCAGTGAAACTTGGCGATTTGCAGAAACGTCGACCACGGCCAGCCCGCAACGGGTCAGGCCGGGGTCGACGCCCACGACTCTAAGGGGCAAGCCTTAGTTCTCCTCGTCCAGCGCGGCGCGAACCTCGTCGGACAGATCGGCATTGGTGTAGACGTTCTGCACGTCATCCAGTTCTTCGAGTGCTTCAAAGAGCTTGAGGAACTTGCGGGCGCCGTCGACGTCCAGGTCCACCTTCATGGAAGGCAGGAATTCCATTTCGTCGGACTCGTAGGCGATGTCCGCCTCGTCCAGCGCCGAAGCTACTGCACGCAGGTCGCTTGGCTCGCAGACAATGGCGAAGTTCTCATCTTCATCCAGAATCTCGTCGGCGCCGGCGTCCAGAACCACCATCAACAGGTCGTCTTCGGTCAGTTCGCCCTTGGGCAGGCGGACAACACCCTTGCGGGCGAAGAGGTAGCTGACCGAACCGGGATCGGCAATCGATCCGCCATTGCGGGTGATGCCAACACGTACCTCGGATGCGGCACGGTTCTTGTTGTCGGTAAGGCACTCAATCAACAGCGCGGAACCCTGCGGGCCGCGTGCTTCGTAGATGATCTCGGTGTAGTCGATGACTTCACCGGTCAGACCAGCGCCGCGCTTGACGGCTCGGTCGATGTTATTGATCGGCACAGAGTTTTTCTTGGCCTTGCTCACCGCAAGTTCAAGAGCAGGGTTACCCGACAGATCGGCGCCGCCGGCGCGGGCTGCTACTTCGATGCCCTTAATGAATTTCGCGAAGGCCTTGGCGCGCTTGGCGTCGATGGCTGCCTTCTTGTGCTTGGTTGTTGCCCATTTGGAGTGGCCTGACATGCTTTAAGCGTCTCCTCGCGTGATTTTGATAAAGAATTCATGAATGGCAGCGCTTCCGGATACTTCCGGATGAAAGCTGGTTGCCAATAGATTTCCCTGACGTACTGCAACGATTCTACCTTGTGACGCGGCATCCGCCCCGGGTACCGTGCTGATCACTTCAACACCGTCGCCAACTTGCACGGCTTCGGGTGCCCGAATAAACACCGCTTCAAGGTTGATGCCGTTGAAATCAAGGTGGTTCTCAAACGAGTCGACCTGACGCCCGAAGGCGTTGCGGCGCACCGTCATGTCGATGCCGCCAAAGGTTTGTTGCACCGCGCCGTTGCTGGCGACCGCAGGGTTCTCCAGGCGGTCGGCTAGCATGATCATGCCGGCGCAGGAGCCGTAGGCCGGCATGCCGTCTGCGATTCGCTGTCGGATTGGCTGAGCGAGTCCATAGTTCCGCGACAGGCGATCGATCACAGAAGATTCGCCGCCCGGGATGATTAAGGCGTCTATGCGCTCAAGATCCGCTACCGTGCGTACAGGAACGGCTACTTCACCTAGCTCGGTTAACGACGCTAGATGCTCGCGGAAATCACCTTGCAGGGCGAGGACGCCAAATAGAGGCATAGTTCTACCTTCACAATTGAATCGATCCCCCGCGGACTCGACGTGCTCGCCACGGAATCCTTTGGGGTGGGATGCTTGCGATTCAGCAAGCGCCGGATCAACGTTATTCCTCGCGAGCATCAGGCCTTGGGTTTGTTACAGGGTGTGTCGTGGACTTGTCTGCCATGTAGCTGGCCTAAATGGCGTGCGCTGGATTTTTAGGCGGCTTTCGGTGAAGCGGGGTTACTCGCATCCGTAACTGCCTTGTCATCCCTGCAGTTGCGACCCGGTTTCTTCTTTTCTCGCGCCATCATGGCGTTTCCGCTCGTCGCAACTTATCCACAGATTTGAAAATAACTCTCCCAATATTTGGAACTCGGGCATAGGATGGCGCTCACTACGGCATCCAAGTGATTACGGAGAGTTCTTATGAGCACTCGGAAAATTGCATGTGTAGCGCTGATCGCGGCCAGCTCCATCGCCCTCGTGGCATGCGAGTCGAGCCCTGCCGATCCGCCCTCTGCGACGCCAACTGAAAGCCAAGGAACTTCCTCAGGAAGCCCGACTCCGACTGCAACACAAAGCCCGACACCAAGCGAGACGGAAAAATACGAACCGGCAACGGCGGATGGTCCTGCCAAAAATGTTCCGGTTCCAGAGATGCCAGCGTTGGCCAAAGAAAATTCAGAATCTGGGTCTATAGCATTTTTGAAACACTATCTAAATATAATGAATTTCTCATTTGAAAGTTACAACGCCGATCCGCTAAAAAACTTGACATCAAATAATTGCCAGCTATGCTTCGAGAATATAATTCAAGGAATAGAGTTTAACGGCGCGCAGGGAGGCTGGCAGGTCGGAGGGCAATATGAATATAGAGTCTACTCATCCAAGGTAGATGGAAAAACTGCGTTATTAGGATTCTCGATGCGCCGGCAGCCAATTGAACTATATACGGAATCTGGAGTGCTAGCAGATGAGAGTCCGAGCGACGAGATTGAAACGCACGCAGTTGCGCTACTGAAATTCACTGACTCGTGGGTAGTTGATTCTATCTCAATTAATGAGCAGCAATGACTACTATTTCAGTCCTTCCTCTTCGCGCTTGCCTAGTTGCCTTGATGGTAGTACTGCCCGGAATATCAATGCCAGATTCCGTGCCCTCGGGATTAAAAGAAATATGTCCTGAATCCGTGTATGACGTTAACTTCACCAAGAATTTCGGAGAGTCTCTTCGAAAAGATTGCCTTAGCAAGTTGCAGCAGATTACTGATTCTCCTGAGTTTGATCGCATCGTAGATCGTGAGACAAGGCCTAAGTTTAGGATTGAGTATGATAATTCCTGCCCCATCGGGTTAGAGAACGCGAATGGTTGTGACAGCAATCCGGATGCTCGTCGGTGCGATGACGGAACAATACCTTACCTCATGATTATAAGATATTCTGAAGGAGAGAATGAAGGACAAATATTTAGTTCACGTCTGGTTTGTCCAGAGGATGACGTTGATGTCCCAGACGACGTTGTTAGAGAAGTAATTGTTACGCCAGAACATTTTAGAAGATTTCCTATATTAGGTTCAGAGTTACATAGCGATCCATACCAGTTTTCGCTTCGAAATGGGCATAGTCATATGTGGGCTGATGCAAATGATCAGACGTTCAGTGACAACATCGATGGCTCTCCAGTAACCATTAAAGCTATTCCTGTAGAGTGGCGTTGGAATTACGGTGACGGAGTTACCGCCAATCTAGATTTTCCTGGTGATCCAGTTGTGGGACACACCTTGCATGATGAGACATCAACAAGCCATTCCTATACCGAGACTGGGACTTTCACAGTTACAGTGACGACAATATACCGAGGTGAGTTCCGAGTCGGAAATGGTCCATGGCAAACGATTGGTGGCCAAGCTGCAGTTCCGAGTGACCCAATAACGATGGACGTCTGGCGAACGAAGAAGGAGCTGATTGCCAACGACTAGATGAATCAGTACGGGCTACGGCAAGGTCCACTCGTTTAGTCCATCTTCGATTGCGCCGTAGGCGTCGACCGTTTTCAGGGTTCGTTTTAGCGAGGCCTTGGCATCATCCTCGGGAACGCAGGTTTTGGTCGTTTCGACCTGACACCAAGCTACCGGCGCTGAACTTAGCTGGTGCGGAACCCATTGAAGGTCTGAGACTTCCCATTCGTTGTCGTCCATGGTGAATGTAGCCTTCACACTAATCCCCTCTCGATTCAAGATGGTGGGGGTCGCATGTTTCGCCACGGAGTTCCCGAGGCCATACACAATCCACGTGCCTTTGTATTTTTCGATTGGCAGGACGGAGTGCGTGTGGTGCATGTAGATGAAATCGAATTCACCTGATTCGGCTAGTGATTGCCCTAGCGTACGTTGGGACTGCGTTGGTGCGCTGGTGTATTCGGCCCCGTCGTGGATCGCTGCAACAACTACGTCGGCACCGTCGGCTCTCGCAGACTTGGCGCGTTTTATGAGGTTCTTGGCGTTCACTCCGGTGTCCACGCGCCAGTCAGTGTCGGCACTCATGCCATTCAACGAGTAGGTCGAGGCTATGACGCCAAGTTTCACCCCTTCAGCTTCCACGATCGGTGCGCTCTCAGAATCAGCTTTGGTCCGGTAGCTGCCGGTTGAAAACATGTCGTTTGCTTCGAGCGTGTCTAGGGTACGGATCACACCTTTGGTGCCTGCATCCACCGTGTGGTTTGTGGCGGTTGTACAGCCGTCATAACCAACATCCGCGAGGTCGGAAACGATTTGCGCGGGAACGGTGAACAGCGGATACCCGGAATATGGTGGAACCCCAATCGGTGTCTCCAGATTGCACAGGGCGATATCCGCATCCTCTACATATGGTTTGAGCCCGGCGAGAAGTGGCTGAAAGTCGAAATCCTTGCCGTTTCCATCGGACCGGTTGGCTGCAGTTTCTGCTTCGCTGAGTAACTGCGGATGCAGTAAAACATCGCCCGTCACCATGAGCGAAAACTCTTGTGATTCGTCGTCGACCGTTGCTTCGGGTGTGCCTTGTGACGATTCCACCTGAGACGTTGAAAGTGGTTCCGGCGATGCCGAGAGGTCCGACTGGTCATTCGGAGCGGCACTGCATCCCGAAACGAGTAGACCGGAAATCAGAATTGATGCGGTCAGCTGTGCGCGTCGGGCCGTCGAGAGTGCGTTCATATGCCACAGCTTACCGGTGAACGGCAGTTCGCCTGTGGCGAGCGGATGACGTCAATGCAATATGCGTCCACATGGCTGTGGGAACCTTGATCTATGCCTAATCCGCTCCTTTCTCCCAGTGAAAATCCGTATCAATGGCCTGACTTCCAGACGCTTGTTGCCGAGCACTACGTAGACGCGGCCCGCCGCGGTGCGGCCCTGCAGCTAGAAGAGATCGAATCGATCGCAACCAATACTGCGCCGGCTACTTTCGAAAATACGGTGCTCGCGCTCGAAGCTTCAGGTCAAGTGCTACGCCGAACCATGATGACGTTTTTCACCGTGCTTTCGGCTCACGGTACGGAGGACTTGCGAACGATTCAGAGTGAGATGTCGGGCATTATGACCCGGCAAGAAGACGCTATCTACCTAAATGAAACCTTGTATTCCCGTTTACAAGGTTTAGATGTTTCATCGCTTGAGGGTGAGGATGCCCGCCTAGCGGAACACACCCTGAAAGAGTTCGAACTGGCCGGTGCCGCTCTGGACGCCGAAGCCAAGGGCAAGCTTTCAGAACTGAATGAGCGGATCTCAGAGCTCTCAAGCCAGTTTTCAAATCTGGCGCTGGAAAACCAAAATGCACACGCGGTGTACTTCGCTGATGCCGGCGAGCTTGAGGGGCTGAGTGAGGCGGCGATTGCCTCGGCAGCCAAGGCGGCTTTGGATGCGGGGCATTCGGAAGGATTCCTGCTGCCGCTGGTCTCCCCCTCGCAGCAGCCTGTGCTGGCCCAACTAACTCGTTCGGATTCCCGTCGGCTGGTACACGAAGCTTCGTTGTCGCGTGGACTGGATTCAACCTTGGGGTTGGCTGCCGAAATGGCCAGTCTGCGTGCGGAGCGGGCATCCGTGCTCGGTTTCGCCAATCACGCTGAAACTGTTTTGGCCAAGGCAACTGCGCCGGACACGGCTGCCGTGGGCCAGCGATTGGCGGAACTCAGCGCCCCTGCCATACGCAACGCAAATGCCGAGGCTGAAACGCTTTCGGCAATCGCTGGCGGGCCGATCAATGCGTGGGACTGGCGCTTCTATTCCGAGAAGGTGCTGCGGGAGAAGTATTCGGTCGATACAAATGCCGTGCGCGACTATTTTGAACTTGAGCGAGTTCTGGTCGACGGTGTGTTCGCTACCGCGACGCGGTTATATGGAATCACCTTCACGGAGCGTTTCGACCTGCCGACCTACCACCCCGATGTCCGGGTCTGGGAGGTTATTGATGCTGATGGCAGTGGGCTGGCGCTGTACTCGGGTGACTTCCTGGCGCGAGCTACCAAGAAGGGCGGGGCCTGGATGACCACCTTGCGCGACGGTGCCTCGTTCCTGAACGAGCGACCGATCGTCACCAACACGTTAAATGTCGCTCCTCCTGTCGCCGGCCAACCGATCCTGCTGACGTTGGATGAGACCAATACGCTTTTCCACGAGTTCGGCCACGCGCTGCATGGAATGTTCGCCAGCGGGAAGTACGCATCGTTGGCAGGAACTTCCGTGCCTCGGGACTTTGTCGAGTTCCCCTCGCAGGTCAATGAGATGTGGGCGCTGCACCAGGACGTCGTATCAGGGTACGCCAAGCATTTTGTGACCAACGAACCACTGGAACCGGCGGTACTTGAAAACTTGCGGGCAGCTGAGCTGTGGGGGCAGGGATTCGCAACCACCGAATATCTGGCGGCCAGCGTTCTGGACTGGGCGTGGCACACCATTGATGCCGGAACAGTCATCGAGAATCCAGAAGAATTTGAGCAGCAAGTTTTGCTCTCCGCGGGATTCGATCCGCAGTTGATCGCACCACGTTACCGTACCGGTTACTTCCAGCACATTTTTGCCAATGGTTATTCGGCTGGCTACTACTCCTACATCTGGAGTGAGGTGCTTGATGCCGACACTGTGCAGTGGTTCGCGGAAAACGGCGGCTTAATGCGCGAAAATGGTAATCGGTTCCGTGAGGAGCTGCTGTCGCGCGGCAATACGCGCGATCCCTTGGAATCCTACAGATTGTTCCGCGGACGTAATGCAGAGGTTGACCCGCTGCTGCGCCGTCGAGGATTGGTGAACGCAGAATAATGACGACGATTGCCTCCGCACAGGAAGCGTTGAGCCACTGGCATCAGGCGCTGGCCGTTGCCACTGGCGGCAAGATTTTTACCACCCACGGTTGTTCGTGGGCCTGGCAGCCGGTACGCCGACGCCTGGTGTTGCTTTTCCCGGAAAGCCCGGAACCAGCGGGGCTTCGCCCTGCACTGGCCGAAGGCATGCGGCTGGGCGCGCGTCGTGTGGAAGCTTGGGTGAATTCGGGTGCGGACGCCTCGCAGCTTAAAGCGGCCGGGTTTAGCGACAATGCACAGGTTTCCTGGCATGCAGGCCCGCTGTCCATCCCAATGGACCGCTGGGACGGAAAAATCCGTCTGGGGAACAATGTTCCTGAGGCTACCGGCGCAGATGGGGCCGAACTGGCGGTCACGAACCTGTGGCGCGACGCCGCGCCCCAGCTTTCCAGTGGTCATCCGGCGCTGCGCCGGGTGGAGCACGCGGTGGCCCGCACCGAGGAAGGAAACATCGTCGGTCGCGGTTTTGCACAGCAGGGCCTTGGCGGCCAGCTGATGATCCATGCCCTTGCGGTCGGTAGCGACTTCCGGCGTCAAGGTGTTGGCACCGCACTGCTGCACGGACTCTCCCGTTCAATGCTCAACCCGCTGACCCCGGCGGAGGAAGAGGAACCGACAGAACTTCTGGCGGCGGCCACACCTTCAAGCGCTGACTTCTTCACCGCTAACGGATTGAAATTGCTCGGCCGCGGGCGGCATATGGTCTTGCGCTCCTGGGCTTGAGCCTGGACTGCCATTGGCATTCGCTTAGATGGCGGGATCGAAACACAGATTCCGCCATCTATGCTTTTAAGCCCAATGCATGTCTCAGTTTTGTTTGAGGACCTCGTATCTCAGCCTTGCGAACGGTCCGCTGTGTCGGGCTTCGACAAGTTTGAGTCGATCACTGCCGATGGCGCGCGGCAGAATTGGTGCCCCGCTGGCAACAGTTGCCGGGGCGATGGTCAACGCCAATTCGTCGAGTGCATCGATATCGAGAAATTGTCCGAGCAGCTCGCCACCGCCCAGCACCCAAATGTTCCCACCGGCCGCGGCCTCGCGGATTTCCGTCAGGTGCTGTTCTACGGTCCCTTGGACCAGCCGGACATCGGCGCCGTCGGGGATCGGCAGGTCACGATGAGTGAAGACGTACGTTATTTGATCCCCGTAGTAGGTTTGCCATTTGCTTGGGTCCTCCATGAAGTTTTCGTGTTCGAGGACCCAGAGGTACGTATTGGCTCCCTCGACGTTCACCTTCACCTCGCTGGGGAGTAAATCCGGGTCTGGGTCGTCACCACCGTCGATCTCAAACAGCCATTGCAGGCTGTGATTTTCATCTGCCAGGAAACCGTTGAGCGTGACTGCCGCATCAAAAACTATTTTGCCCATGGGGCTAGTGTAATGATCCTGTCCTCCATTTATCGTTGGTGATTTGGGATTGAGATTTGCAGTGTTTTGGTTCGCGGGTTGGTGCCGGAGAGATCGGATTCACCGAATGCACGGGTGAGGAACCGCCGCATCTTCAACAGTTTCGCGAAGATACCCTGATGGAGGGTAAACGCTGCAGCAAATATGATCCGCCGCGGGTGAGTCTGTCGTTTTGAGAAGCATGGTCATTGACGTTTAAGTGTTCCCTGAGCTCCTGAATGGCGCACCCTTTAAACGGCCTTGACCACCTACCTGTTCGGAAGCTCCTTGGCAGTCAGTACCTGTGCAGGCCATACCTCGCAAACCTGGCAAGCCCGCTCTAAGTCGGTGCACCGCGGAAGATACGGGACCTTCGAGCGGCTTGCGCTGAACCCTTCGTGCGAGATCAGACCGGGATATGGCACGTTGACCCTTGGCTGATATCAGGAATGGCCAACCAGAACCTTTGCGTGAAGGGCGAGGCGGCCTACCGACTCCAATACCCCAACGCCCCACTCACAACGAACGCTGGGCACGTAGCACCGTGGTCACGCGCCACAGCCGCTCCAGCATCGATCGACACCGCGTCGATTGATCTCTTGTAAAACCGGGTTTACCGTGCAGGCGCTGGCCGTCGTCTTGTTAACCCTCAGATTCGGTGTTCCTTCCAGTCGCAGTCGATGCGTTCGAAATTGTGTTCCGAGCCTTTCCAGATCACGTGGTGCAACGATAGCTGGCCGGTGGCAGTTAGCGGACCTCGAAGCAAGCCATCGCTCGGTCGCGCTCTTCGAACAGGTCGGTCAGGGTTTGGCCGGGACTGGGGCTCTGATGGCCTCAGCGGCACGGAGCCCTGCCAGCAGCGCGCCCTCGAGGTGGCCGGCGAAGGCAGGAGCCGTCTCCGTGGATGCCCAATGGATCCGGCCATGGACAGGCTGGGAGTAGGCGGCGTGGCCGAAGCTGCTCGTATCGGCTGGGGCAATTCCCGTGGGCTGGGTGAATCGCTCGGAGCTCCAGTCAACGGCATGGATTCCTTGCGGGTGGGCGGCATCAGGGCCGAAGAGCCTCGTGAGCTGTTCGCGGAAGGCGGTGGCGATGCCCTGGCGGTCTCGCTGCGGAAGTCCGGCCGCCGGCGTGAAGGCGAAGATCGCCGCCGGGCTCCCCTCGGGGCCGCTGTGATCGTGGAACTCGCGGAAGGGGCCAACGCGGCTGATGGCGGAACCGGAGAGTCCGGCCGCCCGCCAGAACGGCCGGTCGTAGACGGCGACGGCCTTCACGACGCCGCCCATCCACACTGCGGTGCTTTCCGCGATCCGCTGCGCGGCCAGCGCCGGAGGCACCGCCAAGACCACCTGCTCGCACCGGTAGCCGCCCAGGGCGGTGCTCACGGAAGCACCGTCCGCGTCGACGGTGATCGACGTGGCGGGCTCGCCCAAATGGATCATTCCCTGTGGCAGGCGGCGGGCCAGCCCTTCCAGCATTCCCTGCGCACCGGCGGCGAATCGCGACGCCGGGGCATCGACGGGGTTGCCGTCCAGACGATTGACCTGCGTGCCCTCGTACATCGCGTCGCCATCCAGATGCTGCCAGAACGTGCGCTGGTTCAGCTGCTCGGCCAGCGCTTGGACGCGGGGCTCGTTGGCCCAGAACCACGTGGCCCCAAGGTCGATCACTCCCCCGTCAACCTGCAGTGATCGGGCTCGCCCTCCTACACGATCCCGCGCTTCGAGCACGATGACGTCCAGCCCTGCCTGGGCCAGCGAACCGGCGGCGGCAAGACCGGAAGCTCCTGCTCCAACGACAACCACGTCGACACGGCGGGGCTCCTGTCCGGCATTCATGCTTTGGCTCCCAGCTGCGGGGAGCGCATCACGACCAGGACCGCGAGCGGGACCAGGGCGAAAATCGCGAGGATGGACAGGAACGGGAAGTTCGTCGCGGCGAGCAAGGGGCCGGCGGCGAAGGCGGCGGTCGCGCCGCAGAGGTTGGACAGGGCGTCCACGCCGCCTTGCGAGGCAGCGCGGGCCTCGGCGGAGACGACGGAGCTGAACAGCGCCGATCCGGCGACGTTGATGAACGACCAGCCCAGGCCCAGCAGGATCAGCGAGGCGATGATCCACCCGGTGCCGTCCGGGCGGGCCGCTCCGAGGAGAAGGGAGACAAGCAGGATCAGCAAGCCGATGAGGATGGCGGCGCGGTGGCCCAGCCGGTCGGTGAGCTGGCCGACCACGGGCGCGAAGGCGTACATGCCCAGGATGTGCAGGCTGATGGTCAATCCGACGATCTCGACCGAGCCTCCCTGATGGGTGATGTGAACCGGAGTCATGGTCATGATCGCAACCATCACGATCTGCGCGGACACGATGGCGAAGACCGCGTACCTGGCCGCCGCGTTGACGCGCAGCTCGGCCGTCATCTTCGCGAAGGCACCCGGTTGGCGGTGCCCGGTGGCCGGCGCCGCCGCATCCCGCTGGGATTCCAGGAGCGGATCCGGGCGCAGCAGTGCGAATGAGATCAGCCCTGCGGCCGCCATGCAGACCGCGGCGATGAGGAAAGCGCTGGCGTAAAGGCTCAGTCCGGTGGCGGCGGTGATGAGCCGTCCGGGCACGGCGAGGTTGGGGCCGAGGACCGAGCCGATGGTGCCGACCCACACGATCAGTGCCAGGGATCGGCCATGGCGGCGCGGATCAGCGAGGTCGGTGGCGGCGAAACGGGCCTGGAGGCTGACGGCAAGGCCGGTTCCCATGAGGAATAAGCCGATGAACAGGGGCAGCACGAGGCCGCGCTGGGCCGCCAGGACGAGCAGAGCGCTGCCCGCGGCGGCGATCCACCACCCGCTTGTAAGCGCGAATCTGCGTCCTCGGCGGGCGGCAAGAGCACCGAGGGGCACCCCCGTGAGTGCCGCGCCGAGCGTGCTGGCGGTGCGGGCGAGCCCTGCCCAGGCCTCATTCTGGGTGATTTCGCCGGCGAGGAGGATGCCCATCGAGGGTGCAACGCCGACGCCGACCGTGCCGATGATCTGCATGATGACCAGGACGGACAAGGTGCGTTTCTGGAGCCGGCCACGCTGCTGGCTGCGCAGGCTGTTGAGGGAGGTCATGGTCGTTCTCCCGTCGCGCCCAGGCCGGTCTCCAGCACGAGGCGGAATCTCGCTCTTCCGTCGCGCAGCTCCTGCAGTGCACTCTGCGCTTGTGCGAGCGGGAAGGTCTGGGTGGTCGGTTGGATGCCGTGTCTCACCGCGAATTCCATGGCCTGCTCAGTGTCAGCCGGGCCGCCTGTGAGATGGCCGGTTACGGACAGCGCGTGCATGATCATGGGAGCAACCGGCAGGTCGAGCGTGCCGGCATCGACTCCGACCAAGACGAGCCTTCCATGCGGCCGCAGTCCCGTGATCAGCTCCGCGACGGGCGCGGTCGACGAGGCCGTGCTGATGATGGCGTCCACGCCGCCCAGGGCGCGCAGAGCCTTCCCCGGTGGCATGGCCTCGCTGTCGATATACGCGGAAGCGCCCAGGGTGATCGAATCTTCCTCCCGTTCGGGACCGCGCGCCACGGCGGTCACCTCGTGGCCCATGGCCGCTGCGAACTGGATCGCCAGGTGCCCCAGCCCTCCGATGCCGAAGACTGCTATCCTGCCGCCAGCAGGTGCATCCGCGCCGCGGACTGCGTTGAACGCGGTAACGCCAGCGCAGCCCATCGGGGCGGCGTCGACGAAGTCCAGGGCGTCTGGAATGCGCGCCAGTGCGCTGGCCGGAGCGAGGAACCGGCTGGCCCAGCCGCCCGGGTAGCTGACGCCGGGGACCCGCCGCTCGGGGCAGTGCACGACGTCTTCGGCAAGGCAAGCAGGGCACTGACCGCAGCTGCCTCCAAACCACCCCACCACCACGCGGTCGCCCGCCCGCCAGCGCTTGACGCCGGGTCCAGTCCCACTGACCACGCCAGCGACTTCATGCCCGGGAGTTACCGGTCCCGGGGCATGCTCCGCGGCGGCGGTGCCGAGGTCGGCGTGGCACAGGCCGCTGGCGATAACGTCGATCGCCACCCATCCTGCGGGTGGCGAACCAAGCTCTACTCGGTCGGCGGCCAACGGGCCGCCAGGCGCATGAACGCGCATCATCGTCGCCGTGCTTTGCACTGTGATCTCCCTCTGTACAGAACTGCTTTGCTAGAGCAGGTTACTGGTCTTTGCCGGTCGGCAGTAGATGACAACCGTGAATCCAGCGATAACATGTGTGTATGGCAGATAGATTGAGCACCGAAGGAATGCGCTATGTTCGGGCGGTCGCCCAGACCGGATCGTTCAGCGCTGCGGCGAAGGCCTACGGAGTCACCCAGCCGGCGCTGTCCAATGGCATCGCCAAGCTCGAAGCGGCACTGGGCCAGAAACTGTTCGACCGTTCGCCTCGCGGGGTGAGGACCACCGCCTTCGGGCAGGCCATGCTGCCACGCATTGAGCACACGCTGGACGCGCTTGACGATGTGCACGCCGAGGCCGGCCGCTGGAACGCACCTGCGCCGGAAATGATTCGGGTCGGCGTCTCTCCGCTCATCAACCCGAAGCTCGTGGCCAGCGCCTACCGGGCGGTCTGCGACCAGCCGGAGCAGGACATCCGCCGCCAACTGGTGCTGCGCGAGGCGAATATGGGCGAGCTTCGCGAATCCCTTATCGCCGGAGACCTCGACCTGATCGTCGTCCCATCTGTCGAGCCCATGCCGCGCTACGCCCACCGGGTGATCGACTCCGAACCGCTGGTGTTGATCGAGCCCAGCCCCGGCGAGGGCCCCGCCCGTCTGGACGAGCTGGCCGGCCGGCAGCTGATCCTGCTGCCTGATACCTGCGGGCTGACGACTTTCACCCGCAGCCTCATCGCCGAGAACCAGCTGGCCGTCTCCGCCTACCCCGGGGAGGCCGGCAGCTACCGGGTCCTCGAAGAGTGGTCCCACCTCGGCCTCGGCTCGGCCATGCTGCCCAAATCCAAGCTCGCCTCCCCCAATACCCCGCACCGCGAGGTCCTCGACGCCGACGGCGGAGTCCTGGAGATCTTCTACGAGGCAGTTTGGAACCCGGGCTCGCCGATCGCCGGCGAACTCGAAGACCTCACCGACCGCCTGTCCCAACCCTCGGTTTGAACTCCCGCAGTCACCTCTTGCCATACACGTTCCCTATAGCTAGATTCATGCTTCCCCTCTACCGCTGAACCCGGCAGCGCTCGTAGCGTGGAAACGATACGGCATCGACAAGCCGCGGTCCACCAGCACGAAACGGAGCAATGCCTTGGCCTGCCTGCAGATCCCCCTGGTCATCGATGCGGGCGACAGCGCCGCGGACGTCCGGGCATACCTCGTTCCCGACCTGTTCACCACGGACGTCGTCGGTGCCCAAGCCGATCCTCGACTACCAGGCATCCGACCACGACTCCTACCTGGACCTGAACAAGGCAACCTTCTTCATCACCCAGACCGTGGCGGCGAACATGGTCGCTGGCGGCAAGGGCGGCTCAATTCTCAATCTCGGCTCGATGTGGGCGCACCAGGCGATCGCCGCGACGCCGTCCTCGGCGTACTCGATGGCCAAGGCCGGATTGCACTCCCTGACCCAGCATCTGGGCATGGAACTGGCTGAGCACAAGATCCGCGTCAACGCGATCGCCCCTGCTGTCGTGCGCACACCGATCTACGAGGGATTCATTCCCAAGGACGAGGTCGACGAGGCCATCAGCGGCTTCGATTCCTTCCACCCCATCGGCCGCGTCGGCACCTCGGAGGAAATCGCGGAGGTCGCCGCGTTCGTGGTCTCCAACGCCACCGGCTGGGTCACCGGAGCTATCTGGAACGCCGACGGCGGCGTCATGGCCGGCCGAAACTAGATCCCGCGCTCGCTGGGTCCGCGCCCCGCCGGCACAGATCCGGGGATCGCCACCCGCGGGTTGATCGCCCAGGCGTAGGAGGTTCAGCAGGTCTTCGACCGGGCGGCGCGCATCCAGCAACGCGAAGCACTGAAGCGTGGCCTGCTGACCTAACCCGGGGAGAATACCCGTATCAGCGGACAACATCCCTGGACTCGGTAAGACATGATGCGGAGTCGTGCCCCGCCAAGTGATCCTCGCGGGTATGACTCCGAATTGGTATAGACTGAACATGTTCACTGAACGAATTCATTAGGAGTTGGGTGTGGGATCAGTCCGTGAAGCGCAGAAACGTGAGACCGAAGCACGAGTACTAACAGTGGCGGACGAGTTGTTCCGCACGAGGGGCTTCACGGTGACCACTATTCGTGACATTGCCACCGCCGCTGGGGTGAGTACAGGAACAGTGATGTCCGCAGGAGACAAGAACGCACTTCTGGTCGCCAGTTTCGATCAACGCATCGAAGAGATTCACCAGGGACGCGCAGAATGCAGAGCAGAATCGGCAAGCGGTGCAATCGAGCAGATCGCCGAACTGGTCGAGCCGTTCGCAGAACTCTTTACCGCTGATCCCCAGCTTGCCCGCGTCTACGGTTCCATACTAGTGGCGGGCGAAACCGCATCCAGTACGTTCACTGAGCTTGCGGACACTCTCATCAATGAAGTCGAGGCCGTTCTCGTTCGCGCTCAGGTGCAGGTCGCACGACCTCTTGCAGAGAGCATCTACTTCGCCTACATCGGTCGGCTGTTCACTTGGACACCACAAGACGATCACAACACGGAACAGCTAAAGCGCAGCCTCAAAGGCATCATCGCGGCGATCTGCCAAACAAGGAAATCCCAAGCATGACTCTTCTCCCCGATCCCTGGTGGCTCACCGCCCTGTTGGCCGCTACTCTCTTATTCGACGCAGTTGCTTCGATCAAGCCACCTAAGTTCATCCGTGATTGTCTTGAGGGGGTAGGCTTCCCGGGCGAATGGTGGTGGACGCTCATTGTCATCAAAACACTCGCTGTCGCCGGGCTAATCGTTGGCTTCTGGGTTCCGGGTATCGGACTCGCCGCCAGCGTCGGAGTCGTCGTGTATTCCCTATGCGCAACCAGCGCTCACATCAAAGCTCGTTTCACTGGCATGTCATTCTGGGTGAACTGCCTGGGAATGCTCTCGCTCTCCCTCGCCACGTTAGTATTCTCCTTTCTAGCCTAATGAATGTGTGCGTGCAAGTGGCACTCGAATCCCAGAAATCTACCTACGAGGCTGGCAACTCAGGTGGAGATGCAACGAGCGGTCGCCAAACCGGATACGCCTAGACTTTGTGCCACACCTATCGCAAGGCTCCCATGTTCGACTATGGGAATGTAGATACCTGCTGAAATATCCCCACTTCCCTCGATAGATACATTGAAAAAGTGAAAGGCTCAGCACGAAGCGTTTCCTCTGGTCATAGCGCACTTCTCGTCGAGACAACGGTGTAGCGACGCACGCTGCCCACTATCCGGACTACGGCCTCACGACTTCAACCTGGCAACGGCGCGGTCGAAGGAAGAGTCGGGCAACTGCGATCCCTGCATATTTGAGGTCCCCGCCATCGAAGATGGGAACTGCATCCCTGTGACGCAGTTCCTGCCTCCCCACCGCTACTTCTATTGAGCTCCTTTTCGAGCAGGTGGTCTGCGAAGACCTCGGCCATGAACCCCGTCTGCGCTCGCGTCAGCGGCGGCGCGGCCTCGCGGATCTTCCGGACGTGCTCGGCGTGCGCAGTCAGGGCGAACGCGCTGTCCAAGTCTGATGCTCGACCAAACCGCAATGGACTTCCGAACACATTCGGAATACACTTAGGGCATGTCTCTCCTTGCGAACCACCCCACGGCCACCCGGCGCTCCTCGGACCTGAGCAAGCACTCGGCCGAGGTCTTCGCCGAGGCCGAGGACCATCCAGTCACTGTGACCCGCCGCGACGGCGAGTCCCTAGTCCTCATGTCCCAGCGCGAGGCCGACGCCCGCGCCGAGCTACTGAGCATAGCGGGTACGCTCATCACGGTGACTCTCGAGGAAGGCCCCCTCACCGAGCGCATGGCCAGCCACTACCCCTGGATGTACGCGCTGAGCGCCCAGGACCGCGAGCAGTGCGCCCGAGACCTCATTGACGCCGCACGCGCATCTTTCTCCACACATCAGCCGCACCTGGCGATCGCCAAGCTCACCAGCTGGCACGAGACCGCCACAGCGATCGCTGCCGGCCTGGGCTCGCAGCCGGTCGAATGGCTCGACGAAGACGACGACGCGATCGTCGAGCGCCCCTGAGCATGCCCAAGGAGACCGTCGTCCCACGACCGGCGAAGAAGTCGGAGTACGTGATCAAGCACTCCACGAGACAGGCCGAGAAGGGCTGGCGCGATCTCGTGGCAACAATCAGGAACCCCATGAGCGAGACCTGGGACTTCCTGACCCGCACGCCCCAGCAGACGACCGTGACCAACTATCCACTTGAGGGCTCCTTGGCAGTCATCACCCGGGGAGGCCGCAGCTTTCAGCGCTGGCAGCACAAGCCCACGCTCAAGGGCAGCGCCCGGGTCTGGTTCTACGTCGACGGCAGCACCGTCTACCTCGAACAAGTCCACACCGCACACCCGAACGAGACGAAGTAGCCGCGCATGGGTACCTTCACGCCGCGGGTGATGCGGCTGCTCTCCGACCAGTTGACCGGCACGCCTCTGCGCGAGATCAACGCGCTCTTCGACGACCGGGGCGTCGTCCTTGGCCCGGAACAGCATCGCGAGAACGACGAGAGCGTCCGGCGCGAGCGGATGCGCCGGTACCTCGCGACCCTCGACCTAGGCAACGCCACCGATGCTCAGCGGCTTGCGGCGGTGCTCGGCGACGTGCTTCAGAAGATCATCCAGGACACCGCGACCGGTTGGGGAGGCGGCGACGGACTGCGGGACAAGTGGTTCCAGATCCTGCGTGAAGATGGCTTCGATGTCGACGAAGCCAACGGCATCGTGCGCATGGGCAGAGCCGTGGCTGGGTTGACCGAACATGCGCTCAGCGCACTTCCCGATCCGCAGTCCATTCATGACCATCTGCGAAGGCTGGGCGACAGCGTCGACTCCGACCCGCGGCTCGCCGTGAGCACTGCCAAGGCGCTGATCGAGTCGACTGCCAAGTGCGTGCTCACCGCCCGGGAGCAGAGCTACTCCCCCGGCGCGAAGGTCCCCGCCCTGGTCCACGCGGCCCAGGAATCGCTCGGCCTCGCCCCCAAGTCGGTCAGCGACG
The DNA here is from genome assembly GCF_044744225.1 of Glutamicibacter sp. NPDC087344. NCBI lineage: Bacteria > Bacillati > Actinomycetota > Actinomycetes > Micrococcales > Micrococcaceae > Glutamicibacter > Glutamicibacter sp. NPDC087344. Next base: position 196,143 of record NZ_JBIUXY010000006.1, on the reverse strand, counting down.
AGAACCGGGCGCTCCGCCAGGCCCTGCAGTCGCTGATCACCCTCACCCAGAGCGTGACCGAGATCAGGAACAGTGTCGGCATCGACCACGGAGCCGAGGAAGTCCCGACGTGGGTGCGCCCGCGGCACGCCCGCCTCGTCGTCGGGGCGGCCCAGGTCTGGTGCCAGCTCATGCTCGAGACGCTCGCTGATTCCGACGCGCCATGGCGTCGTTCAGAGTCCTAGATTCGATCGGGGTGGAAGCTCTGGACCTGATCACTGCGGAACTCGGGCATCGAGTTCTCGCCCCGTCCAGAACCCAAGGCGACAGCGGCCGGTATACGTTGACGTAGTGCGAGTCGAGACGGCTCCATGATCGAAACCGGCGTGCAGACGAGTCTTCGAACTAGCGTTTCCGCTGACACACTGGACACGAATAACTCGATCGGTTCATGAACTTCTCCCGTACGATCGGCTTCCCGCAGCGCGTGCAGGGCTGGCCGTCAATCCCGTAGGCATTCAGGCTGCGGGCAAAATATCCGCTACTGCCTGCCACATCGACATACCGAGAATCGAACGACGTCCCTCCCTGGGCGAGTGCGGCGGCCATAACCTCCCGAGCAGCATCGATTAGCGCATTGATCCTGAACTTGCTCAATGACGACGCAGGTGTCTCGCCGTGCGCCTTGGCGGCCCACAACTCCTCTTCGGCGTAGATGTTCCCGATGCCGGACACCACATGTCTGGTCCAGCAGCACCCACTTGATCTCCGTCTTGATTCCCGTGCGCTTGGCCTTGATCCACGCAACAGCTGATGCCTGGTCGAACAGCGGATCGAACGGATCTCGTGCGATATGGGCGATCGATGAGGGAAGCACCGCTCCGCCTTCGTCGTACATCAGGTGCCCGAATGTGCGCTGGTCATCGAACCTAAGATCGTGGCCGCCGTCGGTGAAGGTGAACCGAGTCCGCTTGTGTGCAGCGACTGCAGCCGCAGGGGACGTGATGAGCATATGCCCGCTCATCCCCAGATGCGCCAGCTACGCGTCCTCGCCGTCCAGGACCAGCCACAGGTACTTGCTGCGTCGGGCAGTCCCAGTGATCGTCGCACCAACCATCCACGCTGCAAGATCTTTTGGACCGCCAACATGACGACAAGCTGCCAGAGGATGCCGGAGAACAGCCGATGCGATCGTCCTGCCACGGACATGGTCGTTGAGTCCCCGCCGCACAACTTCGACTTCAGGCAGTTCAGGCACGGGCTACACCTCTCAGTGTCCGGGACCTAGCACTACGGCGGTGCGTTGCTGAACAGGTGGGGCCGTATTGCGGCTTACCCAAAGCCTCTCGCGTTAGGTCAGACCGGCATATGACTCGTTGACGCCGGGTCGCTGTCCGGTAGAGTCAATCGCGACATTGGAGTGAACGGCCTCCTTCGACCCGCTTTGATGCAACGTTGAAGAAGCCCGATTTTACGTTCACGTTGACTTACAGGGTTTCGAAACTCGTCCCACTTCTGTGTATATACCGCCCATGGTGAAGAATGATGTCGAGAAGTATGTCTCGGCCTGCAAGTCGCAGGCTTGCCCTAGCGGAATCGGAGAAAATAGCGGCCCTTGTTCGACTGGCAACTGTCGAGAACCGAAGCGACTTCTCAGTCTGATGTGACGCATCTGATCAGCGTTGCGTGAGACTGACGTTATACAGACATGTATTGGAACGGTGAAAATGCTCAAAAGGTCGATCCACGTCAACGTCTCGCAGGAGGCCGCAGTTGGCCTTGCTCACAGGTAGCACACGAGTATCGCCAACCGACCCATAAATTTCTTTACTGTCATAAAATCACCAAACTGCAGCATTCACGGATACCCATCTTGGACCACGGAATCAGCCTTAAATTGGCCACTAAAGACAGAAGCCCACGTCACCAAGATATCGGTGACGTGGGTCCAAATTGCCTGATAGTTTAGCACTTACCAGCCGCGCTCTGCCAGGCGGTGCGGGACGGGAACGTCGGTCACGTTGATGCCGACCATCGCTTCGCCCAAGCCGCGGGAGATCTTGGCCAACTCGTCCGGGTTATCGAAGAAGGTGGTGGCCTTCACGATGGCCTCGGCACGCTGAACCGGGTTGCCGGACTTGAAGATGCCCGAGCCAACGAACACGCCGTCGGCACCCAGCTGCATCATCATGGCGGCATCGGCCGGGGTGGCGATACCACCGGCGGTGAACAGCACTACCGGAAGCTTGCCGGTGCTCGCGATTTCCTTCACCAGTTCGTACGGAGCCTGGAGTTCCTTGGCTGCGACATACAGTTCGTCTTCTGGAAGGGCTGCCAGCTTGGCGATTTCTGCGCGAATCTTGCGCATGTGGCCGGTGGCGTTGGAAACGTCGCCGGTGCCGGCTTCGCCCTTGGAACGGATCATCGCTGCGCCTTCGTTGATGCGGCGCAGGGCCTCACCGAGGTTGGTCGCACCGCAGACGAAAGGCACCGTGAACGGCTGCTTGTCGATGTGGTTCTCGTAGTCGGCCGGCGAAAGGACCTCTGACTCGTCGATGTAGTCAACGCCGAGCGACTGCAGGATCTGCGCCTCGACAAAGTGTCCGATACGGGCCTTGGCCATCACCGGGATGGAGACCTCGTTGATGATGCCGTCGATCATATCCGGATCACTCATCCGTGAGACGCCGCCCTGGGCGCGGATGTCGGCGGGAACCCGCTCCAAGGCCATGACGGCGACGGCGCCGGCATCTTCAGCGATGCGTGCCTGCTCTGGGGTGACTACGTCCATAATGACGCCGCCCTTGAGCATTTCAGCCATGCCGCGCTTGACGCGGTCCGAACCGATGACTGGGTTCTGGGAGTTCGAAGACATGGGGGAACTGGTTCCTTTCGATACTGCATAAGAGCGCCGCTGCGCACCCGGTGTTGGGTTCAGAAATTCAGGCAGCGGCGAGGTAGCACACACTCATCGTAGGGTTCATAAAGTTCTTTACCGCCTGTGTTGCGTAACAATATGACGATAGTCGATAAATCCCTTGGTTGACGCTTTTGGCGTCACATTCAAGATTTTTTATTACACCTTGTCAAGGTGGCTTTACCGGCAATTGTTACGCGAGGTCTGCAGGCTAGATGACTTGTCATTCGGGCCTTGGGGCGCGGGTGGTGAACTGCCTTCAAAATTGGTTTGGCGTTCGGCCGCCGGCCTCAAACAGACGGGCCAAGCCTCAGCTGGTCGACACGTCGCGACGGTTGAAGCGTCTCAAACCTGCCCCGGCGAGCAACAGTGAAATCAGCAGCAGGAGTATCAGCGGTGTCCAAGCGAATTCTTCGGCGGGTAGTCTCGGGACGGCTCCGAATGCAGTTGCCTTGACCAGGTTGGCAGGTAGCGAGAACAGTCCGCCGAACATGGAGGCCATGACCGAGAACCCATAGAGAACCCAGGTGATGGTGGTGCTCAGGTGCGGCGCATATCCGAAAGCCAGCAGTTGTACTCCCAGCAGTGAAAGTACCGCCGGCCAAAAAGCCAGGCATTCCGTGGCCACGGTCCAGGGCGCCGCCGCCCCGTCGGAGGCCAAGCCAATGAGGTAACCGCCAAGCAGCAGCATCAACCCGGAACCGATTCCGGCAAGCAGCAGGTGGGATCCGAGCCAAGCGCCTCGGGAAAGGGAACCGGCCAGCTGTTGTTCAAGCCGCCCACTGGCCTCCTCGCTTTGGGCCGCGCCCAGGGATTGGATGGCAAATGCCCCGGCAAGCAGCGCGGTGAACAGAACGAAGATCGCCAGCACTCCCTCAAGCATGTTATCCCCGGCGCCCAAGAAGTTGCGGGCGAAGGGATTACCCGGATCGAGCAGCGAACTCATGGCTTGCGCTACCGAACCGAAAAAGAGGCCGGAAATGGCTGCGCCGAGAAACCAGCTGATCATCGAGGAGCGTTGCAGTCGCAGGGCTAGACCCCAGGGCGTGGTCATCAGCCTGCGTGCCTCGGTTGGGCCATGATGTTCGGGCAACAGCCCTGCGCCGAGATCACGGGTGTTTTCAATCCCTGCCGCGAGCAGGCAGCCCAGCAGACCCAAGCCTGTGAGGGCAAGCAGTGGCCACCAGTTGTTATCCCCGAAGGCGCGCATGTTCTGCGCCCAACCGATCGGTGAGAGCCAACTCAGCGCGTGGGGTGTGGTGCCCTCGGCCTGCAGGTCGGCCCCGGCCCGAACAAAATAAAAGAGTCCAACCAGTGCCAGGACCAGCGAGTTCGCCCCGCGGCTGGTTGAGCTGAGCTGACCGCAGATCGCGGATAGGCCGATAAAGGCCAGTCCGGTGCCGGCAATGGAAGCACCCATGATCCAACTGCCCATGGCCGGCAGGGACACCCACAGGCACAGCAGGCTGATCAGTGCACCGGTAGCCAGGCACAGTGCGACTGCGATCAGGTAGTTGGCGGTTGAATAGGCATGGCGGCCCAGCGCCGTGGAACGAAGCAGTTCGGTTCGCCCGGACTCCTCCTCAGCCCGGCCGTTGCGGGTGATCAGGAAACAGACGGCCAGTGCGAGGGTCACGGCCAAGGTCATCCAGATCTTGATCACCAGAATGCCGCCCAGGGATCCTGCGGCATAGGGCAAGCCGGTCATGGCGGCCACCGCCGGGGTGTTGGCCACCTGCGCATAGGCATCGCGCGCCGCCTGGGTGGGGAAGGCGCTTTGCTGCGAGTCGTAAACAACCGGGATCATCGAAGACAGGATCAGCACCCACAAAGACAGGCGCAACCAGTTCCTGCGCAGGATGAAACCGAAGACGATCCCGGTCCCGCTCAATGTGCTTGTACCGCGCGGCGCCGTGGTTGAACGCGGAGGCCGTTCGGCCAGCATGTGGCGCCCGTGGGTGGTTCCGGTGCTCATCGGTACTCGCCTGCCTGGGTCGCAACCGGCTGGCGCAGGGCATCGGAATAGTGGCGAAGAAACAGGTCCTCCAGCGAGGGCGGGGAGCTGACCAAATTTCGTGGTGAGTAACCCGCCAAGGCACGCAGGATGCCCGCGAGCTGGGCCGGATCCGCGCTGAAGCGCGCCGTTGCCCCGCTGATTTTCAGGTCTTCGACACCCTGCACCATGGCCAGCGCGGCGGGATCAGCGGAAACCTGGACGGTGATTTGCGTGCGTTGCAGGTGGCGCAGCTCGGCGAGGGGCCCTGCCTGAACGGTGTGCCCGTCGCGGATGATGGTGATGGTGTCGCACAGTTTTTCAACCTCGGCGAAGATGTGGCTGGAGAGCAGGACACTGCGCCCCTCGGCCGCGACCTCCCGGATGCACGTGGTGAAAACCTGTTCCATCAATGGATCCAGCCCCGAGGTCGGCTCATCGAGCAACAGGAGTTCCGCCCGCGAGCTCAGGGCGGCGACGAGTGCGACCTTTTGGCGGTTTCCCTTGGAGTAGCTGCGGGCTTTTTTGCCGGGGTCCAGCTCGAAGCGTTCAAGCAGCTCGTTGCGGCGGCGAGTATCCACCGGGCCGTGCAACGTGCCCAAAATTCCCAGGGCCTGGCCGCCGGTGAGATTTGGCCAGAGATTCACCTCGCCCGGAACGTAGGCCAGGCGGCGGTGCAGCGAGACAGCGTCCCGCCACGGGTCGCCTCCGAGAATCCGGGCTTCTCCCCCATCGGCCTTGAGTAGACCGAGCAGGATGCGGATGGTGGTGGATTTCCCGGAACCATTTGGCCCGAGGAATCCTGCGATCTGCCCGGTCTCAAGATGCAGGTCCAGATCCTTCAGGGCGGTGGTGCGCCCGAATTTTTTGTGCAGTCCGCTCACTTCAATGGCCGGCGTGATGGTGGCCATGGTGTGCTCCTTACCGAGATTCGGTTATTCCCGCGTCTGTCGCGGGTGGGACATCGGCTGCGGTAGCGAGAAGGTACTCATTGAGGTAGGCCGAGTCGGTGAACAGCCCCTCGGAGTAGATTTCCAGGGTGGGCAGGGCCACGCGTGAGTAGTAGTCCTGCATGACCGCGGCGAAGTCTTCCGGATCCTGCGGCGGGTTCAGCGCAAAGTGCAGGACCAGCGCCCCCAAAGATTGCAGGATCAATAAACGTGCCCGTGCCGGCTCGTCGCGGCTGGGGACAATCAGCCCGCGCGAGACGGACTGGTTCAAGAGGATCAGCGCTTCATCGATCAGCTGTTCGGTGAATTTTCGACCGGCGGCCGAGCCCTCGCGGGCCGAGCGCAGGATATAGAGCAAAAGTACGCCGCCCTGCGCCGAGGCGGGCAGGTGGGTGAACAGCTGGTGAGGGTCGGCCTGCAGAGATTCTTCCTTGAGCTGGCGGTACCGCTCAAGGACGGTGGCATCGCACTCGGCCCGCAAGGCATCTTTGGAGCCGAAGTGATGCCGCACCAGCCCGGCGGTGACCTGGGCCCGGGCCGCGATTGACCGCAGGGATTCCTCGAATCCCTGCGCGGCGAAGGCCTCGATTGCCGCATCGCGCAATCGAGCTCGACCGGTCAAATCCTGCCAAGCTGTACTCACGTATAGGAGGCTACTCCGGTGTATAGCCGCTGGCAAGGGGTGCCGGGTGAGCATTTTCCCTCCGGTTATTTCCCCGCAAGGACGGTGATTCTAGGCGTTGGGATCCTGCTCGGTTCCGGCTCCGCGACGGCGCAACACCGGCTCACGGTGGCTTGCTCCCCCGCAGCCCGACGCGGTTGTTCCGCAGGTGCTGGCGCACGCACTGGCGCAGGAATGGCCGGTGGGCGCAGCAACTGGCGCGGCCGCCGACCGGTGAGGAGAAACCGCCGAAGCGCCGGATGCCTCCTGCCCCAGGACCACGAAGCCGGCGTCGGCGATCATCTCAAGATCCTTCGCGGCACCCTGCCCCTCGCTGGTGAGATAGTCGCCCAGGAAGATCGAGTTGGCGACTTCCAAGGCGGTGGACTGCAGCGAGCGCAGGTGCATTTCGCGGCCGCCGGCGATGCGCAGTTCCTTGTCGGGGCACACCAGGCGCACCAAGGCCAAGATCCGCAGGCAGGCCAGGGGTGTCAGCAGCCAGGTTCCTTCCAAGGGTGTGCCATCGAAGGGCATCAAGAAGTTGACCGGTATGGATTCCGATCCCAGATCCCGCAGGGCGAAGATCGCCTCAACCAGTTGCTCCGGGCTTTCGCCGAGTCCGACAATCAGCCCCGAGCAGGAGGATAGCCCGGCGGACTGGGCCTGCTGCACGGTGTCCACACGTTCCTGATAGGTGTGCGAGCTGCAGATCTGCGGGTACAGCGATTCGGCGGTGTTCAGGTTGTGGTTGTAGGCATCCGCCCCGGAACTCTTAAGCTTCTGGGCGTGGCCGTCTTTGAGAATTCCTAAACAGGCGCAAACTTCCACCCGCGGATGCTCAACTTTGAGCTGCTCGACCATGGTGGCCACCCGGTCCACATCTCGATTGCTTGGACCCTTGCCGGAGGCCACCAGGCAGACACGGGAGGCGCCCGCGGCGATCCCGTGCCCGGCCTGGGTGACGGCCTGCTCGGGTGTGAGCCAGGAGTATTTCAGGATTTCTGCCGTCGAACCCAACCGCTGGGAGCAATAGGTGCAGTCCTCGGGGCAGAGCCCAGATTTCAGGTTGACCAGGTAGTTGACCTTCACCGTGTTGCCAAAATATTTGCGGCGCAAGGTGCCGGCCGCACCAACCAGCGGCAACGTCGCGAAGTCGTCGGTGGCCAGCACCGCCAGCGCGTCGGTTTGGGTCAGCCGGTACCCGGAAGAAATCCGGGCCACGAGCTGGGGAACATCGAGCAATACATCGTGCGGAGCCATGGGGCACCTTTCGCGACAGGACACCGCGCCAAGGAGTGGTGGGGCGAATGTGGTACTCGATGCAACATCCTTGAACGGTGTTCAATTGGTGGTGAATCTTCACCCTACCCACAAATGCGGATATATTGAACAGTGTTCAAGTGCGTGTCGTCATAATCCAAATTTTTCGGCACTTAAACACCCTGCGCCCCGCTCCAAGGAAAATCCTTGAAGCGGGGCGCAGGGTGCTGCACGGGGCGAGCATCCTCCAGGAGGAGCTGGCCCTATTGAACCTCTAGCCAGGTGGCGGCGATGGTTTCCCGCACCTCGCCGAGAGTCTGCGGAATCGCTTTGGTTCCGGCAATGATCGGGAAAAAGTTTCCATCCCCGTTCCACCGCGGCACCACATGCTGATGCAGGTGCGCGGCGATGCCGGCTCCCCCGGCTTCACCCTGGTTCATCCCCAGGTTGAAACCCGCCGGGTTGGAAGCCTGGCGCAGCACCCGCATGGACTTCTGCGTCAGGGCCGCCATTTCAGCGGTTTCCTCCAGCGTAATGTCGGTGTAATTCGGCACGTGGCGGTAGGGGCAAACCAGCAGGTGCCCCGGGTTGTACGGGAACAAGTTCAGGATCACGAAGCAGGTTTCCCCGCGGTGGACAATCAGCGCCTCCTGATCGGTGCGGTTCGGACCGGCGCAGAAGGGGCAGCTTGCCTCGTCCTTGACCTGGTCCTGGCCGCCCTTGATGTAAGCCATCCGGTAGGGAGTCCATAAACGTTGGAACGAGTCCGGCACACCGGCGAGTTCAAAATCGTCGGTGACCTGTGCGTCCTGCGGATACTGCATGATGATGGACTCCCCTTGCCGGTGTGCTTAGTTGTTGTTGTCGCGGCTCTTGATGGCTTGAACGATGCGGGCAACCGCCTCGTCCACCGGCACCTGGTTGTCCTGGCTGCCGTCGCGGAAGCGGAAGGACACCGCGTTGGCGTCGGCATCCTCACCACCGGCGATCAGCACAAACGGGATCTTTTCCTTGGAGGCGTTGCGAATCTTCTTCGGGAAACGATCCGAGGAGTCATCCAGCTCCACACGCACGCCGGCGGCCTTGAGCTTGGCGACGACCTCGGCGAGGTAGTCGTTGAAGGCTTCGGCCACCGGAATCGCGCGCACCTGGACCGGGGCAAGCCAGGCCGGGAAGGCGCCGGCGTAGTGCTCGGTGAGCACACCGAGGAAGCGCTCGATCGAACCGAACTTGGCGGCGTGGATCATCACCGGTTCCTGGCGGGTTCCATCCGCGGCCTGGTATTCCAGTCCGAAACGCGCAGGCTGGTTGAAGTCGTACTGCACGGTGCCCATCTGCCAGGTGCGGCCGATGGCGTCCTTGGCCTGGACCGAAATCTTCGGGCCGTAGAATGCGGCGCCGCCCGGATCGGCAACAAGCTCAACACCGGATTCGGTAGCCACGCGCTCAAGGACGGCAGTTGCCTCTTCCCACTGCTCATCCGAGCCGATGAACTTGTCCGACTGGGGATCGCGGGTTGAAAGCTCCAGGTAGAAGTCGTCCATGCCGAAGTCCTTGAGCAGGGAGAGCATGAAGTTCAGCAGGTGCTCAACCTCGGAAGGGGCCTGTTCCTTGGTGACGTAGGAGTGCGAATCGTCCTGGGCGAAACCGCGCACGCGGGTCAACCCGTGGACCACACCGGACTTCTCGTAGCGGTAGACGTGGCCGAACTCGAACAGGCGCAGCGGCAGTTCGCGGTAGCTGCGTCCGCGGCCGCGGAAAATCAGGTTGTGCATCGGGCAGTTCATGGCCTTCAGCCGGTATTCCTGGCCCTGCTTGGTGATGTTTCCGTCTTCGTCGCGCTCTTCATCGATGTGCAGCGCCGGGAACATGGTGTCCGCGTAGTACGGCAGGTGGCCCGAGGTGTGGAACAGCCCGTCCTTGGAGATGTGCGGGGTGCCCACGTACTGGAAGCCCTCTTCCACGTGGCGGTCGCGCACGTAGTCTTCCATCTCGCGCTTGATGATGCCGCCCTTGGGGTGGAACACCGGCAGGCCCGAGCCCAGCTCGTCGGGGAAGGAGAACAGGTCAAGCTCGGCGCCCAGCTTGCGGTGGTCGCGGCGCTCGGCCTCGGCCAGGCGCTCCTGGTAGGCCTTGAGGTCTTCCTTGGTTGGCCAGGCGGTGCCGTAGATGCGCTGCAGCTGCTTGTTTTTTTCGCTGCCCAACCAGTAGGCGGCGGCCGAACGGGTCAGCGAGAACGCGTTTTTGATCAGCTTGGTGTTCGGCAGGTGCGGGCCGCGGCACAGGTCCTTCCAGACGGTTTCCCCGCTCTTGCGGTCGACGTTGTCATAGATGGTGGTTTCGCCGGCGGCCACCTCAACGGTGACACCCTCGCCGGAGGTATCGGCCGAGTCGGCCTTGGCCAGCAGCTCGCACTTGTACGGCTCGTTGGCCATTTCCGCCTTGGCTTCCGCAGGGGTTACCTCGCGGCGCGCGAAAAGCTGGTTCTGGTTGACGATCTTAAGCATCATCTTTTCCAGCTGCTTCAGGTCTTCGGGGGTGAATGGCTCATCCACGTCGAAGTCGAAGTAGAAACCGTCGGTGATGTAGGGGCCGATGCCGAGCTTGGAATCCGGGCGCAGCTGCTGCACCGCCTGGGCCATCACGTGGGCGGTCGAGTGGCGTAACACCTCCAGACCTTCGGGATCGGCGATGGTTACCTGGGTGACGGTGCTTCCGGCTTCGAGTTCGCGGGACAGGTCTCGCAGTACGCCGTCGACGTGCATCACTACCACGTCTTTGTCCTTGGCGAAGAACTGCAAACCGGTTGTCCCCGCGTCCACCTGTACCTGCTCGCCGTCGATGGTGAGAGTCAGCTGCTCGCTCATGAGATCGGGTTCTACCTTTCAATCTGTGATGGCTTCATAGCTTGTGGCATACCTTGGCCACAGCCAGCCAGAATCCAGTTTAGTTCAGCATTCCCTTTGCCACCGGCTCACTTCGGCTTTTGTGTCGAGTCTGCGGCCGACTGTGACCCGTTTAACAGCTCATCGGCCGAGAGGAGGCTCGAATAGTGCCAGAGCTTGCGCTCCGCGGGCGGCTGCGAGCTGGCGATCTTTCCGTTTTTTTGATCTTCACGGAACCCGGGGATCACCTCATCGAGCCGGCGCTGGAGTTCCTGGCGCTCATCTTCGGTCAGCATGAGGTTGCTGGTACTCAACTGGGCCAGGTCCACCATGGGTTCCTCGGTGCCGTACCAGCGCTGGGCGTGCCGCAAGGCGGCCTCAAGGCGCCGGGATTCATCATGGATGACCTGATCGAGGTAGGCGTTCATGGCGGTGGCCGACCCGTCTTTGCCGCGGCCGCCGGGCAGGCCGGTGGTGTAGCCGGGGGCGGCCGGTCGCCACACGCGGTCGCGTTTGTCGCGGGCGAGTTCCGGGGCTTCCTCGATCATCTCCGCCTTGGCAAGCTCGCGCAGGTGGAAACTGACCTTGTTGGGCGCGATCCCCAGCAGCTCCCCGATATCCGAGGCCCGCCCGGTTCTCATGGCGGCCAGCGCATCAAAAATCTGTCGGCGCAGCGGATTTGCCATCGCCTTGAGCATGGGGGTGGTGAATGTGACATTCGACTGTGGTTGAGCCATGAACCCAGCATAACAATTGTTCAATTTAAGTTGCGCAATTTCTATTGCGCAACTTTATTTGCGGGTTTATGGTTGGTGCATGTCCTCGAACCAGACTCCCCTGCTTCAGCCGCCCGCAGACACCACCGGCGCCCAGCGGCTGCCGGCCTTGCGGCGCCAGCGCAGCTACCGGATCTGGTGGGTCGCAGATACCACGGCCCTGCTGGCCGGCGGCATCTATTCCTTCGTTCTCCCCCTGATCTTGCTGGCGCTGACCGGTTCGCCGGTACAGGCAGGAACACTGGCGGCCGTGGGACTGGCCGCACGGGCCAGCCTGACGCTGCTCGGCGGCTCCGTGGCCGACCGTTCCGACCGGGCGCGCATGATGCTGTCCGGAGGGATTTGCGGCGCGACGCTCACCTCGGCACTGGCAGTGGCAAGCATCAGCGGGTCGCTGAACGTCGCGGTTTTGTGCGTTGCCCACGTGCTCATGGAATTGCGTGGAGGCTACTTCGGCACGGTCACCAATGCGGCGCTGAAGGACGTGGTCCATCCCAAGCAACTGGGACGAGCCATGGCGGCAAACCAGGGGCGCGATTCGGTGCTGATGCTGGGCGCTGCCCCGCTGGGCGGGCTCCTGCTCGGACTGGGCGCAGCATTTGCCTTGATTGCCGTCAGCTTCCTGCAGCTGCTCGCTGCCGCTTCGGGCTTCGCGCTGCGCGGGCCGTTGCGCGCGGCTGAGGCCGGCTCCAATCCCATGGAAAACTCCCCTGCCGGCAGCGCGCCGGTCTCCCCCGGGATCACTGCGGGCATGCGGTGGTGTTTTGCCAGGCCGCAACTGCGCAGCCTGCTGATCTTGATCACCGTCATCAACATCGGGACCAACGGGCTGAACACGACGTTGATCTACGGCCTGCAACAACGCGGCGAGAGTCCTTGGGTGATCGGCTTGGTCTCCACGTTCATGGGACTGGGGATGTTTGCCGGGTCCTTGTTCGCGGGAAGGCTGATCGAGCGGTTCCGTACCGGCGTGCTCGCCTGCAGCTGCCTGAGCGTTCTGGGTGGCGCCATGCTGCTGATGGGATTCAACACCAACCTCATGTGGCTTGGCGCCATGTTATTGATCGCCTACCTGAGCGTCCCCGCGCTCAATGCGTCGGTCGGAGGCTATTTCATGGCGGTGATCCCGCGGGAAATGGCAGGTCGGGCCAATTCGTTGATCATGTTCATGGCTTTGGCCGCTCTGCCGCTGGCCCCGTTTCTCACCGGGCTTGGCCTGCAATGGCTGGGCATGGGTCCAACCCTGCTGTTCTTCAGTTCCCTGGTGATCCTTTCAACCATCGCCGCATGGTGCTCAAAGCATGTGCGCGGCATCCCGCATCCGGATCACTTGATCAGTGAACCGGCGAGCGCAGGTGAGCAGTCGCCTGCAACTTTCAAAGCAACAGCGGATCTGGGGTCCGTGGACGTTGCGCCGAGGAATATTCAAGGAGAAGTGAGCATGAAAAAGCATCCGGAGTCACCCTCGAGAGTACTTTCTCGAGTCGGTTTATCGCGTGTTCCAAGTAGCGAGCAGCGCCATCATCACGCGCCGCGAGATATTGATCAAGAGTTCCGGGCTCAGCGGGGGCGCAATTTGTCGGTGCCGCGTAACGAGCAGTGGATCTACTTGTAGTCCGGTGAGGTGGTTTCTGTGGTGCGGTTTGAGGCGCGGAACAGTCGGATGACTCCCGTGAGCGTTATGAGTATGAGTCCTGAGCCGGCTACGGCGACGATGCGTCCGCCGATAGGTGAGAAGTGCACTGTGGTTGTGCCCGCAAAAAGCACACTGACGCAGAGCCCGACCCAGACCAAGAGGCGTTCGCCTTCCCTGTAGAGTGCTTGCGCGTTGTTCTCGGTCAGGGGTGCTGGATAGTTCATGATCCTTGGTTTGGTGGAGACCCAGGACAGGAGTGTTTGCACCAGTACTTGCAGGAGAGCTAGCCACAGCACACTGGTTTTTGGTCCGAAGGAGTCCGCTTCGCCGCGAAAGTTGAAGTGTGTCGGAACGGTCGCTGGCATGTTCGAGTAATTGACCAACAACGTAATGACAGCACCAGCGGTCACAACGATCCCGGTAATCCGTAAGGCAGCAGTTACTGCGCCGGTTTTGTAAGTGCGGGGCGGGCGTTTATCCAACATGAGTTTTGTGCTCCGGATGTTTGACCAAGTGGATGCCACTTTCCAGTCTACCGGCAGTTCTGCGCGATTTGTTTTGGCGGCTCGTTGCTATCTTGCGCCCTGGCATTGCCTCGGCGGTTCGTTCGCGTTCGGCAGTGTTCCCACCATTTTGGACATTTGCAGTGATGAAGATTAGTGGGCACCCTTAGCCATAGAAGAATCAGTGATATGTCGACGATGTGTAGTCTGTTCTGGTTGACTTGGCTAATGCCACAGCTGATTCAGCCCGTATTTTTGCCAGGACACCTTGCTCGCAACGCTCAACCGGTTTTATTGAATGGTGATTTACAGCTACGTCCATGGTTGGCCGCAAATGCAACGGTTATTGAGGAAGCCTTCGTTGATCCTGCTATCGTCCAATGGCACGGACGAACCATGAATGCAACGGAAGCTCACGCTTGGGTACTGCATTGGGAAGACCGCTGGAAAAACGAGTCCGGAGCCGGTTGGGCGATCACCCTTCATGGTGAAATTGTAGGACAGGTGAGTTTACGCCGCATCGATTTGTCAGCAGGTTCTGCCGAGATTTCCTATTGGATACTGCCGAGTGCACGTGGGCGTGGTCTCGCCGCGAAGGCATTGCTTACTCTTACTGCATGGGCATTTGAGACAATCGGTATTCATCGTCTCGAACTTTCGCACTCCGTAGATAATCCGGCGTCATGCAAAGTCGCGCAAAAATGTGGTTATCTCCATGAAGGCACCAAGCGCAAACAAGCTCTTCACGTGGATGGTTGGCACGATATGCATCTGCATGCGCGACTTTCCTCGGACAGTATGTAGGTAAAAGAAATATGTGGGGCATGAGATCGTTTCAAACTGGCAAGCGATAAGAATTCGATCTCCTTGTGCAGTGAAACAGTGTGAGGTTCAGTGCCCTATTTCTTCGGTGTGAGTTTTCGTCTCTTCCCTAGTGGAGGCGTGCTAGCAGAACTTCAATGGAGTTTGCGATTTCTGCGACTGGTTGGCATGCGTCAAGTTCGGCTGTTGCGCCCCGTCGGAGGATTGGTTCGATGCTTTGCTTATCTGCGGCGATTTGTGATTGCTGCTCTCTGGTTTTGCCGTAGTTGTTGTTGGTTCGGGTTTTGACTCTTTGCATGAGTATCGCCAGCGGCGCGCTGAGCAGGATCACATGGTCGAAGTGGTCATAGAAGTTTCCTTGGTTTTCTACAGTTCCGCTGATGATCAGCTCGTGGTTGTGTGCCAGGAGTTCTTTCATGCGGTGTTCGTCCCAGGTTCCGTCGGGTAGCGTCCATGGTCCGTAGTCGGTGTCTACGGTGTTGTATCCGCGTGCCTGCAACTCGGCGAGTACTGTGCTCTTGCCTGTTCCGGACATTCCGGTAAGTAGAACTATGGCCATGTAGCCAAGGTAGCAATGTTGACCTTGGGGTGTTCAGGAAGTTTCTTCGTCGGGCCTGGGGTGATGGGACTCGCTGCATCTCGGTGAAGACTTGCTCCCAGTGGGGCGAATGGTTGGCTTGGGGTACTGCGGTCCTGTGTAAATTGCGGTGCCAGCGCAGCTACCGCATCTGGTGAGTTGCCGGCGGCACCGAGGCGCGGCATCATCATTCGTCACTCCTCTGGCAAGAAGAGCTTCGTTTACGACGAGAATGCGAGCTGTCCACGGTGTGTAACGAGCAGTGGATCTACTTTTAGGTGGCTTCTTGGCAAGTGGCCTTCGAGCGCGGGACAGTATGTTCAACCGCTGGGAAAATGATCGCCGGGCTCTCATTCTTTGCGATGGCGAGGTCGCTACTACCGGCCTACCGGTAATCCGAGCCGACCTCTGGGGTAGGCCGGGAATGAAATGTGGCGGCTGATTGCTGGATTAGTTATGAACATCGACACCATCCCCATCGTGAAGATGGACGGAACCACGACCAGTCTGTCCGACTACTCGGGGAAGGTCATCCTCGTGGTAAATGTTGCTTCCCGCTGTGGCCTCGCTCCCCAATATGCCACCCTTGAAGCACTTCAACGCACCTACAAGGACCGTGGCTTTACCGTTCTGGGTTTCCCTAGCAACCAATTTCTTCAGGAATTGGGCAGTAACGAGGCGGTTGCGGAATTCTGCTCCACCACCTACGGGGTGAGTTTTCCCGTATTCGACCGTATACGCGTCAACGGTAGGAATGAGCACCCACTGTATACGGAGCTGAAAAAGACACCAGATGCCGCAGGGAAAGCGGGCCGCGTGAGCTGGAACTTTGAGAAGTTCTTGATCCTGCCGTCCGGCGAAACTATGCGTTTCCGCCCGCGGACCGTACCGGATGATCCGTCCATCATCGCGGCCATAGAAGCCAACCTGCCCGTCTAAGGAAGATCGCCACTTGAGCATTGCCCATGCCTTGTGTCAGGCATGGGCAAATTCATGCGCACGGGATCCCTGGCCCCAGAGCGCGGAGGCCGCCCAATCATGTGGCGCCCTGATATGCGAGACCAGCCATTGGAATGCACACTTTCTATACCGAATTTTTTGCCCTCTTCCCGGGCGCATCGGCACGACCTAGGCTGGGTGCATGACTAATCCAGCCCCACCCACCATCAATGCCATCACCCTTGGCGTGCGCGACGTGAGCTCTTCGCTGAAGTTCTACACCGAGGGGCTGGGCTTCGCCCTGGTCCAACCGGCCCACCCGGAGATCGCATTTGTGCGCGCTGGGCACGGGCTGATGCTCGCGCTATGGGACGTGTCTCAAATGCCCAGCGAGTACGGCAACGTGGGACACGGCGATAAGGCTCCTCCCCTCTCCCTCGGACACAACGTCCACAGTGACGAAGACGTTGAGCACCATTACCGGCGAGCACTGGAGGCCGGTGCGAGCTCGGTGTCGGCGCCGACGGTGCAGCCGTGGGGCGGGATGAGTGCGTGCGTGGCCGATCCTGACGGGTTCCGTTGGGATTTTGTGCATAATCCGTCGTTTGTGATTGATGTGGACGGGCATGTTTCGTCGGTGTAGCTAGGCGCCGCGTTGGTCCAGGCCTTCGGCGTTCATGCGTTGGGCGAGTTCGCTGACGCTTTCTCCCCCGGGGACTGCGTTGCCCAGTTTCGGCCGGTAGCTGGCTCGCGGGCGGGCGGCGTTTTCCAGGTAGCCGGTTTCCGGCAGGGTTTCGGGCTGGTGCAGGTCCCAGGCGTTGAGCGCCTGCAGTGAGATGCCGCGGGGTCCGGTGCGTCGGGTGACACCGTGGATGAGCAGCATGCGGGTGGAGAAGAGCAGCGGTCCGGTGCGTTGCTGGGTGTCGTCGAAGAAGGTGGCGTCGATGCAGCCGGTGCCGTCGTCTACGGAGATGAAGACAACGCGTTTGCCTCCGCGCATGGGCGGGGTTTGGGTGGCGACGCGTACCCCTGCGACGAGTACCTCGGTTCCGTTGCGCAGGTGCAGCAGTTCGATTGCCTGGGTGATTGGCAGGTGGGCTAGGCGTTGCCGGTAGGAGGTCATGAGGTGTTCGCTGGCGTCCAGGTGCATCAGGTCGAGTTCGGTGCGGATGATGTCTGCGGGTTCTAGCTCCGTTCCGGTGGTGGCGATGTGTTCGATTTGCCCTAGGTCGAAGGTGAGTTGTCCGGGGCCTGGGCGGTATTTGGCGGGAAGGCTGGTGCGGGCCATGGACTGGGTGTGGGCGATGGTGTCCGCCCGGTTGGTTCCGGAGAGCAGCGAGTCGAATACGCCCAGCGCGGCGAGGTTTTGGTAGGTGCGGCGGGACAGCCCGGCGCGGTCTCGCACGTCGGCGAGGTGTTCGTAGGGTTGTCCGGCGACGAGGCGTTCAACTTCTCGTTCGCTCATCTGGTGGATGTCGCGGAAGGCCAGGCGGACCCCGTAGCGTCCGGGGCGCAGGGTTCCCGGGGCGCGGGGCACGGCGGGGGTGGCAGCCGGAGCTGATTCGAAAGTTTGTTCTACTCGGTAGTGTCCGGTGGAGCGGTTGATGTCCAGCGGGAGGATGGGGATGCCCATTCGTCGTGCCTCGGAGACCAAAAGCCGTTTGGGGTACATGCCCGGGTCGTGCTCCCAGATGCCGGCCAGGAAGGCTTCGGGGTGGTGGGCCTTGAGCCAGGCCGAGTGGTAGGTGGGCACGGCAAAGGCCGCCCCGTGGGCTTTGCAGAAGCCGAAGGAGCCGAAACCGGCCAGCACCTTCCAGACCTCGTCGATGGTCTGCTGGCTGTAGCCCTTGGCGGTGGCGTTGGTGCGGAAGTAGTGCTCGACCGCTGGTTCCTGGGCGGGGTTGCCCAGGTGGCGGCGGTAGACGTCGGCCATGCCCAGGGTGCAGCCGGTCATCACGTGCAGGATGCGCAGCACCTGTTCGTGGAAGACGGTGACTCCGTGGGTTTCGGCGAGTGCTGGTTTCAGGTCTGGGTGCAGGAACTGTTCGGGGGCGAAGCCGTGGCGGTGTTCCAGGTAGGGCTTAACCATGTTCGATTGCATGGGGCCGGGGCGGAACAGGGAGATGTCGATGATCAGGTCGTTGAATTCGGTGGGGGCGAGTTTGCCGATCAGTTCGCGTTGGCCCGGGGATTCGATTTGGAAGCAGCCCAGGGTGTGGGTGGAGCGGATCAGCTCGAAGGTGGGTGCGTCATCCAGCGGGACGCGGGCCAGGTCGATGTGTCCGGTAGGTTCGATGTAGCTGGTGGTGGTGTGTCCCCCGGCGCGGGCTACCGTGGCGGCATCGGGGTGCAGGCGTTTGATCTCCTCCAGGGTGTAGGCGATAGCTGACTGCATGCGCACCCCCAGTACGTCGAGTTTGATCAGCCCCATGAGGTCCATGTCGTGTTTGTCGAATTGGCTCATGGGCAGGGCGATGCCAGAGGGCTGGACCGGGGTGCGGTCCAGCAGTGTGGCGTCGGAGAGGATGACGCCACAGGGGTGCATGGAGATGTGCCGAGGCAGCCGGTCCAGGCGTTCGGTGGCGTCGATGAGGATATCCAGCTGGGAGTCGTCGGTAATCCGTTCGGCCAGCGCGTTCAGCTCCGGCTTCTCGGCGAGCGCCTCCCGGAAGGAGGAGGCGGAGAAACGCCAGAGCTGCTTGGCGATCTCATCCACCTGTTCCTGCTCGATGCCCAGCGCGGCTCCGGCGTCGCGGACCGCTCCCCGGGCGCGGTAGGCGTTCTGCATGCTCATCAGGCTGACCCGTTCTTCCCCGAAGCTGGTGAAGATCTTGCGGTAGATCTCGTGGCGGCGCGCGGATTCCACGTCGATGTCGATGTCCGGCAGCGTGGTGCGGGTGTCGGAGAGGAACCGTTCGAAGACCAAGTCGTGTTGCAGCGGGTTCACCTGGCTGATGCCCAACAGGTAGTTGACCAGCGAGGAGGCTCCGGAGCCGCGGGCGGCGACGCGTACCCCCATGCCGGTGATGAGGTTGACGGTTTCGGCGACGGTGAGGAAGTAGCCGGCGAAGTCCAGTCGGCCAATGACTCCCAGCTCCAGGGCGAGCTGCTTTTCGACGGTGGTTCGGTCTTGGGTGGGAAGCAGTGTGTTGACCGCGCTGTAGACACGTTCGGTGAGTTCCTGCATGGCGGGGCGGTGTAAACCCAGCACCGAGGCTTCGGGGATCACCGGCTGCTTCCACCCCATATCGGTGTGTGCATCCAGCGCCGCCCAGTCAGCCAGATCTTCGGTATAACGCAGGAGCTTGCGCGCCCACGATCGTTCAGTGACCCGGGCGAGATCCTGGGCCAGTTGGTGCATCTGTGCCGGCGTTTTCAGCCAGCCCTGTCCGGTGGGTTGCAGTTCATCCAGCGCCTTCAGGCTGTGCAGCACCCGGGCTGAGTCCAAGATATCTGCGGTGACCGCGCCGTCGGGGTCTGCATAGCGCACGGCATTGCTCAATACGGGGGTGATGCCCAGCTCGCCGGCAAAGCGAAGCAGTTTGCTGGCGAATCCCAGGCTGTAACGCTTGCCCGGCGCGGAGAGGTGGGTGGTGATTTCCGCGCGCAGCCACGGGCCAGCAAGTTTTTTCCACTGCGCCAGCAGCGTGCGGGCCTGCTGGAATTTGCCGGCTTCAATAGCTTTCGAAACGTCGGACTCCGCTCCGACAAGCACCACGAGGCCACCCTGCGCCAGTCGCGTGGCAAGTTCGGCCCGATTCAACCCAATCACTCCGCGCGGGTTTTGGTGGGCCGCGGAGACCGCGCGGCACAGCGCCGCATGCCCGCGCCCTTGCACATGTCCCTTGGCGAGCAGGATGATCCGCCCATCCGGCTTCCCCGCATCGTCGAGCACCGCCACATTGACACCGAGAATTGGCCGCAACCCCTCGGCCAGGCAGGCGGCAACGTGTTTGACCGCGCCAAACAGCCCGTCCCTATCGGCGAGCGCTAAGGCGTCGGCGCCCTGCGCACGGGCGGTTGCCGCCAGCTGCGCCGGGCTGGAGACGCCGTAGTGCGGGCTATAGGAGGACGTGACATTCAGGTGGGTAAAGCTCATGATCCGGGTCCTTCGAAACTGCTGGGAATACCATTAGAACAAAGTTTCGAAGATTAAGCATTTAGTTCCACTCAGGCACTGATGGGCATGTCCCGATTCACTCGAACAAGCCGCCATTGCGTGGATTGCGGGTCAAAACTCACGTCAATGCTCTGCGTAGATCCACGGCCTGCCGCTGGGGTGATCTCCAGCCGCCACATCTCGTAATCCACCATGCCTGCACCAACCCCATGAGGTACACGCAGGTTTTCGTCCCACCACTTGCGGCGCTCGAACCAGCGCTGCGGCTCGGCAACCAGCCGATAGTCGCAGCCCTGCCAGGAAACCCGCAACGGCACCCCATTGGGTGCGCAGGAAACCTGGATAGATTCGGTAAACATGCCCACGAGTAGCTCCTTCAACCCTGCTGGATCAATTCTATTCGAACACGTATTCGAACAACAGCTACGCTAGTCAGTGCGACGGACAGTTTAGGTTGGGCACCCAGGAGCCTGGAGACGTGGCACGGGCAGACGCCTCCATGCAAAGCTCATGGACAGCCCTAGAATAACTACGGGGAAAGCAGCTTCGCACTTAAAAACAAACCCGCTTGCGCAGGTAGCACGCCTGCATAACTCCAAAAATTGGCTCATCCCCGAAAGTTCAGGGCTAATCAATGCCAGCAAAGTCCAAACGATCCGGCCATTAGGAAATGACTAGTCCTCGCTGTGGCGCGGCTGAGCGCACCAAAAGTGAACATACCGACCTCGAACGGAGTGATGTCTCCCATATGTCGGTTACCACATCGGCACCGATCCGGGCCGAAATGAATTCGCGGACGTCGTCGAGCTCGGCGGCGTCGATTTTGTAGCACTCACCATTGCCATTCACAAACCAACGTCAACCATCAATAGTGAAAGTGCAAGGCGTTACCATACCCGAGAGTCGGACATTCCATTCGATTCCTTCAAGCAACATCGGCCAGCCGAGGTTGGAGCTTCCACGCATGCGGTATCAACCCCCAAGTTTCGGAACATCCATGTCTTGGAATGAAGCCTCGTCGCATTGGTCTCATAATTGATGTGGACTTCGGCACCGAAACAACGAACCAACTCATCAATAGCGTGGCGCCCATATGAGTAGTGATGATGACTCACGTTGCAGTTCCATAAGCTTCTGGGGCCCGAAAGTATCTCTTTGGTGTTCCCAATGAGGTCGAAAATCTTGTTGATCAACCGGATTTTCGACTTTGGAGTGATCATGTCCAGCC
Organism: Glutamicibacter sp. NPDC087344; assembly: GCF_044744225.1. Classification (NCBI taxonomy): domain Bacteria; kingdom Bacillati; phylum Actinomycetota; class Actinomycetes; order Micrococcales; family Micrococcaceae; genus Glutamicibacter; species Glutamicibacter sp. NPDC087344. The sequence goes on along the minus strand of NZ_JBIUXY010000006.1, from coordinate 174,897 downwards.
GTATTTAAATCGCATGTCTGAGAAAGCCAGCTAGCTAGCTCGCCTAAAGCATTCTCGTCCTTGACCGGTTCAACCGGCTGCTTATAGTGGGTCAACTACTGCAGTCGGCCAGCCAGATGGTCGGTAATCAGACGCTCGAAGATTCCTTCGCCCAAGTCGACATGGCTTTTTTGTTTCAGCAAAGTCCATGTTGCCGTGGCTACTGGAAACTGGCATTCGTTCGGGGTTCCCGCAACTATTGATGGACAGTCCAGAATTCCACAATTTTTGAGAAATTAGTTGCTTTGTACAGGTGCTCACCTTCGAATCAAGTTTTTGCGCCATCGGAACCTAGTCTGGATCCTTCGTAACGGATGACTCACCGCAACCCTGACATCGAAATTTTGACGGTTAAATACGTTGAAAACTCAGGGAACCCCGATTCCCAGTCGCCCCGCCCGCAAAACCGACCTTGTCGGGCGACGCAGACGCTACGCTTAGGTCATGTCACCGCACCGGGTCGGGTACGCCCGCATCTCCACCAACCAACAGGACCTCTCCACTCAGCAGGCTCGCCTCAAGCCACTCGGGGTCCCGGGCAGCCTGGTCTACGTCGCCCGTGGCCTCACCGGCAGGAAGTGCGAACGCCCTAGACTCCAACAGCCCCTCGCCGCCTGCCATGCCGGAGACTCCCTAGTGGACATCCAGTTGAACCGACTTACCCGATCCCAGCCCGACGCCTACGACATCGTCGAGAGCCTCACCAAGCGCAACATCAAGCTCAGCCTCGACGGAACCAACCACGACCCCTTCGGCAAGCTGCTCTTCAACGCCCTATCCATGGCCGCTGAATTCGAATCGGACCTCATCCAGACCCGCACCAGCGAAGGCGTGCAAATCGCCAGGGCCAAAGGTAAGTTCCGCGGCAAGCAATCCAAGCTCTCCCCCACCCCGGAAAAACACCTCGTCGCATTCCATCATGGCGAACAACATACCAGCGCAGAAATCGCCGACCTCTCCGGAATCGCACTGAGCACGGTATACCGCATTGTCCAACGCACACCAGACGAACCGGGCAAGGCTGGTCCACAGGTTCAGGGGCCAATCCAAAACAACGAGTTGCCAGCGTGAGCGCACTGCCTGGCGGTGCCGCGGATAAGCTCGGAAATCAATTCGAAACCTGGTGGACCATCAACAGGATTTCGTCTCTCCTGCGGGGTGAAGCTTCGAGCATGCGCCTAGAGCCACCAGGGGATGAAGGCGAAGGGATCGAGTTTTGGATCGACGAGGGCGGAGTTCGATGGTGTGAACAGGTCAAGCATGTTCCCTCCACCAGAAACTGGACAATCGGCGTACTGAAGGAACGCAAAGTTCTTTCACGCATACAGAATCATCTAGCGAACGGCCACAAGGTCCGCTTGGTGCTCTCGACGCCGGGAGCAGATATAGAAGACCTGACTTCACGTGCACGCGACTCGGAAGACCTCGAGGAGTTCCACAAGATCGCGACAGGTCCCTCCCAAGAGCATTTTCAGGCTCTCGCCGCTCATTGGGAAGTATCCCCTGGCACAGCTTGGACGTACCTACGAAATCTCCACATCGAACACCACACCGAACACACCCTAGAACCGCTGGTGCGTTCAAGGATTGAACAACTGCTCAGCGGCAACCCCGCCGTCGCAATGAACGAACTCGCCGGTTGGCTGACCTCCCAACTGCATCAAACCATCACCGGACCATCTGTCTGGGACCAGCTAAAGGCACAGGGATTCGAACGGCGCCTCCTCGTCGATGACCCAAACGCTTTGAAATCCCTGCTGTCCACCGTTGAACGGCACCGCCGGAAAGTTTCACAGCTGAAACCAAGCTCCATTCTGACCGATCAGAATCGGATAGATTCCGTTATTGACTGGCTCATGTCCGCTGAATCGGAGGGACAGCAGATCCTCCTGCTACATGGGACAGCCGGCAGTGGTAAATCGACCCTTGTTGACGCTGTACTGAGGAACCTTAACACGATGGGCTGGTACTCTGCCGTATTGAGCATGGACAAGACGCTCCCAGACGTTCATACCTCCAATGCTTTGGGTAGGTCTGCAGAACTCGTTGCTTCGCCCGCTGTCCTCCTTGCTGGGGTTTCGAATGGCACTCCCGCGGTTCTGTTTATTGACCAGCTAGACGCGGTTGCCACATACAGCGGCCGAATGCAGGACAACTATGACTCGATAGACGAAGTACTCTCTGAGGCGACTGCGAATCCTAACCTGCGGATCGTCCTCGTCATTCGAACCGTCGACCTACTCAAGGACCCAAGATTGGGCCGGCTTCGATCCGACAAACACCGGGTCGCAGAACTGAAGATAGGACCCTTCACTCCTGCTCAAGTTGCAGATGCGCTGGGACGGTCCGGAGTGGCCCCCAACACCGTGGACGCCGACACAATGAAGCTGTTGGAAGTCCCCCTCCATTACGCGGTCTTCAGCCAGCTCGATATGGTCAACAAATCGACGTCCTTCTCGACGCTTCCCGACCTTTATGAGAGGTTCACCGAACAATTTCTGAGGGACACTCGAGCCCGTGTCGGGTCCATGAACTGGCATTCGATCAGCGGCCCCTTGGTCTCATACATGAGTGAGAACGAGGCGCTCCGGGCTCCTGCGTCCGTGCTGCACTCAGCCGACCCTTTCGAGGTTGACGGACTCATTTCATACGGAATCCTGTTCAAAGAGCGCTCGTCCATCTCGTTCTTTCACGAGACCTACTTCGACTACCTCTTTGCCGAGGGATTCATTGCCAGCAGTGGGAACCTGGAGGCTTTCCTTTTGGAATCCGGTCAGGCGTTGTTCAGGAGGGGCCAAACGCGCCAGGTTCTTGAATACCTAGCCAAGACAGACCGTCCGAAATTCCTGCACACCGTAATCCGCCTCCTGACCAACAACTCGATCCGTTCCCACCTGCTGGACATACCTCTCGTCCTGTTACGACAGTTCGATGCACGAGCCGACGATTGGCGCGCACTCAGAAGCCTGGCTTTCGGAACCACTCGACGATCTCACCAATTGCTGGCCCTTCTCTCGGAACCTGCGTGGTTCGATGCAGCGGACGCAGTTGGTGACTGGGAGATTATGTTGGCCGACCAGGACAAGCTCGCACTCGTGGCGGACCATCTCTCGTGTGCCGCACGTGTCCGGCCTAAACGCGTCGCCGACCTAGTTCGGCCATATCTGGGTATAAAGGGCCACTGGAAATCCATCTTTTCCGCACTTCTGTCGCGATCGCTCTCCCCTGCTTTGGTTCCTTTGGCTGTCGAACTGCTCGAGGGAGGTCACGTCGACGGCGTGCGAGGCTCGATGTCGGTCAACAGTGACTTCTTGACGATCCTTTACACCCTGTCCGAAGATGCGCCATCCGAGGCGGCCCGAGTCATGGGCGCATACCTGCGCCGCGCAACTTACATGTCAGCGCTCGAGGGTGTCGCGGACCCTTTCGATGCTGACCACCTGCCAAACACCTTGTCTTCAGGGGGCGAAGAAGTCATTTCAAGGATCGCTTCCGGATCACCGGAGCAATATCTGCATGAAGTACTACCGTTTGTCACGAATATTCTGCAAAAAACCGCCAAGTCTGGTGTGGAATTTGACCTCCGGCGCGGAACTCGGTGGAATTACCGATACCCCGGGCGGCCGTTGGGCATCGACAAGGCGCTCTTCTCCGGCTTAGATACAGCACTCCATTCCCTGCAAGAAGGACGTTTGCCCGAGCTGCTTGACTACATCAGACCTCTCATGGAAAGCGACATCGAGGAACTTCGGTTCCTGTCCTGTCGCGCCCTCAACACGAGTAATCTGGCCGACATAGCCGCCCAATGGCTGATCTCAGATCCAAGAAACCTGGAGCTGGGATATGCATCCAGTAGCCGCTGGTCGTCCCGCGAACTTGTCGAAACCGCGACAAAGAACTGCACTCCGAAGCTCTTAGAACAACTGACCGAAATCCTTATCAACTACTACCCGTGGTATGAGCGAAGCGCTCACGAACGGTCGTATTTTGGCCGTGCCCAGTTTGAGCTGCTGACAGCCATCGATCCGGCTAAACGAAACAGAGATGCAATCCGCCGGATTCAGGAACTTGAGCGGAAATTCAAGCACTTGCCTTCGCCCCCGCAGCCGATCATTGCAAACTTTGCGGGTGCCCCGATCCCTCAAGCCGCGGCAGAATTTCTAACGGACCCTCAGTGGATCGGCGCAATTAGTACCCACGAATCCGATTCCGTCCAGTGGTCCCACAGCGATGGACCTAGGGGAGGCATTCGTCAGCTGTCTAGCCTTCTAGGTGAACGGGCTGTGAAGGAACCCGAGCGTTTTGCAAGATTAGCGATGGAACTGGACAATCCTATCCATGCTGGCCACATAGGCGCCATATTGCGTTCTGTAGCCGGCAAAATCCCTATTGATCTCCTCATCCAGTTGTGTGAACACGGACGCCAGGTCGCGGGTGAAAAAATAGGCCGGGACATCTGCTGGGCTGTCGAGACAGTTGCTTCAGAAGCCCCTGGTGCACTAGTCGAACTCGTGATCAATTGTTGTTCGGATGAGGACCCTGAATGCGATTCGGCGAGGACCAAGAACGCAACCGGGGACTACCTGTATGGCGGAGATCTTTCTTCTGCAGGTCTGAACTCTACACGGGGCGCCGCCGCAGTGTGTCTTGCTCGCATCCTTTTTGCTCAGCCGCACCTTTGCGAACAGCTTCTGAGCCCCGTCCGCGAACTGGCATCCGATCCGATAATGGCGGTCCGTGTTCGGAGCGCCGAGGCAATCCTCGCTCTGCTCAATACGCTGCCCGATCAGGCTCTGGAGATTGCGCAGGATATGTTCACAATGTCCCCTACGGATATTTTCAGCACATATGAATGCGCCGAACTGCTGAAACATGCGGTTCTCCGCCGTTCCTGTGACTTTGCGCCACACCTACTTCGCGCGCTCACTGCCGATGACGCCACAGCCAAACGAGCAGCATACCCCTGGATCGTTGCCTACATAAACGGTTCCATTGAGGATCCCGCACCCCATGAACTAAATAACCTAAGCGCCCCTGCCAGATACGGGGTTGCTGAGGCGCTCATCGGATCGCTGGAGGCTGCCCCAGAAATCGTGGCTCAACTGATGCATGACAGCGACGCTGATGTTCGCGAAGCTGCCGCCCGCGCTCTCTGGCGGATTCATGAAATCGACCAGCAGACCGCTGAGATGCTTGTGAAAGAGTTCATGGAGAGCTTGGCTTTTTCACAGCATGGAGGAAATCTGTTTGCCTCGCTCGAGGAAAGTACGACAGTGTTGCCTCCTTCAACCATTGACGCCTGCGAACGGTTCGTCAAATCCGAAGTGCCGGAGCCCGGCGGCACTAGGGTGAGACCGGCAATGGGCGGCTCGCACCTCGTGGCGGTGGTCCTTCGCCTGTACAAACAAGGAAGCGAAGACATCCGACGCCGCTGCCTCAATGTCATCGACCGGCTGTCCGATATGGACGCATTCGGCTTGGAGGGAGCCTTGGACCAAGAGAGGCTCTGAGCACATCTCAATCCGCCGGCAACAGTGCATCTGTCGCGTGTCTGGTTCGTTTTCAACGAATGACAGTGTCGCGGGTATATCCTCTCTTCATTATTCCGGGGTGAGGACTGGATGATATCCAATCACGTGTGATTCAGGGCAACAAGTTGATTAAGGCAGCGATATCTGACAACTGTGTAAACGGCAGCTCAATATGACGCGGAAGTTCCGAGACCGAAAAAATACTCGTGAAGTCACTGCTAAGACCGCCGCTGGCAACAAGAAAATACCTTTGTTACGCGCCACGAACAATGTGCACAAAGTCCACAATCTGCTATGCTGAATATATGGATAGTGGGAACTATAAGTCGTACATGAACGTCCGTGAGACCGCCCGGCTTCTGGGAGTTCACGAAAATACGATCCGCAACTGGGTAAAAGTCGGTGTGCTGATCTCCGCCCGAGTACCCGGTGCAACGTCCCACCGTTTTGCGCGAGAGGAAGTCCTGCGGGTGCAACGACAACGCGGAGAAACAACGTCGTCGGTAGCTCCAGCCCTACGCGTAGATAATCCCGAGCTTGTCACGGCCAACGCATTAAACTCATGGGCTGGAAGCGAGGACGCTAAAGGTGCCTTCCCTGAACTGATGCGCCGGCTTCTCTCAGTTACGCCTGGCATCAGCGGCCTTGAAGTACGCGCTCACGAAGGTATAGCCGCGCCTGGATGGGATGGAACAGCATCATCAACAGGTAGTCCTTACCTTCCAGCAGGTGAGTTGTTCTTTGAATTCGGGACCAGTCAGAGCCCAAAGTGGAAAGCGCAGAGCGACTATGACAAGCGTGAAGCGACACAGTCGAAAGACAGCAATGCAATTTTCGTCTTCGCTACGCCACGAAATTGGGCAGGCGCGAGCGTTTGGGCATCCGAAAGAGCAGTTGACAGCACCTTCGTGGATGTCAAAGCGATCGACGCGCACGTACTTGAAGGGTGGCTTCAGGCAACACCCTCTGTTCACATCTGGATCTCGGAACGTCTCGGCTACCGGCCACGTGCCGCGCGAACGATCGAACGTTGGTGGCTGGAATTTCAGGCCCAGACAGATCCGCCTTTGCCATCGACCTTCCATCTCGCAGGTCGCTTGAACCAGGCCGAGGAGCTACATACTCAACTAACTGGCATTGCTGATTACGGTACGATCACTATCCAAGCTCCTTGGCGAGACGAAGCGCTTGCCTTCGTCTATGCAGCGCTTGAAATGTTCGACGACCTGATTAATCGTACAATCCTGGTTAATGACTCAGTCGCTTGGGATCGCCTCAAAGATTCAAACGTTCCGCTGGTATTGATACCACTCTTTAGGGATGGATTGAATCTTGGAGCCGCCTTGGAACGGGGCCACCGAGTCGTCCTTGTCGCTGATCCGAACGATTTAGTTCGTAGCTCCAAGAAAATCTCTCTGAACAAGATTGATTACTCCCCCGCCTGCGAGGCCTTGAAGATCAAAGGTGCAGATTCAAACAAGGTAGGAGCGATGGTTTCGCTGGCTCGGCGAAGCATGCCAGCCCTCTTCAGGTCCATTGCGCGAGAACCTCGTTTGGCTGCCCCTGATTGGGTTGCTCGACCCGAGTGGGCGTCGATTTTTGGCCCCCTCGTTTTGATCGGCTCTTGGTCGAACCAAGATGGTGATCTGAACATTCTTGAAAAATTGACAGGGCACAATCGAGAGGACATAGAGCGACTCCTCAAGAGCTTGGCCAGCCGCGCGGATGCACCATTCGTCTACTCCGGGGGTGTTTGGCGCCTCACCTCTCCCGTCGAGGCGGCGCTACTTCTTCTTCCTCGAATCACCACCAGCGATCTAGCGCGATGGGCTGAAGCGGTCCCTGAAGTCCTGCTTGATGCTGATCCGTTCAATGGCATGGACTCACCTGCTAGATTGACCGCGAATATTCAGGGGATCCATCCAAAGTATTCGAAAATTCTACAGAAGGGACTTGCTGCGGGTCTAGCGCTCGCTGCCGCCAGCGATGCGGAGCTCCCTTCGGAAATCGCCATGCAGAACCGTGTCGACAGTATTGTTCATGGTCTCCTCGAAACCGCAAACTCGGACATCAGCGGTCAGATCTGGCAGGGTTTAGCGCATGTGCTTCCAAACCTTGCTGAGGCAGCCCCCGAGGTCTTTCAAGATGCCGTCGGTCTAGATCTCGAGCGAGAGAATCCTGTCCTTCGCAACATGTTCCAAGACCGTGAGTCGAATGCGTTCGGCTCTTCGTCGCCACACCCGAACCTTCTCTGGGCAATCGAGGCTTTGTGCTGGTCGCCCGCCTATTTCGGACGTGCCGCAGACTTGCTGGCTCGGCTAGCGTCGATTGATCCAGGAGGCCAGCTCAGCAACCGGCCCATTGAAAGCCTGCAAAATTTGACGTTGGGCTGGTGCGTGCAAAGCGGTGCCAGTGTAGATGACAAGCTCACCATTATCGAGCGCTTCCTTGCACGTGAGACAGATATTGGCTGGAAGCTCATCATGGGCGTCTGGCCCAGTCAGCATTCGGTTGCCTTCCCTCCGCATGCTCCCGCCTATCGCGACTGGGCACCTGCCAGGCAAGCAGTTTCATACGCGGATTGGGGACGCTATATCCAGGAGATCACCAAGTTGGCGGTGGCCACAGCAGATAACAATCCAGAACGCTGGCGTGACCTCATCCCGAAAATTGATGAGTTGCCCCTCCAAGAGCGCAAGAACGTCATTGCGGTACTCGGCAAAGCCGTTCATGACGCCGTCTGGACAACCGACGAACGTTTCGCCGTATGGGAGGTTCTCAACGCCGAAGCAGACCGCCATGAAGAATATTCCGATTCGGAGTGGGCTATGCCTACAGATGACGTTGCATTGTTCCGTTCGATTGCTCGCAAGCTTAAACCGACCCAAGATGCTCGGCGTTTCTCGGCACTCTTCGATTGGAACGCTCGGGTACCCGGCTACAAATTCGGAGACGACGGATTCGAGGCTGCGCTCAATCATATGCAGCAGGAAGCGCTCGAGGAAGTCCTATCGCGCGGTCTAAAGGAGCTGGAGTCGCTCATCGTCGATGTAAAGATGCCGCATGCGGTCGGGCATCAACTAGCGGCCAAAGACGACGCACCTGAGCCAGAGATTCTCGGTTGGATGGACTCGGACGAATCAAATTTGCGACAGGCCGCTATTTCTTTTGCCAGCGACAAGATACGCGTCGGCGGCATCGCTTGGTTGAATGATGCACTTGGTTGCCCGGCTTTGGCATCTGCGGTTGCACAGGAACGGTTAATGGCCGCGGTGCCACTTTCGCGAACATATTGGACCAAGATCGCTTCCTTCGAAAAAAACCTCGAAGCGGCATATTGGCGCCATGCACAGCACTTCCGAGTCTCGAGAGACGAACGACCGGAAGCTATTCACCAATTCCTGGAACATGGGCGCCCGTGGGAAGCCACCGCACTCTTGAGCGCGATGCTGAAAGACAACAATAACCCCGAGATCAACCTTATCAAGGAGGTCTTCAGTGCTTTACGTGTTGTAGTGGAGCCGATTCAAGACGTCACGATGAGTGGCTACTACGTAGGGCGGCTACTGGAATACATGGAGCAGCACGTTCCTGATGACTCCGAACTTCCCGGCTACGAGTTCTTCTTCTTTGAACTGCTGAATGAGCACCGACCTTCCGAAGCCCTCTACCGAGCTCTCTGCAACGACCCGACAGACTTCGTCAACATGCTCAAGTTGCTTTTCCGCGGCGAGGGCGAATCGCACCGAACACTGACATCCCAAGAACAGGCGATCGCCCAAAGATCGTTCAGTGTGCTACACGAGTGGCGTAGACTACCAGGCCTGCGCGACGATGGAACCATCAATGCAGGAAAACTGACCAAGTGGGTTCGATCGGCACGACTTGCTCTTTCGGATTGTGGCCGGGGATCAATTGGTGACGAACAGATTGGCCAGATCCTCGCTTCAAGCCCGGTCGGCACAGATGGCGTATGGCCCGCTGAACCTGTGCGCGAGATCATCGAAAACGTCGGCAACGCTCGTATCGACACGGGCTTGCACATCGGGAAGACCAACCAACGCGGAATTACGACACGAGGGATGTTCGACGGGGGCGATCAGGAACGTGCTCTCGAGAAGGAATACAGCGACATGGCAGCCAAAATTTCGACTCAATGGCCCCGAACCGCGCGAATGCTTCGAGGCATCGCCAACAGTTACCAGCTGGAGGCTCGCCGGCACGATGCCGAAGCTGAACGTATGGGCGATGACGGATAGTCAGCAGGTGCGGGGATCAAAATACATTCACTGTGCAAGCGGGTAAACCGTGTCGTCATTAATCATTTCCGTAGAAGCACCTCTTCATGGTTGCTGTTTGAGCACTGCTCAATTCCAAAACTCACTCAGAACCACATCGGCGCCCCTTCATCTGTAGCCTACATCAACTTAAATACCTCATACGGAAAGGAGGAATTCAATGGTTAAGCAGGAACAGTCTCGTAATCAAAAAGTATATGCCCGTTCGATTAGCTCCCATCGCAAGTTGCCTTCTCCGCCCAATGCTCCAGCAGGCGAAGTATGGGATCTCATCGATAGATTGTTTGCCGAGAATCCCACACCCGAGCAGTCACCAACGACAGTAGCGGACTCAAAGCGCCCTCGCCGCGGCGACTCTCGGCGACGGAAAAGGCGAACAGACTGGCGGCGAGTACTTGACGTAAGTGCTTCGGTTGTATGGTCATTCATCGTCGTAAAATTGTTTATAGGCGACCTCGACAGGGTCATGCTTGCGGTCATCGCCCCTCAGGCAGTATGGATACTCGACTTCCGATGGCTTTTGGTTCTCGTCTTAACAGCGCTACTTCTACTACTTTTTAACTCCCGGAAGCTCGGCCTAAGTCTGGCTTATATCATCGGATTTCCCCTTGTATTATTGTGTTGGAAGCTCCCGAAATTTCTGATCAAAAAACGCAGTTCATTGCTCGTAGTCGGTCTCGCTGGAATCGTCACCAGCATCGGGTCTAGGGTGCGCCTGTTCACCATTGCCCTCGCCATCGCGAGCCTCTCGGGTTTCATGATCTCGTCGACAGAGATTCCATGGGTAATCGCTGGCGTCATCGGGATGGCTATAACGTTGATCTGGTGGTTGACCATAACTGCGATCGATCTCGTCCGCTCGACGGCCTTCATACGTACCCAGAAGAAGTTCATCGACTGGGTGCTGCAGAGCAGAATAATCGACAAGGTTCCGACGCCGACGTTGCCGAACCGCATCACGATCCAGTCATGGACAGTCGAAGATGCGACGAAATTTCGGGATAGTGCTGGATACCACGTACTCATTACGCGTGTGCTTCAATTCTGGGCTGGATGCCTCGATCAATACCGCAGGGGGCCCTCCGTTGTGGTTCTGAACATCATGGCAGCCGTTGGACTATCGTTCCAGGTCATACTCGCCTTTACGTTCATCAACCTTGGCGTGTACACGTTCGCGCCTGATCAGTTTTTCTGCGCTGCAACACCGAATTTGTGGACATTCGTCTACTACTCAGCAGCAGGAACTTATTTTGGAGAGATCGGAGCCCTTGTGCCAGTTGGTGTTTTCGCCATCGTTTCGAAGCTGGCAAATGGCATTCTTGGCGTGGTCGTGGCCGGTACCGTCATCATCTCGATCACTTTGAACTATCGAAGTGTGCGGGCTGAAGCCGACGCCGAAGGTGTCGTCCGTACCCTGTATGGAACAGCGGCAGAATTCGAGCAAGCCTCGGTCGAACAGCATCAAATGTCCTTTCGAGATCTCGAAAACCGCCTTTTCGCTACAGGGTGGGGAATTTTCGGGGTTGCGCGCTGGCTCGCAACTCAGGCAGAAGAGCAACCTCGAAACAGTACAACCAGCAATTAAGCGCTGGTCGACCATTCGAGTGGTCGTGCGGCGGCTACGGAATTTATGACAGTAGTTCAGCCTGGAAACAATCCAGAGTCAAGGGGATTTGGACGCATAAGTTCTGACTCGTTCTAGGACCTGATCTGTGATGCTACAGTTCCCCGAATTGGGTTCAGGGTTCCACCCGTTGCGCTCGAACTACTGACAGCACTGAGCATGAACCGTCCCGGGAATCTTGCCGCTGTATCACGTGAGATCGGTTACGGGGTTACCCCACGCCAAAGACGTCTAGTCCGGCCTCGTCGGCTACCCGAGCCCATTCAAGGATGTCCCGCATGCGTGTTGCCGCGTTGATCGGATGGCCATCGGCATCTTGGGTGAACTCGCCAAAGGTGAAGATGCAGATCTCGAACGGGTTGGCGGCACTCATACTCCGCTTACAGCCGCGGCCCCGATCTGGGCCGTGATGAAGTTGCGGACATCGTCGAGTTTGGCAGCGTTGATGCCGTGGCCTGGGCTAGGTTAGACCTTCTCGACGAGCGAAGAAGGGCCGGTAGGAATTCGACGGTGCGGGAGATCGCCACCAGGGGCAATGACCTGGTCCACGGAGCCTCGGCGCCTCGGCCCCAGAACACTGCGGGAAGGTTTGCGTGCAGCGACACGTCGCCCAGCTGAGTTGCGCCGAGCACGAATACGCCCAGGAATACCGGAGCAATGACCCGTTCGAGGACGGGTCCGCATCATGCGGCTTGCCATCAGGCAGCCCTAGGAGAATCTGACGGGAATGATCCTGGTTGTCGGATCGACGTTTCCTTCAATTCATGACCAGATCGCCTCGGTCGCCGCTTCAACCGGTGCGGCATCAGGGACACCCGGAGTAGTGATCTCGAACCACACAGCCCTGCCGTTGCCGAGCACAAGCGGAGCGCGCAGTGAAGCCTACGGAAGATCCGAGCCGAGCGCCGGGGCCAGTGAGCTGAGGCCATGCACATTTGAACCGAAGCCATGCAGGAAGAGCACTACCGCGTCAGGAACTTCAGTAGTGGTCCAGCCGGTCGAGCGAAAGTCACGCAGTGTGGTGGTCATTCCCGGTCAGCTATTAGGGCAGGCGTGGGAGGGGCTGTTGGCGTTGCAGTCAACGATACACGATTTAGTTTAGGCTTCAAACATTATCAATGTGAGCTTTTGCCCCATTGTCGGACCTTCACCACCCGGACCCGGGCAGTCAAAAGTAAACGACCCAAGATGGCACAAATCGGATGGACAACGGGATCTTAGCCTAGCGCCACCACGTGTAGTGCAGCACTACCTTGTCTCCGGCGAACTGAATCAGTTGCACAATCAAGATCAGCAGCATCATCGTGACCACCATGACGTCGATTTGGAAGCGCTGGCGGCCAAACCTGACGGTCAGGTCTCTCAGCCCGCCATGCCGGCCATCGCGGTGTAGTCGATCAGCAGCGCAGTGACGGTGGCCGTGTCAATCAACACGGGTCGAGCCTCAGCCCGAGGCACCATCGGCCTCCGACGCCTGCGGTATTGTCGAGGATCTCACCGAGCGCAGCATCAGACTCAGCCTCGGCGAGTCCGTGCAGAATCTGACCAACCTCTGTCGACAAACTCATCTTCAACGTCCTAGGTAGGCATGGTCGCCGAGTCCGAATCTGGCCTCAACCCTCGCTCGCACCCGCTAGCGTATGCCAAGGGCACGCTCCGCGGTAAGCAACCTAAGATTTCCCAGGTTCACAAAAACACCTCATCGTCCCCCGCCGCAGCAGGCCAGCACACATCCGCAGAAATCGCACTATACGGCCAACCTCTTTTGCTCTGTTATTGCGCGTACGACAACTACAGCTTAGGTTTCCGCAAAATTTCGGCAGTTCAAGATGTTCCCAAGTCAACTGTTTATCCAACCTAAATAGACACCGTGTTTGCTGGTTTCCTCATCCGTGGCAGAATGACTTGGGAATGCTAGCGAGTGAGTCGCTTGCGGGATGTCGGATAACGTAAATGGGGCGAGGAATGACTAGTGGGCCTGTGAACACAGTAATGGCTGTTCTTGAGCGGTTTGGCTCGACTTTTTCAGATTTCTCCTCTGCTTTCAATGAAGGTCAATACGCTTTATGGCTTGGCTCAGGAATATCACGTGAGAGGGTACCGAATGTCTACACATTCATCGAGCGTATCGTGGAACATCTTCGTTCAAACATTGTCGATGAAGATACAGATTGCGCTTACCGCACTGCTCTCAACGACGTATTGAGTCTCGCTGGCTTAAATCGAGAAGAACTAGAGAGTCTCGATTTCTCCATAGAGGTCGAAAAATGGCCGCTGCGGAATCGGATAGCCGCAACCTTGGTCACGAACTACGCTCGAGTTCTTGATGTGCACGTGGGCGACGAGAATCCAGCAGACTATTTGGTCTGGACAGGACTTGATGTCCCTAACACGTACGGGGCAGCGGAACTTGAACCCGATGTTGAGCACTACTGTATAGCGATCCTCATGTTGGAGGGGCTCGTTGCATCTGCAGTTACTGCGAACTGGGATGGGCTTATCGAGAAGGCATTGGACAAACTGACGCCTGTGTTCAGTTCGCTGGTGCGGGTTGCTGTGAAGCCAGAAGATTTCCGTAACACGGGACCGCGTATGGAAGTTATCAAGTTCCATGGCTGTGCCGTGCGTGCACGAGAAGATGAGTCCGAATACCGGGATTTACTCATCGCACGTGAATCACAGATTTCAGGATGGAGTGAGCAGCCAGCAAATAAGTCGATGCGCAAACACCTCGAGGTGCTTTTTGCGGACCGGTTGACGTTGGTAATTGGCCTGTCGGCGCAAGACGCCGACCTTCATACCGTATTTGCAGGTGCAATCCAGGATTTGGAACGGCCGTGGCCAGCCTCTGCGCCGGCAGTCGTTCTGAGCGAGGAACATCTGGAGTCATACCACCGTAACCTTCTCGCACTCACGTATGGTTCGAATCATCAAGAAAATAGAAGCGCTATCGCGCAGTCCGCGCTTCTGGGCGCGTATGGAAAACCTACCTTGATGGCACTGGTGCTGTTATCGCTCACAGAAAAGTTAAGCTTCCTGATTGAATATGGAGTTGGGGATGCATGGGATCAGACAGCTGTGCGGCAGTTGCAGACCGACCTCCTCAGCCTTCGCGATTCGGTAGCTCGCCGCGCTAATCCAAACAACCAAGATAAGTTTGAGCATTCGATGCTTGTAAAGTTTCAGCGTGAGTTCTTTGCTCGGCTCATCGATGCAGTGAACCTGACGCTGTCTATTTTTCGTACCGGGCGTCCACCCACTGCAGGTGTAGATCAATATAGACCACTGTCGGACAGCCCTGTCGGACAGGCGGTTCACAACGTTGATTTCCCTTCGAAACAGTTCGGGCTGCTCGGTGTCGCGCTGGCGTTGATTGGGCGCGGACTCACCACTGGCTATTGGTCGGTGATGCCTGGCGATAAAAATGTGCCAAGAAACGGTGTGGTTCGTCTAGTCAGGGAAAATCGAGATACCTGTGTATTTTTCGTAAAGGACGCCGCGACATTGATAGCTCTTGAATTGGCCAGTGGACTCGACGACAACGAGGGGAATGTATTGATCGTGGTCACTGATGAAGAGCCCGCTGTGGTGACCCGGTCACCGAAATCCAAATTCGGACGTGACGGCAAGACTTACGCCGGGCGCTTCAATATCGCATCGAGTATCACCGATACGGGCTCGGCCGATGACCTATACGAAGCCTTCAAACTGGCAGGAGGCTTCTGATGACGAGTGTTCAAGAAGTCATCACTGTCTTAGAGCACGCCGGTTTTGAACGTCTTCCGAAGCCACTGACAATTGCTGGCACAGAGTTTGGTTTCGAGGCCGCAGTCCGAGGGACACATACTTCGCATGACTTAGTTCTAGTTGCGACTGACCAAGTGCCCAGAAGACGTCTGCAACGACTTGTTGCAGGCCTAGCCCGATCGCTCGATTTGGTCGCGTCACGCCGGCCCGTCAGTCTTGTGCTTCTTGGCGGCGTCGCGGCCTCTGACCGAATCGAGTTGGAGCGTTATGCCCGCATCCTTCCTATCGCTTCAACCAGACCTGATACAGCCGAAATCAAGGACGCTATTGCTGTCCTGCTGCCGCTCCAACTGCCAAACGTCGACTTAGTCCACGGAAGCGACCCTGTAAACGAAGTGATGACCGCGCTTGGTCTGCGAAAAACGACACCTGAGCACATCAGGCTCATCCGGTCTGCTGCTGATGGGACTGACGCCGTGCGAGAAACCCTACGCAGATATGCGAACGAAGGGGCAGATTGGAACGATGACGTGGAGGAAGATAATGAGTGAAATCCCAATCCGCCGGCTGGCGGTCGCCGACTTCCGCCGTCTTGAAGGCAAACGTGAACTACCATTTGATGCACCCGTTGTCCTGATCCATGGACCGAATGGCACCGGTAAGACAAGTGTTCTGTCTGCGCTCGAGCTGGCTCTGACTGGCGGTATTCGAAGCATGGCACGCCATTCCGAACACTACCGAGCACACCTCCCATTCTTCGGGCAGTCATACGCAACTGTTCGAGCCGACGTCGCAGAGAATCTGCAGGTGGGAACACCTGGTGTTCCTTTAACCGTCAGCCGCACGAATCTGGAGGGCACGCCAGCATTTAGCGACGAAGCTGCGAAATTCTATGCCGAACGGTGCTACCTTGACCAAGCATCACTCGGTCGTCTCCTTGACTTGTATCAAGCACGAGAAGGAAACGAGCAGTCTGCTCTCGAAAAGTTTGTAAGCGAACTCCTCGGCCTTGAGAAAATCGACGCCCTTCGTGGCGGGCTCAACGAAGCAAACGATCTCAGGCTCCTTAAGAAGCTTGCAGTAGGTGTCTACGAAGCTGACCGCGAAGCGAAGGCAGCAGCTGCCCAATTCAAAGAACAGAGTGCTCTGCATGCCGAGATCCTGACGGAGGCCGCCAATGCCCGGTCCGCAACCCGAGAAGCTATGGCTGGACTCCATCCCGGAACAAGCGATGACATGTCTGATACGGATATTCTTGAGCTCATCAAGTCAGTCCTGAATGACGACACCATTCATGATGAGTCTGAGGCTGCCTTGACGCTCCACCAAAAACTCATCGCATTAGGTGGTCGCATCTCAGCATTAATTGACCGCTCAACTACACAACAGATCCAAGAGACTCGCACAGCGCTCGCGGTAGCGACCGCCGACGAAGCTTCATGGGAGACCACGGACGGGGAGAAAGTCCTGGCGTGGGAGGCCACTGCGTATTCTGCGGGAGTGAATCTGCGTAGCGACCCTCGCCTTGATATCCAGCACGCAACGAGGCAGGCCCTCCAGTTTTTGCAGAGCGCCGCTGAAGTTCAAGCGCAGACTGAATCTCACAACGCTCAATTAGAGGTTGACCGAGCTGATTTAGAAATTTTGCAGTCTCGAATTTCAGACGCTCACGAGCATTCAAGTGTGCTTGTGGAAAGCTTAGCTGCACTCCGCAGCGTTATCGAAGCCAGCAACAACTGCCCAGTATGTGACCGTGATTTTACGGAAACCGGTCACCACAGCCTCCTAACACACATCGACACAAAACTAGCTGAACTCACCATTCATGGCCAACAACTCGTCGATCTTCGATACGAACGCGACCAACTAGCAGCAAAAGTCACACTGGCAGACGCTGAATACACCCGACTCAAGTCCGGGATTCTCTCTGCCGAGGAGTATCAGGCTGCGGAACTGCGCTACGCCACTCTCGTAGATCTCACCGACCAGGTCGGTGAGATTGAAGCGATTAAGTCCAAAGGTGAAATCCTCACCCGAAAGGTACGTAACCTCCAGCAATTGCTCGGCAGCCTTGAGTCAGCATCTTCAGAAGAGCGCTATGTCAGAAACGAACTTGCTAGATATGCTGACCTTTTACAGGTCAACACCTCTTTTGTAGTCGATTCATTAGACACAGCATTGACCGAACTTCTCGAACGATCAGAAGCCCGGCTCTCCCGTCTCACTGATAAGATCAACCAACACCGAAAAGCAGGTATCGAAGCAGAGCGCATGGCAGGTGCCATTGAACGCGAATCCGCCTCCGCGAAAAATCTCGATGACATTGAGGAATGTAAGACAAAATGGGACGCTCGTCTCACTGAAGCGAAGCGTCGTCAAGGAGTTGCCAAAGAAGTTCACGAAGCCGCAACGCAAGCACGCACTGCTATCGTCCACCGAGTCTTCACTGAATCACTCAACGAGATCTGGAAGACCGTATTTACTCGGCTCGCACCGAACGAAGGCTTCGTTCCGAGTTTCGGTATCCCCAGCAGCACAAAGAAAAACCTCGACATCAAGTTGGAGACTACGCATCTCAGTGGCGAAGCTAGTGGCCCGCCCCAAATGATGTTGTCTGCAGGAAATCTAAACACCGCAGCTTTGTCCCTGTTCCTCGCACTCCACCTCGCTGTTGAACCAATCGTCCCTTGCCTTGTCTTGGATGACCCTGTACAAGCCATGGACGAAGTACACATTTCACAATTTGCTGCTCTCATCCGCCTCATTTCGAAACAAAACAATCGGCAAGTCATTCTCGCCGTTCACGAACGCGAACTGTTCGATTACTTAGCTCTTGAACTTAGCCCGGCGTTCGATGGCGATGAGCTCATCACCATCGAACTCGGCGAACGCGCTACCGAGGAAGACGAAGGCATCACCCGACATGTATGGAAGCCAGATGCCGCCATAGCCAGCTAACCTAGACACTCAATTCTCGTGGTTAATTGTGTACTCCAAGGGGGTTTGAAGCACCTAAGGAATTAACTGAATATCACTGAAAACGGCGACGAGTTGAGTGACTTGGCAGGTAAGCACGCCGTCGTGTGGAGACAAACACGATTGCCTGTGCTTCGAAGGCAATGTCACCGGAATAGCATGCCTGCAGTTTCTTCAATCCAAATTTACCCGTGACGCGTTGTGCTGATAACGGTATAAGGCGTCAAGAGTAATTGTTCGCCCGGTTAGGTCATAGTGCTCTGCTAGGGTTTCCAGTAGCTCGGGCAGGTGGGTGATCTCATTGCTTTTGGTCGACACGTCAACCTGCCCCAACACCAGACCAGCTCATGGGTGCAGGCCGCGAGCAGATAGACCTTGGGGGTTGGCCTCGTGTATGGCGCTACGGAGCTGTTTCTCGCCAATGCTGATCTCTTCAGCAAACCAACCACTGCTGGTGGTAGTTCGTTGAGTGACCCACCGAGACAGGGCTTGTTGCAGCTTTATGGGGTCTGTGACTTTGAGTAGGCGGTGGAACCTGGAGGGCTCTGGGATCCGGCCATTGCCATGGTTGTGGAGTCGGGCGGCGAGGCGGCTCATTTGTCGGTAGCTGGTTTGCTTGCACATGATCGTGCAGAGCGTGATCGCTAGTAGCCAGGCGTTGTTGTATCTTTGGCCTTGTTTCCGGCGGGGATCGGGCACGGTGTTCAGTGCGTGAATGAGTCCGGATCGTAGGGCGGTGAGGGCACCGTATCCCAGTTCTGGCAGGTCGTGTTGGCGTTCGAGGAGGGACATCATGGCATGCGGGATTTTGCTTGGTTAACTTGGTGTTTAATGGGGTTCCCCGCAACTAGTGGACACGTGTTCCATCTCACGCAACTAACGCGAGCCCTGCACCCTGCCCATGCCGACCATGAAGCTGCTGCTCAAACTCCACCGGAGGAACCATCCCCAAGGAAGAATGAAGCCGACGCCGGTTATAAAACTCGTCAATCCACCGGGCAACCTTCTGCTTCGCTTCAGCCCGAGTCGCCCACCGGCACCGATCATAAAACTCAGTCTTCAACGTCGACCAGAACGACTCGCTCATGGCATTATCCCAGCACACACCAGTACGCCCCACCGACTGCAGCAGACCCAACTCCCGGGCCACCTCATGCAACTGCGTCGAGGTGAATTGACTACCCCTGTCCGCGTGAAAAACAACCTTGCTCGGAATCTCCCCACGTAGCGTCCTAGCCATCCGCAAGGCTCGCTCCACCAGATCAGTATTCTGGACACTGTCCATCGCATAGCCCAACACCCTGCGAGAGCAACCATCTCGCACGGCGCACAAGTACAGCCAGCCCTCATCGGTCCGCAGATAGGTGATGTCTGAAATCCAGACGGCATCCAACCGTCCTTGATCCCATTTGCGGTGCACCCTATCGGGCAGATGATACGTGGGCACTCCAGGAATCGTCGTCACCGGGGTGAACCGGCGAGGACTGACCCCTTCAATGCCTTGCCTGCGCATGGAATCAGCGACCGTTTTAGGATCAGCTCTGATTCCTTCTCGCTCCAGCTGAGCGGTGATTCTCGGGGCACCATAGATGCACTGCGAATCTTCGTGCACTTTGGCGACCCTCCGATCTCGCTCACGCTGCGCGGCAGCGCGAGGCGAGGGCCCCTCCACCTGCCGCTGGCACCATTTGTAATAGCCGGACGTGGAAATGTGAAGCAGTCGTGCCATCCGTTTGATAGCAAAGTCTTCCTTCAACGCGCGCATCAGTTCGAACCGTTCGAATGTTGTTGCTTCGACGCGAAGAAGGAGGCCGCTTTTCCCAAGAAGCGGTTGTCTTCCCGCAGATCGTAGACTTCTTTGCGTAAGCGTTTGAGTTCTTCGCGTTCGGACTCATCCAACGCACCGGTTGGCTCACCGTCAAGGCCTCGGCGGGAGCGTTCTTTCTTCACCCAGGTGCCCAGTGTTTGCTCGCCGAGATTCAGCTCTTTGGCAACCGCGCTGATGCTGCGTCCGGTGTCAATGACCCGGCCGGCTGCTTCCCGTCGGTAGTCCTCGGTGAAGGACCTGCGTTGCTTTTTCATATTGCTCATTAGTGACATCCTCTCAAAACTGGGATCGTTTGATCCCGCTTATTCGGGTGTCCACTTATTCAGGGTAACCTCACCAATGGGTCTGAGAGCTCATGAGTGAATTAACTGAAAATTCCTGCTTTGTGGTTCATCAGATACGCATCAAATAATCAATTGGAGGATTACTCGTGGAGAAGAAGGAAAACCTGTACTTTATTGTACCGCTTGGGGACGAAATAGCCGAACATGAACTTCGCAATGATTTTTCTGAGTTAGGGCTGACGTATAGTGAGCCTGATCTGGGCGGCATCGGGGAATTTGCCGACGTTGTTACCGTTGCGCTTGTTTCCCTTACGACGGTCGCTGCTAAAGACGTGGCAGTCGCGCTCCTTGCCGACGGTGTCAAAGGTGTAATCGAAAAGGCCGCAAAGTGGGTTCAACGTCGTCGAAAGGCATATTCCGAGGTCGAGCATCGGCTCGATATTTATCTCTATCACCCGTCAGACGGTTTCATTCAGCGAATTGAAGTCGTCCTCCCAACAAATGAAGATCCTCCCCGGGTCATCATCGAAATCGGAGAACGACCATAAGAACCAACGAAAAATTGGTGAGACCCGGATCATCCGAAATGTGGGTTTAGGGCTGGGCAAGCAGATGCCTAAAGCAAGTGCCCGTACTGTGAGAAAAACCAGCCCTACCGGGCCGGTCCAATCGAAGGCCAAGCATCGCACAAAAGTCTCGTCCAGGCCCTCAGTGGATCCGCTGACTGCCATGCTCTGACCAGCCGGAAAGTGTTAGCCCCTGCGTCCATTGGCTAGTTTCACCGAAATGACCTGTTTTGGTCTCCCTCGCTCGCAATCTCTGACGTGGAAGAACCTAAGTCAATACAAAGAGTTTCGTAATGCCATGGAGGCATCCCATATCCCCACGCCAAGTAACGTCTGAAGCGGGCCGCTCGTGCCCCGGTAAATACTATCGGTGAGCACATACCTCGAAGTGACAACTATGAGGATCAGCTCAGTACGTGTAAGCGGACATGAAAAACTGTGAACTGATCAGTGGGCAGGATTCATGGCCGCCGGTGGGCACTTTTCGTGGCCATCAGCGGGTATTTTTAGTGGCCGTCTATGGGCAGAAAGAAATGGCCCCTTGACACAGTACGTCCCTCGTGGCCTGCAGTGCGTAAAATCAGCACTGTTCCACCGTGAAAAAAGACGTCGGGATCGCCGCAACCTGGACCATCGGATCGTTCAGGTCTTCTTCACGCACCCCAGTAAAACCTTGTTTATGTCCCCAGTCACCCACTTTACCTGACCGATAAACCCGTATCTTTCCACCAATGAGCAACCTCAGTGCAAAGTAGGCGAGCGCGCAATGTTGAGCGCAGCCGCCCGATCCGCATCGAGTCCGACAACTCACCCGGCAAGAACATCACCGTAGGCAACAGCGAACGATCTGAAAATCCATTCGGAGCCTCGAGTGACCAAATGGCTCTAAAAAGTCGGGTGGTCCGGGGTGCTACTCCCCGGACTACCCGACCTCTTCACTGTTTTTTAGTTTACGGAATTACCCAGTTCATGCAGTGGCGTCTTGAAGGTTTCCCGGGCCCAGATGGCCCCAATGGCCGCCACGATGGATGAGCCGGCAACAATCCATGCGGCCGGGCCGTAGTTCGCCGGGTCGCCGCCAACCAACACGGTGGCGAGCATCGGGGTGAACCCGGCGCAGAGGATACCTACCTGCAGGCCGATGGCAACACCCGAGTAGCGGACCTTGACGTGGAACAGTTCGGAGAACCAGGCCGGGTAGATGGCGTTGGAAACCGCGTAGCTTCCGGCGGTGATCGCGATGCTCAGCATAAAGATCAGCGCGATGTTAGAGGTGGAGATTGCCCAGAAGTACACCCAAATCAGTACGCCGGATGAGAGGATGCCGGTGATGAAGATCGGCCGGCGACCAAACTTGTCCGAAAGGTACGCGCTCAGCGGCTGGGTGAAAATCGCCAGGACGTTGCCTACGATGCTGACCACCAACATGGTCGCTGCGGGAATTCCGACACTGACCGCGTAGGCCAAACCGAAGGCCTGCATCAGTGTGTTGGTGACGCACTGGAAAGACATCAAAGAGACCTGGAAAAACTGCGCCGGGTGAGTTTTGAGCATCAGCAGGAAGGGAAGTTTTTCCTTCGTATCATCGGCTTGCGCTTTAACTTCGTCTTCGAAGACCTCTGGCTCCTCGAGCGAACGGCGTACCAGCATGGCGACGATCATCACAACCACGGAGAGCAGGAACGGGATACGCCAGCCCCACGACATTCTTGCCGCCTCGTCCATGGCCGCCACCGGAATGAAAGCCAACGACGCCAGAACGATGCCTGCAGAAATCCCGCTCATTGCGAAGGATGGGAAGAACCCCCGTCGGCCCACCGGGGACTCCTCCATGGTCAGCGTGGAGGAACCAGCGGTTTCGGCACCGGCCGACAGGCCCTGAATCAGCCGGAGCAATACCAGCAGCGCCGGTGCCAGGTAACCCGCCTGTTCGAAGTTCGGCAGCAGGCCGATGGCGAAGGTTGCACCACCCATCAGCATCAGGGTCAGCACCAGTGTGTTTTTCCGGCCCAGACGGTCCCCCAGGTGGCCGAAAACGATAGCGCCGAACGGGCGGGCTACATAGGCCACGCCGAACGTGGCAAAGGATGCCATCAGGGTGATCGTTGGATCGCCCGCCGGGAAAAAGATGTGCGAGAAGATCAACGAAGCCGCGGTCGCGTAGATGAAGAAGTCGTAGTATTCCAGCATTCCGCCAAGAAAGGCGGCTAGGGCCGCTTTCTTGGCTCGCTTGATCCGCACTGACTGATCGGTGCGCGAAGAATCTGCGCCGACAACTGCACTACTCTGGTCAATCGCCATGGGGAACCTCCAAGTAACAAGAACTAGGTTGTACGCTATCCGAACACTAGTACGTTTTGCGCACACTTGAATGTAACCCCGTGTGATCCACAACACCTATGGGAAATTCAAAAAAATTTCTTGCCACTCGCCGCATACGACTCGAGACGCTGTGCAAGCGTCACGTCAGGGTCCAGTTATCGAAAAACTTCCGGGGATAAAAAATTTTGCTCCCAAGCCTCAGCCGTGGTCTTAACGACAGCATGGGCCGCCCTGGCAAAACAGGGCGACCCATGATCTGAGAGGTTTTAGTGACCGAAGGAATCCGAATCCAAGCGCGGTCCAGCCCCGGTATCCAAGGCATCAATTGCCGCACGCTGCTGCTCGGTGAGCGAGAAATCAAAAACGTCCAGGTTCTCCCGCTGCCGGATATCGCTGGCTGATTTCGGAACGGCGACTCGGCCGGAATCCAGGTGCCAGCGCAGGACAATCTGCGCCGGGGTCTTGCCGTACTCCTGCGCGGCACTGGTAATAGCTGGATGGGAAAGGAAGTCCCCTGCGCGCCCCAGCGGGCTGTAGGCGACGGTGGTTAGCTGATGCCGCGCGTGAAACTCCAACTGTTCGCGTTGCAGGTGTTCGGGATCCACCTGCACCTGGTTGAGTGCCGGCCGCAACCCTGCATCAAAAACCTCTTGCAGGTGCGCTGGTTTGAAGTTGGAAACACCCCACGCGCGAAGGGAGCCTGTTTGAACTAGATCTTCCAGCCCTTGGCAGGCTTCAACAAAAGTCCCCTGCTCCGGATTGGGCCAATGCACCAGGTAGAGATCCAGGTAATCCAGTCCCATCAGCTCACAAGTTCGTTCATAGGCGGCCGCTACCCGCTCACGGGAGTGGTCCTCCTTGTTGAACTTGCTGGTCACCCACACTTCCTCGCGTCGCACCCCGGCCCGCGCAATCCCTGCGCCCACCGCTTGCTCGTTGCCGTAGTTCGCTGCGGTGTCCACATGGCGGTAGCCATTGCCAAGTGCCCGGGCAACCGCATCGGAGGCATCCTCGCCGGTCAGCGGCCACGTGCCAAGGCCCATCACCGGAATCTCTAAACCCGGTGCCAGCTCGATCGTGTGCTGTTTGTGCATTACTGCTCCTTCGGTACTTGACATGCGTAAGTTCGCCATGACGGTCGATTAAATTATTCAGCGGCGAGCCGCCCAAAGTCTAAGACCAAACCGGTCAACCACTATGTGCAAATACAAAAGAATGGCAAACACGGCACCGAAAAACGCCACACTTGGTCTTTCGGGGTGGTGCTCCTAGCTTCCCGCCAGCTGCACCGATAGCATCGAGTCAGCACCAAAATTCACCACAAGGAGCTTATTTTTATGTCACATAAGGTCAAAGCGGTCATTTCCCGCGCCAAAGATGCCCCGGTCGAGGTTGTCGATATCATCGTTCCGGATCCAGGGCCGGGAGAAGTTGTTGTTGACGTGCTGACCACAGGTGTCTGCCACACCGACCTGCACTACAAGCTTGGCGGCATCGGCAACGACTACCCCTACCTGCTGGGCCATGAGTCCACCGCCGTGGTCAGCCAGATTGGTGAGAACGTCACCAACGTCAAGGTCGGCGACCGTGTCATCCTGAACTGGCGTGCAGTGTGCGGTCAGTGCCGCGCTTGCGCCAAGGGTGAGCCGAAGTACTGTTTCAACACCCACAACGCCACCCAGAAGATGACGTTGGAAGACGGCACCGAGCTGTCCCCTGCCCTGGGTATCGGGTCCTTCGCAGAGAAGACCCTGGTTCACTCCGGCCAGTGCACCATCGTGGATGAGGACGCCGATCCGGCTGCCGTAGGCCTGCTGGGCTGCGGCATCATGGCGGGTATCGGTGCGGCGATCAATACCGGTGAGATCAAGCGCGGCGAGTCCGTGGCGGTCATCGGTTGCGGCGGTGTTGGCGCAGCGGCTATCGCCGGCGCGCAGCTTGCCGGTGCCACCATCATCATCGCGGTAGACGTCAACCCGGACAAGCTGGAAACCGCCAAGCGTTTTGGCGCCACCCACACCGTGGATTCCTCCAAGAGCGACGCTGTCACCGCAATCCAGGAACTCACCGGAGGGTTCGGCGCCGACGTCGTCATCGACGCGGTGGGCCGCCCGGAAACCTACAAGCAGGCATTCTACGCACGCGACCTGGCCGGCCGAGTGGTGCTGGTTGGTGTCCCAACCCCGGAAATGACGCTCGAGCTGCCGTTGCTGGACGTTTTCGGCCGCGGCGGGTCGCTGAAGAGCTCCTGGTACGGCGATTGCCTGCCAAGCCACGACTTCCCGATGCTGGTCGAGCAGTACAAGCTGGGCCGCCTGGATCTGGATGCCTTCGTGACCGAGCGCATCAAGATCGATGAGATCGAAGAAGCGTTCAACAAGATGCACCAGGGCACCGTGCTGCGATCGGTGGTTGAAATCTAATGACCGCACGCATTGAAAACGTTGTCACCTCCGGCACCTTCAGCCTGGATGGTGGCACCTGGGAGGTGGATAACAACGTCTGGATTGTCGGGGATGAGAACGAGGTGATTGTGATCGACCCGGCCCACAACTCGCAGGCGATCCTCGAGGTCATCGGCAAACGCGAGGTGATGGCCGTGCTGCTCACCCATGGGCATGATGATCATATCCGCGCCGCCGCGCAGTTCTCCGACGAGGTCGACGCGCCGCTGTTCTTGAACCCCGAGGACCAGATGCTTTGGGATGCGGTGTATCCGGAGCGAGACATCGACGCCGAGATCCACGAGGGTGACAGCTTCACCGTGGGCGGCAGCACGTTGACCGCGCTGCACACCCCGGGGCATTCACCCGGTTCAACCTGCTTCTACGCGCAGGACCGGGGTGTACTGTTCAGCGGCGATACCCTGTTCCAGGGTGGCCCTGGCGCCACCGGGCGCAGCTACTCGAGCTTCGAGACGATCATCGATTCGATTCGCACCAAGTTGCTGACGTTGCCTGCTGAAACGGTGGTCAACACCGGTCACGGGGCCGCCACCACCATTGGCGATGAAGCACCGAATCTGGATGAATGGATCGCTCGCGGCCACTAGCCTGTATGCGGTACAACAAAAACCCAAGCCGGGATGGAACCAAAATCCGCCCCGGCTTGGGTTTTTTGTATGAAATGATGACTACATGTCTGACTTTTCTACGCGTGGCCGCTGGGCAAAAATCGCCGGCTGGATCGGTGCACTGTTCATCCTGTCCGGCAGCGTGCTGCTCTGGAGAGACAGCCAGGCTGAATTCGAGTTCTACTCCGGTAGTTACGAACCACTAACAACCGATACCTTTTCCATCGGCCCTTCGCTCATGCAGGTCGCAGGAGAGCTGCTGCTGGCCTTCGGTTTTGGCACCTTGTGCCTGAGTGTGGGCCTGATCCTGGGACGCCGCCTGCCCAAAAGCAGAAAACACACCCTGATCACACGGATCATCTGGCTCATCGGAATGCTGCTGTTGGCCGCTGGAACCGGGCTGCTGATCTGGGATGCACTACAGGTTAAAAGCTTCGGATGGTTTGCCTACGCGCCACTGACCGACACCACCTTCTCCCCCGACCCGTGGGTGACCGGGACGCAGATTTTCGGCAAAGCTCTCAGCGCGGTTGGTCTGGGAACCTTCGGCCTTGGAATCGGTCTCAGCGCAGGAGCAACCGGTGAAATCGTGAAGGACTAGCAGGTGCCGGCCTGTAGACATCCAAACCCATGAAGGTATTCTGGATCATGTCGGGACCTCCCAATCTCAAATGTGGTGCTCTTGCTGAACGCCCTGCCAGCCATTGGCTGGAAGGAACTGTTTTCGCTGGGGTGACCCACGACTAGATTGAGTAGCGGAGGCCCCGATGCTTCTCTTCACTGCCGTATTGCCTAAAACAACGAACGGTGAGCCTCAATGAGCTCTGGCCCGTTGTTGCGCACGTTGCCCACCGCAGGATCCACCTCGTACATGCTCCACGTTGAAGCTACATCAAAGGCTTCGGCGCGTACCTGGTCGATCAGTCCTTCTCCATCTTCTTGCTCCGGGTCCAGCCAGCGGGCCATCATCTGATGATCCATTGGAATCGGCAACCGATCATGAAGGCCTGCAAGCTCGCCGAGCACACCCGGTTCCTCGCTCGATGGTGAATCCATGGTCATGATCGAGGTGGATAGAATCCAGCTGCCGTCCGCATCCTTCCACCATTCATAAAGCCCGGCGAAAAAGATCAGCTTTCCGTCGTCCCGATGAACAAAAAACGGACGTTTGGTGTTGCCTTCCTTTTTCCACTCGTAGTAACCTTCCACGGGAACCGCGGCACGGCGTTTTTTCACCGCTGAACGAAAGGTCGGTTTGCTCGACGCGGTTTCACTGCGGGCGTTGAAAGCTCGCACTCCCACCGAAAGCTCCTTGGCCCATCCTGGGACCAAGCCCCAGCGAGCCACGTGAACCTGGCGGTGGAGCTGCCCGTCAATGATCCGCTCGAGCACGACCGGCACGTCGGTGGTCGGTGCGACATTCCACGATTGGCGAAGCTCCAAATTGGCGTCTGCTTCCGCTTCTGCTTCGGCAACCAAGTCACCAATGGCCTTGGCCATAACGTACCGTCCGCACATTTTGCTCTCCCGACGAGGGTTAGTGGTTCAAGGCCCTACGCTACTGCACCCAGGCATTGGTTTCTACAACCCACAAGCCCTTCCCTGAATCAGCCAAATTCGTTCGGAAATTGCTCCCCGAGGTTCTCGTCAACCACATCGCTGTCGCATTCAAGAGGCTGCTCGGTCAGCAGGTCAGCAGAATCGATTTTCCAGCCCTCATCTTCCAATACCAACCCGTACTGCATGTCCCAAATCGAGCACGTTTGTGTTGTTCCTTCCGGGGCGAACTCTGCGTCCTGCTTGGTCCAGAACTCAACATTCGCCAAGAGCGCGTCATCGTCATCTTGGACCTGGTATACGTCAGCGTAAGCCCAGTACGAGCTCGCCAACCCCTCGGACCATTCCTCAGCACTGACCATATTCGACTTCATCTTCGCGCTGAACAGGTCGTACGACGCATCATAATTTGACGAGTTAATTCCCTGAGCGAACAATCCAAAAAGTTCCGCAACGTCGAGCGCAAGCGGGTGCTTCGCAGTAACTTCAGGCGAGAACACAAAACCTTCCGGGGCATCTGCCTCAGCGCAGGTCTGTAACTGGAGGAAGCTTGTAGCGTTATCCCACTCGTCGATTGCCTGTTGAATACGTTGGGCAGTGACCGCGAAACCGGTGCCTTCAACACTTGGCGCAAATTCTCCGTCGGACCGTTGGACGGCAATTGCCATGGCGACAACATCACCGTCCACATCAACGACCGGACCACCCGAATTCCCGGCGTTGAGCGTGGCATTCGTTTTCAATATGGACTCTCGTTCGGAAGCGGCCCAATCTGCACCCTGATTCACGCTACTAATGAGTCCCTGCGTGAGGCTTAAACCGCTATCGGATTCTTCTGCATCTTCAACTTCACCGTTCAGCGGAAATCCGAGAGCTCCTACACTCGTGCCAATTGCAGGTTCCTCTTCGGAAAGATCAAAAACATATCCGTCGGATGAATTCGCAATTTTTAGCAGAGCGATGTCGATGACCTCATCGATCCCCAGTGGCATTGCACCAAAGAGTGCATCACCCACACGCACCTGCACCGAGCTGGCCCCGGCAACCACATGTGCCGCGGTAACCACAAGGTCATCACTGACTAAGAAGCCGGTCCCGGATCCAGTGCCTTCTTCGCAATATGCACTACCAATATGGGCGACCCCGGACCGCGTCGTCGCAGCCAGTTCCTCCCAATTCATGCTGGTTTCGGGAGGCTCACTAGTACTTGGCGGTGGGGTCGTTGTCTGAGCCGGAGTGGGTGTTGATTCATCGGAGGAAAGTAAACCCGAGCACCCCGACAGACCTAAAACAGCTGCCGTAACCACAACAACAAATCCAGCTCTTTTGGCAAAATCTAAAACGAACCGCATGAAATCCCCACCTTCAGTCAGGCAAAATTCCCCAAGTACAGCCTTTGTTCAGAATTAGAAAAGCTTAACCGTGCGGCGTTTTTATGGCAATAGCAAAAATGGACGCAGAGGCATTCACCTCCGAAGCGTCGACACGAATGGGAACAAACGCGGAACCTACATGGTTAGATAACAGTATGAGCAACGAATTGAACCTTGAGAAGTACGTTCCTGCCGCCGGCGGAGTCACCATGTTCACCACCAGCTGGTGCGGCTACTGCCGCAACCTGAAGCGACTGATGGACCAGAAAGGTGTGGCCTACACCGAGGTGAACATCGAAGAGGTTGAGGGAACCGCCGAGATCGTTGAGTCCTTCAACAACGGCAACCAGACCGTTCCAACCCTGATCTTCCCCGATGGAACCGCTGCGACCAACCCGCGCATCGATGAAGTTGTCGAACGCGTCGGCGCTTAACTTCCTGCATAATCACAAAGTTCCCGGAATCCTGCCAAGGGCTTCCGGGAACTTTGTGGTTAACAATCAATTTATTCGCTCACACTTACATGATCTCGGTATTCAGCCACCAATGCCTCGCTAAACACTTCCGTGCTGAGTCCGGGAACCAGATCATCGCCAGCGCCCACGGTTGCAGGGTCCATGGGGACCTCCATTGCCCGGTATACCGCATCCAACACGGTGCGCAGCGGCTTTGAATTCTCCACCACAAAAACACTGGAGAATAGCCACGCCCCGGAGACGACACGCTGCGCGGTACCCACAAGCTTCACCGCATGGTTGATCGCAGAACCCGGTCCGGGCAAACCGCGGACCGAATAGTCGCCGACACAGTACTCACCGTCAACCGGCCCCACCTCGGCCTGAACACCAACCCTGCGGAACGCATCCGCGTACAGCCGGGCAAAAATTTCAAAACGCTGTTGCTGATGCATGATCGCCTCTGACTGCGGCTCAATGTGATCAACAATCAAGGTGCCCCGATGGTAAGCGGCCGCTCGACCACCAGCTTTCCGAACCAGCGGGGTAAAACCATGGTGTTCGGCAGCTTCACGAGCTTGCTCGAAGCCCGCGAGGCGAACATCGCGCTGCCCGAAGGCCAACGTCGCGTCCGGGCGGTACAAACGCAGCAACGGGCCGCGCTCGCCGGCCTGCACCTCACGGAGCAACTGCACCCCACGCTCCAGATCAGCACCGGGATCACCGCTGGGATCTTCCTGAAGCAAAGTCAACGGGTCATCGGCCTGACGATTCCACATAGTCATGATCATGAGTCTAAATCAGCAACTCATCTGGTTCCGAACCCATGACGCGCAGGTGAGATCAGCAATATTTGAGGGCCGCCAGTACAGGTCTTTGTATACCGTGGGACATAATTGATCGTGTGCCTTCTTCATCTACACCAGTAATTCTGATCGGCGGACCCTCCGGATCGGGCAAGTCATACCTTGCAGCTCGATTCGGCAACCCTCATCTCCCCCTCGATGAGTTCTACCGTCAGCTTTCCGAAGACGGGCACCCCGAAGCATTTCCACGCACCCCCTACGGCGAAGTCGACTGGGACCATCCGGGAACCTGGAACATGGATGCAGCGCTGAAAGCAGCCAACGAACTGCTAGCGACCGGCAACACCATGGTGCCCAACTACTCGATCTCCACCTCGAGCTACGACGGACATCGGAAAATTTCTGGCACCGGCGGCCCAATCATTGCCGAAGGAATTTTTCTTTCCGAAATCCTTGAACCGCTACGCGCCCAAGGAATCGACGTTCAGGCGTACTACGTCGACGAACCAGCACTACTTACGACCATTCGCAGATTCGTCAGGGACGTATCCCAGCGTCGCAAACCAGTACTGTTCCTCATCAAACGAGGGTACGCACTATTCCGGGCGCACGGTGGCGACAGAGAAAACTACCGGGCCAAGGGATTCACCATCATGCCCAAACCCAAACTCAAGAAACTGTTGGCAAGCCTAGGGAACACCCGCTAACGCGAACGGACCGTCAGGATCTGTTCGGCGCGCCCAAACGGCCCACTTTCGTCGTGTAAAACTGTCGAGGTCAATCCGATCCCATCAGACCCATAACTCTGCTGCGTTTCCAACCCAAGCCAGCTTCCGCCGGGCGAACGGTACATATGAATCTGCAGATCGAGATTCGGGAACATCCACTGTCCCGCACCGGGTTGAACCCGAGGCGCCACGCCATTGGCGGTGTCAACAAGCCCCATAAGTCGAGCCATTGGCGAGGCATCATGCGTATCAACCAGATCATATGCGGTGCGAAGCCATGCAATCCCCTTGCCAGGGCGACGATCCGCGGCGGCGCGCATCTCAATCGACCGAATGTAGCCGCCGGGCCAAAGATTTGAAATCTCAACCGCTTCACACTCTTGTGGTCCGATCACCGAGTCATCTTCGACGCCTGCCACACTCGAAGAATCTCCCGTGATCACCCGCCAAGCCTGAGCGACAATGCTGGTGCGCCCCTTGGCGGTCATGACCGCTTCAATGAGTTCAATCGTCCGGCCTGGACGAACCAACCGTGTGGAGATTTCAAATTCTCCAGCGTGGATCAACCCATGAATCTCAAAACTCAACCGGGCAATACGCATGTCGTCGCGCGGCATGAAACGTTCAAGTTCATAAGCCAAGATCCCAGAAGCCGGAGCCATATGCTGCTCATGTGCGTTCCACGCACCTTGGGTATGCCACGAAGAACGATAACGGCCCTCGCCGAGTGACTCGAAATAATAGTCACCCGAGGCAAATACCTTGTCCAGGTCCTCGGTGAGCTGATGCGTCATTGCTGCCCTCCAGGCAAAATCACTCGGATACGTCTTTGCCAAGAATATCCAACATGTGAATCAAAACACGAAAACCTCACGCCTTTTTGGTTAGCTGGGTCGATCATCCCCATGCGCTCGCCGGCCTTCATGATCCATGATGCTGAGCACTTCGGCGACCCCGCTTACAGCCCAAACTACGTGCGGTGTGAGCGTATCGAACTGCGCCGCTTGCCCAGCCATGATGTGATAGGTTCTGTCGCCAAGTTTTAGTTGCATTTCGCCGGACAACACGGTGAACCATTCTTTCCCCGGGTGAATACGAGCTTCACTGGGGGCCGGTGCAGTTGATGAATCGTAACGGATTTTCGACACCGTGACACCGTTGACCGCGTCATCGTTCGACAACTTCCAAATGGTCATTCCAGGAAAATCAACCGGCTCAGGGCGGATCACAACATCCTGATCCCCCGTGGCTACCAGCTCATCAAGGGTTGTCCCCAGTGCTCGCGCCAGTGGGATCAGCTGATCCAAGGCAATGCGCCGCGACCCGGTTTCAATACGGCTCAGCGTCGACACGCTGAGATCCGCCTTGGACGCCAACGATTCCAATGACCATCCACGGCTTTGCCTCAGCGCCCTGATCCGTTGACGAATCGTGCGATCCACATCAAGTTCTTGCGTCATGCGCAAAATAATACCCATAAACAGCAAATCTTGCCTAGTGTGGAAACCACAACCCGCGGAAAGGACAACACAATGGAAAATTTCGACGCAATCATCATCGGCGGCGGAAGCGCCGGATTGGCCGCATCAATCGCCCTGGGACGCTCGCGTCGCTCGACGCTGGTAATCGACGCCAACGAACCACGCAACGCCCGCGCCGCACACGCTCATAACGTCTTAGGGCAAGAAGGAATTAGCCCCCTGCAACTCTTGGACCAGGGAAGAAACGAGGCGGTGCACTACGGAGCTCAAATCATCACTGACCACGCGGTACGCATAGAAGGTTCTTCGTTGAACGGTTTTACCGTCCACACCGAAACCGCTGCATACAAAGCCTCACGGATCGTTCTGGCCACTGGGCTCACGGATCAGCTTGAAGAAATCCCCGGATTGCGCGAGGCATGGGGCATCTCGGCCATCCATTGCACCTACTGCCACGGCTGGGAGGTGCGCGATCAGTCGGTTGCTGTTCTGGGTCTTGGCCCCATGAGCTCCCATCAGGCACTATTGTTCGCTCAGCTCAGCGATCGAGTGACATTCGTGAACCACCACCCCGAACACCTATCAGCCGAAAACCGCGAGATACTGAACAAGTCAGGTGTGGTGATCGTGGAGGGGCGGGTGCAACAGCTCCGCGTGGATGAGCATGGGCAACTCGACGGGATCGTCCTGGCCAACGGAGACCTCTTGGAATCCCAAGCCGCGGTTGTATCCAGTCGAATGATTGCGAACTCAGAGCTCTACCTGCAGCTCGGCGGAACGCTTAAGGATCACCCGATGGGAACGTTCATTCCGGTGAACGAAATGGGGGCAACCGATGTCCCGGGCCTCTACGCAACGGGGAATGCGGCAAATCTGGGAGCCATGGTCATGGCCGCGGCAGCTTCAGGAACTGTTGCAGGCGCTGCGCTCAACGGTGACCTGGCACTTGAAAGACTCGACTCTCATTCAAGCGCAACGACCGCCTAACTGTGTGGGAAACCTTCTAGCGGATCACTGGCGTACGTAATAAAACGCGATGCGCAGCGGCCGGGGCCAACGGGACATAAGTCGCGGTGCCCCGGCTTCTGTACGGTTCACAGGACGGTGGTGTTGATTATTAGCCAGCCAGCCGATCATTACCTCCATACAGGCCTGAATTCTGGCCTCCCGCAAGAATCTTCAGGGCGCGGAGTAAGGGCTTATCGGCGATCGAACTCAAGAGTTAATGGCAGATGTTTGGTTTCCGCCCTCCAGCTTCAACTAGGCAAAGACCAAGGAAAAGTTGCCCTATCTAGGGAATTCTTGGGGACCACAAGTAACAGTAGTAGGTGTCACGCAGACATTTTCGTTTCAAGATGGTAGAGTTATTGCGTTACCTCGGCGCTTGATGATGTGATTCACCCGTCACCAAGCGTTAGCAGTATGGATTTGTAGCACAGCCAACAAATCGTCTGTGCAGCACATATCAGCTGATCAGGTCCTGGATCGGATCAGCTCCTAACCGAAACGAATTCTTCATCTTCTCTTCTTCACTGCAAACTGGTTATCCAGACGCTTCGATGCGTCCGTTGACAACCGATTCCGAGTTCTACTCCGATGGGACTGGTTCATTACCGCCTGTCTACCGGAATTTCGCGGATAACTAATCCAGTGCAGCGACATCCGTTTTGGCCGATACCGGCAAAATCAGTAATCGATCGCCCGTATCGACGGCAGGCGAATCGTCTCGGACGGCACTGCCCGAGGTAACTCCCTAAATTTCCGATTCGAATCACCGGATCGGCACCCAGGCCACGAAGTGGCCAACCAATAATAAGGAAATAACACTATGGCCACTGGCACCGTGAAATGGTTCAACGCTGAAAAGGGCTTCGGCTTCATCGCTCCTTCGGATGGATCGGCTGATGTCTTCGCACACTACAGCGCTATCCAGAGCTTCGGATTCCGCAGCCTTGAAGAAGGCCAGACCGTTGAGTACACCCTGGAAGCAGGTCCGAAGGGCCCACAGGCTACCAACATTCAGGCCCGCTAAGAGTCTTTGAATAATGGCGTGGACTTCATCGTTTGATGAAGTCCACGCCATTATTGTTTTCTGAAGTTTGTTCCAGGTGCCATGGACACCGTGCCACCTAGAACACCTTTGTGTTAGCCCAGCTTCAGGGCGCTGCGGTTAACAAAAATGACGATCAGACCCAGCGCCAATAGCAGCATCGCCAGTCCTTGAAAACCAAACAGCGCCAGCAATGGCCCGGCGCTTAGTCCACCAAGCGCCCCGGCCAGATTCATCAGCAGATCGCTCGTTCCTTGAAGACTCGTTCGTTCGTGAATCGGCGCGGCGGCTGAAACCATGGTGGAGCCCGCCACTGTCGCCGCCGACCACCCCAGCCCAAGCAGTAATAGCGCCACCGTTACGACCGCGTGGTCATCCGAGCTGAACCACACCAGAAGGCTGGCGCCGATCAGCAATACTTGCCCCACCAGCGCCACAGGTGGTCCTCCGATGCGGTCGGTCAACCATCCGAAAACCGGCGAGAGCGCATACATCCCCAACACGTGCAATGAGATGGTCAACCCGATCAGGGTCAACGTTGCCCCGTGATGCTGCATATGAACTGGAGTCATTGACATC
Source organism: Glutamicibacter sp. NPDC087344 (assembly GCF_044744225.1). Taxonomy (NCBI): domain Bacteria; kingdom Bacillati; phylum Actinomycetota; class Actinomycetes; order Micrococcales; family Micrococcaceae; genus Glutamicibacter; species Glutamicibacter sp. NPDC087344. Next base: position 139,580 of record NZ_JBIUXY010000006.1, on the reverse strand, counting down.
AACGCCACCATGTAGGCGTGGCTCAATGCAACGGTGATCACCGCGCGGCGTGCCGCCGGCAGCTCCCGCAGCAGGCGGAACCCTCCCCCGCGACGCGCAGTTTTCGAAGCGCTATTTCCATTTTGTTGCAGGGCAACTTTCATGGGGTCCGGATTCAATCCCACGAGGTAAATGCACATGCCTGCCAACTGCGCGGCCATCGCAATGAGGAAGCCTCCGGTGTAGGGCGGCAAGCCTAACGCGTTGGAGACCACTTCCCCGGGCGCGAAAAGGTTCGGCCCAATGACTGCGCCGATCGTGGTTGTCCACACCACCAAGGACAAGTCTCGACCGCGAGTTTTTTCATCAGAGAGGTCCGTTGCCGCGAACCGTGATTGCAGATTCATCGCCGAGGCTGTGCCCAAAACAAGCATGCCAAGAAACAGCAGCGGGATAAGATCCAGGACCGCAGAACTCACGATCATCAGCGAACCGCACGCGGCAATCAGTGCGCCGGTGGACAACGAAATACGCCGCCCGAAGCGACGAGCCAGCACGGCCAGTGGTATGGCCATGGCAGCCGCACCGAGGGTGTTCATGGTCGCGGCCATTCCGGCCAGTGAGTCCAGGCCAGAAACATCGACGATCAGCAGCGAACCCAGCGTGATTGTTGCGCCACCGCCAAGCCCACCCAGAATCTGTCCCAAGGCAAGGACCGAGATTGAACGTCGGCGGATCGAATTGATTTGAGGCTGGGTATACCGTTCGGGCGCAGGACCTGACTTCGTGATGATTACTCCTTAGAAACATTGCCTCGTGGCTTACCGCATTCTATAGCGTCGGTTGACTAGTCAGCGTTGTACGGAGCATGATTCGGATCTTTAGCTTCCAGCGTCTTCCATGCCAGACGATGATCTTCATCGTCTAGGACAATTCCATGTTGGCTTCGTTCGTCAGTGAGCCACTGCTCTGGTGCATCACCTGAACGATGCCGACTTCTTTCAACTCTCGAAGAACCTGCTCAACCGGAACGCGGCGTAGGGCCGCGATGGCCTGAGCACTACGGAGGACCTCGGAGTAGACGGTGATGACCTTGGATAGGGACACCCGTACCGCCGATGAAACCGTGCCCAAGGCCGTGGGTTACGGTGCTGCGTTACCCGCGCGGCTTCACACATCTTGTCACAGCGAAAGACTTCCAGAGGTTGCCGATCGACACGGAGTGGCGACGAGGTACCTGCTACTGAAAAGATCGGTCGAAAATCTTTTGGCTGCCGTAGCGTGCAAACAACAAGAGAAGCAATGCGGCGCCGGAAAGCAGGCCGTCGGCAATGCCAGCAGGAAGCATGAAAATCATGAGGGTGAGCGTAATAACGCAGTTGATCACGCTGAGCGCATAGCCCCACATGCGCTCCTTCAAAAGACCTACGGCCCCCACAATACGGAGCGTGGCGAATAGACCGCTCATGACAATCATGAGGTAGAGATTCTCATTAAAGAACGGAACGATAAACGAGAAGCCGTGGGCCAGTACGGCGGAATCAACGTCGAGCAGCAGCAAGACCGGCAGAGCCAAGAATGGCAGCCCCTCCATGAGGACTCCCTGCGCGAGCTGGAGAACGGCAGCCCATCGGAGCTGCTTTCGCGATAGCCGTAGCGAGGCATCTGTCGTCATGATCCTTGATCTTACCGCTGATCAGCTACGGTCCCGACGAATTGAGACATCGGACCCGCAAGCAATACGTGCGCTATCCGCATCCCCGGGAGTTCACCGTGGACATCGCTATGGCCGATCTGTTCAAGCCCCGTCTGCCGGGACAGCAGGGCTTTGAACCGCACTAGACGCGGCAGATCGTGCGGATCGGTGCGTGCATGGATCTTTCGGACGCTTCGGTAAGTGCCGGTGATCCGAATCCTGAGAGCGAGAGCGAGAGGATTTCTCCCGGGTTTATCCGAGCAGTTCGGCGTCTTCACGACGATGACCCCCGGTGCGAGTAGCACAGGCATAGGTACACGCACCAGTCGAAGCGTTAGCCCTACGATGATCCGCTCCGATCGACTCGCCCAGCGACGAATCCAAGATTCCTGCCGGAGAACTTGCCCTGGCGATCCGGATGCATGACTAATGGGCGGACCGCAGCCGTCAATCAAACTTATGGCCATATAATGTCCACAAGCTGAGGAAGAATGAAAGACGTAGTCACCACCGGAACCCTGGACTGGCTCCTTCGAAAGGAATTCTCATGAGCACCCCTCCCGCCCGCCCTGCCGGCTCGAACACCGTCAACCCGTTCATCGTGACGGACGATGCGAGTGCGCTGATCAGTTTCGCCACCGACGTCTTCGGCGCCGTCGACGTACCTGAGGCGCGTACCGTCGACACCGACGGGCTGATCCTCCACTCCGAGCTGCGCATTGATGATTCGATGATCGCTGTCACGGACCGCAAACCCGGTTGGCCCTTTACGCCCGCGTTGATCCAGGTCTACGTCGAGGACGTCCAGGCAACCGTCGAACGCGCCGAGACGCTCGGAGCTCAGGTAATCACCCAGCCGACGGACTTCTTCGGAGACGTTCTTGCGCGGATCCAAGACCCGCAGGCGAACCTCTGGTGGATTTACCGCCACAATCCCGCACCCGACGAGCAGAGCTGGGATAACGCCGAGACCGATGACACAAGCTGGGAATCGTACACCAGCCCCGAACTGGAGTACATCCACTCGACGCTGATCAACGCGATGGCGAACCTTGCAGACCCGCGCGCCGCAAGCAAGCCGTAGGCGCTTAGACGAAGCACCACAGGAAAGAAAACATCCATGCGCTTACTCTCCGCCACCGCGGGTCGGGACCTTGCGTTCGTGCGACTAACCGAGGACGAAAAACGAGCCAGATTGCGAAGCTACGGTTGCGATGAGCGCTACGTAAAGTTCGGCATCCAGCACGCGAGCAATCCGCCCGCCGAGCCCGGCGTGTGCTCACCACGGTCGAGAAAGCTCACCGGGCGTCCGGCGCGCACGTTTGCCCGGTGGGCCCAGGAGAACGCCAGTGCATTCCAGCCTGAAGAATCAGATACTGGCACAGGCTAACTCCGGAAGTTGGCGCTACGTTTCTTTTTCAAGTGTGCGTGTCGGTGCTCGGGTTGCATCGGTGAGCCGTTCGCCCCATCCGCGGAGGTAATCAATCACCTCGGGCGGCCCATGAACCACGAACGGGGCACCGATCGAGGCAAGGCAAAACGCGGCCCAGTCGAGGGACTCCGCGGGAATGTACACCTCACAGGTGGTTGCATCGATTTGTTCGACGCTTCCGTGGTGCCCGACCTCCTGCTTTACAACGTGGGCGCTGGCCTGCACGGTTGCCCTGATCGGGTACTTGGCTGGCAGGGAGTTGATCTGGCTCTGGATGTACTGGACGGGATCGTCCCCCGGGAGGCCGCGCGGGGCGAACTGCTTCCCTTTGCGCACGGGATCCTCGATTCGATCAATGCGAAAAGTACGCCAGTCCGACCGGTCAAGATCCCAGCCGATCAAATAGAGGCGGTAGTCCACGCTGACCGTGCGATGGGGCTGGACCATGCGCTCTGTGACTTGACCGCGTGGCGTGCGGTAGGTGAACTTCAATGTCTCGTGATCGCGGCATGCCAAGGCCACCGTGGTCAGCGCGGCAATATCGGTGATGACCGCGGACTGAATGGTGACGGGGGCCGAGGCTAAACTGCGCAGGCTGTCGATACGGCGCCGTATGCGTGCGGGAAGCACCTGTACGATTTTCGCCATCGCGCTCACAGCCGCATCTGCCGACGTGGGGTGGATGCCTGAGGCCACCTCTTTGAGTCCCAGAACGATCGCCGCCGCCTCTTCCTCACTCAGCACAAGCGGCGGCAAGGATCCTCCCGCGCTGAGCTGATACCCGCCCCCGGTCCCCCTGGTCGTGCTGATCGGGTAGCCGAGGTCTTGGAGGTTATTGACATCCCGGCGAAGTGTCCGTGGACTGACTTTGAGCCGACGTGCGAGTTCGCTGCCGGGCCAGTGCCGGCGGCTTTGCAGCAGGCCGAGCAGCTCAAGGGCGCGCGTACTTGTTGACATGCTTCGACCCTACTCCGACTTCTGGTCATATAGCGTCCGCAAGTAGGCCGATTAGGGCAGTGGTCTTTACGGCCCACCAGGTGGAAGGGGGCGATCCTGATTCAGCCGATCAACTCACATCTCTGCTGAGCTCGTTGGGCTTTTTCCGCGAAGCGGCCAACCTCGAATAGACCGTCGCGGTCGTGAAGAATCTTGGCACACAGCGCTTCTCGCCGTAGGCGATCTTTTCTTCGAACTCACGAGTCGTGATCCTCGCCATCGGCATGCCAGTGTCATATTACGTTCCGAGCATCTTGGTGACTGTTGATGGAACAAACGGGCGAATCGAGCTATACCGTCTGCAGCTGGCTTACCCCGACATACATGCCTTGCACATGCTTCAAATCCTCAGGGCGCAGTTGCGTCCGGGCTTCGCGCCAGCCCCATCTCATGAAGACGCAGGTGCCTTTGAATAGTATCTAAACCACTCCTCCACGAGACTTTCACTCTCAAAAGCACCGTGCCTGATATGCCAAAGAGGCTGGGGCCCGCAGAAAACTGCAGGTCCCAGCCTCGATCAAGCCATAGCGGACTTCACCTAGAATCTGGGGCTTTAGAAGTCCCAGTCTTCGTCTTCGGTGTTTACGGCCTTGCCGATGACGTACGACGAGCCGGAGCCGGAGAAGAAATCGTGGTTCTCATCAGCGTTCGGGCTCAGCGCAGCAAGGATTGCTGGCGAAACGTCGGTCACGGTGGACGGGAACATGGCCTCGTAACCCAGGTTCATCAGCGCCTTGTTGGCATTGTAGTGCAAGAACTTCTTGACGTCCTCAGCCAGGCCTACCGGATCGTAGAGATCATGGGTGTACTGGACTTCGTTCTCGTACAGTTCAAACATCAGCTCGAAGGTGTAGTCCTTCAATTCCTGTTTGCGTTCTTCGCTCAGGCCTTCGAGGCCCTTCTGGAACTTGTAGCCGATGTAGTAGCCGTGGACGGCTTCATCGCGGATGATCAGACGGATCAGGTCTGCGGTATTGGTCAGCTTGGCGTGCGAAGACCAGTGCATCGGCAAGTAGAAGCCGGAGTAGAACAGGAAGGACTCAAGCAGGGTCGAAGCGATCTTGCGCTTGAGCGGATCCTCACCGTAGTAGTAGCTCTCGATGATCTGAGCCTTCTTCTGAAGGTTCACGTTCTCGGTCGACCAGCGGAAAGCTTCATCGATTTCCTTGGTTGAAGCCAGGGTGGAGAAGATCGAAGAGTAGCTCTTGGCGTGCACCGACTCCATAAAGGCAATGTTGGTGTACACGGCCTCTTCGTGCGGGGTAACGGCATCCGGGATCAAAGACACAGCGCCGACGGTTCCCTGCAGAGTATCAAGCAAGGTCAGACCGGTGAAGACGCGCATGGTCAGCAGCTTCTCGTCTTCGGTCAAGGTCCCCCACGACTGGATGTCGTTAGACAGCGGCACCTTTTCCGGGAGCCAGAAGTTATTAACGAGTCGGTTCCAGACCTCGACATCCTTCTCGTCTTGAATGCGGTTCCAGTTAATAGCTTCGACCTTGTGGGTGAGCTTCAGCTTTTCGGTCATTGATCCCTCGTTGAACAGCGATACGTACTACGTCCAGCTACCACCTTACCGTGCAGAACTTGCTTTGAAGATCTGTTCGGCAGACTGATAACCGATGCGAGAATCGCGTGGAATTTTTTGATGTTAAAAAAGCCTTAGCTGCCGCCGGGGTATCCCCAACGGCAGCTTCAGCATGTATTCAGTTTATGAAAAAGAGCTTTTGACTAGTGCATTAGAGCATGCACGAGACGCAACCCTCAACCTCTGTGCCTTCAAGGGCCAGCTGACGCAGGCGGATGTAGTACAAGGTCTTGATGCCCTTGCGCCATGCGTAGATCTGAGCCTTGTTGATGTCGCGAGTGGTCACGGTGTCCTTGAAGAACAAGGTCAACGACAAGCCCTGGTCAACGTGCTGGGTGGCAGCCGCGTAGGTGTCGATGATCTTCTCGTAGCCGATCTCGTAAGCATCCTCGTAGAACTCGATGTTCTCGTTGGTCATGTAAGGAGCCGGGTAGTAAACGCGGCCGATCTTGCCTTCCTTACGAATTTCAACCTTTGCCGCCACCGGGTGGATCGACGAGGTCGAGTTGTTGATGTAGGAGATCGAACCGGTTGGCGGAACAGCCTGCAGGTTCTGGTTGTAGATACCGTGCTCCATCACCGACTTCTTCAGCGCAATCCAGTCTTCCTGGGTAGGAATGTGGATGCCGTCGAAGAGTTCGCGTACACGCTCGGTGGCAGGAGCCCATTCCTCGTTGACGTACTTGTCGAAGAACTCGCCCGATGCGTACTTGGAATTCTCGAAGTTATCAAACACCTCGCCGCGTTCAATCGCGATCTTGTTCGACGCGGTCAACGCGTGGAACAGAATCGAATAGAAGTAGATGTTGGTGAAGTCGATACCTTCTTCGGAGCCGTAGTAGATGCGCTCACGAGCCAGGAATCCGTGCAGGTTCATCTGCCCCAGGCCGATGGCGTGAGACTTCTTGTTACCGTCGGCAACCGAAGGAACGGAATTGATGAAAGACATATCCGAGACTGCGGACAATGCGCGGATGGCAATGTCTACGGACTTGGCCAGATCTTTGCCGTCCATGGCCTTGGCGATGTTCATCGACCCCAGGTTGCAGGAGATGTCCTTGCCGATGGTCTTGTAGCTCAAATCGTCATTGAACTCCGAAGGCGAGGAAACCTGGAGGATCTCAGAGCAGAGGTTCGACATGGATACGCGGCCAGCGATCGGGTTGGCCTTGTTCACCGTGTCTTCAAACATGATGTACGGGTAACCGGACTCGAACTGGATCTCCGCAAGCGTCTGGAAGAACTCACGCGCATTGATCTTGGATTTCTTGATCCGCGAATCGTCAACCATCTCGGAGTACTTTTCGGTGACCGAGATTTCACTGAATGGCTTGCCGTAGACGCGCTCGACGTCGTACGGGCTGAACAGGTACATGTCTTCGTTCTTGCGGGCAAGCTCGAAGGTGACGTCCGGAATGACAACACCCAGCGACAGGGTCTTGATGCGGATCTTCTCGTCAGCGTTTTCACGCTTGGTGTCGAGGAAGCGGTAAATATCTGGGTGGTGGGCGTTCAGGTAGACCGCGCCGGCCCCCTGGCGTGCGCCAAGCTGGTTGGCGTAGGAGAAGGAGTCTTCCAGAAGTTTCATGACCGGGATAACACCCGAGGACTGGTTCTCGATCTGCTTGATCGGTGCACCGTGCTCACGCAGGTTGGTCAAAGCCAGGGCTACACCGCCGCCGCGCTTGGAGAGCTGCAGCGAGGAATTGACCGAACGGGCGATCGATTCCATGTTGTCTTCGATGCGAAGCAGGAAGCAGGAAACCAATTCGCCGCGCTGAGCCTTGCCGGCGTTGAGGAAGGTCGGGGTAGCCGGCTGGAAGCGGCCTTCAATGATTTCGTTGACGAGCTGGGTCGCCAGCTCTTCGTCGCCACGGGCAAGGTGCAGGGCAACCATGCAGACGCGGTCTTCGTAGCGCTCCAGGTAACGCTTGCCGTCAAAGGTCTTCAGCGTGTAGGAGGTGTAGAACTTGAAGGCGCCAAGGAAGGTCTCGAAACGGAACTTCTTGGAGAATGCGTGCTTGAAGAGGTCGCGGATGAAGTTCATCGAGTACTGATCGAGGGTTTCCCGCTCGTAGTATTCGTGCTTCACCAGATATTCGAGCTTCTCATCCAGATCATGGAAGAACACGGTGTTGTTGTTCACGTGATCCAGGAAGTACTGGCGAGCCGCATAGCGATCCACCTCAAACTGGATCTTGCCGTCTGGACCGTAGAGGTTCAGCATGGCGTTGAGGTCGTTGTAGCTCAAGCCCTGGAACTGAGCGGGGAGCTCCTTAGAGTCCTTCATCGTTCCTGCTGCTTCTGCGACGCTGGTTTCCAAAAGGTTTCAAGCCCTTCTTTGACTTTGAGAACATCTTCCTGCGTTCCCATGAGTTCGAATGTATAAAGTACGGGCACTTCGCATTTGGCCGCGATGCGTTTGGCAGCAATGCAGTAGTACTCGCCGAAGTTTGTATTACCCGCTCCGATGACACCGCGTAAGTTCTTGCGGTTTTCTTCATACCCAAGAAATTTCATGACCTGCGGGAGGATTGAACGTTTGCCGCCATCTCCCCCATAGGTGGGAAGCAACAAAACGTACGGAGCTGTGGTGATGAGTTTCGGTTCGTAACCGTAGAGCGGTATTCGGGCCGAGTCCATCTGAAGTTTTTCAACAAACCGTAGGGTGTACTCCGATATCGAAGAGAAAAAAATCAACTTCGAATCGGTGTACACCACCGGTTCGTGTGCCTCAGCGTGTTGCCTGTCGGCAAGAGCTGTCGGTGGCATGGTATTTCGCCTCCACTACAAAAAGAGCGGATTGAGTACCGAAAGATCTCGGTATCTGATTAGTTTGCCGGAGCCAGCAAAGCGATCTTGTCTGGGCGGAAGCCCGACCAATGATCGTTGTCGGTTACGACTACCGGTGCCTGCATGTATCCAAGGCCACGCACGTGCTCCAAGGCGTTAGCATCCTGAGAGATATCGACCTTGTTGTACTCGACACCCTTCTTGTCCAACGCGCGGTAGGTAGCGTTGCACTGTACGCAGGAAGGCTTCGTGTAAACCGTGATGGACATAGTCCCTGATCCCCTTTAAAAAAGTCCTTGTTTTGGTCCGTCTTCTCACCGTTTTCACGATGGTGCGAACCAACCTCTCGGATGCCCCAAAGTTACCTTTGGGGTGTTTTCGGCTCGTATCTCGCCGTCGGATTCAATACTACATCTTGTGTCTGGTCGGTCAAGCGGCCACAAGATGATGTATTACAGCTATGTCATTCCCCCCACAGCGCAGTCCACAGGAATTGTGGATAGCGGCCTCTGATTTAACCCTGAATTCTCGCGGTAGAGCTAATTTTGTCCACAGCTTGGGATATCGAGAGTGCGGCTTAAAATTACTTAGTGTGAGAAGTTCCTCGGCGTGTTTCGCCTCCCTCAACTTGTGCCCTGGCCGAAGCGTCTGTACTAGATGTAGTATCCATCGGCCTACCGACAATTTGGGCAGCGCAAAGCCCAGGTGTGCAAACACCTAGGCAATGGATACAAGGGTGAAGGTGAGGACCTCGCGACTACGGCTGGGCTGGGTACTGGCGGGCACCGAAGATGCCCTGGCCCACGCGGACCACCGTGGCGCCTTCCTGAATGGCGATCTCGAAGTCGCCGCTCATGCCCATGGACAGCTCGGTGAATCCTTCCGGCGCACCTCCGGCACGCAAGGCACCCAAGGTTTCGCGCAAGAGCGTGAAGCTTGCGCGAATCGACGCTTCATCGGTGGTGTTGGCGGCCATGGTCATCAGGCCAATGGGTTTCAGCCGATCCAGTGGTTTCAGTTGCGCCAGCAGCTCCGCCGCGTCGGCTGCCTGGATCCCGGACTTTGATTCTTCCCCGGAGGTGTTCACCTGGATCAGAACCTCTAGGGAACGGTCTTCGGCCTCCAGCCGGCGCTGCAGAGTCTCGGCAAGCCGCAGCGAGTCGAGGGCGTGGAACTCGTTAGCGAACTGGGCCACGAACTTTGCCTTGTTGTTCTGCAACGGCCCGATCACCGCATAGCGCAGGTGCGGGTAGTCGAGCTTGAACTCTTCGTGCTTGGCTTGCGCCTCTTGGACCTTGTTCTCACCCAAGGTGTCCACCCCGGCGGCAATCGCCAGGCGCAAACGTTCGGCCGGGATTGTTTTGGTGACCGGCAACAAACGCACCGATTCAGGTTCACGGCCCACCGAGCGGGCCGCGCGCGCGATTCGCTCGCGTACCGCGGCCAGGTTATGGGAGAAGTCCTCGGTGGTTGCCGCGTGGAGTGCGGCAGGTTGCGAAGTCACAGCGCCTACGCCTCTTTCTGAAGATCACAATCAAAATGCTGGTGCCGGATTCCCGGCACCAGCATTAAGCATAGGCAATTAAGTGTCAGAACAGCTGCCGCCAATTGGTTTTGGCCAGATCCAGGAGCTCGTCACCGCGTCCGGACATCACGGTTCTAATGGCATACAGCGCAAAACCCTTGGCCTGTTCACGTTTGATGGACGGTGGCATGGACATCTCCTGGCGGTCGGTCACCACGTCAAGCACGGCCGGGCCGTCATGGGCCAGGAATTCTTTGACCGTGCTTTCCAGCTGGGCCGAATCCTCAACACGGAAGCCTTTCAGTCCGGCGGCGGTGGCCACGGCGCCAAAATCCGGGTTCTTCAGATCGGTGGCGAAGGTGACGAAACCGGCGGCCTTCATTTCAAGTTCCACAAAATTGAGCGACGAGTTGTTAAACACCACGACCTTCACGGGAAGATTATTCTGCGTGGCCGTCAGCAGCTCGCCGAGCATCATGCTCAGTCCTCCGTCCCCGGCAAATGCAATGACCTGTCGAGTTCGGTCGATGGCCTGGGCACCCAGGGCGTGGCACAGGGCGTTGGCCATGGACCCGTGGTTGAACGAGCCAATCAGCCGTCGTTGCTCACTCATGCTCACATAGCGTGCCGCCCAAATCACCGGCGAGCCGACATCAGCGGTGAAGATGGCATCCTCATCCGCGGCTTGGTCGATCAGCCTGGCCAGGTACTGGGGGTGGATCTCGGAGCCCGGTTTGGAGGCGGTGGCCAGCTCGTCGAGTTTGGTGCGGGTTTTTCGGTAGTGTTCCAGCGCGGTCTCAAGGTGTTTGCGGTGGGTCTGTGCCGGAAGCAACGCGCACAAGGCCGCGGCAGTGTCTTTGACGGTTCCCACCAGCGGGACGTCCACCCGGGTGCGTCGGCCAATCTGTTCACCGCGGATATCCACCTGGATGATGGATGCGTCTTCCGGGTAGAACTGCTGATAGGGAAAGTCCGTGCCAAGCATCAGCAGCACCTCGCATTCCGCGATGGCTTTGGCTCCCGAGGCGAAACCCAGCAGACCGGTCATGCCCACGTCGAAGGGGTTCTGGTACTCAATGTGTTCCTTGCCGCGCAGGGTGTGCACAATCGGCGCGCCTAAGCGATCGGCCAGGGCTATCACCTCTTGGTGGGCGCCGGAGGTCCCGGCTCCGGCCAAAATCGTGACCTTGCGGGAAGATGCCAAGATTTCCGCGGCCCGCTCGAGTTCCTGTTCATTGGGAAGCACCCGCGGGCTGGTTTTCACGATTGGTTGTGTCTGGCTGCGTTCCATGCTCGCCAGGGCCACGTCGCCTGAGATCACCAAGACGGCTACGCCGCGCCGTTCAATGGCTTCACGCATGGCGATGCGCAGCATCCGCGGCATCTGTTTGGGATCCGAAACCTGCTCTGCATAGACCGAGCAGCCGCGGAAGATTTCCACCGGGTGGGTTTCTTGGAAGTAGTTGGAACCTACTTCCTCGGTGGGGATGTGCGCGGCGATGGCCAGGACCGGAACCCGTGACCGTGCGGCGTCGTATAACCCGTTGATCAGGTGAAGGTTTCCCGGCCCGCAGGAGCCGACGCAGACGGCGAGTTCGCCGGTGATTTCCGCCTCGGCGGCCGCGGCAAATGCGGCGGCTTCCTCATGGCGGTGATGCACCCATTCAATCTGGGTTTTCACCCGCAGCGCATCGGTTAAACCGTTCAGTGAGTCCCCGGGGATTCCGTAAATTCTCCGAATTCCTTGGGCGTCAAGCTGGTCAATAATGTGTTCGGCAACGGTTGGCACAAAAGCTCCTTTGGAACAGCGGCTGAGTGCTTCTCACCCTACGTCCCCACACAGCCATTAATCCGTTCTTGGTGAAAACATTGCGCAGTTTCTCAGCTCACGGGCCGTGGCGCCGCCGTTTCAGTGAGCGAATCCGGGCCAATAATGTGAATCCGGAAGGGCGCGGGCACCAAAAATTCCCTGTCCCACACGCACCACCGTTGCCCCCTCGGCAATGGCCAGCTCAAAATCTCCGCTCATTCCCATGGAGAGTTCTTTGATGTCGGGGTTGATCTCACGCACGGAGTCGCGGAGGGCTGACAGTTTTTGGAAACACCGGCGCACCGCAATCTGATCGGTGGAGAATATCGCCAGGGTCATCAATCCCTTCACCTGCAACCGGTCGAAGGCCGGTAGCTGCTTCACAAACGCGACGGTGTCGTCCGGGTCGAGACCGAACTTGGATTCCTCCCCGGAGGTATTAACCTGGACAAAAACATCCAGGGTGCGCTCTTCGGCTTCGAGCCGGCGTTGCAGGGCCTGGGCCTGGCGCAGATTATCCAGTGCCTGGAATTCGTGAGCGAACCGAGCCACGTACTTGGCCTTGTTGGTCTGCAGGTGGCCGATGACCGAATATTTCAGGTGCGGCAGGTCCGCCAATTCTTCGGACTTCTGCAAGGCTTCTTGGACTTTGTTCTCCCCCAGCCACTCAACTCCCGCCGCGATCGCCAGGCGCAAACGATCCGATGGCACGGTTTTGGTGACCGGGAGCAGGCGCACACTTCCGGGTGTGCGCCCGGCTTCCAGTTCCGCGCGGGCGATACGTTCACGGACCGAGGCGAGGTTCGCGGCGAAATCCGCCTGCGTCTTCGCGTGGGCGGCGGCCGAAGGCTGTTCAGTCATGACTCAATCCTACGGCTGATCTGCAGCGCCAAGCTATGCTGGAATCACCGCTGATCAGGACGCACTCAGCCACCCTGGAACACGCCGAAGAGGAGTTTTTGATGACCCACCGGGTGCCACAACCCCAACGGATGACCAACACCGAAGAGCTCACGGCCAGCGGGCAGACAGGCAATGGGGCCGTTTGGAAGCTCGAGCCGCCGCAGCGTGATCTCGACGCCAACGTGATTACCCTGCAACCCGGTGCTGAAATCGGCGAGCATGAAGGTCCTGAACTGGACGTTCTGTTGTATGTCTACGCGGGCTCGGGCCTGCTGCACGGCGCGGAAGGCACCGTGCAGCTTTCGGTCGGAGACATCATCTACCTGCCGGCGAAGGCGCGGCGGGCTTTTGTGGCCGGGGACCAGGGGCTGTCCTACTTTTCGGTCCACCAACGCAAAAAAACTACCGGGCTGATGCCCATCCGCCGCAGCTCCGGTGCTTAGCTAGACCAGCGCCCCTCGGCGAGGAATCGTTCAAGCACCTCGGTGTGCGGGGCCAGATCCAGGCCCTGGATATCAAGCCAGTCGTCGTTGTAGTAGGTGTTGGCGTAGCGCTCACCGGAATCGCAGATCAGGGTCACCAAGCTGCCGCGTTCCCCGCGGTCCAGCATCCCGGCGATGATCTGGAATGCCGCGTACAGGTTGGTGCCGGTGGAACCCCCGGCATAGTAGCGGGTTTTGGCTCGCAGCAATCGCATGGCGGCCAGGGAGCCGGCATCCGGTACCTGGATCATCTCGTCAATGACCCCGGGTACGAAGGATGGTTCGACGCTTGGCCGTCCGATTCCTTCGATCCGCGACCCCACACCGGTGGAGTATTCCAGGTTTCCGGTGCGCCAGCCTTCGTAGAAGGAGGAGCCTTCGGGATCCGCCACGGCGACCTTGGTGTTGTGGCGCTTGTAGCGCACAAAACGGCCAAAGGTCGCACTGGTGCCCCCGGTCCCGGCACCCACCACGATCCAGCTGGGAATCGGATGGCGCTCGGCGCTCATCTGCGCGAACACCGACTCGGCGATGTTGTTGTTCCCGCGCCAGTCGGTAGCGCGTTCGGCAAAGGTGAACTGGTCCAGGTAGTACCCGCCGGTGTCGCCGGCCAGTTCCCGGGCGGCCGCGTCGACCTGGCCGGCCTGATCCACCAGATGGCAGCGCCCGCCATAAAATTCGATCAGTTCAATCTTCTCGGTACTGGTGGATTTGGGGACCACGGCAATAAAATCCAGTCCAAGCATGCGCGCAAAGTAGGCCTCGGAGACCGCTGTGGAGCCGCTGGAAGCTTCCACCAGGGTGGTGCCTTCGTGGATCTTGCCGTTGACCAATCCATAGAGGATCAACGAGCGGGCCAACCGGTGCTTGAGCGAGCCGGTGGGATGCACCGACTCATCTTTGAGATACAACTCGATCCCCCACTGCTTGGGAAGTTCAAAACGGTGCAGGTGCGTATCGGCGCTGCGATTCGCATCGGCGTCAAGCAGGGAAATGGCCTCGCGGACCCAGCTGGAAGATTGCGTCATCCAACCAGCTTATCGCTCACCAGCCGTGCCATCAGGCATTCTCCCCACGACCGTGGTAGTTTCGGAATCGTAGGCAAAAGTCGGATAAGGGAAACAATGATCAAGGCCCGCGAAAATGCGACACCACTAGTGTCTATTTGCTACGCGCTGGCCATCTTCGCCGCCCTGATCTGGGCCGTATTCGGTACCGGAGCCATCCGCGGGGCGCACCTTGGACAGATTGCCGGCGGTTGGCTGGAACCCGATGCCACAGTGATGGCGGTCCCCCTGATCGGACAGGTGCCCTGGTTCGGCTTAATGGCAGGTCTGGGGATCTACGCGGTGTGGCAGTGCATGCCCACGGCTCGTCATTCCGAGCTGCACGGCAGGCTCCGGGGGTGGGTGCTCGCCTTGGTCCTGTTTAATGCCCTGTGGTTGCAGCTGCTGCAACGTGATCGCATGGGATTCAGCCTCATTTTTGCGTTGCTGATGCTCGCGGTACTCGTGCGGATCGTGGTCATGATTGACCGCGCAGAACTGTGCAACAACATGGACCGCTGGATCACCCGGGCAAGCTTTGGATTGTTCACCGGATGGCTTGGCATCATTGTGCTGGGCGAAGCCGGGGCATGGCTTGCCGCGCTGGGTGTGGATTCCACCCGGCTCATGTTCAAAGGCATTGCCGCGCTTGTTCTCCTGCTGGTCAGCCTGCTGTTGTGCGCGCTGACGTTCATCCGACCTATCGGTCTTTATATCAATGCCGGGGCGCTGTGGGTTGTCTTCTGGATTACCATCGATCGCTTCTTCTGGCAGGTTTCCTCGCCGCTGTTTGCCGCGGTGTCAAGCATCGCCACCTTATTGCTTTGTTTGTGTCTAATCAGCTCTTTGCGCACCCGGATTCACCGGTTACGCCACCGCGATGAGAACTTCGGAAAATAGCCCGCCCCATAAGTCCTAGCCGTCAGCTCACTGAGAGTTTGCACTGAGCGCAGCCACCGTTGCTTGAGCCGATACCGGGTGCTGGCTAGGCTGGAGGGGTGACCCCACAGCGTCCCACCCACGGACGCGGGCAACCCGAGAGGAAGTTATGTCAAAAACCGCTAAGAATTTTAAAGACGTAGAGAAGTCGCTGGCCAAGCTTGCCAAGTCCGCAAAGGAAGAACTGCCCGACGAGTTGCGGGAAACGTGGAATAACGCGATTTCCGGGGTCAACGTCGAGGCCATCAGCAACGCCGGGGCAAGCCTGGTTGACAGCGTCACGGGTAAGTCAAAGGCCGCCAAACGCACACGCGCCTCGGTGGAAAACGCTGTGAAGAGCGCCCAGAAGTCGCTGGCGCCAAAACAGAGCCACAAGGGACGCAACTTCCTGATTGTTTCGCTGCTGGTCGCAGCCATTGCGGCCGTTGTATTGAAAAAGAAAACCGCCTAAATTTTGATCCGACACGGGGCATTCGGGAGATTCCCGGATGCCCCGTGGCGTGCCTGGCGCTGTGGTGTGCGACTCCAGATGCCGTTCTTCGTCTCACAATCCCTACCGAAATAACTGCCCGCGGAGCACAATGAAGTTACCAACTGGTAACTTACCGGTTGGCGGCACGGCAGTTGTCGCGCCGATCCTCAAGGCCGACTGATGCCGGCGGAATAGGGGCGTTCACATGATCCTCACCAACACCACAGTTTTAGGTACCGGCGTACTGGGCTCGCAGATTATTTTCCAGACGGCGTATCACGGGTTGCCGGTGGTCGGCTATGACATCTCCGCCGAGGCACTGGACGCGGCAAATCACCGGCTGGATGCGCTGGTTCAAAACTATGCCGACTACTTCGACTCCGGTGACCGCGCCAAGGCTCAAGCCGCGCGTGACTCGATTAAACTCACCACGGATCTCGCCCAGGCGGTTCAAGACGCAGACCTGGTGATCGAGGCAGTACCCGAGTCGCTGGCCATCAAACAGGCCACCTATCAGGCACTGGCCGCGGTAGCCCCGCAGCACACCGTGTTCGCCACCAACTCCTCAACGCTGCTGCCCTCCGACATTGCACCGTTTACCGGACGCCCCGACAAGTTCCTGGCCCTGCACTACGCCAACCACGTGTGGCAGAACAACACCGGCGAGGTCATGGGCACCTCATTGACCGATGCCGACGACTATGAGGCGGTTGTCGATTTCGCCACGCGCACCGGCCTGGAAGCCATCCGGGTGCTCAAGGAGCAACCCGGATACCTGCTCAATTCCCTGCTGGTTCCTTTCCTGGAAGCCGCGAGCCACCTGCTGGTTAACGGCGTGGCCGACGCCGCGACCATCGACAAGACCTGGAAGCTGGGCACCGGTGCACCCAAGGGCCCCTTTGAGATCTATGACATCGTGGGCCTGAACACCGCCTACAACATCTCCAGCCAGGGAGATGACACCAGCAAGAAGTTCGCCGAGCTGCTCAAAAGCCAGTACATCGACCAGGGCAAACTCGGCGCCGCGACCGGCGAAGGGTTCTACAAGTACAACTAGGGACTACTCCAGGCACTCGGAAGGGTGCGGCCTCACCGCCGGTGCGGCCAGCTGAACAGTTCGGGTAGCTGCGTCGAGTCATCAACCAGCATCACGACTTCCAGGCCATCGCTGTCATAGTCAGTGCCCTGCGGCACGCTGGGTATCGACCGCCAGACACGACGCACCGGGGTCCCATCGGCCCTCGAGGCGTGGATTCTCAGCTCGCGAATCCCCACGATTCGCCCGGCCACGGGGCGCACAGTGGCGCCCTGGTGGCTGAACAGCTCGTGCTGATCACGCATGTAATAGGGTTCGGCGCCGCGGGTCGCGTAGGCCAGCTGCCACACCACCTGCTGGCCGAGGGTCAGCGCTTCGCCGCAGCATGCCTGCTCGGCCGGGTCCAGGATCACGGTCAGTTCCATGTTTTCAGTCTAGGTGCCGGCCGCGAAGATACCGACGTCAGACACCATTAAAAGGGTCTCGGGACGAGCTATGGCAGCCGTCCCGAGACCAGTATTTATTCAGTGCTGTTTATTCAGCGCTGTTTTATTCAGTGCTGGCGTACTGAACTGCGTGCCTTCAGCGCGGCGGCCACCCCGAGGCCGGCCACAATCAGGCCCAGCGGCAGGAACCACAGGGCGCTGAACCCGGTCTGCGCCAGGTCATCCGGATCGGCTCCGGCTTCCGGGGACTGGCTCTGAGGCGGATCGGCGGGCTCGCTTTCGGCGGGTGCCTGCGTGGGCGCGTCGCTTTCGCTGGGGTCCGCAGATGCGGTGGCCGACGGCGTGGCACTCGGCTCCGCCGAGGCCTCGTCGCTTGGCGACGCGCTGGGCTCCAGCGACGGGGTGGGGGTCGCGCTGGCGGCAGGCGCCAACTCGAACACCTCTGCCTCGGCACCGAGGTTGGCGAACACCGTCTCGCCGCTGGCGTCCTTGACCGCATCGTTATCGGTCACCACGTAGACCTGGCCGTTGCCGGCCACCGTCAGACCTTCAAGTTTTTCCTGGGTCCGGCCGTTGGTCTGCTCAAGCACGGGTAAAACATCCACGGCGAGTTTTTTCTCCACCATGGTCACCGGGCCGTCCGCCGAGCCGGTGCCCGAGGTTTCGGGCAGCTCGAACTGGTAGATCGCCTTGAGCTGCGCATCCTCTCCGATACGTTTGTCCCGTTCGATCACCGCGTAGGACCCGTCGGAAAGCCGGGTGATTTCAGACAGGCCGTTCCAGCTTCCGTCGTCTCCCGCGTCTTGAAGGGTGTATCCGAACCAGGCGAACTCTTCGGTGGCCGTGGTGTAGCGGCCGATACGCACAAAGTCCTCCCCCGGAACCTCGCGCTGCAAGGTGAACACCACCTGCTCGGCATCCCCCGAGCCGTACGCGGTCACACCTTCCAGGCCCTGGCCCTTCAGCTGCCCGATGACCTCCTGCGGTAGCTGGACCCGTTGCGCCACGGCGCCGTCGGCATCAATGCGCACCAGGGCATTGCCTGCCGCGTCGGCGCCTTCATTGGCGGCCCAGAAGCCGCCGTCCTCACGGGCCGAGAGGCCTTCCAGGTCCAGGTCCGCCGGGGCGCCGTCTTCGGTGACCGGCAGGGAGTCCTCGACCAGGCCCTGTTCGGCATCGATGGTGTAGATCAGCGGTTCGTAGGCGTTGTCGCTCACCGCAAAAATCCGTCCCGGGTTCTCCAGATCGGCGCTCAGCCCGCTGAGCGCGCCGAAGGGCACCGGGTTGGACGGGTCGGAAGACAGCTGCGGGAACTGGGCCTGAGCCGCGCCGAAGCTGAAGAGCGTCAGCGCCGAGCGCACCCCGTTTTCCGCCTCATCGGTTTCCGAGGAGACCGCCAGCAGGTCGCGGCCCGGGATCGGCAAGATCCCCTCGGGGCCGTTGGTGGTGGGCAGGGTCTGCACGTACTTGGGCGCCAGCGGGTCGCTCAGGTCGTACACGGCCACAAAGTTTCCGCGCTCGGAGGCCACGAAGGCGTACTCGACCCCGTGGTATTCATGAACCGCCAGGCCTTCAGGCTCGGTTCCCTTTTTGCCGGCACGGGCTTCGGGGAACAGCCCCTGGGACAGTGCGAGGTTTTCAAAACTGTTCCCGGCATCCCAGACCGGTTTGCCGGTCTGCGAATCGAAGATGGTGAAGCCGCGGCTGCCGCCCTTCCAGTCCCCCTCATTGGCGGTGGCGAGGTACCGATCCTGGATCCAGCCGATCGCGTCCGGTTCGCGCGGAACATCCTGCAGCGAGCCGGTGGGATCAAGTTTTCCATCATCTTCGGTATCGATGCCGTCCAGGTCCACGCTTCCGGCGCTGAAGGCCGAGGTGATCTCACCGGTTGGCAGGTCGATGAGCACGATCCCGTTGTTTTCCTGGAGGGTTACCGCCACTTGGTTTTGGCTGTTGATGGTGACATATTCGGGTTCCGGATCTTGCGGGGTATCAAGTCCGGCCTGGACAAGCTGGTCGAGGGCTACCGGCTCATCCTTGGTGCCGCCGGTCAGCGGCACCTCACGCAGATTCCACTGATCAGGGCTTTCGCCCAGCAGATCAAGGATTGCCACGGATCCGGCCGGGGCCTGGGGCAAACCGCCATCGCCGGCATCTTCGTCGCGTTCGTTTTCGATGGCGATCGCCGCGTAGGCGCCATCTGCGGACAGCGCGATGGAATCTGGCTGCCCTGTCAGGTCAATGCTGTGCACCAGGGTGCGGTCGGCGATCCGCACCAGATCTACCCGGCCGGAGGGGGCGGTGTAGCTCTGCGAGGTGTTCACCACCACCAGCACGTACTCCCCGTAGGCGGCCACGCTGGTTGGCTCGTCTTCCGCGCTGCCCAATTGGTGCAGCGGAAGGGTTCCCAAGCCGGTGGGTTTCGAGGCATCGGAAATGTCGACAAAACCGATCCGGCGAGAGAGAGCGTCGGTGTAAATCAGAGTTTTCCCGTCCTCGGAGACGGTTGAGATCTCCGCGGCGGTTTGCGCCGCGGCTCCCTCGGGATGGTTTAGATACACCGGGTATGTTGCGGTGCGTTCAAAATAGCTTCCGGTGTCCGCACTAGCGGCCGCGGCCAGTGTTAGTGGCGCGAGGCCGCCAGCCCCCAGTGCCAGCGCGGCAATGATGCCCGCCGACTTTTTTGCGGTTCGTTTCACGTAGGTAGTCCCCTGCGATAGCTTAGTGTTTGCTTAAGATGACCTCCTAAGAGTTGCAAGCCTTTCCGACCGGCAGACGAACACCAGGCGACGGGCAGGTGTCGAATCATCGTCGATTTCGCCGCCCCACCTGCAGGTGCCGGCAGTCTGCAGGAGCAACCCAGCCAGTCCCGCACCCAGCTGAGGTCCCTGTCCCAGACCTTCGTCCACCCTGGCGGGTGTATCCAGCGGGCACGGGTCATCGATCCGGATTTCAAGCCGGCACTCGCACAGCGTGGATTGCACCGGCCGCACCCGCGGTAAGCCTCGGGCAAGTCTCAGACTCGAACAGCGCCGGAATCCCGCCATCCGCCGGCCTCCAGAAAAACACTATCCGGCGAAGCCAGATAGGATTATCACGTGGCTCATATCGACGTGACTGACATCCAGTATTTTCTTTCCGACGGCACCCAGTTGCTTGGCGGGGTGACCTTCAAGGTCGCCGCCGGTTCCAAGACGGCGCTGATCGGCCCCAACGGCACCGGCAAAACGACCTTGTTCAAGATCATTGCCGCAGATCTGAAGGCCGATGAGGGTTCCATCAACCGCACCGGAACCATGGGTATCATGCGCCAGTTTGTGGGGCAGGTACGCGATGAGTCCACGGTGAAGGACCTGCTGCTATCCACCGCCGCACCGACCCTGGCCCAGGCCGCGGCCAAGGTCGCCGAGTATGAAACCAAGATGCTCACCAGCGATGACGAAAAAGTGCATATGCGCTACGCCGAGGCGATCATCGAATGGGGCGACGCCGGCGGTTACGAGCTGGAAACCACCTGGGACAAGGTCTGCATGGCGGCCCTGGGTATCGGTTTCGACAAGGCCGGGGAACGGCTGGCCCGGACCCTGTCCGGCGGGGAGCAAAAACGCCTGGTGCTTGAAGCGCTCTTTGAGGGCAACGACGAACTGCTGCTGCTCGACGAGCCGGATAACTACCTGGACGTGCCGGGCAAACGCTGGCTCGAGGACACCATGACACGGTCCAACAAGACCGTGCTTTTCATCAGCCACGACCGCGAGTTGCTGAACAACGCGGCCACCCGCATCGTCACCCTTGAACCGGGCCACGGCGGCGCCACCGCCTGGGTTCATGGCGGGGCCTTTGGGTCTTATGTCCAGGCGCGCCAGGAACGCAACGAGCGTTTCGAGGAGCTGCGCAAACGCTGGGATGAAGAACATGCAAAGCTCAAAGAGCTGGTGAACATGTACAAAACCAAGGCCGCGTTCCGTTCCGACATGGCCAACCGTTACCAGGCGGCCACCACCCGCCTGGAGAAGTTCCTGGAGGCAGGTCCCCCGCAGGCCATCCCGCTGGAGCAGAACGTGAACATGCGGCTGAAGGGCGGACGCACCGCCAAACGTGCGGTGGTCGCCGAAAAGCTGGAACTGACCAACCTGATGAAACCGTTTAATACCGAGATCTGGTTTGGCGACCGGGTGGGAGTCCTGGGCTCCAACGGTTCAGGCAAGTCGCACTTCCTGCGCCTGCTGGCCTCCGGTGGCACCGACCCCGAACGCGAGCACCTGCCGGTCTCCGACGTGGTTATTGAACCGGTTGAACACGCCGGGTCCGTGAAGCTCGGGGCGCGCATTCGCCCCGGCTACTTCGCGCAGACGCATTCCCGCCCGGATTTGTTCGACCGGACGTTGCTGGAGATCCTGCACCGCGGCGACGAGCACCGCTCGGGCCTGCCGCGAGAAGCCGCCGCCGGAGCCCTGGATGGCTACGGGCTGGCCGGCCAATCTGAACAAAAATTTGATTCGCTTTCCGGCGGCCAGCAAGCGCGCTTCCAGATTCTGCTCCTGCAGCTCTCCGGGGCAACGCTGCTACTGCTTGACGAGCCCACCGACAACCTCGACCTGCATTCTGGTGAGGCTCTGGAGCGTGCAATCGATGCATTCGAGGGAACGGTGCTGGCCGTGACCCACGACCGCTGGTTCGCCCGCGGCTTCGACCGCTTTTTGGTGTTCGGTTCGGACGGGAAAGTTTATGAATCCGACACCCCGGTCTGGGACGAAACCCGGGTGCAGCGCGAACGCTAAGCACTGTGTGCCTAGGGTCTTCCTCTGGTGTGCCTAGGCGGCGGGGCTCGTAATGGACTTCGCCGCCTCGGGTGCCCGCAGTGCCTGCCAGGCGCTGAAACCCAATGCCGCCCCCAGGGCCGCCAGCGCCACTGCCGCGGTGCCGGCGCTGGTGCTCCACAGGCCGTTTTGCGCGAACAGCGCAGGCACGGTGCTGGAGGGAATTCCGGCGCTGACCAAAAGCCAGCCGCCAAAACGTTGCAGGTCCATCCGGCCTACCCGGCTGCGACCCAAGGCATGCTGTGCAAAGAGGCACAACCACATGATGGCCCACGCCAGCCAGATCACCGAGAAAACCGGATCATAATTCAGTGACATCACTGCCTCATACACGGCGATGGCCGCGACAAAGAGGCTGAACCAGCCAAAACCGGTGGACTGGAAACCGAACAGGGTATTCAGGCCCACCAACAGGTAGGTCATCCCGAACAGGTAGCTGGGCCAGGTGTTGTTGATCAACGCGGTGTTCTCCCCGGCCTGCACCATGATCAGGGTGGGAAGCAGGATTTGCACCCCGCCCACCATCAGGTTGAGCAGCGCCGCCGATCGTTCCGGGATGCGGCCCAGGGATACCAAGCCGTTGATGAATAAGATCAGTCCTACAAAGACCAGCCCGACATGGGCCATGGGTTCCTCCACTCGCGCGGCGCACCCGGATACGGACCCGGGCACCGGGACCCGTGTCCTGCCGCTAACGACAGTTTCGGATACCGGTGCCCGGGTGGCAAATCCATGCCGATTCGTTACTCGACGAGTTTGCCTTCCTGCGAAACTTCGGTGATCAATTCCGCAATCTGCTCCGGGATCTGCGGGATCGACTCACGGGTGATTCCCGAGGTCGGGGACCACACCAGGTTCACCTGCAGGGACGGATCCATGGCCGGGTAGTCGCTGCGGTTGTGGCAGCCGCGGGTTTCGCGGCGTTCAAGCGCCGCCTCAAGGGTTGCGCGGGCCGCCAACGCCGAGGACTGCAGGTCAAAGGCGTGGGCCAGGTCCTGGTACCCGGCGATGTCCGGGTGGATCCCGACGTTTTGCATACGCGCCTCGATGGCGTCCAACTTGGCCAGACCTTCCAGCAGGCCGGCCTCGTCGCGCACCACTCCGGCGTGGTCGGTCATCAGGTTGCGAATTGCGCGCTGCAAGCTGCGCACGTTTTCCTGGCCCTGGGCACCGAGCAGTTCGGCGATATGCCCGCGGGCGGCGGCGATTGCCTTGGCCGAGCGTGGCTGGGAGGTGAGCGAGGCGGAGTACTCGGCGGCGTGCTGGCCGACAATCCGGCCGAAGACCAGCAGCTCGATCAGCGAGTTGCCGCCCAAGCGGTTGGCGCCGTGCAGCCCGGAGGAGGCCTCGCCGATGGCGTAGAGCCCGGGCACCTCGGTGGCATGGGTCAGCGGGTCAACCCAGACCCCGCCCATGGAGTAGTGGGCGGTGGGGGCGATTTCGATCTTCTGCTGGGTGATGTCAAGCATCTGCAGTTCCATCATGGTCTGGTAGACCCGTGGCAGGCGCTTCATGATCACCTCGCGGTCAAGGTGGGACACATCCAGCCAGACGCCGCCGTTTTCGGTTCCGCGGCCCTCGCGGATTTCGGTGTAGGCGGCCAGGGCCACCCGGTCGCGGGTCGACAGTTCCATGCGCTTGGCGTCGTAGCGTGCCATGAAACGCTCACCCAGGGCGTTGGTCAGGATGCCGCCTTCGCCGCGGGCCGCCTCGGAGATCAGGGTTCCGGCGTCGCTCTCCGGCTCGATGATGCCCGAGGGGTGGAACTGCACCAATTCCGGGTCGCGCAGCCGGGCGCCGGCCTGGACTGCCAAACGGAATGAATCTCCGGTGTTCTCATCGCGGCGTGAGCTGCTGCGTCGCCAGATGCGGTTGTGTCCGCCGGCGGCCAGGATCACCGCGTCGGCGTGGATGAGGTAGCCGGTACCGTTGTTCACGTCGAAGCCGTAGGCTCCGAAGATCTTGCCTTCGGCGGTGAGCAGCTCGGTGATGTACACGGTGTCCAGGATCGGCACCTGAAGCTGTTCGGCGCGGTTGATCAGGGTGCGCTGGATCTCCAGGCCGGTGTAGTCCCCGGCGAAGGCGGTGCGGCGGAAGGTGTGGGCACCGAAGAAGCGCTGGGAGATGCGGCCGTCTTGTTCGCGGGCGAAGTTCATGCCGTAGCGCTCGAGGTCTTCAATACCCCGCGCCGCTCCCTGGGCCACCACCTGGACGGTGCGCGGGTCTGCCAGGAAGTAGCTTTCCTTGATGGTGTCGGCCGCGTGCTGTTCCCAGGTGTCTTCCTCATCCATGGTTCCCAGGGCCGCGTTGATGCCGCCGGCCGCCAGTGAGGTGTGCGCGTCGTGGCGTGGGCGCTTGCCCACGGCCAGCACGTCAACACCTTGCTCTGCCAGTTCAATGGCGGCGCGCAGGCCGGAGCCGCCGGTGCCGATGACGAGGACTGAAGTGGAAATCTGCTGTTCTGGTTTCATGTTTTCCAGCTTCAACCCACCGTCAAAATACGTCCAATGAATTATTATCATCATTTCCATAGCGGTAGGCTATAAACCATGAATCTAGAGCAACTTCGAGGGTTCGTCACCATTGCCCGCGTGGGCCACTTCACACACGCGGCCGAGGTCCTGCACCTGAGCCAACCATCCCTGAGCCGTCAGATATCCACCTTGGAACATGACCTGGGAGCCACGCTGCTGAACCGCACCAGAGGCAATCTCACCCTGACCGCCGCGGGACACGCACTGCTGCCGCTGGCCACACGCATGCTGGCCGATGAGGAGTCGATTCGGGTGGAAATGGCGGAGTTGGCAGGCTTGCGCCGCGGCCGGGTTCGGCTAGGCGCCCCGCCGACACTCTGCGCCTCGCTGGTGGCCGAAGTGCTGGAAACCTACCATGTCCAGTTCCCCGGCATCGAACTGCAGATCTCGGAGGCAGGCTCCAGATTGTTGCTTGAACAGCTCACCGGCGGCCAGCTGGATTTGGCGTTGATTGTCACCAGTGAACACGCGGTGACCGAACCGAGTTTGGCGCACACCGAATTGCTGGTGGAGCAGCTGGTGGTCGCCGATTCGGTACAGCATCCGCAGTTAGCCGACGGGCCGGTGGATCTACGGGATCTGGCCCGGGTTCCGCAGATCACCTTCTCCCCCAGCTACGACCTGCGCGCCGCGACGCACAAGGCCTATCAAGCGCTCGAGCTGACCCCAAACGTGGTGATAGATGGCGGAGAAATGGATGCGGTGCTGCGTTTTGTCCAGGTGGGATTGGGCGCCGCCATCGTTCCGGCCACCGCGCTGGTGGGCCGTCCGGAGGTGCAGGCCAAGGAACTTCGCGCCTCACCTGCCAAGGACCCGCGGCAAGTGCAGCCAAGCCTGGAGCGCACCATCGGCCTGGCCCACCGTCGCGATACCCCTCCCGGGGCCGCGGCCAGCGCAATGCACCAGCTGCTGGTGCAAACCGCGGGCCAGCTGGCCCAACGGCACGCACAAATCAGTTTGAGATCTTAAGCCCCACATGCTCGGCCAGCTGCGGCGCCAGGTTAAGCAACTGCAGCTCGGAAATCTGCGCGCCGCGTAATCCGCTCACCCCGTCAACCGAATCGAACTCCAGTCCTTTGAGATCCACCGAGCTGAGCTTGGCTTGGTGAGTTGCCAAAACCTTGGTCCGCGAGTCGGAAAACCGCACCCGCTGCAGGGTTCCCAAATCCAGCTCGTCAAACTGGCAGTTGCGGAACTCCACGTCGCGCAGTGTCGCGCCGCGCAGATTCAGCCAACCGAATTTGCAGTTTTCTATCAGCAGCGAATCCACGCTTGACTCCGCGAGGTCTGCCGAGCCGAAGCGGCTATGCGAAATGCGGACCTCGTCCAGGCGTGCGCCAGCGGCCGCGAACACCGGGGCGGAGATTTGCGTCAATTCGCATTGCAAGAGCCGTGCGTTGCGCACACTGAACCGATCGGCCGCAAACCCGGTGAATTCGCATTGTTCGAAACGCACCTCTTCGGCACCGAAATCCCCGTCAATCCCGGTAAATCGCAGCTGATCCAGGTAGCCTCCGGCATCCAGATCCCCCACAAATCCTTCGGCGAGCTCGGGCAGGACAAAGTGGCGAATTTTGGGTGCGGACATGGCGCTCCTGTCGTGTGGCATGGTGGGGTTCTGCCACCCAACTCTACCGGTTGACCCCTAAAATTCGTCGATGACCAGCTTCTTCATGGCGAGCAGGTTCTCGAATGCATTGGGCCGCAACATCAGTTCAGCCAAATTCGAGGGCACAATCTGCCAGCTCACACCGAACTTATCCGTCAGCCACCCGCACTGCTCGGCTTCCGGCACCGCGCTGAGTACATCCCATACCCGGTCAAGCTCAGCCTGCCCCTCGCACGGCCATTCAAGTGACACCCCAGGGTTGAAGGTGAAGTCCTGGGGAACCCCCGAATCCATGGCCGTCACCCAGTCATCCCCCAGCGCGAAGTCGGCAAACATCACCGAATCCGTCGTGGCCGGGCCGGTTGGCTCGGGGTAGGTGACCAGCATGCCCTCTCGTGCCCCAAAAACCTGGTTGTAGTACTCAATCGCTTCCGCCGCACGGTTTTGCGCCGCACCGCCGAAGAGCAGGCTCGGCATCATGAACGGACGCGGGTCCCCTTCTTGATCGGTGAGGATCAGCTGCCAGGAAACGTTGTATTTGTCTTGCACCCAGCCGTAGCGGGAGCTGTAGGGATACTCTCCCAATTCCATGAGCACCTGGCCGCCAAGCGAAAGTTTTTCCCAGGTCCGATCCAGCTCGGCCCGGGCGGCATCGATGCTTCCTCCGTAGTCCAAGGGATCGAAGTTCAGCATCAGGGAAATTGAAGGGTTTGGGGTGAAATCGGGGCCGGCATTGATCAAGGTGAAACGCTGATCACGCACCCGTACCGTCACGGTCAGCGCCTTGCCTGCGAGCGGCTTTTGGAATTCAAGCAGTCCCTCGGTGGGATATCGTGATTCGACCTCCATCGAGCCGCCGGGCAGGGCTTGAGCATAAAACTCGCCCGCTTCGTCTCCGGTTCCCTGCATCCATAGATTGACGTTGAGCTTTTGCATCATTGATCCTCACCGGTGTGCACTACGACGGTACCGATCTGGCCCTAAGGCTTCAGGGGCTCTCAGGTCGTACGGCCCGTTTTGGATACCGGCCGCGCCACTGATGCTACCCGCTGCGCATCGCGCACGGAATAGTATTCAGGGAATCAGTAGAGCGCTTTTTCTAGTTGTTCTCAGCTCCCTCTCCAGGCAGTCGCCGGGCAGCAGTATTCACCGGCGCATGCCCAGAAAAGTCGTCCATGGAATGGTAGATTCCAAGGACCTTCTCCGCCAGCAGGTCCCAGACCGCGCGCGGCAGCACCCCGCGCAGGGCCTGCCCCAATTTGCTGGTCCACGGCAACAACACCATGGGTGTCGCGCGGAGCATCGCATCCCACGCACGGTCGGCCACCTGCTGTTTTGGGAGCATCGGGGTCAGCAGCATGCGCCGGGCCCCGGCAAACATCCCGGTATCCACGTAGGTTGGGCAGAAGGTGGTCACCGCGAGATCCCGAGCGGCATCCCGTTCAAGTTCGAGGCGCAGCGAATCACTGAAACTTGCAACCGCGGCCTTGGAGGCGGCATACACACTCATGTTCGGATTCGACACAAGCGCGGCGGCCGAGGCGATGGTCAAGATCCGCCCAGGACGTTGCACACCAAGCTGCGGGAGCAACGCATGGGTCAGGTACATCGGTGCCAATGTATTGACGGCCAGTGCGGTACCGATCTGGTTGGTGGTGTGCTCGGCGAAGGGCCTGCCCGTCACCACTCCTGCATTGTTGACCAGAATATCTATCCCGCCGCCGGCCAATGCCAGTGCCGCTCCCTCAGCGATACTTTGCGCATCAACCAGGTCGATAACCTGCGTTTCGATCACCACCTGGGGATTGGCAAGCCGCAGGTGCTGCGCTTTGTGCTCGAGCAACGGAGCATTCACATCCCACAAGATCACCCGTTTGGCCTTTTCCGCGCAGGCGCGAGTGGCAAAAAGCTCGCCCATTCCCTGCGCGGCGCCGGTAATCAATACCGTGAGTCCCGCTACCGATTCCAATGCTCGACGCCGTGGCATAACGTCCCTTCCTTCCAGGCTTGATGTGGATCAGACTATCGTGTGAGATGCCTCTCGGTTACGTGGACCCAGCCGTGCCCCGGCGAAGCACCGGCGCGCGTTAGCCTTGAAGCTGCACACACCGCAAGGCGACCACCGATGAAGCGAGGACCCAATGCGCATCGACCAATTGGATGCAGATCTGATCGAGCTGCTCACCGACTCCCCCATGCTTCCGGTGATGGAGTGCGCCCGGCGCCTGGGTGTCGCCCGCGGCACGGTCAGCAGCCGTTTGGCCAGGCTGCATGAGGCCGGGGTGATCCGCGGAATCGTGCCCCATATTGAGCCGGCTGGTTTCGGATATACCCTGGTGGCGTTCTGTTCGGTAGAGATCATCCAAAAGGTCGGCCATGGCTCGGTGGCAACGGACTTGGAGGAAACCATTCCCGAAATCGTTGACATGTATACGGTGACCGGCAGCTCCGACCTGCAACTTCGGGTGGTGGCAAGGACACCGGAGGATCTGCAGGATATTTTCAACCGAATCAGCGCCGTCCCGGGTGTCGCCCGCACGTCTTCGGCGTTTGCGTTGCACGAACATTTTCAGGGGCGCACCCTGCCGCTGGTGAAAGCCTGCGCTAACGATGCAGCAACAGCTAGGCAAAATGACCAGTAAAATTGGATGCTGACCAACTTTCGCTATACAGGTTGCATAGCGGTGCGCGCAGCGATTGAATCCGAAGATTCACTGCCCCTAAAGTCAGAGCTTGTGAATCGCGACACGCGAGGATATGAGCGGGACCACCCGCGCACTGAGTTTGCACCCATGGTCTTCAGAGAGGAACCCATGACCCTTCACCAGCGCCCTTCATTGCAGGCAGTTCCCGCTTACAAGCAGGGAAAGCCCGCCGCCGCTGGAGCCTCGAAGCTCTCGTCCAATGAATCGCCACACGAGCCACTACCCTCGGTGTTGGATGCGATTCGAGACGGGATCACCAACATCCACCGCTACCCGAGCATTGCAGCCCCACAGGTCACCGAGGCACTGGCCGCATTGCACAACGTGGACCCCGCGCATGTGACACTTGGCGCAGGCTCGGTGGAAGTTGCCGCCCAGCTGATCCACGCGGTCGCGGCAGAAGGGGATGAAGTGATGTACGCCTGGCGTTCATTCGAGGCCTACCCTTCATTGGTGCGCATCGCCGGGGCCACCCCGGTTGAGGTTCCGCTAACCGCTGAGGCTACCCACGATCTGGATGCAATGCTGGACGCGGTGACCGAGAAAACCCGACTGATCTTCATTTGCAATCCCAACAATCCAACGGGCACCGTGGTTCAGGCTCAGGCGTTGGAACGATTTATCGCCGCCGTGCCGCGCGACGTGCTGATTGTCATTGACGAGGCTTACGTGCACTTTGACCGCTCGGAGGTGCGCGCCGATGGAGTTGAGCTGTTTAAGAACAATCCGAATGTTGCGGTGTTGCATACCTTTTCCAAGGCCTACGGCCTAGCGGGCCTGCGCATCGGTTACGCGATCAGCCCGTTGGAGGTCGCACAGAACCTGCGGAAGGTCGCCATCCCGTTTGGAGTGTCGGACCTCGCCCAGCGTGCGGCAGTCGCCTCGCTGCAGGCCGCCGACGAGCTCGAGGTGCGCATCAATGAGGTTGTCGCCCAACGTGAGCGGAT
The DNA here is from genome assembly GCF_044744225.1 of Glutamicibacter sp. NPDC087344. Classification (NCBI taxonomy): domain Bacteria; kingdom Bacillati; phylum Actinomycetota; class Actinomycetes; order Micrococcales; family Micrococcaceae; genus Glutamicibacter; species Glutamicibacter sp. NPDC087344. Next base: position 109,822 of record NZ_JBIUXY010000006.1, on the reverse strand, counting down.
GTATGAGGGCCTGGCGGCCGCCGGTTACCCGGTCATCGCTTCCGAGGCGAACTTTGTATGGATTGCCGCCGGGGCGGAAACTTCCAGCATTGAGGCCACGCTGGAGGCTGGCGGGGTAGTCGCCCGCGCCTTCCCCGGTGAAGGGCTGCGTATTTCCTCGGGTTCGGAACATGATGTGGATCGGGTACTGGCCGCACTGAATGCCGCCAACTCGGTGGCCGCGAACCAAGGGGCCAACGCATGAGCGCTGCACTTGAGGATCAGCCGCAGCAACAGCTGCACGCTGGGCTGACCCGCCGCCAGATTTCCATGATGGGACTGGGCGGAGCGATTGGCGCCGGCCTGTTTGTCGGATCCGGCCAAGCGATCTCCATTGCCGGTCCGGCGGTTTTGGTCTCCTACTTGCTGGCTGGCACCGTCATCATTGTGATCATGGCGATGCTCGCTGAAATGGTTGCCGCTAATCCGTCCTCCGGCGCCTTTAGCACCTTTGCCCACAAGGCGATGGGTCGCTCTGCCGGCAGCACCTTGGGCTGGTTGTACTGGATCCAGTTGGTTGTGGTGGTGGCCGCCGAGGCCACCGGGGCGGCGGCCATTGTCTCCGGGTGGTTCCCCAGCGTCCCGCAATGGGGATGGGTGCTGCTCTTTGTGATTGCCCTCTCTGGAGCGAACCTCCTTGGTGTGCGCAACTACGGAAGATTCGAATACTGGTTTGCGGTCATTAAGGTCGCCGCGATCATCGCCTTCCTGGCGCTTGGCGCCTTGGTGCTGGCACACGTGATCCCCACCGATCAGCCGGTTGGCCTAAACAACTTGGCCGCCCACGGAGGCTTTGCCCCCGGTGGAATGGCCGGTATCGCCGCGGCCGTGTTGATTGTGATTTTTTCCTTCGGCGGAACCGAAGTAGTTGCCATTGCCGCTGCAGAATCCGACAATCCGGCGGACAACATCAAACGAGTGGTTCGTTCGGTAATGGCCCGCATCCTGGTGTTCTACCTAGGTTCGATTTTGGTGATCGTTGCGGTTGTTCCTTGGAATGATCCGGCGATCAAGGACGGCCCATTCGCCGCGGTGCTCAGTGTGCTGAACGTTCCGGGCGTGGAAGTTGTGATGAACGCCGTGGTCGTGGTGGCACTCTTGTCGGCCATGAACGCCAATATCTACGGTTCCTCACGCATGTTGTACTCCTTGGGCAAACGCAGGCTCGCCCCGGTAGCGGTCACCCATGTCACCGGCAAGGGTGTGCCTGCAAACGCGGTTCTGAGCTCCGTGGCGTTCTCCTTCCTCGCGGTGGGCCTGAATTGGATTTGGCCGGAGAAAGTCATGCCGATCCTGCTCAACGTGGTCGGTTCGACAATCATTGTGATCTGGTCATTCATCGCGGTCACCCAGTTCATTCTGCGCCGTAGGGCGGATCGAAACGGCGAACACCTGCCCGTGCGCTTGTGGGGTTTCCCATACCTGTCCATTGCGACCATGGTGGTGCTCGCTGGCATCGTGGCAGTGTCCATGACCAACGAAGCTGCCCGTACCCAGCTCCTGCTGACCGCTGGGCTGACCGCAGTGATTTGGATCGTTTCCAAAATCGCGTTGCGAAACGTTCCCGAAGTGGTTGACGTGGACCAGGTTGACGAGGTCGCCTAAGCGCGAGGTACAAAAAACACTATGACTGATGGCTCTGACCCGCACTGCGGGTCAGAGCCATCGGCCTAGACGACCTGGTTCTGACGGAACTCAAAACACGATTTCGTGTTCCCCGGTTTCTGTTCTATGATTATCAAGTTGCCTCATCAGATGGCAATCCTCACGGGGGTATGGCGCAGTTGGTAGCGCGTCTGCATGGCATGCAGAAGGTCAGGGGTTCGAATCCCCTTACCTCCACAATAGTTAATCTCAGGGTGCACAGGCATCCTGAGATTTTTCTTTTCCCGCTTCAGATGCACCGGCTTCCGCTGCAAAATCTCCTCAATTGGCAGACAGTTCGATATCAGCTCGATATCCTTGGCTCAACAGCTAACTGCGTGCTCGGGTTCGGGCCGAGACCACACGGCAACCGCCAGCGGAATCTCCAGTAGCGAACGCTCTCCTAAGGAGTCGGCATGAGCACACCATTTCCCACCGGTCGCTTAGAGAAACATGCGGGCGGATTGGACCTGATCTTGGCACGAACGCTACCGGTTGGAATTCGGGAAGCGTGGGCAGCGATCACCGAGCCAGACCAAACTGCGCGGTGGATCGGAAGATGGGAAGGAAAAGGCGTCCATGGCCAAAGCGTGAAACTGCAGATGGGTTTCGAAGAAGGAAGCGCCTGGTCCAACGTTGCCATTACCGAATGCAGAGCCCCGAAATTCCTTCGGGTTCAAACGGTCGACGATTTCGGTTCGTGGGACTTGTCCGTCGAGTTGTACGCGGGCGCGCAGGCAACTGAGCTGCGGTTCGTGCACCGCGGGATCGCACCAGGCTCAGTTGGAGACATTGGTCCGGGCTGGGAGTACTACCTCGACCAGCTGCTCGCTTCAATCACAGGCGAGCAGTTTCCCGTCTGGGACGACTATTACCCCGCTCAAAAAGAATTTTTCCAAGATCAAGAAAACTAAGTGCCTCGCGCTCCCCATCAGACGGTCAAGGGAATGTCACTTCTCTCACTATCGGACACTGGAAAATCCGTAGCAGGACCGCCCGCAGTTTTGTATTGAATGTGGAGCGGAGTAGTGTTTGTCCGGTAGGGGCTATAGCTCAGTTGGTAGAGCGTTTTGTTCGCAATGAAGAGGTCAGCGGTTCGATTCCGCTATGCTCCAAGTCTTGACCCGAGTTCTCGGGGTTTTTCATTTGGGATCCTTCGGTCTGTACGCAAAAAGTACGCAAGAATGATTTTTTTGCCCTTCAAAATGTCACTCTTCCACACCAAGCCGACTGCTTGCTATGCGGGTGAAACTCCACTCGTGTATACGCGCAGAGTGAGGCATCCCCGGATGCCGCTGCTTGTTGATCAAACAGAACGCGGTGTCCCCAAAGCGAAGCTGGCCCGGGAGTTTGGGATCAGCCGTGAAACGGTCTATGCCTGCCTGCGACGTGGCGTGGTGGCAGGTAGGCATAGAGATTCCGCCAATAGACGTTGCCTTCGAGGGTACGAACCGATGTTCCGCCGTCATTAACCGGCCCCGGGTCGTCATTAAGACACAAGGCAGACACGGCTCCTGTTAAAACTGTTTTCGACCAAGAAATCGTTTGACTAGGAGAACCGTGCCTGCCCTTCCACGATTCCTTATCGATCCGCTCTTCACCGACCTCGGTCGCGCCGTGCTTACCTTCTTGGGCGGCGGCCCGCTATGCGGAGTGATTCAAAGAACGCTACCAGCTTGGCTTCGGTCGCCCCGTCTGGTGGCCAAGCATGATTGACGACGGCGCGAAGCTAATAAACCTCATTCATCATCGCTGACGCATTGGAACGAATGAATCCGCCAGGAGACAGGCGTCGTGCGCCAACCCAGAAGCCGCCGAAGGTATCTGACTGTCGCTCGGCAGCGGTAAGAACCTGCACGATGCTAGTCGCGACGTTCCCATCGGCAGTATCGCCAAAGGCATCACGCCGAGCTCCTTCATCAGAATCCAGCTTATCGATGATTGGCATGGCCCGGTGCTGGTGGTATGCAGCGCAGCTTGGGAAGAATGAGCTGTATGTCTTGTCTTTAGAGTTGGCCAAAGAAACACAACACCAGAGCAGATCGAACTGGCACAACGAGTCAAGCACGGTTTCGTCGAGGATCTCCTTAGAAAGACTCTCTGGCAGATCTGGTCGGTGTGCAGGAGAATTCGCAATGAGGTCCAGAGACATAGCTAGGAGCGCGCCGCCTTGGCTTCGCCCGTTGGAGGTGGCCAGATACCCAGCCCTCGATGCACTCATATGAGCATGACGAATCCATGATTGGTTTGAGTAGATTTCGTCGCCAATCTTTCGGAGGGTAAGTGTGGGTATCGCCGATAGCATTCCAACACGCACGGCCATTGAGCCGACAGCTAAAACGCGTTTAATGATCTCGAGCCATCGGCTGGTCGATTCCTTTGGCCCCTCGGTGCGAGTCGGTATGAGCAGATGCGACTTATAGATCTCGTAAAGGGCGTCGGTCGCCTCGATAACGACTTCAAGGTTTTTCGTTTGAATGCCCTCACAGGCTACGAGTGCAATGCGGTCCACTACGTGAATTTGGGCTTCGTCATCTTGATCAAGTTCTTGATAAGTCGTCTTCATTTTTATCAGGAATCGGCGGATCTGGTTCTGCTGTCCGCTATCCAGTGCGGCTCGGACAGAATCAGTGAAGGTTCCAGAATCCATGTCCAAATCCAACGCGACCGGCTGAGCTGGATGCGAAGAGTTTGTTAGCTGAACAACCCGGTGAACGAGCGCGTCAACATCGGCGCGTGCTTCAGCTTTGGTTCTGGCGAGGAGATTGCTAAGAACTTGGTGCCAGGTCTTGTGGCGCACCGTGACATTGCTTGAGCCTTCTCGGGTGAAGATGGTGCCTTGGGGAAGGTGAACTTTCTGCCTGCCATTCAATGTCAATATGCCGTTCTTCGAAATGATGGCGGGAAGTCCGTCTGCCGGCGGCGCCACGTAGATGACCGCGATGATTGCGGGAGTAGCGTCAATTAACACGGTGTGTACCTGCGACCGGATGTCGACGGAACAATCAACGTAACTGCCCACAGCCTGAGTTAGTTTCGCTGAATCAAACATTTCTTTGGTCGGCGACGTCACGTCGATAGCTGGAGTGCCGTCATCCGTTGCACCGATTACTAGGTACCCGCCTTCAGGCAGATTCATCATGGCTGCGCAATCCTTGACAAAATCCAGGTTCTTGCGAGCGTCACCGAGATCGAGCTCCCGTTTGAAATCTAAGGATTGAAACTCTCCGCCGGCGGCCAGCAGCTCAAATAGCTTTTCCTCATTGATGCGTCCATCGCAAGCGAAGGGTTGCGGCTGTGCCTGAAAATCAGGAGCTTCTTCTTCGGTCATGGAGCAATCCTAGTCGTGAGTGTCGACGATGCGGGGTACGACCCGGCCTAGCGGTGAGCCGGCGAACTGCGCCGGACTCTTAGCGATTGGCAATCTTCACACTGCGCAAGCGGAAGCGCTGCTTGGCCTCGGTGGTCACGCAGTCAATTGCCACAATCCGTATCAAACGAAAGAGTAAACATGATCAACCAGACCAGTATCAAGAACCTCGCATCGATCCATCTGGTCGGGCATGAATCCCACCACGGGGAAACCGTCGAAGCCGCCATCCGCAGCGCTTTCGGCCCCACCGCGTTCTACTATCCGGCGCAGGACCGCAATGACCCATGCGACGGCCAGTTCGTCGTACCCAATGGCAGTGGCATCGATGTCCTTGGCCGTGGACGGGTCGAAGGCCCGCGCGAGCCGAAAGTCAGCCCGGACCAGGAACCCATCACCAGCGCTCATGAACTCGTCAAACTGATCTAGAATTGCGATTTCTTGTACCGACCATCAGAATGCTTCATCGAGCTGTGCTGCCGGTGCCCCGGACGCAACCGCACCAAGGATCTGCTGGATGTTTTTCTTCCCAAGGCTGGCGCTCGTCATACTAAGGTATTTGGCCAGTCAGATGAATTGACTACTCGGAATCGAGGCGAGCGGTTGACGGCCAAGGTCGTCAACGCGCGCTTGGACCCCAAAGATTCCGATCTGGCCCAATTCTTGGAGGTTTGGGTCGCACAGCCCTAACCACCGTCGACGAGCGGCAGTCAATACTCTGAAGGGAATGCCGCTCGTCGATGGGGACGTTGCTCCAGCCTCGTCATTAACCGACCGGCTTACGGGCACTAATTTCTGGGTTGTTTCCCTCGCCTTTCGAATGACGGCTCCTAGTGCCTTTCATGTTGATCGCCATCATTTGCGCCTTAGGAGACCCAATAGACTGTCGGTATGACATCAGAGCGTATAGCCGGATCAGAAGACGCCGCTAAGCGTCTCAGCGCGACGTCGTTGCGCGAGTTTCTAGACCCTATTACTGACACGGACAAGACGCGTCGATATCGGCGATACCGACGGTCAGTTTCCCGCGACGAGATAGCACTTCCCGGATTGGTGCGATACGCGCTAAAGCTAGTCGGGCTGTCTTCGTTCGGTCCTGGTGAGAAGGTGGCGTGGTGGGTTAACTTCCTGTTCCAGGGCCGCCAATGCGAACTTGCGTTTGAGAAGTTTGGCTTACGTTTGTACATCGAAATCGTCGACAACGACGAAGCTGATGTTATTAAAGTGGGTAACAAAATCGTCAAGAAGCTCGGCTCCAGTATGCGGGCCGTCGAGAGCTTAGTCTTGGCGCCGGCTGCCCCCGGGCTCTTCCATGACGGCAAGGCTACTGTAGTCAACCAACACATGAGTCTGCGCCGGTCCTATGAGTATTTTCGTAATCGTGCATCCAGCCCCTTCCTCATCGAAGATGAGGTGAAGCATCTTGAAAATGGTGGAACGACCTTCCAATCAGGGAAACGGTTGATGCAAATGAATTCGTTCCATGACTTGGTTGCTTCAGTCAATGCCTATCTCAGTCTGCTCGAACACATCTTGGTTTTGGCGTTGCCTTTCCAAAGCTTCAACCCGTCCAAGGACTCTCTGGAAAAGTTCATAGGTTCCCGGTGGGGAGACAAGTATGGACAGGTTTTTGATCTGACCCGAAAGGATGATAAGCGCTACTACGACAGGCTAATTGAGGTGGTCGAGCGCTGGCGCAATACCTATTCGCATGGAGGGTTTGAGAAGGGACATGGCTCTTCGGTGTACCTTCACTATGAAGGGATTGGGGCCATCCCCGTGGGGCTGAGCTCCGCAACTGAGCGCGTCGGCATATTCTTTATGCCTGCCACGGATGAAGACATCAACCATGTTTTCAAGCTGTTCGACGAAATCGACGCATGGTTCACTGACGAACGTATGCATTTCGCCATGGAGTGGATCACGTCCGGCCTGCACGTCCGATTTGATCCTGAATTCAGGGCTGAACTCGTCGAAGCAATGGAAAGCCCTGAACGGTTCTCAGAATACGTCGAATACACCGCGTACCTTGACGACCGTACTGCAAACATGGACTACTGAGACTCATGGGGCACGGGGAACCGCAGTTTCGTTGACACAGCCGCCAAGTTGTCTATGTGCCCAGTCCAGGTTGGCTAGAAGGACACACCTCATCGTCAAACATGTTTGGTCCCACGCGTGTTCACATACCTTTACCGTCGCGAACAAGGTCCTTCAAACTCACGTGCCATGTTGATTTATCGTTCAACGTGACACACCCGTCTTCAACGTTCAGCTCAAGGTGCGGCGCGTATGCTTCCAATGCACCATATAGTCTTCGGCTCGCCTCAAGAAGTTCCCAGGCGATGTGAACCTCTCGCTTCCATGGCTCAGGGTCATCTACCGCCGGTGGTTGAAGTTGATTCAGCCCCTTCTCCGCTGGGAATAGGGCGAGAGCTACGGCTACGTCGGGGTCAAGAAAATACGTAGCTGGCTCCAAACCATCCAAAATCACTTGCAGTGCGTTGATTTGCACGGCGAGGAGTTGACGCCTCTCTTGAATAATCGCTGGGGCTTTTTCGTAAATCGAGCGCACACACTTCTCGATACTCGATCGATCCCATGCATCTAGGGTGGAGACTTCCGCCTTCAGTAAATTAGCCACACCGCGATAGTAAGCGAGCGTGTGAGGTCCACTTTGAACCAAAAATTGGAGCGCCAATTGGTGGCGGGGGTAAGCAAGAAGTCTACGTCGTTGCGCTGGAATCTCGATGAGTATCCAATTGAAAAGGACTGCGCCCACTAGAGCATAAGCCAGATTGCGTATGAACTCGCCGATAGCGTGCCCGGAGAAGAAAAATTCCGGCCATTGCTGGCAGACCTCGATTGTCAGCGCAACTGCACCCAGGACGACAATAGTCCGTCCGGGTCTGGCTAAAGCTCGATGCAGCCATAAGCCGTTCTTGCTCGCCGCCAACAACGCTGGAAAGGTGTTAGCCGTCACTCTTCGTCCTGTCATCAAATGTACTAGCATACGGGTCGCTGCACCTACGCGATACCGTACCGAAAGCTGGAACAGTAACGAGCCGCCATCTGGTGATGCTGATGTACTCGATGACTATCGCTTTTTCCACGCTGGAAGCCTTTTGCCCAGTAGAGAAAATGACCAGTGCAGCCACACTGTCCCGCAAAAGGTTCCTCTGCAAAACAGTGTGAACCGAGAATGATTGCGTTTGGGGCTGCGGCAATTAGCGGTGAGAACCACACTCATCAGGAGCGCCGCTCAAACCAATAGTCTGTTGGCAGAAGCGCAGTCTAGGAGAGTCATAATCTAGGGCTTTCGCGGAACTGATCATGCAATCATCCTTTAGCTATGAGGTAACTGTCTACCGCTCAATGGCAGATCCACTGGTGTGTCAATTTGGGTATAACCTTACCGGCTGTCGAAAGTTTCCGGGTGTCCCACTGTAGCGGTGAGTCGGCGTGCGCGCCGGCACTCTTAAAGAATGTGCCAAGAACCCCTGCCTTCTGTGGCTTTGGGTTCTGCGCAAGGAAGTAATTCGAAAAGAACGCCAACACCGAAGTTCTTGCCAAAATACCGTACCGAAGGAGGAACACAATGACTGCAGCAATCAAGAACACCCAGACCGCCGCGATCGAAGAAGCAGCAGCACCGAAGCCCCTCCATTTTCCGCGAGCCAAAGCCGAGGCCGTTGAGGAAAAGAAGAGTGCCAGGATTGCGAATGGCGTGATGGAAAGCAAGAAAGCTGATCTCGTCACAGCCCGAATTTCCCTTTTAAACCTCGAAACGCTCATGAAGAACGTTGACATGAAGGCCGCTGAGCCGCACCTAGTGCTCGAACTCAATGGCCACGATCTTGGCATCAGGGCTCTCAATGTTTTGCTGCTTGGACTGAACACGTTGGCGGCGTGGACCACGGGTACCAGACTCGCGAATCAGGCAGCAAAAACCGGAGTTGATTTCACCATGGAAGAAGCGGCTGCTGCCTACCGCACGGCGTGTGCGGAGTATTCGGCGCTGGCAGCGTCGTCCAATGAGGCGCTGAGCCAGGCTGCCAAGGTGAAGGCAGCCGTCGCCACGGCCCAGCCCCAGAAACGCTCCCGCACTGATCACCAGTGCAGGGGCGTTCTGCTTGCCACAATCAGGCGGCCTTGCCGCGATCTTCTGTGCAGAGGGGTTCATTGGGTGGCGCTGGCCAGAGAAATTGGGATCAGGAGTGAGGCGGTCTACTCCTACTTGAGGCGCGATTCGTCTTCTGTGTTAGCAGGATAGAGGTATGAATTCGGATTCTCTTTCTTTATCCGTGTTTTCTCTCGGGACATCGGTAACGGTTCTACCCGAGGATATCGGTGACACTTCCACGATTAACGTGTAACACTTCACCACCTAATTTAACCCCCTGAACCACACAACCCGCCAACTGGCACAAAGGCCAGCAAACGGGCGGGTGAACTGGTATTCGTGAAAAATGATCCAGTTGACCCGAGAATACGCCTAGCCATCTCCCAATGGCCAGACGACGCCCCGAGAGGAGCCGTAACCTCATTCTGTACCGAACATGACATCAGCCGTAAAACGTTCTATCAAATCCTGAAACAAGCCCGCACCGAAGGCCAAGCCGCCGCGTTGGAACCCCGTTCCCGCCGCCCGAAAACCTCCCCCAACGCCACCAAAGACGAGGTCAAAGACCAAGCCGTGGCCCTGCGCAAAGCCATGGAAGACGCAGGCTGGGACCACGGCCCGATCAGCGTCCACGACCAGATGAAGAAACTGGGCATGCAAGCCCCTTCGACCGCGGTCTTGGCCAAGATCTTCCGGGACCGCGGCTTTGTCACCCCAGCACCTCAAAAACGTCCCAGGTCCTCGTACCGGTCCTTTCGCTACCCGATGCCCAACGCGTGCTGGCAGCTGGACGCCACCGAATACGTCCTTGAAGGCGGCCGCAAGTGCGTGATCTTCCAACTGCTCGACGACCATTCCCGACTGGCAGTGGCTTCCCTCGTTTCCTGGGCGGAGAGCGGCCCGGAAGCAGTGAAAGTGTTCCGCAAAGGTATCGAAGCTCGCGGGATACCCCAACGGCTTTTGACCGACAATGGTGAAGCGCTGAACCCGATTCGACGGGGTGTGATCAGTGAGCTGGTCGCCTACGCGAACAGCCTTGGCATCGCCACCATCACCGGCAAACCGTATAAGCCGACCACGCAGGGGAAGAACGAACGGTTTCATTCCACCTTGTTCAAATGGCTGAAAAAGCAGCCCTTCGCGAAGGACCTCGCCGAGTTGCAGGCCCAGATTGACGTCTTTGACCAGGCTTATAACACGCAGCGTGGTCACCAGTCCTTGGAGGAACGCAGGACACCACAGGAAGCCTGGGACGCCGCTGTGTTGGCCGAACCATTGGAACCAGGTGAATGGGAGAAGCTGAGCACCGCACCCGGCGTGGGTGTTGGGGACGATGTATTGGCGGTAGCCCCCAGCCAGGAACAATCAGTTTCCCCTTTGGAGGCTGGGGCGACGCCAGAGCCGGCCAAGCTTAAGGCAACACTGCGTGCTGATCGGATGGAGCCCTCGGGCAGTGCATTGATGCGTGTGGACAAGAATCGGTGTCTGCGGGTCGCTGGGGTGCAGTTGTATCTGGGCAAGCTGTTGCGCTCCACGATGGTCAAGGTCCTGTGGGATCAGACGGAGCTGATGGTGATCTCGATGGACGGTGAGCTGATCACTCAATACGATTACCCGTTCCCTGAGGGAGTCACGTATTTGAGTTTGAAGCATGCTACGGCGAAGTTCCAGAACCTGCCCGTGAGGGGGGTAAACGCTACCGATGTCTCGATATATTGAGTGTTACCGATGTGGTGATGCAGAACTGTTACCGATGTCTCGATATATTGAGTGTTACCGATGTGGTGATGCAGAACTGTTACCGATGTATCGAGACATCACACTCTTTCTTTATCCGTGTTTTCTTTATCCGCACATATTGTTGCGAGCTTAAGCGGCTCTTCCGGTTTAAGGGTGTAAACGCGACCTAAACCCACCAGCCTCCAACAATGACCGTGCGATATAGTGCGCCAAATTCTTGAACCCCAACGCGATACCACGCAGGTGCTCCAGCCGGCCGTTTAGGGCTTCGGTAGGCCCGTTCGAGCTACCCACATGATCAAAATACGCGAGGATATCCGTCTTCCGGCGCCGCAGTGTCCCACCGAGCTTCTACAGCTCCGGCAGGCCCTTGGGCACGTTCGTCCCAACCTCCTTGATCAGCTGTTCCATCGCCCACCGCCCAACGTCGGGTTTCGGCTGCCGGTAAGCATCCACCATCTTCTGATACACACTCCACACCACATGCACCGGCTCATGGGCCTTAACCTTGAACAGCTTTTCAAGCTTCGCTTTCTGCTTCTCGGTCGCCAAAGACAATCCCGTGGTCAGGGTCCGACGGCACTGATACAACGGGTCGTCCTTGCGTCCCCGCCGGCCGTGGATCTCGCGCTGGACCCGTTGCCTGGTCTGGTCCAGGGCTTCGGAGCCAAGCTTGACCACATGAAACGGGTCGAGAACTTCTACGGCGTGGGGTAGCTCTTCGGCCGCCGCGGTTTTGAAGCCGGTGAACCCATCCATCGCGACCACCCCGATGCCTTGCTTCCATTGTTCGTCTTGTTTGGCCAGCCAGGTTTTGAAAACGGCTTTGGACCGACCTGGCACCATATCCAGCAGTCGTGCAGTGCCGGTACCACCACGCACGGCGGTGAGATCCACGATCACGGTGACGTACTTGTCTCCGGTGCGGGTATGCCGCCACACGTGCTCATCAACGCCGAGCACTTTGACGCCGTTGAATCGGGTGGGGTCGTTGATGAGCAGGCGTTGGCCTTCGGCCAGGACCGCGTCGTTAGCGGTGTTCCAACTGACGCCGAGGCCTTCAGCGATGCGGGAAATGGACAGGTGTTGGCAGACCAGCCCGACCAACGCCCAGCGTAGCCCGGTTTTACTGATTTTCTGGCGCTCCGCTGCCGCTTGGGATAGGTCCTCGCGCCAGACGCGTTGGCAGTGGCCGCACCGGTAGCGGCGGTGTTTGATGACCAAGACGGTTGGGCGCCAGCCGAAGGGTTGGTGGGCGAGCCGGCGAGTGACGGTATCTCGGGGAACGCCCGTTGCACCGCATTTTCGGCACCACGGGTTCGGAGCGGTGACCTGGCAGAGGATCTCGGCTTTCGCTTCGCTCACGTGTTGGCCGGTCGCGGTCAGGCCCAGCTGGTCAAGCCCAGTGAATGTCGTGAGGTCTGGTGCGGTGAAGGTAGAATTGAGCAACGTCGAGGTCTTTCAAGAATGGTGAGTGTGGTAACTTCCATTCTTCTGGAAGGCCTCGACTTTTTCGTGCTCGGCGACATGCCCGGGATTCGGGGTGTTGGTTTGAGATGGTTACACTCTAAATCCGGAAGAGCCGCTTAGCCTTCTGGTTACAGGAGCGGCCTTACTCGTTGCTGTACTCGACCGGAGACAGGTGGGGCGTGAAGAGCCGTGGAGCCAGACCCCCGGTGTCCTGTCTCAAGAGAAACGGCTGCATTCAGATACCATCAAGTAAAATGAATTTTTGCCGGATAAGCCGAACAGGCCTAATTACAATAATCACGAGACAAAAGCGCAGAACTTATATGGTGAAGCTACCACATTAAGTGCGCTCGATGAGAAGGATATGTCGAATTTCTACTAATAGACTAAAGGTTGCAGGTGTGGCACTTACGGCAAATCGAATTCAGTACCGAGTCGGTCATGGTGGATTTCATGCAACTATCGTAAAGCCAACCATTTCCGGCTCATTCGAGCCTCTGGTGTACGTTTATGACGCTGGCGCAAGTCCTGACGTCGATCTCCTTGAACGGGCGATAGACAGTTTTGTGGCGAGGCTTGTAACCGAGAATGTGGTGCGAGTTAACTATGTGATCATCTCTCATATCGACGAAGACCATGTCAATCGCCTTGACTATCTGCTTGAGGCCCTGAAAGTTGCTGGCATAGGTCCAGGCATATTGATGATTCCCTGGCTAAGCGATGCATGCAAACTGCTTGCTCTCGCTCGTACCTCGCGCCGCAACCCCTCAGCTGTCGCCGTGAACCTACTAAAACAACCGTCTCAGGTCGTGCAGTATGCGGCCGGTCTTGGCATCGAAGAGGTTGTGTTCGTGCGCGGCGGGGCGGATGACGGTGGTGGGAACCTTGTGGAGATTGATTCTGCACTGAGCCCAACGGGTACTCCGGTGCATGGGCGTGTCATTCCATCTGGACCAATTCCATTGCCGCGAGGAGTAGTCCCTTGGCAGATGATTGTCTCCCAGCTTAAACCGCCACTCAGCACGCTCAAAAGATTCGAACTAGAAGTTAAAAAACTGACTGGGCTAGATCCGAGTAACCAAACGAATCACGCCACGCTACTGCAGAAGAGCCCTAAGAAGTCGCCGAAAGTGCATCCAAACCGAAAGAATGTGCGCAAAGCAATGCATCGCGCGGCCAAAGCTACCCAGTTGAATAGTGGGAGTGCAACGCTTACAAATTGGTCCACCCTTACTCTCTACAGCTCCTCAAATTCACCATTCATTCGCCATCCCATTCCTCAAGCACCTAACGATTTCGAGATGCTCTGTGAACACGGATGGTTACATACTGGTGACCTTCCCGTGGATTCCCCGAAAGTGTGGAAAAGCTTCAAGAAGGTCTGGAAGCAACAGCTCGGCAAAGTGAGGGTATGCGCATTGACTGCGCCTCATCATGGGTCTAAGAAAACCCACAATATTGCCCTTTATCGTCGGTTCAAACCAAGTGTTGCCCTGTTTAATCTAGGTCTTTCCTCAAGAAGTACTCGCGGGAATCCAAAGTATTCGAAGTGGATTAATCCGAAGCCCGCTTTGATTGCGGTACGTCAGCTCAAGAACATCAAGGTGCGAATTCTAAATAACCGCATTTGAGAGCTCGGCCCGTAGCCGACAGTAAGAACGTGTTGGGATAGTCTGCGATATTTTTCAGGTGATTAAAGCCGGCCGCGGATCCCACATCGAAGTATGAAGGACGACTCGGTTCCGCGGCCCTATCCATCGGACCTGACGGATGCGCAATGGGCCTTGATTGCGCCGGAGGTGACGGTGAAGACCGGCGGCCGTACACGATCCATCCGCGTCGGTGGATCGTGGACGCAATCCTCTATATGGACCGGAGCGGGTGCGCCTGGCGGATGATGCCCCATGACTTCCCGCCGTGGGACACCGTGCACTGGTATTTCCAGCGCGGGAACGCCGACGGCACCACCTACCAGATCCACGACTCGTTGCGCGCCGCCGTGCGGGATGCTGCCGGCCGCGACCCCATGGCCTCGACCGGCATCGTCGATGCACAGTCCTTCAAGGGCGCGGGCACCGTCGGGCCGGGGTCCCGCAGCTACGACGCGGGCAAGAGGGTCAATGGCCGCAAGTGCCACATCGTGGTGAACACCCTTGGCCCGCTGGACGTGGTCATGATCACCGCGGCCAGCGTGCAGGACCCCAACGGCGGACGGTTGGTCCTGGAGAAGGCCCGGATGAAAACGCCCCCTCGTACTGGTCTGGGCCGATGGAGGCTACGCCGGCACGCTTTAGACTTCGTCCGCCGCTTCCTGCACCTCGCCCGGGAAACGTCAGGAAGCCCAAGAGGCAACACACTTTCGAACTGTTGTCGCGCCACTGGGTCGTCGAACGCATCTTGTCCTGGCTGGTGCGCTGCCGCCGCCTGGACTAGGACGACGAACGGCTGCCGGCCCATGCCGAGGCCATGGTCAAGTGGGCCATGATCGGATTCATGGCCAGACGGCTCGAACCAGCGCCCGGCCGCCGTCCCGGGCAGTAGGATCGGCAGACCGGGCACTTTCCCAACACGTTCTGAGAACGGGTTCACCGTCGCAGGGTCATCATCGTAGGTATTTGGAATTTCTATGGATCGTCAGTCGACGTTTGCGACGATGCAGGCTTCGCTGCTCAGGAGTTCCGTCAAGGGTCAAAATACGTCCTTCTGCTCGGACGCAATGACGTCGGAACACAGCTCACCATTTTCTACCGTCTTGCCCACCGGTGGGAGCGTCAAAACAATGGTCCGGTTTCGGAGACTCAAGCAGATCCATTTGCCGCTCGCCAATGGAGCAGCCCTATCTACTGACGGCAGACGCAGCAATACTCGATCCTTGCGCTCTGCTCGGAAACGCAAAATGGCCACTCATAAATCGGGTGGCCATTTTCAATGTGGCCACTAAATGGCCACTGGAACTAGTTTCTGGCCCCTGGTACGGATTCTAAATTCGCTACGTCCCTTTGTTTATAAGGGTTTATGGAGCCTCCTACCGGATACGAACCGGTGGCCCCCTGTAAGCATCTCAATGTGACGCACTGCATTCACAAAGGGTTTATTTGGCCCTGTCGAGGGAACACCCAGAGGCGAAATGCCCCTTGTTTCAAGGGATTCCACTCAAAAATACTCCCCCAATGTCCCCGAAGCATTCTCTGGGCCTTCCGTTCATTTTGGCCACTAAGTGGCCACTGAAAGGGCATCGGTGAGCGCAGCGGAAGCTGCGTGACTCTAAGCAGGTATGGAATCACTACACAGCCCTCAGGGCCTTGAAATCATGACCCGTCGGCAGGCAGCCGAGTCGATCGGCGTCGTCTCGGTCAAAACCCTAGCCAATTGGGCCGCCAGGGGCATCGGCCCCGCCTATACACGCATCGGCGCCCGGACCTATTACCGGGTGACCACGATTGAGTCCTGGGCTGCAGCTGAGCTCCAAAAGATAGCATAGCGTGGCTCGCCAAAAAGCCCCGGCGAGTGAAGCCGGAACCATCAGTGCTCGTGAGCTGCCTTCCGGCACATGGCAGGCTGAGACGCGGTACCGACTTCTGGGCGGCAGCATTGAGCGGATCCGCCGCAATGGTGAAACCAAGGGCAAGGCCATGCGCGCAGTGCGTGATGAAATTGCCCGGATCAAAGAATTGGGCTCCGGGGGGGCGCAGCGAGAGGGGCCAGGTTCTTGCTGCCACCATTCGTGATTGGCTCGCTTCGATCGAAACAGGGGCACCCGAAATTCTGGCCAGCGGTGAAGCCGCCATTGGCACACACAAGGGACTCACCGCTCAAACCTTTGAACAGTACAAGCGATATTCGGAGTTGATCATCACTAACATTGGCGGTGTGGAAACTGCGTCATTGAGCACCGGCCAATGCCAGGCATTCCTTCACAGCCTGGTGGATACTGAAACCGAGCAGGGCTTCTCCACTTCCGGGCTCTCCAAGGTGGCGCTCAGCCTCGTCATGGATTTCGCGGTCCGCATGGGGCTCCGCCGAGAGAATCCCGTGGTATTCATTACGCCGCTCCCCAAAAAGGTCACAACGCCGCAGGCTCCTGGCGCTGATTTGGTCGGCCAGATGCGCCAGTGGATCCGGGCCTACGTGGGCGTGGAAGGACGCAGTGGCCCCAAACCCAACCGCCGTGTGAGTGATGTCTTTGAGCTACTGCTAGCTACAGGCGCGCGCGTAGGCGAGGTCATGGCTGCCCGCTGGGACGATGTTGACCTGGTCGCGGGGACGCTCACAATCAGCGGAACGCTTGTGGAGCGTGGTGCCCTTTACAGGCAGCCATTCCCAAAGACCTCCAAGAGCCACCGTACTCTTTTACTGCCGGTCTGGGCTCATGAGCTGCTGCTTGAGCTCCACAAGCTACGGAACCCGGAAGCCGTTTCCGGAGGAATATTCACCACCAGTTCTGGAAGGTTTGCGTCCATGAGCAACTTCCGCCACGCACTGCGCGGAACGCTGGATTTCTCTGAGGCCACACCTTCAGGGGTCCACCCGCATGCCTTCCGCAAGACCGTGGCGACCCTCCTGGCCGATGGCTTGGGTGAGAACGCGGCTATGCAGCAGCTGGGCCACAGCAGCCCCGAAGTGACCCGCAAGTCGTACAACCAGCGGGCTGACCAAGTGCCCGACTGTCGGCCTGTTCTGGAGTCGTTAGCACTTTGGCAGTGAAACTATACCCAACGAGCAAGCTCATTCGTCAGGACGGTGCCCCCATTGGAATTCATCCAGAACGCGGGGAAGCCTTGATAATCCCTGAAAATCCGACGCTTGTCTTCACATACGCGTTCCGCGCCAATTACCAAACCCCAAATCAGACATCACACAGGAGCAATCGAGGCGGCCGATCATAGCTACACCAGAGTTTGAAGGCTCCTAGCGGACTCGAGGCACTGCTCAATAGTCGGGATCGAATCCTCATAGATGAGTCCACCGGCGGTGGCATAAGAGCTCCTGATGCATTCCATGGCAGGCGAGTCAGCGCTGAAGGCGATACTGGTAGCAAGCCCCTGGGCAGGAGCAGCCGTCGACGAAAAGCCGGCCGCCTCGGAGTGGTTCATAATGTCGGTTACCAGTTCTCGGACTCCTGCGACCCCAAGATCAGCAAGCGACTGTCGAACCTCATGACTTTGGGCGAGACAGTGAATGTCGTAGTAATGCCGCCCACCTTTCCCGAGAATCGTTTCATTCCCAGAGTCGACATAGCGAGTGGCTGCGTCGTGCATGGCTGACATTTTCTCCAGCAGCGTCCTTTCTGGGCCCAACACTTCCACTTGGACCGGGGCAAACTCTGCCCAATCAGAGCTGTCCGCGTTAAGGGCTTCTCTGGCAAACTTTGAAACGATGGACTGTATCGTTACAGTCTTCACCGGCAGTTTTCCGCCGCGAACCCCCATTTCCAGCAAGACGCCCTTGGTGATGTCTCGAGCGTCGTAAGTGGTGAAAGGCGTGTAACGCATGTGTCGCTTCACGCCTTTACTCGACCCTTCGTTCCTTGTCTGTTCTTCGCCAAGGCCAAGGTGTTCGCGGACGTCGGCGCAGATTTTCTTCAACGCATTGTCTTTTGCGCCGACGGAGCAATCTTCGGGGAAGACTACCAAGATATCTACATCTTCGGAGAACCTCTTAATCAGGTCGAAGCCCTTGCTCAGGGAAGTTCCACCCTTAAAGATGACCCTCACCTCACCGACCTGCCCGTCTTTGTCGACGATCGTCCTAGGTTGAACGGTACATCGAAGCACTTCAGTGACCCAGAAATCCTTCTCGACAAAGGCCGGTTCCAGCTTTAAGTGCTCAGCAGCGCTGGAAACCAGAGCTTCCAGCTCGTCAGGATGTTGCCTAAGCAAATCGATCATGCGCTGAGTGTCGATTCGAGACGGGACCAGCGGTTACGAACGGCTGGCGGTTCCCCCGGGATTGCGTCAGTGAGATGATCACGGGCAATAATCCCATCGGCAACCGCGCTCTTCACGGCCCTAACGAGGCTCGACCAGCCAGCTTCGATTAAATTGGTATCCCTCAGAACTTCCAGCAGGCCGATCTCCTCGTAGCTCAAAAGACGTCGGAGGTCATTGGCCCTCTTGCTGAGTTTTATTCCCTTCAGGCTCGTAGCGTCACGGCTGCTAGTAGTCGCCAATTCCGCTCGCGCAGGAACCTGTGTGGTCAGTCCCCAGGCACGTGCTGCCGTAAACCCGGCTGGCCCCGTGCCCTCCAACCCAAGGACTTCCAAAGCGGTAGTCAGCTTGTCAGGAACCGCCATTCCATATCGAGTCTTTGGCCCCTTCCAGTAAAGTCCGCGGGCACAATGCACCAGGTCCCCGTTTTTAACAGCACGGGACAGTGCCGCCCGGGCAGCGTCCGGGGATCCTGGCAAGTCTGCAGGTCTGACGTAGGAGCGTTCGGCTAGATCCAAAATGAATCGGGAAGGGGATAATTCATTAGAGGTCCTCATGTCACAAAATCCTACCGAGTTTGTGACATTCGCACAATACTCAGCCATAGAAGGGTCAGCCAACATGTAACTTCCAAAGTCCGGCGATCCAAAGAAGATGATCCGACTTCTGAAGGCTTGGAAGTACAACAAAAACGTTCCCATATCTGCGTTCTACCTTGAGATGATGGGCGCAAACATGCCGCGGGGAAGCGAATTCATTATCCTATTGGACCTTTGTCTCACCCTCGAAAAGTTGGCGGAATCAGGGATGGCTACGATGAATGACCCAACCAAAATGGGCCCGCGATTCAATACTTGCTCAACCGAGACGTACCGCATAGATGCATTGTCAAAGATGCGCACCGCAGCAGAACACGCTCGAAATGCCTTCTCGGCCCAGTACGCGAGTCAACACGCGGTGGCCATCAGGGAGCTTAAGCTGCTCTTCGGTCTGTAGTAAAGATACTCGCAGCGCAAGAAGCTCTGACCATTGGGGGGTACCCCTATCACAATTAGCGGCTCCCCATTCATCACCCGACCTGCAGAATCTGGACGTGATTAGATTGACCTATGCGCCGGTTCGCCAAAGGTGCCCTGGCATTGACACGAAGAACGGACGAAATTGACGCTCGCACCACTCGACCCGGGACATCTGACGCAGCAACAGCTGGAATCCACGCTGTGGGCCGCAGCAAACGCGCTACGTGGCCCGGTCGACCCGGAGATTTCAAGGCTTATGTCTTCCCCGTCATGTTCTTCAAATGGATCAGCGACAACTGGGGCTTTGAGCACAACCTCGCTGTCCTGGACTACGGAGACAACCTCACGCCCGAGGTTGAAGCAGACCGGCATGCTTTCATCGTCCCCGGAGGCTGCCACTGGGCTGATGTCTTCGAAACCACGCAGCATGCTGGTGCGAAGCTCGATCAGGTGTTGCAGCAGTTGCAGCTTGCCTACCCTGAGTCGTTGGCCAACGTGTTCGGCGACGTGAACTGGGCCAACCAGGACCGGCTCCCACAAACCGCCTTGACCGCGTTGCTCAACTCATTCCATGGCGTGCGACTCGACCCAGACTCGGTTGGCAGCGACATGCTGGGCTCCGCATACGAATACCTGCTGCGCGAATTCGCCGAGGCATCCGGCAAGAAGGCAGGCGAGTTCTTCACCCCGCGCCACGTCGTGCACCTGCTTGTGAAATTGCTAGACCCGAAGCCAGGCGACAGCATCGCTGACCCAGCCTGTGGCTCCGGTGGAATGCTCGTTGAGACCGTCACCGCTATTAAGAAGGCCGGCGGGAACCCGCTGACCTTGAAGTTGCACGGCCAGGAGATCAACCTGACCACCAGCGCGATCGCAAAGATGAACCTCTACCTGCACGGTCTCGAGGACTACCCACCCTTAGCTCCACGCAATCCAGTACGATCATTACCGGTACTGCCGGCCGTGGTGAGACGTCGATGTGAACCAAAGAAATCGCCTGTCATGCCAGCGACAGCGCCGAGGTTCACTCGGTCGCCGGGATGAACCCGGATTTCGTCTTGGGCTTGCAGTGTGTAGACGGCACGCTGTTCGCACCACTGCTCGGTTACGCGGCTGATTGGTACCCCACGAGCTCGAACATCCGCCAGCACCTGGTCGATGGGTGTGCCCGGAAAGTTCGCCGACTCATACAGCCCGACGAAGGTTTACTGCGCAACGGCCTTCCAAGGCCAGGGCTTCAATGGACGCTGTGCCGTAGCGGGATGCGCTGTAGGCCGTGTAACCCAGATGAAGCAGAGCGTGTGTTCTGGGCCCGACGTCGAACGGCTCCCGCTTGATCGATACGCAGAATATGGTTAACGACTGGCGAATCGGGCGCAGCCCTGTTTCACCGAACGTTCATGTGCTCATCCAGCGTAGCCGTCAAGGAAAAACGATGCCGCCTCCGAAACTTCGCGGTAGCGAGATTCACGGATGGCCTTGATGGGTAGATCATAGTTGAGACGGCTGCTGGCGGAAGTGAGCCAGGAGGTAGCGACTGCCGCGGACTCTACTTCGGTGATTTGCAGTGCTTTGGTGAGCATAAAGCGGAGTCGCTCCAGAGTTGGAAACGTTGGCGTGAGCTTCCCGCTCTTCCACTTCCGCACCTGCCCTGGATCTTGGACGCCAGCCGTGGAGGCGACAAGTGACGCCGGGAGGAACTCCAACGCTTTTTCGACGACTTCCTGCGGCGACAGGGAGACGACGCTAATTTCGAATGGTTCCGGGGCGATACTCATGTCCCCGCTCCGTTCTTTTCCGTGTTCCCGGGCTTCCAACATACAAAACAGGACCTTCCTGATCAATGATTACGCCTGTATTTCGTCTTCCTTGATCTCCCTATTCGCCTTCGATTAACTCGTCCAGATCTGAAGTTAGGTGCGTCGCGCTTCGATAGAGCGCTCCAGTGCCAAGGTACCACCATTCGCCATTGCTTTCAGTTCGCACTATTGACGGATACATATGCTGGGGTCTCGCTGAGTATTTAGGCGTCTGCTAGGGCCGCCTACCTGCGGCCAAGGCGCTCCTTGAACGAGTTCATCGTGACCATCCTGTCTGGGCACGACCTAGTAGCGGTCTTGCTGGTGTTTGCCTTCGGATTCAACAATGCTGAATTCCGCGAGGGTGACGCTTGAAACAATCGAAAAACTTGATCGAGGATACGAAGACGTTCAAGCAACATGAAATGCTAAGCATCATGCTCGCGCCTTTAGCATGCTGCTGAGGTTCGACCTAACGGATCTGCACTTTGACTAGATATACCGGATGCTCGAATCAAAAGGCCCAGACCCACCGGGCAGGTGGGCGTCCACGGCCAACGGGAGCGGATTCCTTTTTGGCCAGCCGTTTATCCCCCGCAAGTTTTCGGCCGATATTAGCTACGTCCGGCTCACGTCCAGCGGTCGCGGCCAGCTCCTTGGTTCGTGCGATAACGTCAGCGGTGCTGAACTCCTCCCCCAACAGCGCACGGGTTATCGATGCGTTTACCCATAAGGCATCCAGTACAACGCCTGCGGTGTGGGTGATGATTGCATTGTGGTCAAAGGGAAGCTCTGGGAGGTCGGTCACTTCTGCGATACGAACTCGCTCGTCGACCGGTAACAAATCAAGGATCACTGCTCGGGCGATAGAGAGTGTTGGGCCACGTTCATCGCGTTCGAAGTCGTCAAAAACTCCGGCATCCAGTGTGGGGTGCCCGCGGGTTGCACCGATTTTACTTTGCAATGCACGGTCCACTGCTTCGTCAATTCGTTCGTTGGCGTTCAGCAACACTCCTGGAAGTGCCGCCTGTCCGGCGCAAGGATCCCAGCCTCGGATTCCGAGAACCACATGCAGCACGTCATCATGAACGATAAAGGGAACGGTGTCGATGGAAACCAGTGGCTGATTTGGCATAGTACCCATCTTAGAGATCGCGCCAGTCGGTATCCACTCGCGACTGGGCCAAGAAACTGACCGCTCCCAAACTTGTATTTCAGCGACCAATCGACGAGTGACGATGATCTTCACTCCGGTACAGACAAGGAACGACTAGAATTCATTGTCAATGATTCTCTCCCCCTAGCGCTGCATGCTGTAGCGGTCCGCCATCGTTTTTGAGCGTATCGTGCCAACCGCGTGCCTCAGCAAGAGCATGTGCTCCGACCGCCGTGGCACCCAACAAGATAAATTCTGGTCTACCGCAGCGATAGGCGCCCAATACGCTGAGGCCATTCCGGGATGTTTGAGATACGTCTTCCAACGAAATCGACGAAAATCTAAACTGTAGGTACTGCAGGATCGGAGCGCATCATGCCAACATTCAAAAGTGGAGATCTCACCAATAAGAGCGACAACCTCAACCGCGTGAGCGAGGTATTGCGTCGGGAAGGATTTGACCTAACCGCCAGCGAAGTCGGCGAATTCCTCCTGCTGGCGCAAGAGAAAACCACTCTGGGTCGCTTATCCACCGCCATGGTCCACATGCCAAGTCGTGTGCAGCCCGCGCTGGCGCGAGCGGCACAGGCCACGGAAAACGTCTACAAGTCCATCGAGGATGAGTTTGGTCTGCTAAGCAGCAGTGAGGTTGCCGAGCTTCTGGGTTCCAAATCGAAGAGTTCCTCCGCCAGATCGCTAGCCAACGACATGCGTGGCCGCGGTGAGTTGCTCGCATTCCGCCGGCTCAATAAGTTCGCTTATCCAGGTTTTCAGTTCGATGCAGAGCGAGGGCAAGTCAGGCCACTGGTCAAAAAGCTACTTCAGGTGGCCGATAGTTTGGACTGGGCTCCAGAAGACGTAGTGCTCTGGCTCATGTCACCAACGACGTATTTCGATGATGAGTCGCGCCCCGTAGACCACTTCGATTCTGAACTGGATCTCGTTATCGACGTGGCGCGCCGTGCATGGGCAGTCAGCTGGTGAAACCGATTCCGATTCTCGTTCCTGATCCGGTCTTTCCATTCGATGCGATTGGCCTCAATCTGCCGGCAGGACGGGAACTGTTTCGAGTGCACTCCAGCTCTAGAAATGCTCATGAGTTCAATCCCGGATACGGTGCACCAACCAGGTTCGCCTTTTTCGGAAGTCCACCGGTGCCCGTACTCTATGCCGCCGAAACAGCAGACGCGGCTATTGCCGAAAGCCTTTTGCATGATGTGCCCCTTCAAGGAGGCACATTGGTACCGAAGGTATACCGCAACAAACGCATGTCTAGATTATTTGTACAGCGTGAACTGCATCTGGCGTCTTTCATGGGCAACGGGTTGCGACGCCTAGGACTGGCAGCGGAACAGATCACTTCCACCAGCGCCTTCCATTACGACCGCACCGTGCTATGGGCTTCGGCTGCGTATGCGGCAGGATTTGACGGAATCTTCTACATGAGTCGCCAGTGCAACTCGGATCGTGCATATGTATTCTTCGGCAACAGGGCAAATGACGCATTCCAAGTCGATCAGGCGTGGCACTGGACCTTTGATGACCCGCGCGGTGGACTGCCAGAGCTGATTACGCTGTGCAACGCGCTGAAAGTCGAAGTTCTCGTGAGATAACCGAATCATGCCGCCAAACTATCGGTGGCGGTTGATGCACTTGTACCTCATTGATCCTGGACATGCCCCCGGAACTTCCATGAGCGCAAAGGCTCGACCAAACCGAAACTGCATTGCCCTTTGGCAGCATTTATATGGACATTGGTCGTGTGATGGCCACGTAGACGGTACCGCGTTCGTCCCTCGCTCACTAAACAGGCTGGTGCTGCGGTCTAAGGCCAAAGCCGGCAACGAGTTCAGATAACAATAGGTGCTTGCTTCAAGCCGTTGAGAGTTCATTATCTAACGCTTTACAGGTATAACAAGGGGCACCCACCAAGCAGGATACCCGACCTCAACCTCGCAGTTTGAGCCGGGTATCTTGCACTGATTTGATCCGCGCCCTTAGAACCAGCCTCGCCACGATTCCATCATTAACCATGGATGACCAGCACTCGCGGCCTTGCGCCGCTAACGCAGATTTCCGAGTACTTCCCGAACATCTTGGAATGACTGGATCTTCAAAAACGCCCCGTCTTTCCACACCGGCTCCAGGAGCGACTTGGCCTCGGTCTGAGCGTCGGCTTGTTCGCTGAGATACAGCTCGCCGGCGGTGTCACGCAGGACTGCCAGTCGGCCAGTAGCTGACTTTTTCATGCCGCTATCCGTCACCGGATCTTTCAGCAAGTTGTACTCCTTGCCGTCGATCCGTGCCCACGTCGCCTTGACCGCCGATGAAAAGGTATCCCGGGTGACGTACTGGTAGGTGTATGAACCAACACCGAACACCACATTCGACGCAGCGAATCCGTTGGATTCAAGTCGACCAATAATGTCCTTCGCACGCTCAGGGGTGATTGAGTCTCCGTAGATCAGCCCAACATGCGGATCAAGCACTTTGAGTCCCGCTTGGTTGATGCTCCCGCCGAAAACGTTCCACAGAAGCTGGATAGCACCGAAGTACTCGGGGTTGGTAATGGCTGATGCGCCTTCTTCCAATTCCGCCACACTTTGATTGGTTCGCGTCCCGCAGATGATGTCAGCAGGATCTCCCGAGTCCGGGCGGATCACCAATTTGCCATCGCGAGCCAGGATTTGGTCTTTCAGGGCCGGCAAAATCTCGTTAAGCACGGTCCACAGGTTGAAGGTGTCGCTGACAACCGAAACGATTCCCTTGGGGTGCACCTCCAGGATGCGTTCGAAGGTCGCCTGCTCGGTTTCTTGGGCGATTCCTGCGCACATCACCGAGTGTTCGGTGGCAGGAACAGAGCCGAGAATCTGGCCGTTGTCTCCCGGGTAGTAACGATTCACCCAATCGATGGTGGCCAGCGAGTCCGAACCAGTGAACGAAAGCAGGTGGCCCGCACCAGAGGCTTGCGCAGCCGCAGTACCCGACATGCCGCGGTACGAGAAATCGTGTAGCTGCCTGTTCACGCCGACCTTGTCGCTGCACTGCTTGTCTGCGGCGTCATCCAGAATGCTTCGGTAGTAGTCGGCAATCGTTGCCGAGGTCGACGGGTGCCAGATGGCCGCTGACAAAACGGTTTCAATGTAATTGACCAGCCAGAAGAATTCAGGGCGGGTGTTTTCAACGGTCAGGGTTGGGACACGTAATGGGACGCGGGTTCCCTCGGGCAGCGAACGGAAAATCAATGGCAGGTAGCCAAGCTGGTGCAAGGCACGGATGTGGTCAACGGCAATGCCGTGCTCCGGGCCGAGAATTGAAGCCAGCGTTGTTTCATACTCGGCGATTGCCTCATCTTCATCGGCGGCGAAGAAGGGTGCAAACGCGTCGATGCAGTATGACTGCAAAAAGGCTTGCAAGCCGAAGTGCACTACGTGATCCACGCCCTCGATGCGTGAACCGCGATTGGTGTAGTTGGAGAGAATTCCGGTAGTTCCTGCCGGGTAGAGTGCGCGGTGTCCGAGTTTGTAGGCATCGGTCTCGAACAATGGTGCGGTAACTGCCGGCGTGGTGCGGGTCAGGGTGTTCATGGTGGCTCCTAGTTCGCGAAGATTGAGCTGATGGGGGCGATGTCTGCATTCACTTCTGGATTAGTGTGCCCAGGGTGCGAATCGGTGGTGAGGATTGCTCCGTAGTGGTTCCGGAGTTCCCCGGCGGCTTTGGAGAAGATTCCGTGGCTGACCCAGAGATCCAAACGCTCCGGGCCAAGACCCGTCGCCGCCGCGAGTCCGCGGAAGGTTCCACCGCCGTCACAGATGTCGTCTACGACGAGTAATCGTCCTTCGTTCGGAAGGTCCTCACAAGCGAATCCGGTGAGCTTGCCGGTGGCGAAATCACGGACTTTGGAAGCGCGAATCACTGGAAGTTCCATGGCCCGAGCAGCATCCGTGGCTCGCTGGACCGCGCCGGCGTCCGGCGCAATGATTCCTACATAGCCACGACCCGCGGTGTGCGCGGCAATAGCGGCCGCCGAGGAAACAATTTTTAGGTTGTTAATCAGTGCTGGCATCACCGGTGAGTGGGGGTCAAAGCAGATCACTTCATCAGCTCCCATGGCATTGATGAGATTTGCGTAGACCAAGGCTCCGAATGGTTCACCACGGTCAGCGCGAGCAGCTGGCAGATAAGGAATGTGAGCGGCAACGTGCTCAGCACCTTGGCGCTTCGCATAGTCAATCCACAAGGCGGCTTTCAGGTAATCATTCACATCTGAACCAGAGACCACAACATGGGTGGGCATCTGCTCGCCTGCAGCTGGACCCGGCTTCAGGTGGTGTTCTCCACCTGGGAAGCTGAAGAACTCAACATCCGAGTAGACGCTGAAACCGGCCGAAACTTTTGCGTATACCTTGATCATGGTTCAAGCGTAACACAATAAAAGTCATTTGATGTTTATTGACTTCTTTTGGAGATGGAGGACACATTCCACGTATGGCCACCGTCCGCGCCTCTAGTCTCCGTTGACAGTCCTCATTGGCCACGCAGGCGGCTAAACTTACCTTCTCCCCTAGCTTCAACTTCCCCTCATGGTCCACGTGGCGAAGCTAAAATCGGGAAAGTTGAATCATGGACAAGGCAATTAGCTGCTCCGCTCAGTGAACCGCGTAGACTAACAAAAACAGCTGGAAAAGTATGACCGACCAAGTCAGCTGTCAAGGAATTAGTGGAGTTTCGGTTCGTCCGCGATCACGGGTTCCTCTGTTGGTCTCGAGAGTCCCGGACCTAGCGGCGCCTAGCCTGTGTCGACCATAGGTTGAAGCAGGACTGGCTTACATTGAACCGATGAAAAGAAAGTGGGTCCGCACCCCGTGAATCGAAGCCTTCCTCGTCGTATAGCGAAGCAACGCACTCCACGTCGCGTGCCTGCAATCTTTCGATTCATACAAGATGGAGCGGTTATCGAGGCGCCCGCCGAACCAAGTGCGACTTCAGTGCTTGAATTCGCTGAGTCCGGCGAGAGCCGTGTTGGATTGGGCATCTACCCAGCCCCGAATCTTGAAGACATCCAGCAATTGGCCGAGTCATGGAACCTTCACCCCGTGCTCGTAGAAGACCTCCTCCACGCCGGCCAGCGCCCCAAGCTTGAACGCTACGGAAACGTGACACTCCTGGTAGTACGTTCTGCCCTCTATCTAGATGCTGCCGAAGAGGTAGAGCTGTCAGAGTTTCACGTATTGCTTCGCCCAGGTGCCATCGCCATCCTGTGCCAAGACAATCGCTGGGTCGACGGCACTCCCGGACGAGATTGGGCCGACGGAATTGGTAGTGCACACGACATCCTGGACAAGCAGCTGCTGGCAAACCCTGCCCTACTTCGCCTGGGTGCCGAAGCGATTCTCTATCGCTTACTCGATGAGATTGTTGACGGATACGTACCTACCTTGCAAGGCCTGGGTATCGACAAAGAACAGATCGAGTTGCAGGTATTCAGCGGCGATGCGGCGGTCACCGAACGTATCTACCGGCTGAGCCAGGAAGTGATCGACATGCAGCACGCAACCGCTTCGCTCGGTGAGGTTGTGCGGTCACTTGCATCTGGGTTCTCCAAATACAATGTCCCCGGCGAACTGCAAACCTATCTCCAGGACGTCTCCGACCACCTCACCCGCGCTCACACGCAAACTCAAGAGTACCGAGACGCCCTCTCCCAGATACTCAATGTGAATTCAACATTGGTCGCGCAGCGCCAAAATGAGGACATGAAAAAGATCTCGGGATGGGCCGCAATTCTATTTGCTCCGACGCTCATCGCGGCCGTCTACGGAATGAACTTCGATAACATGCCAGAGCTTCACTGGGCGCTGGGTTATCCGGTAGCAATCGCGGCAATGGTCGCATTCGCCGCAGGGCTCTATGGTGTGTTCAAGTGGAGAAAGTGGTTCTAATGGACAAGATTGATTTCAAAAAGTCAGATGCTTATCGCGCGTCTGCCAGTTTCAAACTCGTAGACATTCAACCCAGTCAGTACCTCATGGTTGATGGACATGGCGATCCCAATTCCGCACCTGCCTACCAAGCCGCATTAGAAACCCTCTATCCTGTGGCTTACAAAATGAAATTTGCCAGCAAACAGGGTGGGCGGGATTACGTGGTGCCGCCACTCGAAGGACTGTGGTGGGCCGAGGAGATGGATTCTTTTACTACTTCACGGGACAAATCCCAATGGGATTGGACCATGATGCTTTTGGTTCCAGAGTGGATAGGCCAGAATGACTTTCAGCAGGCCTTGGATACGGCACAAAAGTCAGGTGCGCTACCCGCCGGGGACAAAATACGATTAGAAAACCTCGCAGAGGGTTCGTGTATTCAAGTTCTGCACGTGGGTTCATATGATGCAGAAGGGCCGGTTTTAGCTCGAATGCATCAATACATCACCGACCAGTCCATGACGCTTGCCGGAAAACATCACGAGATTTACCTTTCCGATCCACGCCGAGTTCAACCAGAGAAGCTACGGACTATTCTGCGCCAACCGGTTGTCCCTACCGTCTAGAAAAGCCACGCGAAAACATCTGGGAGTAAGTCATGAGCGTCGTCCTCACACCACAAAGTAAAGTTGCCGAAGTCCAAGCGGCCCTCGCCGAGCTGGAAGACCCCCGTATGCGAGCGGTCAATGAAAAATACGGCGACGACCTCGGAGTAAACCTCACCAAGCTTCGCGCGCTGGCAAAGGCGCTGAAAAGCAATCAAGAGTTAGCCGCTGAGCTCTGGGCAACTGGTGACACTGCAACGCGCTTGGTAGCTATCTTGATCAGTAAACCACGCCTGTTCACCCTTGAAGAGCTAGAGCGTTGGCTTCGTGAATCTCGCGTTCCAAAGGTGCAGGGCTGGTTCGTGAACTACGTTGTAAAGAAGAACAAGAATCTAGAGGAACTACGACGTGTCCTGATGACCGACAAGGATCCGGTCGTTGCCAGCGCGGGCTGGGAACTGACGGCACATCAGGTCGTCAAGGCGCCGGAAAATCTTGATCTTCCAGTGTTGCTGGATACCGTGGAAGCAGAAATGAAGGAAGCACCCGAGCGGTTGCAATGGGCCATGAACAACACGCTGGCTCAGATCGGCATTGAGCACGAGCCACTTCGCTCGCGCGCACTGCAGATCGGAAACGAGCTGCAAGTTTTGGCTGACTATCCAACCTCCCCTGGATGCACCTCACCGTTTGCGCCAATCTGGATCAACGAAATGGTCAAGCGCAAGGCCGGTTCCTAGTATCAAGTCGGCAAGGCAGAAGACACAGAGACACGAAAGAAAACACAAGAGCCAGGGAATCGCAAAATTAGTAGGCACAAGTAAATGTCCATGTTGGTCTGTATTGTGATCACAGATCAGCTTAGTCGCCCTATTGTCGGCAACGAGAAATAATGCTGCCAGACATACAGAAATCCCCCGACCGTTGGCCGGGGGAATCTGATCAAAATTTGTAAAGCATGTCACGACTCATCTGTAAACGATGTCTCGACTCTTCACATTTGTGGAGGTAAGGGGATTCGAACCCCTGACCTTCTGCATGCCATGCAGACGCGCTACCAACTGCGCCATACCCCCAAAAGGATTGCCACCTGATCAGGCAACTCATTAATCATAAATGAATTTCCGAATCAGATGCAAATCCTTAGTTACCGCTACGACTTGCTGTCGCTGACAGGCAGTTCGATGACCGGGCAATCAGCCCATAGGCGTTCCAGAGCATAGAAGACGCGGTCTTCCTGGTGCTGAACGTGAACAACAACGTCTCCGTAGTCCAGCAGCACCCAGCGCCCCAGGCCGAAGCCTTCACGGCGTACCGGACGCAGGTCGAACTTCTCGATGACCTTAGCCTGGATCTCATCCACGATTGCGTTCACCTGCGGCTCTGAGCCACCTGAAACAATCAGGAAGGCATCGGTGATGCCCAAACGTTCGGCCACGTCAAGTGCGACCATATCCTCGGCAAGTTTATCTCCGGCGGCCAGTGCCGCGGTATGCACGAGGGCAATTGAGTCTGCGTGTGCGCCCATGAAGTTGGGTGTCTCCTTTTGGAAGGGATGGATCAAGGACTTAATTGTCCTATAAAAATTAGTTGGTCAACAACATGATCAGCCCGGCTACCAAAGCCGCACCGCCCACGCTCAGGGCAACGATCATGGCGATGAGCATGTTGTTTGCACGGCGAACACCATGTGTCTGCACGTCAAGCGGCTGCAAGCCCTGAGCATTAACAGCATCAATACGAGGCAGTTCAACCTCGCTCGCCTCAGGCTTTGGCGCCACAGCGGTGGCTGCTGCTTGCTTGGCTACAGCAGGTTCCTTGGCGGCTGGCTTCGGTGCTGGTTTAGCGGCCGGTGCGGGCTTTGCCGCAGGTGCCGGCTTAGCTGGTTCTTTGGCCACCGGCTTCGGCGCCGGCTTTGCAGCTGGCTTTGGTGCCGGTTTTGCGGGCGCGACCGGCTTAGCGGGAGCCTTGGCTGCTGGTTTTGCAGCTGGCTTCGGTGCCGGTTTTGCAACAGGCTTGGCGGCATCCTTCGCCGCAATCTTCCCCTGGGAATCCAGGGACAGCGAGACGCTTTCAGTCTTAGGACCAGAGACACCAGTTTTGGCGATCCGATCTTCAACCTCACGGATGTTGCCCATGGCCCCGGTGAAGGGATCCGAAGCAACCTCTTCCTTGCCCTGCTTGGAGTTCTCAACACGCAGGCGTTCGCGTTCGGCGGCGCGCCGCGAAATAATGGCAGCGCGTGCCGCCATTTCACGCTGATGCGCGAGCACTTCGAGATCTATTTCCGAGTCGTCTTCACCGAGCAGGTTGGGATCTACTGGCGACTTAGGATCGTGTGCACGTCGTGCGGCCAACGCGTCTTCGACGCTCATGACCGTGGTGTCTGGAGAATTCTCCGTACCTGGAGTTTTCGCTGGTTTGGCTACTGGCGCTGGTTTGACCGGTGAGTTTGATTTGTTCTGGTCTGCCAGTGCCTGCAGGCGAAGCTGCCGACGAGTTAATGGTTTCGGCTCATCCGCCGGTTCAACCGTAGGAACGTGGCTTGTTAGAGCTCCAACTTCTTCCTGGAGGCGGCGACGTTCGCGCAAGGCTTCGCGATCTCTGGCTCGCCGCAGCGAGGCGCGCTCCCCCAGCGTTTCCTGCTCATCTGCTGGTGCGTTTAAGGCAGGCTTGGCTGACGCAGCAGTGGATGGTGCCGGTTTTGGCTGAGCAGGCTTATTCGACGTGTTTTTAGCTGGCTCCGTCTTTGCCGTTTCCGGCTTGGCAACCGCTGGCTTTGCAGGTTGGGCTTTGGGCGCCGGCTTTGCCGCTGGTGCTTTGGCAACGGGTTTCGGAGCCGGTTTGGCAGCTTCGGGCTGAGCTGCAGGTGCCACCGGAGGTTTTGGTGAGGCCGGGGCGGCAGTTTTCGGTTTTACGTCCGGAGCAGGTTTAGCAGCCGGTGCGGAAGGTGCTTTAGCTTGAGCATCCGCCTGCTTAACAGGGGCAGCTTTTGACTCTGCAGGCTTCGAGGCAGGCGAAGCCGGCTTGGGTGCCTGTTTGCCGGGGGTGGCGTCAGCTTTGTCATCCGCCTGTTCTTTGGCGGCTTGTTCTGCCTGGCTGTTAGCGAGCTGCGCCTCCATTTCGGCGCGTCGCTTTTCACGCAATGCCCGCCTGCTGGACACTGGCTGCGAGTTATCGCTCATCTGGTGCTACTCCCGACCGCATAGACAAATACCGTCACCTTAACTGATTATGCCGTGTATTACGACCCAATGTGAGGTTACGACTCGGTATAGAGCCCATATTTTGCAATGTACTGCACCACACCGTCCGGTACGAGGTACCAAACCGGCTTATCCTCGGCGACCCTAACACGGCAATCGGTTGAGGAAATGGCAAGTGCAGGAATTTCCAACTGGGAAACGTTCTCACGGCCCAGATCCGCAATGACATACCCGGGACGGCTCACACCGACAAAGTGCGCAAGGTCCCAGACCTGGTCAATGTCGCGCCAGCTCATGATCTGGCTCATGGCATCCGCGCCGGTAATGAAGAACAATTCGGCGTCCGGCCGCTGAGCACGGAGGTCAAGCAAGGTATCGCGGGTGTAGGTGGCGCCCACACGGTCGATATCCACCCGGCTCACGGTGAAGCGCGGGTTGGACGCGGTTGCGATTACCGTCATCAAATACCGGTGCTCGGCGTCGGTGACACTGCGGTCGGCCTTCTGCCAAGGTTCGCCGGTGGGCACAAACACCACTTCGTCCAGGTCGTACTCTGCAGCAACTTCGCTGGCGGCAACCAAGTGGCCGTTGTGGATGGGGTCAAAAGTACCGCCCATCACGCCGAGGCGCAATGGGCGGTTCTTGACTTGTTCGTCCGCCAAGATTAGTGGTGCTCTTTGTGAGTCTTGAACTGGCGGTGCTCATCAAAATCATCAGGCTTGATTTCGTGACGCAGGCCAACGTTGGTGTAGGACACCGTGACCAACAACAGCAGCATAAATGCCACAAAGATGCCGCCACCGATGATCAGGGCCCAGGTATGCGAATCCAAACCAGTGGTGCTTGCGGCTCCGGAAGCCAAAATCAGCGCGTTCAAGATAATTCTCCAGTTGTTTTCCTCGGAGCCCGCCGGTTCCGGCGTGATGCCGGAACGGTGGCCCGAAAGGTCACGGTACGTTCTTCTACATGGTACCGAATATGGCGGTCAGAAACTATTTACGCACGTGCCCATCACCTTGAACGATCCATTTGGTGGTCGTCAATTCGGCCAGGCCCATGGGTCCGCGGGCATGCATCTTCTGTGTCGAGATCCCGACCTCGGCACCCAGCCCCAGCTGTCCACCGTCGGTGAAACGGGTCGAGGCATTAACAATCACCGCCGCTGAATCAATTTCAGCGATAAAACGCTCCGAATTACGCAGCGAGGAGGTGATAATTGCCTCGGTATGGCCGGTGGAGTAGGTACGGATGTGATCCAACGCCTGGTCCATGTCATCCACGACCTTAACCGCAAGATCCAGGTCGAGGTATTCGTTGGCCCAATCGTCCTCCCCCGCGGCAACTGTGGCAATCTTCGGGACCAGCGCGGCTGCACGCTCTTCGGTATGCAGGGTCACCCCAGCGGCGGACAACGCCTGCAGCACTCCGGCGGCGGCTGCGGAATTCTGGTGGACCAGCAGGGTCTCTACGGTGTTGCAGACACTGGGACGCTGGGTTTTGGCGTTCAGCAGGATTTCGGTGGCCATCTCAAGGTCGGCACTCTCATCCAGGTAGATATGCACGTTGCCTTCACCGGTTTCAATCACCGGAACCTTGGCGGTGGTCACCACACGCTGAATCAGTTCACGTCCGCCACGTGGAATGAGCACGTCGATCTTGCCGCGCGCACCCATCATGGCGTCGGCGCCCTCGCGCCCGAATTCATCCACCGAAATCACGAGGTCTCGGGGCAACGACACTGATTCCAGGGCGTCGCGGATAAAACCGACAAGCGCCAAGTTTGAATTCAGCGCCGCCGAACCGCCGCGCAGCAGCACCGCGTTGCCGCTCTTGAGCGACAGGCCGGCAATGTCCACGGTGACGTTGGGTCGGGCTTCATAAATGGTGCCGATAACACCCATGGGAACATTCACCTGGCGCATCCTCAGACCGTTGGGCAGGGTTTCGCCACGGACCACCCGACCCACTGGGTCCGGCAGGCCCGCCAGTTCCTGCAGGGCGGCAATCAGCGAGTCGATCCGCGGGTTGTCCAGTTTCAGGCGGTCGAGCATCGCCGCCGAGGTCCCGTTGGCCTTCCCGGCCTCCAGGTCCTTGGCGTTCGCGGCGATGATCCCTGCACGATTGTTGTTGATGGACGAGGCAATGGCTTTTAGCGCCCGGTCCTTCCAATCGCGGTTGGCGCGGGCCAGCACACGCGAAGCGCGGCGGGCGCGGTCCGCCAGTTTGTGCACGGCAACGTCGGTTTCTGAAACTGTGAGGGTCATGAACCCATTGTAGTTTCCATCCCCTAGATCAATGCCAAGTCATCGACATGTACTACGGGTTTTTCGTAACCTTCGCCGAGGGCGGAAAGCAATTTGGAGGTGGAACGCCCGAACATTGCCGGAAGCTCCAGTGCCGCGTAGTTCACCAGCCCGCGGGCCACCACGGTACCGGAGGCATCACAGATCTCCACCGCATCCCCGGCTTCAAAGTCCCCGGTGGCGGCGGTGATCCCGGCGGCGAGCAGTGATTTTTCACCGCTGCGGATGGCGCGCACGGCCCCCGCGTCAAGCATCAACCGGCCGTGGGCCACCGCCAGGTGCGCCAACCAGACATCACGGGCCGAACGGCGGGTGTTGCGTGCGGCGAACCAGGTTCCCACGTCTTCGCCCGCCAGCGCGCACGCCGCGTTATCCGTGGAGGTGACCAGGGCTGGAATGCCGGCGGAGGCGCTCAGGGTGGCCGCCTGGACCTTGGTGATCATCCCGCCGGTGCCGACCGAGGTGCCGGCGCTGCCCAGGTCAATGGAGCTGATCTCATCCGGGTGACCGACCAGGGCAATCCGGCTGCCGCCCTGGGCAGGGTGCGCGTCGTACACCGAATCCACGTCGGAGAACAGCAGCAATGCGTCGGCCTTGACCAGGTGGGCCACCAGGGAAGCCAAGCGGTCGTTGTCACCGAAACGGATCTCATGGGTGGCCACCGTGTCGTTTTCGTTCACGATGGGAAGCACCCCGAGGTTCAGCAGGCGCACCAGGGCGCGCAGCGCGTTGGTGTAGGTGGTTCGGCGCATCAGGTCATCTGCGGTAAGCAGCACCTGCGCGACGGTAATCCCCTGCTGCGCGAACTGCGCGGTGTACTGTGCCAGCAGCAGTCCCTGGCCCACCGAGGCGGCGGCCTGCTGGGTAGCGAGGTCCTTGGGCCTCTTGGCCAATGCCAGCGGGGCCAGGCCGGCGGCGATGGCGCCGGAGGACACCAGGACCACCTCGGTGCCCGCGGCCACGGTTTTGGCCAAGGTATCCACCAGGAATTCCAGCCGTTCTTGGGAGATCCCGCCTTCAACCGTGGTCAGCGAGCTTGAGCCAACCTTGACGACAAGGCGTTTGGCTTGGGGCAGCTGGGCGCGAGAGGTTACCGCAGAGAGTGTTTTGGTGGTGTTCACTGTTCTTCCTGGGCGCGCTGTTTCGCCTTGCGTTCGGCGGCCTTTGCATGCACCGACTCGGTCCAGATTCCCGCGCGGCGCTCGGCTTCAAGCTCGTCACGGGCCGCGGCCTTGGCTGCCTTGCGGTCCTCGTGCTCGGCGCGCTTTTCCTCACGGGTTTTGCGGTCGCCGCGATCTTCCAGGCGGATGTCCTCACCGCGGCGGCTGCCAAGCAGCTCTGCCCCGGCGGCCATGGTTGGCTCCCAGTCGAAGACCACGGAGTTCTCCTCGGCCCCAATGACCACTGCGTCGCCCGGCTTGGCGCCTGCCTTGAACAGCCCGGTCTCCACCCCGAGCTTGGCCAGGCGGTCTGCCAGGTAACCCACCGCTTCGTCATTGCGGAAGTCGGTCTGCATGATCCAGCGCTCGGGCTTCTCGCCAATCACACGCCACAGCGGTTCAAGGTTCTGCTCTTCGCGGCGGATGAAGAATTCTTGTTTGTTCACCGAGCGTGGACGGATGATCGGAACCTCAACGGGCGGAGCTTCGACGGTGCGTGAGGCGCGGGCCTCTTCAACCAACTTGGCCATGGCAAAGGTGAGCTCGCGCAGGCCCTCGCGGTTCAGTGCGGAGATGTCGAAGACGCGGTAGCCGCGGCTTTCAAGTTCGGGGCGCACAAAATCGGCCATGTCCGCACCGTCGGCCATATCCACCTTGTTCAAGGCCACCAGCTTGGGGCGCTCAACCAGTGGAATGATGGTGCCGTCGGTCCCGGCGAACGTCGAGTCGGCCTCGTAGTTGGCCAGTTCCGCCTCGATGATCTCCAGGTCGGAGATCGGGTCGCGGTCCGATTCCAGCGAAGCGCAATCAAGCACGTGGACAATTGCCGCGCAACGCTCAACGTGGCGCAGGAACTCATGTCCCAGCCCCTTGCCTTCCGAGGCGCCGGGGATCAGGCCAGGCACGTCGGCTACCGTGAAACGGACTTCGCCGGCCTGCACAACACCCAGGTTGGGAACCAGGGTGGTGAACGGGTAATCGGCGATCTTCGGGCGCGCTGCGGAGACTGCGGCGATCAACGAGGACTTGCCGGCCGAGGGGTAGCCCACCAGTGCGATGTCGGCCACGGACTTGAGCTCCATGACCACGTCCTGCTCCTGGCCTGGAATGCCGAGCAGCGCGAAGCCTGGAGCCTTGCGCTTGTCGGAGGAAATCGCGGCGTTGCCAAGGCCGCCCTGGCCGCCTGCCGCGACGAGGAACTCGTCGCCAACGTTAATCAGGTCGGCGAGGATATCCCCGTCACGGGTTTTGATGACGGTACCCGTGGGAACACCCAGGATCAGGTCTTCACCCTGCTTGCCCGGGCGCAGTCCGCCCTTGCCGGGTTCGCCGTTGCCTGCCTTGCGGTGCGGCAGGTGGTGGAAGTCGAGCAGCGTGGTGACCTGCGGGTCAACGCGCAGCAAGATATCGCCGCCGTCTCCCCCGTTGCCGCCGTCCGGGCCGCCCAGTGGCTTGAACTTCTCACGCTTAATGGACACACAACCGTGACCACCGTTGCCTGCGGTGGCATGAAGGGTAACGCGATCAACGAATGCAGCCACGGGGCCATCTACTCCTAGAAAAGGGGTGCGAACTTCTGTCCGCTTAAAAGTCTATCTACGCACGCAAGGGGCGGACCGGAATCGGCCCACCCCTTGTGTACTAAAAATGTTGTTGCTTGCCTAAATTAGGCAGCAGCCACAATGTTCACCACGCGGCGACCACGACGGGTGCCGAACTCGACTGCGCCAGCAGCCAGAGCGAACAGGGTGTCATCCTTGCCGCGGCCTACGCCAGCACCTGGGTGGAAGTGGGTGCCACGCTGGCGAACGATGATTTCGCCTGCCTTGACTTCCTGACCACCGAAGCGCTTTACGCCTAGGTACTGTGCGTTGGAATCGCGACCGTTGCGAGTGGAACTCGCACCTTTCTTATGTGCCATGATTTAGCCTCTTTCGCTACAAAAATTGGATAGTACGAACGCCTAATTAGGCGATCGAGGTGACCTTGACCTTGGTCAGAGCGGCGCGGAAACCCTGGCGCTTCTTGTAACCGGTCTTGTTCTTGTACTTCTGGATAACGATCTTCTGACCGCGAAGGTTTTCAACAACCTCGGCGGTGACCTTGACCTTAGCCAGGTCGGCAGCGGCGGAAGTTACCTTCTCGCCATCTACCAGCAGCAAGGCAGGAAGCTCAATGGAGCTACCTGGGGCAGCCTGAAGACGGTCAACGGTGATCAGGTCTCCAACGGAAACCTTTTCCTGGTGGCCGCCTGCGCGGACAATTGCGTACACCACGTGGGTACTCACTTCTACTCGACGTTTATTGTCTTACCGGCGCAGAGATCAACCCACAAACCCATAAAGGTTCGTTTCGCAGGGATCTCATGCGCTTGTGCCTTGACGCCGAGCGGACCAAAAGTCCGTGATCTTGGCGTTTAGCACCGATCAACTAGATTACGCTAGTCCACACCACTGGGGCAAATACAAACTGCCCCAGTGGGTGAACCGTGACCAAGTTCATCTATTTCAGTTCGCGAACCGGAACTCCGACACCGAACATCACCGGCGCGCCGGTGGGCTCAGCTGGCTTTTCAGCCCGTGAACTGGTGGAATCCATCTGAACTACCGAACCGGTAGCAGCGGATACCTCGACCACTTCAACCGCCGCGTTCGCATCGCCCTGGACCGAGGTGGCCCGGCGGCTGCGCCGTTTTGGTTTGGTGGAACTCTGTGGGGCTGCCTCGCTAGCGGCGGCAACCTGCGGTGCCGGCTGCTCGATAACGGGAGCCTGGGAGGCCGGCAGCGCCAGACCGGTCAAGACCGGCTGCTGCGCGGCGGCCTCGCCCTGCGGGCGGGAGGCCCGGCGTGAGCGGCTGCGAGCGGGCTTGCTGGCAGCCTGCTCTTCAGCGGCTGCCGGCTCGGCTGCCAACTGCGGCTGCTCGTCGGCCAGCGCCTCGCTGCCCTGCTGCTCGTCCTGGGCGCGATTCCGGCCCCGGGAACGCGAACGGCGGCGTGGTTTGCGACCGGCCTCAGACTGATCGCCTGGCACTTCACCTTCGGGCAGCAACGCTTCCAGCGATTCCAAGGTCACCGCAGGGGCCGCTGGCTCAGCCTGGACAGGCTTTGGCATTGGCACCGAGTCCCCCTCGATCTTCACGGCCTGTTCGGCCGGATGATCCAGATGCGAAGCCGCGGCGATGTTCGCCAGAGCGTGACGGGTTGCCTCGGACTTCTCCTCAACAACCTCGGCGGTCTCCTGCTCGGCCGGCTTGTGCTCGTCCTTCTCCGTACCACGGCGACGACGGTTGCGTGCTGGCTTCTCAGCGAACTTCTTGGTGTGGCTTTCACCCTGCGCATTAAATGACTTGCGCATTTCAACCGGCTCTTCGTGGGTGATCACACCGGCACCGTCACAGTGCTCGCACTGTTCGCCGAATACCTCCAGCAATCCGGTGCCCATGCGCTTGCGAGTCATCTGCACCAGACCCAGCGAGGTGACCTCGGCTACCTGGTGTTTGGTGCGGTCACGGCCCAAGCACTCAACCAGGCGGCGCAGCACCAGGTCGCGGTTGGATTCCAGCACCATGTCGATGAAGTCGATGACGATGATTCCGCCGATGTCACGCAGGCGCAACTGGCGGACAACCTCTTCGGCCGCTTCCAAGTTGTTTTTGGTGACGGTCTCTTCCAAGTTGCCGCCGGAACCGGTGAACTTTCCGGTGTTCACGTCGATCACGGTCATGGCTTCGGTGCGGTCGATGACCAGCGAACCGCCGGATGGCAAAAATACCTTCCGGTCCAAGGCCTTGGCGATCTGCTCGTCAACGCGGTAGTTGGCGAAGATGTCTTCTTCCTGCTCCCACTTCTCCAAACGACCCATGAGATCCGGTGCCACATACATGACGTAGGCCTCAATGGTGTCCCAGGCCTGTTCGCCGGAGACAATCAGCTTGGTGAAGTCTTCATTGAAGACGTCACGCACCACCTTGATGGTGAGATCCGGCTCCGAGTACAGCAGTTCCGGTGCCAAGGTTTTGGTGGAGCTTGACTGCTCTTCAATACCTTCCCACTGGGCGCGCAGGCGATTGATGTCATTGGTCAGCTCCTCTTCCGAGGCGCCTTCCGCTGCGGTACGCACAATCACACCGGCGTTCTCCGGCAGGTGGTCTTTCAGGATCTTTTTCAGACGCTGGCGCTCAACATCGGGGAGCTTGCGCGAAATACCGGTCATGGAGCCACCCGGTACGTACACCAGGTAACGACCGGGCAGGGAGACCTGGCTGGTCAGGCGGGCACCCTTGTGGCCCACCGGGTCCTTGGTGACCTGCACCAAAACCGAGTCTCCGGCCTTCAGCGCGTTTTCAATACGGCGCGGCTGGCCTTCAAGACCGGCGACATCCCAGTTGACTTCGCCGGCATACAGCACCGCGTTGCGTCCACGTCCGATGTCCACAAAGGCGGCTTCCATGGAGGGAAGCACGTTCTGCACCTTGCCCAGGTAGACGTTGCCGATCAACGAATCCTGCTGGGTTTTGGATACAAAGTGCTCTGCGAGCACCCCGTCTTCCAGAACACCGATCTGGATCCGGTCCTCGCGCTGGCGCACAATCATCTTGCGCTCAACGGACTCGCGGCGGGCCAAGAACTCGGCCTCGGTGATCACCTGGCGGCGGCGACCGGTCTCCCGGGATTCACGGCGGCGCTGACGCTTGGCTTCCAGACGTGTTGAGCCTCGCACCGAGGTGACCTTGTTGTTCACACTCGACTGGCTCTCCACCCCGGCGCGCGGCGCACGCACACGGGTGATGGTGTTTGGTGGATCGTCCTGCGACCCACCCTCAAGTTCAAGATCGACATCCCCACGGCGGCGACGACGGCGACGGCGCGAGGTGACGTCCTCGTCCTCGGTTGCCTCTTCAGCCTCTTCACGTGGTTCGGTGCGTGGTTTTTTGCTCACGGCCTGTGCCAGCACCGAGTGAGCCGACTCGGGAATCGCAAACGGATTCATGATCATGCTGCTGCCGTGCTCGGCCAAGAGTGCACCGGTACGGTCTTCTGGCTCGGTGTGAGCCTCGGCTTCGATCGCCGCTTGGGCAATTTCCTGCACAGCCTGCAACGAGTCACCGCTCGGCACCGTCTCTACCGATGCGTCAAGCGGCGCCTTCTCAAATGCGGCGTGTTCGACTGGCTGCTGCTCGCTAGGCGTATTCACGGTGTCATCCGCTGCCGCGCCACGAGTATTCTGGGCGCGCCGATCCGCCTGACGGTTGGCGCGTTTTCCGGAATCAGGGGTGGAGACCTGGGTACGGCGGGTGGCCCGCCAGCGATACTGGGTCTCTTCGACCCCGGCGGCAGCGTTGAGTTCTGCCAACGTCATGGCTCGGCGCAGTGGGCGAGCCGGAGTGGTGGAAACCTGGGTACGGCGGGCACGTGTTGAACGATTGCC
This sequence comes from Glutamicibacter sp. NPDC087344, assembly GCF_044744225.1. Taxonomy (NCBI): domain Bacteria; kingdom Bacillati; phylum Actinomycetota; class Actinomycetes; order Micrococcales; family Micrococcaceae; genus Glutamicibacter; species Glutamicibacter sp. NPDC087344. The sequence continues at coordinate 68,910 of NZ_JBIUXY010000006.1, read as the reverse complement.
TCGCTTATTTCCCTGCGCCCCACCCTTTCGTTGATTTGATGCGCTCATTTAGATTCGCGTACTCCTATTAATGTCCCGCTACGGCATCCTCCACAGACGGCGCCTTAGCTGAAACTACATTCATTACGTGTTGCTCGGCCCACTTCAATGAGTCAGCCGGACACAAAAGCTCTATATTTTCCGCAAGTCCTGACATCCTAGGTTCAAGTCATCGAACCCGGCACAAAACTTGCGGCTCAACGAGGCCCTTTCAAACCAGCTGCTTTCCTTTGCAGCCCTTCGATCCGCGGTCTTCCCTCGGGAGGCGCACATAATGGGCACTCAACCGAAGCGATGCATCGCCTGACGATCTGTCGTTTCGAAAGTCTCTTGTTGGGTTGAAAGCAGACTGTGGATCCGCGAACAACCATTCCCATTCTCTCATATTTAGTTCACATCGCGTTCATGGGCACATATCAGTTGCACAGAAAAGCTTCCTAGGATGAAAAACGAATAAGGCGGAGAGATCCGCTTCCCTAGGTACAAATGGATATAGTCAAAGCATGGTCTCATCACTTGAAAATCAACAGACCCCGGGCGTGTTGCCCTGGTGGGCGCGCGATCGCGGGTTCGGCCTGTTTATCATTGTCACCGGCTTTATTGCCTGGCTCGCTGCCGGAACCCTGGTTCTAGAGCGGATCGAACTGTACAAAGACCCTGACTACGTCACCAGCTGTGACGTTAATCCCTGGATTTCCTGTGGCACGGTCATGAAGACCGAACAAGCTGGAATCTTCGGATTCCCCAACCCGTTCTTCGGGATCGTGTGTTTCGCCATCGTGGTCACCATTGGTTTCGCCCTGCTGGCCGGGGCAACTAAGCTGCAGCGCTGGTTCTGGATTTGTTTCCAGGTGGGAATCACCGCGGCCTTCGGTTTGGTCATCTGGTTCTGGACTCAAGCACTGTATGAAATCAACGCCCTATGCCTGTACTGCATGATCGTGTGGACCATGATGATCCCGCTGTTCGTCTTCACCACAGGCAGGAATGTGCTCAACGGGGTGATCCCCGCACCAGCAGGTGTCAAAAAGCTCTTCCGCGAGTGGAGCTGGATCATCACCGCGGTCTTGTGGCTGCTGGTTGCCGCCTCGGTAATCCTGCGATTCCCGAACGCGTTCTTCGGCTAGCAATGGGCAGCGTGTCCACACGCCGTCTCACCTTGGGGATCATCGCAGTTGCGATGGTCCCCCTTGGTTTAAGTGCACGGTACCTAAGCCACGGACTTGCAGCCGACCTTTCAGGCGGCCTGCTCTACGCCGTACTAATCTACATTCTGTTCGCGATTCTTTCGCCCAAGCGTTCGCCGCTCATTCCGGCGGCTCTAGCCGGCCTGTGGTGTTTCGGAATTGAGTTCCTTCAGCTCACCAATCTCCCAGCGCAGATCTCCACCGCCTTCCCCGCAGCGCATCTGATTTTCGGGTCATCTTTCGCCGCGCTGGATCTACTCGCTTACACCGCGGGAATCCTCATGGCACTGTGGATCGATCGACTCCTGCTTAAACGTGCCGGAACACCCGCAAAGCACTCACCATAGTCATCGGCGTGTCTCGCCCCGATACAAGGTCTCCATAATCGCAGCATGTCCTAGCCACAGCGTGTTTTTCAACTGACCCCGGAAGTGGATTTGGCACCTGAACTCACCGGATGCGTTAAGGCCAGCAAGGTAGATTGGGTTCATGGCCAGTGATATATGGAACACAGAAAACGCTCAAGACTACGGAATTAATCTTCTCATTTCTGAGCACATCCGCCTGCGCGAATTGCAAGATGAAGACCTCCCAATCCTGACCGCATGGTGGAACAGCCCGGAGTTCATGGCCCTGCAAGGTTCGCTGGTCCTCCCCCATCCTGGCACCGAAGCAGCCGAGTTATTTAAGGGCCGCAGCCTGAACCGGGGCACCACCGACGGGGTGGGGCTGTGCATCACCCTGCCCGACGATACGTTGATCGGCCACACCGCGCTTCACAATTACAATGCGCCGGCGCGCTCAGCCGAACTGATGATCATGATTGGCGGGTCAAATGTTGGCCAGGGCTATGGCACCATGGCGACCAAGATGATCATAGACTTCGGTTTTCGCGAAATGGGCCTGAATCGAATCGGCCTGAGCGTCTGGGCCTACAACGAACGCGCGCTGCGTACCTTTGCCAGTTCTGGATTCCGCGAAGAGGGACGCGAACGTCAGGCAGGGTTCCATGATGGCCAGTTCCATGATCGCATCATCATGGGTTTGTTAGCCTCCGAATATTTCGGGCCACGCGTGTAGCCTCTCTCTGCTCATCCCAGGGTATTAACAACTCACTACTGAGCTGGGAAAAGATCATACTCACGGTGTTGATCAACCAGTCGTTCAATTCACTAGCCTATTGTTGGAGCTAATACGAACGGCTTAGAGGAGCGAGTATGAGTTTGTTTCGCAAGGCGAAACCCTCCGCCAAGGAGAAGACATCAATATCCAAGGTGGACGCGGCGCTAGGTTTACCCACCGAGAGTGCCCCAGAGTTCAGCGTCAGCGGGTTATGGACGGACCTTCTTGGACGTATGGGTATCCGCAGCGCGCAGATCCTCATCGTCGGAGCGCTAGCATCCTTCATCATCATCGGAATGCTGCGATTGACCACCATCGTCATTCCAACGCTCTTGGCAACCATCATTGCGTGCGCCCTGTGGCCGCTGGTGGTTAAGCTGCGTCGCGTGGTGAACCCGCTTTTGGCTGCGTGGATTGTTTTCCTTGGGTCGCTACTGGTCTTAGGCGGGATCGGCACCGGTTTGGTGTATTCCGTGACCCAGGAATGGTCGACTCTGGTCGATAAGGCGGTGCAAGGTTTCAACCAGCTTAACGATATTGTCCAGAAGTTGTTGGTGGACATCCCGTTCACCATTGACCAGGAGCAAATCGACAAAGCTGTTCAGACCGTCACCGGGTTCCTGACCAGTTCACAGTTCGGCACCGGGGCGCTGAACACGCTCAGCGCCGCCGGAAGCTTCATCACCGGCCTGGTGCTGCTGCTGGTCATCCTGTTCTTCTTCTTGAAGGACGGGGACCGCATTTGGGCTTTCGCCGTGTCCTGGACCCCCAAGCACTACCGCCACAAGTGGATCCTTTCCGGCGACCGGGCATTGCATACCTTCGGCGGATACATCCGCGGTACCGCAACGGTGGCGGCGGTCGACTCCATCGGTATCACCGCCACCCTGCTCATCTTGCAGGTGCCGCTGGCCATTCCACTGGGTGTCATCGTTTTCCTCGGTTCGTTTGTCCCGCTGGTCGGTGCAACCGTCGCCGGCGTGTTGGCAACCCTGGTCGCCCTGGTGACCAACGGGCCGATCGTTGCGCTCATCGTGTTGGCCGCAGTGATCCTGGTGAACCAGCTGGAGGGCAACTTCCTTCAGCCGGTCGTCATGGCCAATGCGCTGAGCCTGCACGCACTGGTGGTGTTGATGGCCTTGACCGCTGGCACCGTGTTGGCTGGCATCATTGGCGCGGTCCTTGCCGTGCCGCTGACGGCCGCCTCCTGGGCGGTCATCAAGGTCTGGACCGGACGAGAAAAAACGGATCCGGCACTTGAAGCGAAACAGGACATCCTCACGGAGGTCGCCCTGGACGAAGAAGAAAGCGCCATTGAACGCCTGGAAGCCAAAGAAAAGGCCGCCAAGGAACATGCGGCGAAGGACAAGCCGGCGACGAACAAGCCAGAGCACCCCGAGGTTGATCAGTCCAAGGAACACACCGAATAGGGCACAGTTTCCTTCAATCTCCGAGTTGCATCCAGGGGCCCAGTTTTCCGCTAGTGCGGGGCTGGGCCCTTGGCCTATGCGCCGCTCTCAGCACAAGTAATCCACGACCAACACAGGAAAGCTGTAGACCAATGCTCACGTTCCCCACATGCACCCTTCCCAGTGGCCAGGTTTTATCCCTGCGCAAGTTCACCGCGGATGACTTTGAGGCGGTACACGCCTACGCCACCGACCCGCTGGTGTATCAATACACGCTGTGGGGGCCTAACAGCCCGGAGCAAACACAAACGTTTATCAACGAGGCCATGGCCGAAGATCCGGCGAACTTGCAACTCGCGGTGGCGTTGGACGGCACCGTCATTGGTGCCGGAGCCGTGTGGGCCACCAATACCGAACACGACTGCGGGGAGTTGGGCTACACCCTCAATCGCGCATACTGGGGTCGGGGTTACGCCACCCTCGTGGCAGGTTTCCTGCGTGATTTAGGATTCGGGACTTTGGGACTGCATCGGATCGAAGCAACCTGTTCTCCGGAAAATCACGGGTCGCGAAGGGTCTTGGAAAAGACGGGCTTCACCTACGAGGGGCGATTGCGCGAACACAAACTGGTCCGTTCGCAACGACGTGACTCGCTTGTATTTTCCCGCCTTGCCACCGACTGAGATTGCGCCTCCAGGCCTGTGAGGCATTCTGAAATCAGCAACGGGCAATGACTAATTGTTCAATCCGTGTCATAAATTGATGCTGAAGATTGTAATGGGTGGTGTTTGTGTGTTTAATGTGACTCATGTGAATTACTTGGAGTGATGCCACGATCTGTTTTCGTTTGATGGCCCCACGGCCATTGGCCACCGTGAACCCCCATTCGCGCAGTGGGCAGCACCCCATCCTCGACGCTATGCGCACATGACCCCAGGAGGAATCTGCATGCTGAATTTCAGCTATGAGGAAGCTCTACAAAATTTCCCGCACCTATTGGACAACGTGGCGACCGATCATCAGGTCATCACGGTTCAGGGTGCAAACCACGAATCGGTGGTCCTCATCGCCAAGGACGACTTCGATTCCCTCAGCGGGAGCCTCCAGGCTCCCTCGCTGGCGGCTTCACCTCCGGGGGCCGATAACAATCTTGATGGCTGGTTGTAAACACCATCCTTAAATACCGAATCCCAGGACCCGTCACGGATCCTGGGATTCGGTATTTAACTGGTTAGTTGCCGAACCAGATGCCGATTTCACGGGCGGCCGACTCAGGCGAGTCAGAGCCATGAACCAAGTTCTGCTGCACCTTCAGGCCCCAGTCGCGTCCCAGGTCGCCACGGATGGTGCCAGGCGCCGCGGTGGTTGGGTCGGTGGTACCGGCCAGCGAACGGAAACCGGTGATCACCGAGTGGCCCTCGGCCACGATGGCAACAACCGGGCCGGAGAGCATGAACTCAACCAGTGGTTCGTAGAACGGCTTGCCCTCATGCTCGGCGTAGTGCTGGGCCAGCAGTTCGCGGGTTGCGTTAACCTGCTTCAGCTCGGCGATGCTGTAGCCCTTGGCTTCGATGCGGGCGATGATCTGGCCGGTCAAACCGCGCTTGACGCCGTCTGGCTTAACCAGGATCAGGGTACGTTCAGTCATGTGACTACCTCTTCGTATCGGTTGATATAACTTCGTGGGTGAACCGGCCTAGGCCTGTTCGGGATGGGCTTTGTCCCAGGCAGCCTGGGCGGCGGCGCGCTTGGCATTGTCGCGGTCCATGCTCTCACCTTTGGACAGCGCGTACCACCAGCACAGCGTAAAGGCGCTGGCCAAGTAGAACATGTCGACCAGGATGAAACCGCAGAGGAAAAACACCAGTTGCAGCGCCCAGCCGATGATGAACCCGATTTTTTTGGTCAGCAGCGCGCAGGTGACAATGCACAACACCGCCATGGCCGCCCCCAGGGTGAGGACCACCGCGGGCTCGCCGCGTTTCAGCCCGAAGGCCGCCAACGTGATAAATACCGCGAGCAATGCCTCGCACACCAGCACCGTGGAGGCGAACATGGTTTTGACCGAGCGTTGCTTTTTCTGCATGCCCGGGCGCCATTCACGCTGGGCGCGGGTGAGCTTAGCCATCAGGCACCGCCCTTAAGCAAGGTCGTGACCTCGCCCACCAGGGTGATCGAGCCGGTCACCAGTACGCCTCCGGACAGGTCGTCTCCGGCCTCGGCCCGTCCAACCGACCATTCGATGGCGTCTTCAAGATCCTCGGTCACGTGGATGTCTTCCTCTGGCCAGCCAGCGGCCAGGGCCATATTGGCCAGTTCACCGGCCGGGATGGCGCGCGGGGACGAGGACTGGGTGATGCACAGGTCCTCAACCAGGTCTCCGTACTCTTCACGCATGGTGTAGAGCATGGCTTCGGCGTCCTTCTCCTGCAAGATGCCAACCATCAACACCAAACGGGAGAATCCGAAGGACTCGCGAATCGCTTCCGCGGAGACGCGGATCCCGTCCGGGTTATGCCCGGCGTCCACCAGGATACTCGGCGCGGTACGCACCAGCTCCAGGCGCCCGGGGCTGGAGGTCGCGGCGAATCCTTCGCGCACCAGCTCTGTGTTCAATTCGCGCTGCCCACCGCCCAGGAAGGCTTCGACGGCGGCCAAGGCGACCTCCGCATTCTGTGCCTGGTGGGCACCGAACAGCGGGAGGAAAATCTCGTCATAGGTCGCGGCCTGGCCCTGGATGCTCAACAACTGGCCGCCCACGGCGACCTGGCGGTCGAGCAATCTGAAGTCGATGGATTCAAAGGCCGTCGGAACCTCAAGCTCGCGGGCGCGGGCCAACAGCACGTCGGCGGCATCCACCGGCTGCACCGCGGAGACCAGGTATCCCCCGGGTTTCAGGATGCCCACCTTCTCCTGGGCGATCAGCTCGGTGGTATCCCCCAGCAGGTCGGTGTGGTCCAAGGAGATCGGGGTGATCACCGAAACATCGCCGTCGGCCACGTTGGTGGCATCGGTGATGCCACCCAGGCCCACCTCCAGCACCACCACGTCCACCGGTGCCTCCGCGAAGATGGCGAAGGCGAGGATGGTCACGGCCTCGAAGTAGGTCAGCCGGGTCTGGCCGCTCTCATCCAGTTCAGCGTCCACGATTTCCAGGAATGGGCTGATCTCATCCCAGACCCGCACAAACGTTTCATCCGGGACCGGTTCGCCGTCCACGCTGATGCGCTCGGTCACGGAGACCAGGTGCGGCGAGGAGTACCGGCCGGTGCGCAGGTCGTGCGCGCGCAGCAAGGACTCGATCATCCGCGCGGTCGAGGTTTTGCCGTTGGTGCCGGTGATGTGGATGACCGGGCAGGACTTCTGCGGCTCACCGAGGATTTCCATGGCACGGAACATCGGATCCATGCGCGGTTCCATCTTGTTTTCCGGCGCGCGGTCCAGCAGTTCGCGGTATACCCGATTCAGCTCGCTCATTTGGCGGCATCCTGCATGACGGCCACGGAGATCTGCTCGGTGTCGGCCTGCGGGTCGATCACCAATTCCAGCTGTGCGCTGAGCGTTTCACCGGCAAGAAGCTCGCGGTTGGCTTCCAGCGCCGCGATGGTCGCCGCCGGGGCGGTGATCACGGTGCGGATGCGGTCCGAGACCTGCAGGTCGGCGTCCTTGCGGGCGGACTGGATGGAACGCACCATGTCGCGTGCGGTGCCCTCGGCGGCCAGCTGCTCGGTGACCTCGGTGTCCAGCACCAGGAACCCGCCGTCGATGACCGCCGCGGCGATCTCTGCGGCTTCGTCGACCACGGTATCCAGGGTGTACTCCCCCTCGGCCAGCTCCAGGCCGCCGGCGGTGACCACACCGTTGGACACGGACCAGTCCCCGGACTTGGCGCCCTTGATTGCCTGCTGCACGTTCTTGCCCAGGCGCGGGCCGGCCGCGCGGGCGTTGACCACCAGCTGCTGGCTGATGCCGTAGTTGGCGGCGTCCACTCCGGCGGCGTCGATCAAGGTGACGTTTTTGAGGTTCAGTTCGTCCTTGATGATCGACTCGTAGGTTCCGGAGAGCCGGGCCGCGTCGGTGAGCACAACCTTCAGTTCGGCCAGGGGCAGGCGCACCCGAAGGTTTTTCGCCTTGCGCAGCGAGGAGCCAACCGAGCAGATCTTCCGGGTGGTTTCCATGGCTTCCAGCGCCGAGGCATCGGCGGGGAACTCGTCGGCATTCGGCCAATCGGTCAGGTGCACCGAACGCTGCCCGGTCAAGCCGCGGTAGATTTCTTCGCTGGCCAGCGGCAGCAGCGAGGCGGTGACCTTCACCAGGGTCAGCAGTGCGGTGTACAGGGTGTCGAAGGCTTGCGTGTCTTCGTCGAAGAAACGCTGGCGGGAACGGCGTACATACCAGTTGGTGAAGGTATCCATGTAGCGGCGGGTGGCTTCGGTCGCGTCGGAGACCTCATAGGTATCCAGCGCCTCGGTGACCTCGCGCACCAGCTGCCCGGTGGCGGCCAGCATGTACTGATCCAGCGGATCGGTGGAGCTGGTGGAGAACTTGGCCTCGTAGCCGGCGCCCTTGTTCGCGGCGTTGGTGTAGAGGTTGAAGAAGTGCCACACGTTCCACAGCGGGAGCAGGACCTGGCGCACACCTTCACGGATTCCCTGTTCGGTGACGATCAGGTTGCCGCCGCGCAGGATCGGGCTGGCCATCAGGAACCAGCGCATGGCATCCGAGCCGTCGCGGTCAAGGACCTCGGTGACGTCCGGGTAGTTGCGCAGGGACTTGGACATCTTCTGCCCGTCCGACCCCAGCACGATGCCGTGGGAGATCACGTTGGTGAACGCCGGGCGGTCGAAGATCGCGGTGGACAGGATGTGCAGCATGTAGAACCAGCCGCGGGTCTGGCCGATGTACTCCACGATGAAGTCCGCCGGGTTGTGCCCGTTTTCGAACCATTCCCGGTTCTCAAACGGGTAGTGCACCTGGGCGAATGGCATGGAGCCGGAGTCGAACCAGACATCCAGCACGTCTTCCACGCGGTGCAGCGTGCCGCCGGCCTCGCAGCCCTCGTGGGCCTTTGTCAGTTCGTCGATGAACGGGCGGTGCAGATCCGGCTGGCCCTCGTGGTTCACCGGCAGGCGTCCAAAGAAGTTTTTCAGCTCGTCCAGGGAACCGAATACTTCGCGGTGGGTGCATTCGACGCCGTCGCATTCCCAGACCGGGATGGGTGAGCCCCAGAAGCGGTTGCGGGAGATCGACCAGTCGCGGGCGTTTTCCAGCCACTTGCCGAACTGGCCGTGCTTGACGTTGCCCGGGATCCAGTTGATCTCTTCGTTCAGTTCAAGCATGCGGTCCTTGAACGCGGTCACCTCGACATACCAGGAGGAGATGGCCCGGTAGATCAGCGGGGTGCGGCAACGCCAGCAATGCGGGTAGGAGTGCTCGTAGGAGGCCTGCTTGACCAGGCGGCCGTCGGCCTTCAGGACGTTGGTGATGGTTTTATTCGCGTCGAATACCTGCACACCGACGATCTCGTGCAGCGGGCCGTTCGCGAAGACCGGCAGGAACTTGGCGCTCTCGTCAACCGAGAGGATCACCGGGATCCCGTGTTCCTCGCAGACCTTCTGGTCATCCTCGCCGTAGGCCGGGGCCTGGTGCACGATGCCGGTACCGTCACCGGTGGTGACGTAGTCGGCGGTTACGATCTGCCAGGCGTTGCCGGTACCGTACTTTTCGGTGTCGGTGTAGGTGTCCCACAACGGCTCGTAGCGTACCCCGGCCAGCTGGGAGCCGGTGTAGCTGGCGCTGATGGCGGCCGCGGCTTGTTTGGCATCCTTGTAGCCAAGGTCCTTGGCGTAGGAACCGAGCAGGTCCTTGGCCAGCAGGAATGGGCCAGCCGCGGCAGAGGCCTTGACTCCGCCTTCGCCGGCGGGAACCACAACGTACTCGACGTCTGGGTGCACGGCCAGAGCCGAGTTAGTCGGCAAGGTCCACGGGGTGGTCGTCCAGGCCAGGGCCTGCACACCGGCGAGCTCGGCCGAGACCGGGTTCTGGCCGGCAACGATGGTGAATCCAACGGTGACGGTCTGGTCCTGACGGTCCTTGTAGACGTCGTCGTCCATGCGCAGCTCGTGGTTGGACAGCGGGGTTTCGTCTTTCCAGCAGTATGGGAGAACTCGGAACCCCTGATAGGTCAGGCCCTTGTCGCTAAGCTGCTTGAAAGCCCAGATGACCGATTCCATGTATTCGACGTTCAGGGTTTTGTAGTCGTTTTCGAAATCGACCCAGCGCGCCTGGCGGTTGACGTAGGTTTTCCACTCGTCGGCGTACTTCATCACCGAGGTGCGGCAGGCATCGTTGAACTTGTCGATGCCCATGTCGACGATCTGCTTTTTGTCCGTCATTCCCAGCTGCTTCATGGCTTCCAGCTCGGCTGGCAGGCCGTGGGTGTCCCAACCGAAACGGCGCTCGACACGCTTCCCGCGCTGGGTCTGGTAACGGGCCACAAGGTCCTTGACGTAACCGGTCAGCAGGTGGCCGTAGTGCGGCAGGCCGTTGGCGAAGGGAGGGCCATCATAAAAAACGAATTCTTCGCCCTCACGCTGGTCGATGGAGGCCTGGAAGGTGTCGTCTTTTTTCCAGTAGTCAAGTACGCGCTTCTCAATTTCTGGGAAACGCGGCGAAGCCGGGGTCGAACCGGTTGGGTCAGTAGTGACCTTCGGGTAGAAGCTCATCGCTTAGGCCGTCCTTCAAGCGTAGGGTCGATAAATCCTTGCCTACGAGGACGACGTATACGCCGCGGTACCACCCCGCTTATCCCCCATCCCGCGCTAATGCGCAGGCGAGAAATCGCTTCTCTTCAGCTGTGACGGGCTGGACCCGTTCGGTTCTACTAAAGCACCGGCGGCCTAACCACCAATGCTCGTTCTTCCGAAGACTCCCCGGTGATGGCCGGTTCAATGTCATGGTGCTTAAATTCTACCGCGTTAAACGTGTGCTGGAAATTCTGCCCGGCAGGTGTGCTTGGTGACACAAAATTCAGCGCCAGAACTGATACCACCGTCGTTTACTCGCGTTATTAATGGCACCGTCGTGAGAATCGTGTGAATCATACTTCTCGTGAATACTCTCCCGGATGCGTTGAGCAATTTCCCGTTCGGCCGGCGTGATGGGGTCTGCTTCGCCCCGCGCGATTCGCGCTGCGAGAGAGTCCCTTTTTGCTTCGGTCATAACCGCTCACCACCTTTATCTTCATTATTCACAGCGGATTCGTCCTTGTCCATGTGCTTTAGGTCCGCCAATTCTGCATCATGGTAAGCATCAATGACGGCCGCAATGAGTTGGAAGTCGGTCTCCGTGCTATCACGCTCAAGGTGTGCCAAAGCTCTCAGTCCCACAAGTCTTTCAGTTGCGTCATTTGATCTAACCGTCTCTATGGCCCACTCGGTCCGATCCCACCATTCTTGATGCGCTGCATTGTGTCGTGAGGTTGAGGCAGCTCGTCGTGCGGCCAGGTAGGCGATCAATGCTCCTATTACAGCGAACAGTCCAGCGGTTGGAGGCCCGGTTAAGAAATCCGACCAGAAACTGGATAACCGCAAAAGCGATACAAATCCGTGGGTAGGCGCTAAGTCCAATCCTCCACCAACGTCCCGGCCACCGGAGCTCCAGACCGCAAAAGGTTCAAGAAGACGAACCCCCCGCAATTCCGCTGCCAAGGCAGTCAGCTTGGAACGCCGTGGTACTTGAATACACAAAATACAGCATGCAGTAAAGATATAAATGCCTGGACGGATATCGGATGAGCTGAACACGTATTGGTGAAAAGTTTGAGATGAAGTCGAATTCGGACGGTACCTCTGACGCCAGAGTGACCGAGCAGTGTGCGGCGGCCAAAGAAACGACCGAGCCTTAGGTCAGTTTCGCGCCGCGTAAGGGTCCGCGCGACCGGTGCTCTTCACCATTCGAGCCATCCACCAGCCGGGGTCTTGACCCTGGCTGGTGGATGGCTCGTGTTGGAGGGGTGTCCCCCAGACAAGACACGGTTGGCCGGCATTGATTTCAGATACTCGTCGTGTTCGGGAGACCTGCGGATTCGATTTAGGTCGCGTGAGTGAGCTGAACTCTGCTCCCACGGTTTTTATTGCTTTCCTCGATGGCATTCAGCACCTGTTGAACGGCGAGCCCATCATCAAAGGAAGGCGAAGCTGCTTCGCCGGAGGTAATTGAATTCAGGAAATCACGAATTTCGTGTGTGAAGGTGTCCGCCCAGCCCAACACATGGCCGGTGGGCCACCACCCTTCAAGATAGGGGTGCTGCGGTTCGGTCACCATCACGGTTTTGAAGCCTTGTTCGGTCTCGGCTGCACTTACCTCGCACAGTTGAAGGTGGTTCATCGATTCCAGGTCAAAGGTGAGTGATCCGCGGGAACCGTAGACTTCAATGCGCAACGAGTTCTTTTTCCCGGTGGCCATGCGGGTAGCTTCGACGGTGGCCATCGCCCCGTTATCCAGCTCCAGGGTGGCCCATATCGCGTCATCCACACTCACTGTTTCCAGGCCGTTTGCTCCGGGTCGTTCGTTGACGAAGGTTCGGATGGTTCCCGATACGCTTTCAACCTGGGCCTGGGTGAGAAAACGCAGCTGGTCCACCGCATGAGAGCCTAGGTCGCCGAGCGCGCCGGAGCCGGCTTGTTCCTTGCGCAGCCGCCAGCTCATGGGCGAGAGCTCGTCGCTCAGCCAGTCCTGGTAGTAGCGGATATTAAGTTGGCGCAGTTCACCAAGCCGACCTTCGGCAATAAGTTTTTGAGCCTGCGCGAGCGCCGGAACCCGGCGGTAGTTGAAGCCGACCATACTTTTAACGCCATCGGCCGCCGCCTGCCGAGCGGCCTGGGCCATTGACTGCGCCTCGGCAAGCGTATTAGCTAGGGGTTTTTCCACCACAACGTGTTTGCCGTGGGCCAGAGCGAACTCGGCGATTTCGGCATGGAGGGCACCCGGGGTGCAGATATCGACAATGTCGATATCTGCACGAAGGATCGTTGCACGCCAGTCGGTGCTGGATTCTTCCCACCCGTAGCGCGCTGCCGAGCGCGCCACGCTGGTGGGGTTGGTTCCCACCAGCACGCGCATCACCACCGCTGGGGTGTCAAAGGCGGCGTTAACATTGCGCCAGGCCTGTGAGTGAGCCTTACCCATAAATGCATGGCCGATGACTGCTACCCCGAGGGCCGTGTCAGTTCTGGGCATATGCTTCTCCTTAGGATTGGTGTGGATGCTAACGGCCGTGGGTTGGTTAGGATTCGAAAGCGGTCGGCAGGTATTTCTCAACGTTGTCCGCGGTCACGACCGCGGCGTAGAGCACAATCTTGCGTGGGATCTCGATATCCAGCAGGTCGCCCAGCGCCTTATCCTGGGCAACCAGACGGGCCAAACGGACGCCGTCGGCTGCCTGGTAGGCAGGGTAAACGGTAGTAGCCTTCACCACCGAGTCACCCGACTGGATTTCGCGCATCATGTTTGCCGAACCGCCGTTACCGACCATGAAGAATTCGTCGCGGTTTGCGGCCTTGATGGCTGCCAAAACACCCACACCCTGGTCATCGTCGTGATTCCAGATGGCGTCGAGCTCCGGGGCCGCCTGGAGCAGGTTGGAAGCCGCACGTTCGCCGGATTCAACCGTGAATTCGGCGGGAACCCGGTTGGAAACCTCAAGGCCGCACTTTGCCAGGGCGTCCTTAAATCCTTGACTGCGTTCTTGGGTCAGTGGCAGCGAGTCGATACCAGGGATCTCACCAATCTTGGCATCCTTTTTCCCGTCCAGCTCGGCACAGATGAAGTCGCCGGCGGACACTCCAACACCGTAGTTGTCACCCAGTACGGTGACACGTGAGGACTGGGCGGTGCTGAACTCGCGGTCAACGTTGATGACCGGAATTCCGGCATCCATGGCTTTCTGAGCCACCTGGGTCAGGGCGGCTCCATCAAATGGAAGCAGCACGATTGCATCAACCTTGTCGTTGATCATGGTTTCGACCTGACTGATTTGGACACTGACGTCATTGGTACCTTCAGCGACCTTGAGTTCCACATCCGGGTACTCTTTAGCGGTTTCAACTGCAAGGTCGGTCATGGCCGCCATGAAGCCGTGGTCAGCAGCGGGAACCGAGAAGCCAATGGTGACTTTCTCGCCTTCTTCAGCATTTGAACCCGCAGCCGCCGGGGCAGCTGAGGTACCTGCTGATTCGTTGGCTGGTGCCGGCGAGTTGGAGACACAGGCGGTGAGCATGAAGGCCGAAGCGGCCAGCAGTGCTGCGGCGCTGAGCATCTTGCGTGAGGGTTGGACCGAGGTGAACATTGCTTCTCCTTTGAATCTATGTTGCTGCGAGGTGTAGTCGTGCGGTGAAAGATGTGAGTGGATCAGGTTCTCGACTGACGTACCGCCAGCTGACGTTGAATCAGCACGGCAATCACGATGATGGCTCCCTTCGCAATCAATTGGACCGAGAGTGAGAGGTTGTTCAGGGCGAAAATATTGGTCAGGGTCGAGAAGATCAGGACACCGAGGATGGTTCCGAAGATGGTGCCGCGTCCGCCGGTGAGCAGCGTGCCACCGATGACCACTGCGGCGATCACATCCAGTTCAAGGCCGGTTCCGTGGGTGGCGCTACCGGTAGTGGTGCGGGCCATCAGCATAAAACCGCCAATGCCTGCACACAGTCCGGCCAACGCGTACACATACATGGTGTGGCGTTCAACCTTGATGCCCGCCAGCCGGGCGGCTTCCATGTTCCCGCCAATGGCGAAGGTGCGTCGGCCGAAGGTGGTGCGGTTGAGCAGTACCCACCCTCCGATGGCCACAACGATGAAAATCAGCACAATGACCGGGATTCCCAAGAAGTCGCCGCCAACTGCCTGCAAAAACTCGTCCACGGTGATGAGTTGGGTCTTTTTGTCGGAAATGATCTCGGCAAGTCCCCTGGCCGCTGCCATCATGGCCAGTGTCATGATGAACGCCACCACCTTGCCGTAGGCGATCAAGATGCCGTTGACCAGACCCGCGGCGGCGCCGATCGCCATGGCCGTCAGCGGGAGAACCAGCCAGGTGGTGTTTTGCGCAAACATTTGACCGGATAACGTTGTGGCCCACACCGTGGACAAGGCCAGGATGGCCCCGGCGGACAGGTCGATGCCGGCAATGGTGATCACGAAGGTGGCGCCGATACTGACTACGCCGGTCACCGCGGCCAGCCGCAGGATGGTCATCGCATTGTTTGTGTCTGCGAATCGGTCTCCAGCGGTGAGCGCACCCAGCACGCAAAGCAGGATCAGGGCGAAGATCAAGCCCATGTTGCGGCGCAGCCCTGCGTCAAGCAGCCACTTCATCAGGCTGCGGCGGGCCGGTTCGTCGGAGACCGCCGGCGTTTTGGTCGGAGTCGAGGAGCTCATAGGGTGGTCCCTTCCATCACAAGGTCAAGAATTTGGTGTTCGCTTAATTGCGTGGCCTCGGCTTGATGCACAATCCGGTTTTCGGAGATCACCAGAACCCGGTGGCTCAAGCCCAAAACTTCTTCAAGTTCACTGGACACCACCAGAACCGCGATTCCAGCGTGTGAAAGTTCGGAGATCAGTTGGTAAATTTCACTCCTGGCTCCGACGTCGACGCCGCGAGTTGGCTCATCGAGCAGCAAGACCTTGCAACCATGTGACAACCACCGGCCCAACACAATTTTTTGCTGGTTTCCGCCGGAGAGGGTCCTGGCTTCACGGGTGGGATCCGCGGGGCGTAGTTCGAGGTTGCTGATCTGCTGCATGCTCGCCCGGTATTCACCCTTTCCTGCGGTAAACCCGGCGGTTGCGTAGCGTCCGATGCTGGCCAAGGTGAAGTTTGCGGTGAGGGTGTCATCGAGTAGCAACGCCTGGCTTTTACGTTCCTCGGGGCACAGTCCAATGCCTGCGTTCACGGCGCTGGCCGGAGAACCCGGACGCAACCGCTTGCCCGCTACATGGACTGAACCGGACACCGGGTGTGTGCTTCCATAGATGGCCGCAAGGATTTCCGAACGTCCCGAGCCGACCAGGCCGGCAAACCCGAGCACTTCTCCGGCTCGCACCGAGAGGTCAATGGGTTCATGGCCGGGAGCCACGACAAGCTGCTCGACCCGCAGGATCTCCTCGGCATCCCCGGGGACCGGGACCACCGGCGGGAACACATTGGTGATGGAGCGCCCGGTCATGAGCTGAATCAGTTCGGTGTTCGAGGTTTGATTCACCGCAAGGTTGGACGCCACGGCCCGCCCGTCTTTCAACACGGTGATTCGATCCCCGATTTGGCGGATCTCTTCGAGTCGGTGAGAGATGTAGATGACGGCGACTCCGCTGGCGGTCAGGGCCTTGACCGTCTCGAAGAGATTGTGGACTTCCTCGGAGTCGAGGACCGCGGACGGTTCGTCCATGATGATCAGGCGCACTTCCCTGGACAGGGCTCGTGCCATCGAGACAATCTGCTGCCCCGCGGCTGAGAGTTGGCCGACTTCCTTGTCGGGAGCGATTTCGGGATGGCCCAGCCTGGCCAGTAGTTTGGCGGCTTCGATTTTTTCAACTTTGGCCGAGCTGAATCCGGCGCGAGTTTTTTCGTGTCCGAGAAAAATGTTTTCGGCTACCGTCAATGATTCGACGAGGTCCAGTTCTTGGTACATCGTGCCAATCCCGGCCTTGATGGCATCGTCCGGGTTGGAGAAATGTTGTTCCTGTCCGTTGAGCAAGATGTCGCCTTCGTTCGGCTGATGCACGCCGGCCAGCACCTTGATCAGGGTGGATTTCCCAGCTCCGTTTTGTCCGAGGAGGCAATGGACTTCCCCCGGGAGCACGTCGAAGCTGACCTGTTGTAGAGCAATAATGCCGGGGAATCGTTTTTCAATTCCGCGCATTTCAAGCAGCCTCGGCTGTTCGAGGGCCTGGTCCATAGATTCTGGATGACTCATGTGATGGACATTACACCGACTTTTGCCTACTGTCGAGCAAAAGTTGTATAAATGATGTCATTAGGTGTGATCTGGAATACAACTTCTGCTGGATGTGATTCACTATGAGAATGGCTTCGACAACAACCTCCCCCAAGTCACCCGCCGCGGCGAAGGGCGCAGGAGAGTTATTCCAATACCTCCGGGACGGTACACCACGCACCCGCTCAGAACTTGCGCAGGCCACGGGATTCTCACGGTCAACCATTGCGGCCCGCGTGGATGCATTGCTGGATCTGGGCCTCATTGGCGCTGTTGGCGCCGCGTCATCCTCCGGAGGCCGACCACCCTCAAACTTTGCATTTGCCCCCACGGCAAGAACGGTCTTGGCCGCGGACCTCGGGGCCGCGCATGCGATCCTCGCCCTAACCGACCTGGCAGGAAACATCATCGACCACCTGCGGTCAGATCTTCAGATTGCCGAAGGTCCTGAAGTTGTCTTGTCGTGGGTTGTCGAAAACTTTGAGCTTCTGCTCTCACGCAACAACCGGGATCTGTCCACACTCTCCGGGATCGCCATCGGAGTTCCCGGTCCGGTTGAGCACTCAACCGGCCGCCCGACCAAACCTCCGATCATGCCGGGGTGGAATCACTACGACATTCCCGGCAGGATCCACCAGAGGTTCAACGTGCCGGTGCTGGTCGACAACGACGTCAACATCATGGCGCTGGGCGAAAAAACACTGTCGTGGCCGGATGTTGAAAACCTGATGTTCGTCAAGGTCGCCACCGGGGTGGGGGTGGGAATTATCAGCGGCTCAGAACTGCAGCGCGGAGCCCAAGGATCCGCCGGCGATCTGGGGCACGTTCAGGTGCCGGGCGGCGCCGACACCCCGTGCAACTGCGGCAACACCGGATGTTTGGAAGCGCTCGCCGGAGGGGCGGCGGTCGCCCGGAACTTGACCGCACTGGGTTACCCGGTCAGCACCGCCTCTGAAGTCAGCAAACTTGCCGAGGAGAACAACACCGCGGCCATCGGGGTGCTGCGCCAAGCCGGACGGGATATCGGTTCGGTGCTGGCCATGTGCGTGAACCTCCTGAATCCCTCGGTGATTGTCCTGGGCGGCCGCCTGGCGCGGGCCGGTGAACATGTCATCGCCGGGGTGCGCGAAGTGGTGTACCTTCGCTCCACACCGCTGGCCACCCAGCACCTGGTGATCACCAGCTCTGCCGCACAAGACATGGCCGGTGTGCGGGGTGCAAGCATGCTCGTCATCTCCCACATCCTCGCCCCCGACTCGGTGGACGAACTGATCGCCCACAACGCCGCAGCACCGGAACTCAGTTAGGAGAACACCCGATGAATGATCAATCCTCAACCCATCCAGTCACGCTCTTTACCGGACAATGGGCGGATTTGCCCTTCGAACAGGTTGCCGCCCTCGCCGCAGGCTGGGGGTACGACGGTTTGGAAATCGCCGCCTCCGGCGACCACCTGGACCTGAAACGCGCCGATGAAGACGCGAACTACCTCAAATCCCGGTTGGAAATTCTTGATCGCCACGGTTTGAAGGTCTACGCAATTTCAAATCACCTCACCGGGCAAGCAGTCTGCGACGACCCCATAGATTTCAGGCACCAGGCGCTCGTTCGACCCTACACCTGGGGTGATGGCGACGCCGAGGGTGTACGCCAACGCGCCGCCGAAGACATGAAACGCGCCGCCAGGGTGGCCCGCAAACTCGATGTGGATGTAGTGGTTGGTTTCACCGGCTCCAAAATCTGGCCCTATGTCGCCCAGTTCCCGCCGGTGCCGCAACACGTCATTGATGCCGGCTATGAAGACTTCGCCGCCCGATGGAACCCAATCCTCGACGAATTCGACGCGCACGGTGTGCGCTTCGCCCACGAGGTGCACCCCTCGGAAATCGCCTACGACTATTGGTCCTCGGTTCGCTCGCTGGAAGCCATCAACCACCGTGAAGCCTTTGGTTTCAACTGGGACCCCTCGCACATGATGTGGCAGAACATCGACCCCGTGGGATTCATCTGGGATTTCAAGAACCGGATCTACCACGTGGATTGCAAGGACACCCGGCTGCGGCCGGCCAATGGACGCGCCGGGGTGCTCGGCTCCCACCTGAGCTGGGGAGACCCTCGTCGAGGCTGGGATTTTGTGTCCACCGGGCACGGGGACGTTCCCTGGGAAGATGCATTCCGGGCGTTGGAGGCCATCGGCTACCAGGGACCCATCTCCATCGAGTGGGAGGATGCCGGCATGGACCGGCTGCACGGGGCCAGTCAGGCAGTGCAGTTCATTCGCTCACTGTTGTGGAAGCGTCCCGACGCATCGTTCGACGCGGCTTTCAGCAATCAGTAGTCGCCAGCGCCAAGACAACCCGGAACATCACACCACGGCATAACTCACCCCGCATTTTCAGGATACCCCGCTCGGGGGGCCTTGCCGCAAGGCCCCCCGAAAGGGTCATAATCGATGCTTGCCCACCAAAACCCGCAGCATCCCCGGGAGCTATCCGCATGCCATCGAGTCACCCGTCGCCAAGCTATTTTCAGTTCAACCCCGAGCATTCAACACCGCAACACACCCTCGCGGTACAAACCGATGAGCAACAACTCACGAAGATCGCACTCAGGGTCCACCAGCTACGCATAGAGACCACCACGCAAATCTCCGACCACGGACACGAACGTGCCGGAGTCCTGCAGCAGTCCCTGGAACGCGACGTTCAGCTGCACCGCTTAGGACAAAAACTTCAATACCTCGACCGAGTGGGCCCGCAGGCCTGCCTCGGATTTATGCAAGAGGCCGCCACCGGCGAGCGCATCTACATTGGCCGCTTGGGGCTCAGTGACGAGCAGGGAGAGAGCCTGTTGGTGGACTGGCGCGCCCCGGCCGCCGAGCCGTTTTTTGCCGCGACCCATTCGCATCCCGCAGGCTTGGCGATGCGGCGTCGCTACCGTTGGCGCCGGCAGCTGGTGACAGATTTCTGGGATGAGGTGTTTGACGATCCCCAGTTGGCCATGAGCCCAGCGTTGGATGACCATTCAGCATTCTTGGCTTCCTTGGGTGCCGAACGCACCGGGCGGATGCAGGATGTGCTCTCCAGCATCCAGGCCGATCAGGACGCGATCATCCGCAGCGCCTCGGCCGGGGCTTTGGTGGTGGATGGCGGGCCCGGTACCGGCAAAACCGTTGTGGCGCTTCACCGGGCCGCGTATCTGCTCTACGCGGATGCGTCGTTGCGTAGTCGTGGCGGGCGGGTTTTGGTCCTGAGCCCCCATGATTCCTATACGGCCTATGTTTCGGATATTTTGCCCAATTTGGGTGAGGATGAGGTCCTGGTTTCCACGCTTTCGAATTTAGTTTCGAATGTCGGGGAGCTTGAGCCGGAATCGAACCCGCGCATCGCTGCCATCAAGTCGAGTATGGCCATGGTTGATGCGGTTGCCCGTGCGGTGGAAGTTTTCGAACAGCCTCCGGCAGGCCAGGTGCTGATTGATTGCAGTTGGGGTGAAGAACGGATCTCGGTGGCGCAATGGAACACCGCGGTGCAAACCTGCGACCCGGGGCTTGGGCACAATGAGGCCCGTGAACAGCTTTTCGAAATCCTGGTGGAAAATCTCATGTCCGGCGTGCCGGACACCGCCGGTTCTGCGGAATTGATTCGCCACGAGTTGAACCACAATACGCAGTTGCTCGGCTGCTTGGATGAGTATTGGCCGGTGCTGGATCCGCAAAACTTGCTCCGCGCCGTGTACTGCACCCCTGCCCTGCTGCGTTATTGTGCGCAGGGGTTGAGCGCTGCGCAGATCCGTGAGCTGCTTGACGCGCCGCCGGCCACACAGTGGACGCAGCAGGACCTTCCGTTGCTTGATCTTGCCCGGTCACTGGTTGGCGACCCCTTGCACGCCGCCGAAAACCGCCGTCGTGCCGCGGTGCTGGCCTCTGAACGTGAACTCATGCTCCAGGTCATTGCGGACCTGATCACCGCGGCGGATGACAAGGAAGACTTGAGCTCGCAACTGATGCATGCAGACCTCCAGGAACAGCTGGTCTCCCAACGAGCCGAGGCCGAGGAACCAACCGAGCTCACCGCCGAGCCCTTCTCCCATATCATTATCGACGAGGCGCAGGACCTGAGCGATGCGCAGTGGGCCATGATCCTTCGCCGTTGCCCCTCCGGCAGCCTGACCCTTGTCGGGGACCGGGCTCAGGCTATCGCTGGATTCAGCGAGTCGTGGGAGGAACGTTTGGCACGTGTTGGCATCCGCAACCCGCGGATCGCACACCTGAGCGTGAATTACCGAACGACCGCGCAGGTGATGGAGGCGGCGGCCGCCGTGATCCACCGGCACCTGCCCGAAGCGAATGTACCGGTGTCGCTGCGCACCGATGGAGCGCCGGTGCGTTGGGGGCACCCCGGCGAGCTCGACTCGATCATCAGCTGTTGGCTTGCCGGGCATCCGCAAGGGATCGCGGCGGTCATCGGGAAGGAGGATTATGTTCCCCCGGCCCGGGTGGTCTCCCTGACCCCGGCCCAGGCCAAGGGACTTGAGTTCGATTTGGTGGTGGTGTATCGACCGCAACGATTTGGAGCCGGACTCTCGGGCGCGGTACAGCGTTACGTGGCGATGACCCGGGCCACCGCCCAGTTGGTGGTTCTGGGTGAATAAACACCGGGGCAGATTTTAGTACGCTGGCTACTATGAGTACCTGGCCGGCGGACACGCTTCACACCCAGAGCCGGCAGCACGCGCTCGCCTCACCGGCGGCCTTGCGCTGGGGGCAACACGTGGTGACCGCCATCCTGCTGGCAATGGTCCTGCTGCGCGGGCTCGCTGGCGCCCAGCACACGTGGCCGGTCATCGGCGCGGTGGTGCTGTTCGCCGGCTGGTATGCCTTGGGGTTCGTCCTGCTGGCCGCTTCCCGCACAACACCATTGCCGGCCTGGTGGCTGGCGATCCTGCTGACCTGTTGGGTGGCAACCCTTGCGGTCTCCCCCGAGTTCATCTGGTTGGCCTTCAGCCTCTGGCTGCTCATTGGACATCAATTGCCCTTTGCACCCTCCATCCTGTGCTCGGTGGCGGTCTACGCGCTGACCATTCTCGCCCCGTACCTGCACCAGGTTCAGCCGACCCCGGCATCGGTTGTCGGCCCGCTGGTCGGCGGGATCTTCGCCTGGGGTATCTCCCGTGGTTATCTGCAGCTGGAAAAAGACGCGCAGGAACGCACCGCGCTGGTTGAATCCTTGGTGCGCGCCCACCACGACATGAGCAACCTGCAAGAAGAGCTGGCCCGCTCCCAGCATGAGGCGGGGGTCGCCGCCGAACGAACCCGTCTGGCCCGCGAAATCCACGACACCGTAGCCCAGCAGCTCTCTTCCATTGGCTTGCAAGCCAAAGCGGCGCTCACAGCAGATAACCCGCGGCGTCAGCACCAGGCGCTATCCCGCATCGACGATCTGGCCGGGGCATCCCTGAGCGACCTGCGCCGGATCATCGCGGCCTTGGCGCCGGCAGAACTCGATTCCCAAGCGCTCGCCGAGGCCCTTGAACGGCTTCTGTCTGGGTTGCGGCGGGACACCGGGACTTCCACCAGGTTGAATCTGGATCCGGGGGTGCCGGCCCTCGACCCGGGCATACAGATCGTGTTGCTTCGCATCGCGCAGTCAGCATTGTCCAATGTGCGGCGCCATGCGCAGGCGTCTACGGTGTCACTGAGCCTGGGGCTCGCTGGCGGCGAGGTGCGTTTGGACATCGTGGACGACGGATGCGGATTCAGGCTGGAAAAGATTCCCCGCACCAGCCAGGCCGGAGGCTTCGGGCTCGTCGCCATGAGCGCGCGCTTGCGTGAACTCGGCGGCGGGCTGGATATTGAAAGTTCCCCGGGGCAGGGCACCGCCCTCTGCGCACACATTCCCCTGCATCAGCTAAAGGACAACACATGATTCGGCTTTTGTTGGTTGACGACCATCCGATTCTCCGGACCGGATTATGCGCACTGTTTGAGAACTATGCAGACCTTGAAGTTGTGGGCGAGGCATCCAGTGGCGAAGAGGCGCTGGCATTCCTGAGCCAGCAGCCTGTCGACGTCGTTCTGTGCGATTTGCGTCTGGGTGCCGGGATGAATGGCGCTCAGACCACGGCGGCCGTATCCAAACTGCCCAATCCACCACAGGTACTGATCCTGACAACCTTTGACAAAGATGCGGAGATCCTCGCCTGCATTGAAGCCGGCGCGGCGGGGTACCTGCTCAAAGACGTCAGCGCGCGCACCATCGTGGACTCGATTCGACAGGCGGCTGCCGGGCAACTGGTCATGGCCCCCGAGCTCACCGCCAGGGTGCTTGCCGGGCTACGACGGCCCAAGGTTGAACTCACGGTTCGTGAAACCGAGGTACTGCGCCAACTGGCCACGGGGGCGGGAAACAAGGCGATCGCCAAGGAATTGTTTGTCACCGAGGCCACGGTCAAAACCCACCTGGTGCACATTTTCGAAAAGC
This sequence comes from Glutamicibacter sp. NPDC087344, assembly GCF_044744225.1. Classification (NCBI taxonomy): domain Bacteria; kingdom Bacillati; phylum Actinomycetota; class Actinomycetes; order Micrococcales; family Micrococcaceae; genus Glutamicibacter; species Glutamicibacter sp. NPDC087344. The sequence continues at coordinate 45,676 of NZ_JBIUXY010000006.1, read as the reverse complement.
TTCAGGCGACCACGCGGACCGAAGCCATCACCAAGGCAACCAGCCTTGGCCTGCTTTAGCCTCAAGCCGCCTTGCGCAACACACCCGAACGGTTCTCAACCGATCGGTTGATTTTTTATTCGGCTCATTGCCCGATGTTTCCCGTGCGCCCATCGCGTTGACTGGAACCATGAACGTTTCATGCTTGCGGCGAAGCGGTCTGCTCCTGCGTGCCGGTCCCGGCACGTGCGCGGCGGCAGTGCTGTCCAGCTGACCAGAATCGTCGTCTTCACGCAGGCATCAACGCATCCATACGCCTCGATACTTCCCCCAACGAAAGCAATTTCATGCCAAAACTCGTTAATCTCGCGTTCCTCTACATGCTCCTCGGCGTCGCCTCGGGGCTGTTCTTCCGTGAGTTCACAAAACTGAATGATTTCCCTGACGGTGCGTGGACCCAGCTCTCCGTGGTTCACACCCACCTGCTGGTATTGGGATTTATTGTGATCCTGCTTGTGCTGGTTTTGGAGAAACTTTTTGCCCTGAGCACCCAGCGCAAGATGTACTCCTGGTTTTTGTGGACCTACAACACCGGTGTGGTGTTAACCGCTGGCATGTTGACCGTTCATGGAATGCTGACTATTACCGGTCACGAGTCCTCGGCCATGATTTCCGGAATAGCCGGTTTGGGCCACATGTTGTTGACCACTGGAATGATCTTGCTATTCATCATGCTCCGACGCACCGTCACCGTCACGAAGGCGGCAGCACCGGCGGCGGCCAGCATCTAACCACTGCGGCCTGGAACCTAGAGAAGCCGGTTGCCTGGGCAGGCTCCACTGCGGACTTCATTGGATTCCAGGCCCTATGTCGATTCAGCGGCTTGATGATGGCGTCGATACACCACCGCACCGCGAATGGCGGCACGGTCCCGTGCCGCCCGTTTCTTGAGCAGGACCGCCATCACGTCGCGGTCGAACCGCCCCAGTGGTTCCGGCGGCAGTGCACCGGATGCGAGCCATCGGCGAACCAGCATGAGCACTAGCCCGAGTACACACAACAACTCGATCCCGAGAAATACGAGGTAGGCGATGGAAATGAACCAATTTTCTTCAGTCAGCCACCGCAGCGGAATTGCGGCCATGGCCGCAGTCGCCAGAAATTTCGACCCGAACGCCATCATCGCAACATACGATTCTGGATGCATCAGCCACGTGCTGTTGCGGCTGCCGCGCGAATGGCGGATCACCACTACAGCCGACAGCAACGCCTCAATAATGAACAGGTTCACAACTCCCGCGGCGATCGAGAGGAACAGGACCGTCGCCCAGTGCCGTGCCAGGCCCTGGACGCCGTGGACAACGGTGAGATATGTCAAAAGCACACTCAGGTGAATGATCACCATCAACGTGATGCCCCACAACTTTCGGCGGATCAGTACGGCGCGCGGCAGCGTGTGTTGTCCGGCCCGCCGTTGTCCCCACTTTTTGGCATACCACCGGTCATAGTCGTGCAGCGGCTCGGAGCTCAGTAGCTCGATGACGGCATCTGCCTGCGCGGCATTAACCTCATCGAGGTGGCCAAGTTGCAGCAACAGCGCCCCGATCGCCACACACACCAGATGCTCCAGCCGGTCGGCTCCCCCGGTGAAAAATACGCCGATGGTTCCCAAACCGATCATGCTGGCCAAAAAGAGCCGACAGTTGTGAATGATGCGGCTCTTGACCGGACGTTCCACCGGGTAAGGCGCCAAGGGCGCATTGGCCGCCATGCTGGGAGGGGTCAAGGCCAGTGCGATGACGATGGAGACAACAACCGCATAGCCCGCCAGGAGCAGCCCCGGGCTTGGCACGCTCACCGCTTCGACCCACGCGAAAAAGCCGGTCCAGACTCCCTGGCTCAACAATGGAAGCATCAGGGGAAGGTAAATACTCAAGCCGAGAACAGCTATCATCTGTCCGGGCTGGTCTCGGCCATACAGGCGGGTGCCTTCAGACAGGTGCCTGAGTGTTGACAGAAAAACATTTCTCATGGGCCCGTACCATCCACTTCATACCGGCCCAACGGGCATCGGCGCAACCAAAACAAAAAGCGACTGTGAACTGACCATATATGACGTACATGGTTTCAGTCACGCCTGTGTGCCGTGGAGAATTTAGGTGTTGACAGAGATCCACCACGGCCCAGGGGGAAATGTGAGAATGGCCAACGGAGTATTCTCCGTGCTCGATACGGAAACCACGGGATTGTTTCCCGGCGGTACCGACCGCATCGCGGAAATCGCCATCGTGAGAATGAACCGTCACGGAGAAATACTCGACCGCTGGGAAACACTCGTCAACCCGCAGCGGGACCTGGGAAAACAGTCACTGCATGGAATCCAAAGCCGCGACCTGCTCAACGCTCCCACCTTCAAGGATTTAGCTGAAGAACTCCATTGGAGGCTTTCGGGCACCGTTGTGGTGGCGCACAATCTTTCTTTTGATTCACGGTTTTTGGATGCGGAGTTCCAGCGGGCCGGAATGCCGCTCCCAAAGACTCTTCTCAACCAGGGTTTATGCACCATGCGGATGTCTCATCAGTACCTGCAGGGCGCGGGGCGCTCGTTGCAGGACTGCTGCGATTCGTTCGGCATCGAGATCGTCTCGGCGCACAGCGCAGGCGGCGATGCCGCGGCCACCGCGATCCTCCTTTCCCGGTACATGGAGCTTGACGGGCAGAACCCCGAATGGAACCTGCGCCTTGACCGCGCGGCCCAGGCGGCGTGGGTGCAAGACTCTCCGTCCGGACGTATCATCCCGGTGCACCGATCCTCCGCCCCCGCTCACAGAGCACACCATTTTCTTGACCGGTTGACCACCCGCCTGCCCGAGTTTGTGGGCAGCGAAGCGCAAGAGAACTATCTGGCGGTCCTCGACCGTGCGCTGCTGGACCGCTACCTTTCCACCCACGAGGAACAGCAACTGATTTCCCTGGCCGGGCAGCTCGGCCTGGATCGATCAGGCGCCCTTGAGCTGCATAAAATGTATTTTCAGCAGCTGGTGCGTGCCGCCTGGACCGATGGCACGGTCAGCCCGGACGAACAGCTGGATTTGCGTACGGTCGCGGACCTTCTCGGCCTAGGCCGAGACCTCGTTCGGCATTCACTGATGCTGCCCGCCCGCAAGGCGGACAACGAGCTGTCGAAGGCGCCCGGCGAAAGAACAATCGCTCTCGGTTCCCTGGTGGTGCTCACCGGGGAGATGGCCAAACCGCGTCGGCAGATCGAAGCTGCGCTCAACGCCGCAGGGTACGTGCCGCACCCGGCCATCACCAAAAAAGTGAGTTTGCTGGTAGCCGCCGACCCGGATACCCTCTCGGGCAAAGCGAAGAAGGCCCGGGACTACGGTATTCCCGTAGCGTCCGAGGACTACCTGTGGACTACGCTGTTGAGCTGATGTTCTTCGCACAGCCCCAACGGCGTTAAATGTGAAGGGATGGCCCGGCCAATAACTGGCGGGACCATCCCTTAGTTCACCGAGCCTGGGGTGAAGCTTACAGACTCTCAGCTAATTTTTTTGCGCGAGAGAATTCAAGCATGTCTTCACGCTCGACCACCTTGATACGGTCACGGGTGATGTCACCGAAACGGGTGGACACGGTGCCTTCGGCTGCGCCCAGGGCCTTTTCGTGCTCATCCAGCGACTTCCAGCCTTCCCAGTCGGAGAATTCAACCCCGCGCTCTTCGAGCAGCTGGGCGATTGACTGATCGCTGGTCGGCTGGGCCAACGTGCCCAGATCCTCCAGCAGGTGGGTAATGGTCTCCAACGCGTCGCCCTTGGTGTGGCCAATCAGGCCCACCGGTCCACGCTTGATCCAGCCGGTGGCGTACAACCCGGACACGTGGGTGCCGGTGGCATCCAGGACACGACCCTCAACGTTTGGCAGTACACCCTTGGCGCCGTCGTATTCGATGTCGCCAACGGCCGAACCGAAGTAGCCAACCGAGCGGTAGAGGGCCTGGATCGGGTACTCGACGAATTCGCCGGTCCCGCGGGCACCGCCGTTGCCGTCCAACTCGTTGCGCTCGACCTTCAGTCCGGTCACCTTGCCGTCTTCACCCAGAACCTCAATCGGGGACTGCAGGAAGTGCAGGTGCAGGCGGCGCGACGCGCTCGGGGCCTCTTCACGCTCCTCCTGCTCGATCAGCCAGTTGGTCAGCGTGGAGACCATGGTTTTGGTCTGGTTGTTGGTCTTCATGGCTTCATCCGAAGCCTTGTCGAACTCGAAGTCCTCCGGGTACAACACGATGTCCACGTCCTTGGAGTGGGACAGCTCGCGCAGTTCCAGCGGGGTGAATTTCACCTGGGCCGGGCCGCGGCGGCCGAAAACGTGCACGTCGGTGACGGCGGAGTCATTCAGCTGGGTGTAGATGTGCGCCGGGATCTCGGTCTCAAGCAGCTGGTCGGCATGCTTGGAGAGGATACGAGCCACGTCCAGGGCCACGTTGCCGTTGCCGATGACGGCAACTTCACTGGCGGACAGGTCCCAGGTCTTGTCTGCATCGGGGTGCGCGTCGTACCACGACACAAAGTCGGCGCCGCCGTAGGAGCCATCCAGGTCGATGCCCGGGATGTTCAGGTCCGCGTCCTTCTGGGCACCGGTGGCGATGATGATCGCGTCGTAGCGGGCACGCAGATCCTCAACGGTGATATCTCGACCCAAACCGACGTTTCCGTAGAAGTCGATCCAGTCGTTGTTCAGCACCTTGTGCAGGGCGGTGATGATTCCCTTGATTCGCGGGTGATCCGGCGACACGCCGTAGCGGATCAGGCCGAACGGGGTGGGCAGCTCGTCAAAGAGGTCGACCTTCAGGCTCAGCGCTCCGGATGAAACCGGCTGGCTCTTGTTGAGCAGATCAGCGGCGTAGATACCAGCGGGGCCAGCGCCAACGATCGCCACGCGCAGGGCGCGGGCCGAAAGGTGCTCGGGGACGATCAGTTCACTCATCAAACAACATCTCTTTCTTAGTCAACGAATATGGCCGCCGCGGGGGCGTCGGCATTCTCTAGCGGCAGGAGGTCTACCAAGCTATCGGAGGCTTCCGGGGCTAGCCGAACGACATCACCAATCACGATGACGGCCGGATTCGCCACTGCGGCCTTGCGGGCGCGCTCTACAATCCCTTCTAGCGTACCGATAGTTGTGCGCTGCGTCTGTGAGTAACCTCGCTCAACTATCGCAATCGGTGTACTTGACGGTAAACCACGGGTAAGCAATGTCTCAACAATTTTGGGCAAATTGGAGACACCCATCAAGATCGCCAACGTGTGGTCGCTGCGCACAGGGACATCGGCAAGCTCGGTATGGCCGCTGACCACAGTGAACCCGGCGGCGATGCCGCGATGGGTGACCGGGATGCCGGCGGCGGCCGGAACCGAAATCGAGCTGGTGATCCCGGGAATGACCCGGGTGGGAATGTTGTACTTGGCGGCGGCGAGCAATTCTTCGCCGCCACGGCCCAGGACAAACGGGTCCCCGCCCTTGAGGCGAACCACGTTCTTGCCTTGCAAAGCGTATTTGACCAGTAATTCATTGATTTCGTCCTGGGTTTTCACGTGGCAGCCCGGGGCCTTGCCCACATCAACCACAATCACGTCATCAGCCAGGTCGGCCAGCAGTTCAACGGGTCCCAGCCGGTCTGCCAGCACCACCTCGGCAGCCAGCAGCGCCTTGTATCCGGCCACGGTGATCAGTTCCGGATCTCCCGGTCCCCCACCAATCAGGGTGATATGTCCCTTAGGCATGGTTTTCTCCAGTTCGAGTCATTCCGCGGTCGCGCAGCAGTTTGCGTTCCAGCGGGGCAAAACACAGTAGTTCAATAAGCACACCCACCAGCAGGATCACCAGTATGACCAACATCACCAGTGAGAGGTCGGCCAGGTCGCGGCCGCGCTGGAGCAGCGAGCCGACGCCCAGGGCCAGCGAGCCGCCCACCGCGATGAGCTCGGCCGCCATGAGCGAGCGCCAGGCGAAGGCCCAGCCCTGGCGCAGGCCCGACACGTAGCCGGGAAGCGCGGCGGGAAGTTCAACGTGCAGGATGTGTTGGCGTTTGGAGGCGCCGAGTACCCGGGACAGGGCCGAGTACTGGGTGGGGATCATGTCGATCCCCGAAAGCAGGCCGTTGATGATCGAGGGGATCGCGCCGAGCAGCAACACGGTGTAGATGGTCGCGTCGCTCAGGCCGAAGAGGATGATCGCCGCCGGGACCCAAGCGATCGAGGGCAGCACCTGCATGGCCGAAACCAGCGGTCCCAAACCCTTGCGCAACAACGGCTGATGGGCCAGCAACAGCGCGATGGGTGTGGCAATAACCACCGCGATGGCGAAACCGGACAGGGCGCGGAACAACGAGGTCCCCACCGCTGAGAGCAGCGAACCGTCGGCCAGCAGCTCCGGCAGTTTGGCGAACACCGCCGCCGGCCCCGGAAAGAGGTCTTCACGCAGCGGCGAAACCCAGGAAGCGATCTGCCACAGGCTCAGCAGCACGATCACGGTGATGATCGGGGCGATCACCGCATCCAGGGCCCGGCTACGGCGCAGCGCCACGGTCGCTGGCACCTTGGGTGAAACCCTAGTTTGAGTTAGTGCGCTCATGTTTTCGCTGCTCCTTTCGCAAGATGGTGGTCAGTTCGTCGGCCAAGGCGGCGGCCTGGGCCGGGTTGTGCCGCAGTTCTTCGGTGATCCGGCGGGTTTCCAAGATGCGCCCCGGATGCGAGGAAAGTACCAGGATGCGCCCGGAGAGCCGGATTGCCTCACGAACGTTGTGTGTCACGAAGATGATGGTTTTACCGGTCTGCGCCCACAATGAGCGCAACTCTTCATGCAACATGTCGCGGGTAATCGCATCCAGCGCCGCGAAGGGCTCATCCATGAGCAGGACCTGCCGATCCTGGGCCAAGGAGCGGGCCAACGCCACCCGCTGGCGCATGCCGCCGGAAAGCTCATGCGGCTTTTTATCCACCGCATGCCCCAGCTGCACCAGCGTCAGCAGCTCTTGCACCCGCTGCTGACGGGAATCCTTGGGATGCCCGGCCAGCTTCAGCGCCAGATCCACGTTCTCCCCCGCCGAAAGCCACGGCAAAAGATTTGAATCCTGGAACATGAAGGCGGCCCCGTCTTCCGGGACTTCCAGCCACCCCTCGGAGGGGGCAAGCAAGCCGGCAATCATGTTCAACAGCGAGGACTTGCCGCAACCCGAGGCGCCGAGCACCGCGATGAACTCGCCATCTTCAATCTGGGCGCTGAGTTTGTCGATGACCAGCCCGGTTCCCGGATAGCTCAGGGATACTTCATTCAGTAGCACACCCATTACTGCTCCTCAGTGGAAATAAACGAATCATCAACCAAACCTTCGGTACTTCCCGGCTCACCGATCCCCACACCCGCCGCATTGCTCACCAAGGTGTCCAAGGTGTCGCTCAGCGGTGTTTGGTCGAAACTGACCTCGCCCAAGGCGGAGGAAATGACTTCATCGGACAGGCTTCCGCCGCCCAATTCACTCAGCGCGCCCTGCACGGCGTCCAGCTTCTGCTGCTCGTCCGCCGAGTTCAGCCAGGTAATCGCCTCGGCGTTGGCCTTCACGAGTTCCTGGACCGTCGCCGGGTGTTTGGCAATAAAATCTTGCGAGGCCACCAGCACCGTGGTGGGGAACTTTCCCTCGGGCCACAGCTCGGACTCGTTGATCAACCGGTGCGCCCCGTATTCCTGCACCAGCAGCGAGGCATGAGGTTCAGGCAACCAGGCACCATCAATTGAACCGCGAGCGAACAGCTGCGGGACCGTACCATTGGAACTCGGGGTGACGGTTACTTTGTCGGTGAGGTCGTGATCCTTCAGGAAACTGCGCAGGGCCACGTCCTGGGTTCCGCCGTACTGCGGGGTGGCAAGCTCGGAGCCCTCCAACTGCGCAATCTGCGTGATGTCCTTGGTGGTCACCAGGCTTGCCCCGCCGGAGGCGACCCCGGCAACAATCCGCAGCGAGGTTCCCCCGCTGGAAAGGTAGCTGTTCAGCGCCGGGCTGGGGCCCAGGTAGGCCGCGTCGATTGCCCCGGAATTTAATGCCTCGATGGCCGACGGGCCAGCATTAAAAATTTCCGTCTGCAGGCCGGTGCCATCTGCCTCCAGGGTCTTTTCAAGGATTCCCTGTGCGTCGGCAATCAGCGCCGGGGCGTGGGTGACGTTGGCGAAATATCCCAGGCGCAAGGTGGCCGCCGGCCCCTGATCCGCGGTGGCCTCGGCCTGCTTATTCGGTGCCGGGACGAAGGCGGTCAGCACCGCGGCGGAGGCAAGCAACCCAACCAGCACCCCGCCAACCAGCCGCCCGCGCCGGTTGGTGCGTGGCGCGTGGGCGGTCAGCCGGGTACGCGGCAGCGGGTTTTGCTCAGGCGGCTGCATGCTCGGCTCCGATAATCCCGGCCGCCAGGGTGCGTCCGGAGGCCGGATCTATCAGCAGGAAACTTCCCCCGGCCCGTGAGTCGCGGTACGGATTCACGCTGATGGCCGCCGAGCTGCGCACGGTGAGCCGGCCCAGGTCGTTCAGGCCCAAGGTGGAGGCCTCCTGGCGGGAGTAGTCCGCCACGTCAAGCACGTGGTTGATCTGGGCGACCTTCGCGGTGGCGACCTTGGTGCCGTGCTTGAGCAGCACCCGCTGCCCCTCGGCCAGCTTGATCGGGGCCAGGATGCACACCTCTGCCTCGAATTCGCGGACCACCGGCGGCAGGGCTCCAAAAACCACGGTATCCCCGCGGGCGATGTCCACCTCGTCCTCGAATTCAAGGACGATTGCTTCCCCGGCGGTAGCGGTTTGCACCAATCCAGCCGGGGTGCCGATGGCCTTGACCCGGCTGCTGGCGGGGTAGCCGTTGGACAGGATGCTGACCTCATCACCCACGGACAGGCTGCCGTCGGCAAGGGTTCCGGCGTAGCCGCGGTAGTCGCGGTAATATTCCTCGTCCAATCCCGGGGCCAAACCTCCCTGCGGGCGGATCACGTACTGGACATCCAAACGGGCGGCCCCGCTGGCCTGGGCGGGAGCAAGCTCTTCAAGCAGGCCAAGCAAGGTGGGGCCGGCATACCAATCCGAGGCGGCCGAGCGGTCAACCACGTTGTCCCCGTGCAGGGCGCTGACCGGGATGATGGTGGCGGACTGCACACCAAGCTGGGCGGCCAGGGCCAGGATCTCGGTCTCTATGGCGGTGAAACGCGCCTCGTCCCACTGGATCAGGTCCATCTTGTTCACCGCGACAATCAGCTGCGGCACCCGCAGCAGGGCCAGCACACCGAGGTGGCGGCGGGTCTGCTCGAGCACCCCGTGGCGGGCGTCAACCAGCACAATCGCCGCATCCGCGGTGGAGGCACCGGTGACGGTGTTACGGGTGTACTGCACGTGGCCCGGGCAGTCGGCCAGGATGAATGAGCGCTGCGCGGTGGAGAAATACCGGTAGGCCACGTCGATGGTGATGCCCTGCTCACGCTCGGCGCGCAACCCGTCGGTGACCAACGCGAGGTCCAGCGCCCCGGTGGCGCCGCCGAAACCACGCTCGGCGCTGGTGCGGGCCAAATCGTCCAACGAGTCGGCCAGGATCGCCTTGGCATCATGCAGCAGGCGTCCCACCAAGGTGGATTTGCCGTCGTCTACGGAGCCGGCGGTGGCGATACGCAATAGTGTGGTGGTCATTTTTAGAAGTACCCTTCGGTCTTGCGGTCTTCCATTCCCGCGGCGGAAATTCGGTCGTCGGCACGGGTGGCCCCGCGTTCGGTCAGCGTGGCGACCGCCAGCTCGTCCAGCACCTTCGCCACGGTGTCCGCGCCGGAGAGCACCGCTCCGGTGCAGCTAGCGTCCCCCACGGTGCGGTAGCGCACCTGGCGGATGCTCACCGTCTCGTCGGGTTCGGGCTGGCTGACCGAGGTCACCGCACGCCACATTCCGTCGCGTTCGAACACCTGACGCCGGTGGGCAAAGTAGATGGAGGGAAGCTCGATGTTTTCGCGCTGGATGTAGGCCCAGATATCGCGTTCGGTCCAGTTGGAGATCGGGAAGGCACGCACATGCCAGTTCGGTTCGTGGCGTCCGTTGTACAGGTTCCACAATTCCGGGCGCTGGTTGCGCGGGTCCCAGACCCCGAACTCGTCACGCAGGGACAGGATCCGCTCCTTGGCTCGGGCCTTGTCCTCATCGCGGCGGGCGCCGCCGAAAACCACGTCGAAACCGTTGGATTCGATGGTGTCCAGCAGCACACGCGTTTGCAGTCGGTTGCGGGTTCCGTCGGGCAGCTCGGCCAGTTCCCCGCGGTCGATGTACTCCTGCACGGAACCAACCACCAGGTTCAGGCCGTACTTCTTGACTACCTCGTCGCGGAAGTTCAGGACCTCGCCGAAATTGTGGCCGGTGTCGATGTGCACCACGGGAATCGGCACCCGCGAGGGGTACACGGCCTTGGCCAGCAGGTGCAAGACCACCACGGAGTCCTTGCCGCCGGAGAACAGCAACCCGGGCTTCTCGAATTCGGCAAGTACCTCGCGGATAATGTGGATGGATTCGGCTTCCAGGGCGTCCAGGACGCTGCGCTGGGTGCCGGGGATGGCGGTAGCGGTAATGCTCATTGTCAGTCCTTGGGGGTTAGATGTGGATGCCGCATTCGGTTTTCGACAGGCCTGCCCAGCGGCCAGCTCGCGGGTCTTCCCCCGCGGCGACCGGTCGGGTGCAGGGTGCACAACCGATGGATGGGTATCCGTGGGCCAGCAACATGTTCACCGGTACCTGGTGGGTGCTCGCGTAATTGATCAGCTCGTCAAAACTCCACGGCGCCACCGGGTTGAACTTGATCAGCCCGTGCACCTCGTCGTAGGTCACCAGCGGGGTGTTGATCCGGGTGGGCGCCTCGTCGCGGCGTACCCCGGTGAACCAGGCGCTGTAGCCGGAGAGGGCTTCCTTGAGCGGGTCCATCTTGCGCAGCTTGCAGCAGGCGGCCGCATCCCGGGAAAACAGGTCCTTGCCGAACTGCTCATCCTGCTGGGCCACACTCAGTGTTGGAAGCACGTCCACCACGTTGACCGGCAGCGTGCCGGCGACCTCGTCGCGGGTGATCCGGGTTTCGGTGAAGTGGTACCCGGTATCCAGGAACAGCACGTCCACCCCGGGCAGTTGCTGCGCCACCAGGTGAGGCAGCACCGCGTCGGCCATGGAGCAGGCGACCGCGATCTCTTTCACGTCCAGGTGGCGTGCGGCGAACTCGACGACCTGAGCCGCGGTTGCGTCCCAGCCGAGTTCTTCGGCTCCGCGCGCCGCGATGGCGCGCAATTCGTTTTCGGTTTTGCTGGTGCTGGTTTTGGTGCTCATGAAAGATCCTCCTCCGCGGCGCGGTGGGCCCACGCGGCAAATGATTCGCCGTCATTGGCCAGGGTTGAGTAGCTCTTCACCACTCGTTCCACGTAATCCGGCAGTTCATCCGCGGCGACCTTCAACCCGCGCACCGTGCGTCCCAGGCTCGCCTCGCCGTTTTCAAAACCGGCCAGCGTGCCGCCAAGGTGCACCTGGAAACCAGAGACCTGTTCCCCGGCGTCGTTGGTGATCAGCTGTCCCTTGAAGCCGAGGTCCGCGGTTTGCACGCGGGCGCACGAGTTCGGGCAACCGTTAACGTGCATGGACAGCGCCTTGGGCAGTTTGCCCTCGTGGTCCCGCAGGCGCGATTCAATCTCCCGCACCGCCTGAATGGTGGTGTTTTTGGTGTCCACGATGGCCAGCTTGCAGTACTCGATGCCGGTGCAGGCAATGGCCGAGCGACGCAGCAGGCCCGGGTGGGCCTCCAGGCCTAAGGCCCGGGCGGCGCCGACAAACGACTGCACCTGGTCCTCGGCGATATCAAGGGCAATCACCTTCTGGTGCGGGGTGGTGCGCAACCGGGTGGAGCCATGGGCTTCGAGCAGGTCGGCCAGTGCCGTGAGCGTGGTGCCCGAGGAACGGCCGGCTTCTGGGGTCAAGCCAATAAAAAACTTTCCGTCTTTTTGCGGGTGCACCCCGGAGTGGTCCCCTGCGGTCAGCGGCTGCGGGCCCGGAGCGATATCAGGCAATGCATAACCCAGGTATTCGTCTTGAAGCACCTGGCGGAACTTTTCGGTGCCCCATTCGGCCAACAGGAACTTCAGGCGGGCCCGGTTGCGCAGCCGGCGGAAACCATAGTCACGGAAGATGGAGGTGACGCCCTCCCACACATCCGGGGCCTGTTCCTGGCTGACGAAGGCCCCCAGGCGTTCGCCCAGGCGTGGATTGGAGGACAAACCGCCGCCAACCCACAGGTCGTAACCCGGGCCGAGTTCGGGGTGCACAATCCCGATCAGCGCGATGTCATTAATTTCGTGGACAACGTCCTGGCTGGGGTGCCCGGAGATGGCCGTTTTGAACTTGCGCGGCAGGTTCGCGAACTCCGGGTTGCCCACGTAACGTCGGGCGATCTCAGCGATGATGGGAGTCGGGTCGATAATTTCCTCGGCCGCGATTCCGGCCACCGGGGAACCAAGGATGACGCGGGGCACGTCGCCGCATGCCTCGGTGGTGTTCAACTCCACGGACTCCAAACGGCGCCAGATCTCCGGCACATCCACCACGTCCACCCAGTGCAGCTGGATGTTCTGGCGATCGGTGAAGTCCGCGGTGTCGCGGGCGAAATCGGTGGAAATTCCGCCGATGACTCGAAGCTGCTGCGTGCTCAACGCGCCGCCGTCGATTCGTACCCGCAACATGAAGTAGCGGTCTTCCAGCTCTTCGGGGCTCAGTGTTGCGGTTTTGCCACCCGGGATGCCCTGGGCGCGCTGGGTGTACAGCCCCCACCAACGGAAGCGGCCGTGCAGGTCATCGGGGTCGATGGAGTCGAAACCCTGCACCGAGTAAACTTCTTCGATACGCTGGCGGACGTTCAGCCCGTTGTCCGCCGCCTTCATTTCCTCGTTGGCGTTCAGCGGGGTGGTGCCATCGATCTTCCATTGGCCATTGGGCTTGGCTGCCCGTTTGGGTCGTGCCGGTGTGGTTGTCTGCGTCATGTGAACCAGCGTAGAAAACCGCCCCCGGGGGCTGGCAACCGCTGGATGTCACATGACTACGCGTGGCCTAAACGGTTCCAACTTCGTCATCTGAAGACACAAAACCCGCTTCTTTGAGCGCCGATTTCAGACGCACAACGAAACATTGAGCGATCGTGACGTCAGGCAGCAGTGGACTTGTCACCACCGCGGCCCCCGTGTTAGTGAGTTTGTCCTGAAAGAAACCGTCCGCCAGCAGAACACTAAGTAACACCACCGGTTTCTCGCCGGCTTGTTCCACCACATGCGCCACGTTCGGTTGCGCGCCGGCGCAGTAGGCAACCGTCACCGAGACACCCAGCAGTCCTTCAAGCTGGCCCGCCAGTTCAGCGACTTGTTGCTGGCCGATCTCCAGTCGGGTACCGGCCGCCGCCAGCACCACCTGGGGGTTGTTCTCCAGGTGCGGGCGGGCGCGCAGCGCCAACACCTGCGCGAGCTCCGGCAACGGCCCCAGCGGGCGGGCGGCAACCGTGTTTTCCCGGGAGGCTACCGCTTGGGCGATGTCATGGGTGGTGTGCACACCGTCGGACACCAGCAGCGGCAACACCACCGCCGGTTCCCCAGCCGGTAGATTTGCGACCACCTGATCCAGGGAGGGTTCTTGCACATCCACGTAGGCCTCATGCCACCGCAGCTGGGGCAGTACCTCACCGCTCATCTGCTCCAGCTGTTCGCGCAGCTGATGAATCAGCTGCTGTCCGGTGGTGCTGTCGGTGCCGTGGGAGGTGGCGAGAACGTGGACAACGCTGGGGGTGCTGGTACTCATTGATGGCTCCTTACGAAGGCTTGGGTGGCTAGCTGTTGGTGCGAATCAGTTTGTGATTGGCCGCCTGCGCCTGCGGGCGGATGACAATTTGGTCCAGGTTCACGTGCGCTGGCGCGTTGACCGCGAAACGGATCACCTCGGCCACGTCCTGGGCGGTGAGCGGGTTCTCCACCCCGGCGTACACGCTGTCTGCCGCTTCCTGGCTGCCCAGCCGGCGCAGCGCGAACTCTTCGGTCTGCACCAGCCCGGGCAGCACTTCAATCACACGGATGCCGTGTTCTACCTCTTCCAGCCTCAGGGCTTGGGACATGGCGCTCTGGGCTGCCTTCGCCGCGTTGTATCCGCTGCCGCCCTCGTAGCTGGCCAATGCGGCAGTGGAGGTCAGGTTCACGATGGTGCCATGCGCCTCGCGCAAGGCTGGCAACAGGGCCCGAGTCAGGCGCATGGTCCCCATGACGTTTGACTGCCACATGAATTCCCAGTTCTCATCCACCGCGTCGGCCCAGTATTCGGTGCCGCGAGCCCCTCCGGCCACGTTGATCAGGGTATCTGCTCCCCCGAGCTGCGCCACGCGGGCAACCAGCGCATCAACCTCGCTTTGGATGCTGACATCCGCTGGAATGGCGATAGCGCCGGTCTGTTCTGCGAGCTGCTCCAAACGTTGTGCGCGACGAGCCACGGCGAACACGGTCCACCCCTGTTCACGCAGGAGGTGCACGGTGGCCTGGCCGATCCCCGAGGAAGCTCCGGTCACTACTGCCGAACGGTTGGATGAGGTGTTTTCCCAAATAGTCATGGGTTTAGTTTAGGTCCCCGGCAAACTTCGAAGGTAGGTCATGAAGTTCTCTTGCGTCATCTTCACTCCCGAGTCTCGGGCCGGTGAGCTGAGTCAAAGTGCGGCTCTCAGCGAATCGGAGGTCTGGCCGCAAGCTCCTGTTCCAGGTCCGCAAACTGGTATGTCCCCCGATAATCTGTGCCGGCGAGCACTTTGGTGGTGGCGAGAAATTGGGCGAAAAATTCTTCGCCGCGGGTTGCCACGGCGGCCTCAACCAGCCGGCGGTAATTCTCCGGGCGGACACTGGGGATATTGCTGGTGTCACGGCGGAATTCGGAACGGCCGCGAAAAACAATCACCGTGCTCTGGGCAGACATTGGCCCTTGGATCTGCGCGGAAACGTCGATCGCGTCATATTGCGCTTCCCGACGTCCCAAGATTTCAACTTCGGCTTCCGTGACCGGAATCAACACACCATTAACCATGGAACCTCCAGCTGGGGCGATATCCAAGAAGCGACCGTTGCACGCTCGCCCATCGTCAAAAACGATAGGAACCCGGATTTCCCAGTCCCGCGCATAATCATGAAGCAACGCGGTCGGCATGAGCTCCGGTGCGATGTTCCGTTGCAGGGTTCTGGCAACCGATTCGCTGGAGACCAGGGAGCCATACCCAAAGATGTATAAACCGTGACCAGCAGATTCATCCATAGGTGTCATGACTCACATACTATTGTCAGATGACTGTTCACGGGAAGCAGTTCAGTGCACGCTACGAAATGCACAGGTTGCTGGCCGAAGATTATGGGGATCTGCGGCGTCAGGGGTACCGGAGCAGAAACGGCACCTTGGAAATCTTGTTGCGGCCGGGAACCACCGCAAAAACCCTTGAAGCGAACGTTCGTGCCGCGTCGGGGCGGCGAGATCGTGGGTATTGGATCGTCAGGGGTACCAGCCTCGGGCTGGGTATGCTCATCGGTGGCGGCACGCTGATACTTTTGGCGCTCATTGACCTGTTTAATCAGCTGGTAGGTGCCACGTTGATGGATCGTGTGCTCGGGACGCCCTGGCATGGCGCGTTGCTGGTCATGACATTTCTGGCCGGGGGCGCCGCGGTGAGTTTCGCACCCCGAGCGTTATCGGCCGACGACGGGTGGGCCCGAAGTTTGGCTTTTAGGTGGCTCAATGAAGAGCGCCGGGCGCTGACCCGGATCAACCGCCGTTTGCGCGATTCGGTGAAAGCGTCCAGGGTGCAGAAAGTTGTTATCTGGAACGCGTTTTCTCCCGATTCCATCGCACCCCACCAGATCCTTGATTGTTTCCACAAAATCCAAGTCACCGTGGAACTTCAAATCCACCACGATCAACAACCGCAACTCGTCGATTTTTGGGATGAAGCTCGCGCGAGATTTCCAGACTTTCGCCAAGACGGCCCGGAACACCCCACGGAAGCTGGTCTGAGCAGTATTACTGTCCGCGGCTCGGAGCTTGCCCGCTTGTTGGAGGAGGTAGCCGGGCCCTCGGCTGCACACGCGTACGGTTTGGCGATCCAGCATTCAACCCATCGAGTTGTTGAGCCGTGGAAAACGGCAATCAGGGAATCTGGCAAGTTTTCCCATGCAGGCATCGCCTACCGGCTTGCCGCACAACGTTTTGACCAGCTTTTCACCGAAGGTGACGCGCAGCTTCCGGTGGCTTCTGGAAGCCAATGGATGCAACGTTTCATCACCGACTATCACGTTTTTGTGCCGGACCTCATTGGCGGGGTGCTCCGCACGGCGGTATCAGACCAGGGTGAAGATCCGTTGGCTGCCAACCGGGACCTGGCCCTGATGCTGGATGTTCGGAATCCAGCGCATGCTCCGCTTCCGGAGGATCTCAAGGACGATGTTGCCTCATTGTTCATCACGATCATTCGCACGGAAATTGGACACTGGGAATCGCCGGAATTCGGCAGTTTGCTCAATCACTACATCCAGTTGGCCTCCAGCCGGGGGCATTACCGCGGCATCAATGTGTTGGCCGAAGTTTTAACGTATGAGTTGGATGTGCCAAGTGACCAACGACGGCTTTTGCCTCAATTGTCTATCGACAGCCTGTTGACGTTGCACGAACCCCTCTCGATTGCGGGACACGGGCAACTGGCAATTCGCCTTGCACGTTGGATCGCGCCGTTTACCGGAGCCGCTGGCGCGCTCGAACGAGCATCGATTCTCGAACGAATCGGCGACTTTGATGCGGCACGCACCGAATTGGACTCGATCAAGGATGTCATCGAGGCCGACGCGAAGTTGACCGATACTTATCTACGCCGAAGTGTCTGGTTGATGCTCAGCGCTGGACGCCATCAAGTCGGCTGGGATCCAACAGCGGTGCGGACACAGCTTGAACGGCTGGACATCCTCTTCGCTCACCCGCATCGCCACCGTACCCCCAGCGATGCTAGGGAACTTGAAAATTTTTGGGCACTGCTTAATGAATGGGAGGAAAATCGGTCCGCGGCCATTGAACGACACCAGCGCGCCATTGACCTGCCCGGCGTTCCGCTACGCCGGATGCTGGGCACCATGATCAACAAGGGACGCACTCAACGGGATCTTGCCGTTGTCCAAATCCTGAGGGAACAGCGAACCGTCAGCACCACCGAATGGGAGTCCGCGCTGGCAGATCTGGCCGAAGCGGTGACCGTCATCAACCGCGGCTACCAAGGCAAAATCGAGATTGGCGATCTTGATGAATCCCCCATCGGAGCCCATAATCTGGCGCTGGCCCGCCTGTACCAGTCGGCCATCTGCGAGCGACTCACCCAGCACGATCAAGCGCTCGAATTCGCGCAGCTGGCCTTGGAACATGCCGGCGAGGGGCTGAGGCAGTTGCAGGTCAGCGGTTCAACACGTAAATTCGCAACACTATCTGCCGAAGCGCAACTCGCGCAGGAGTTCCTCAACAGTTTGGCGGCCGAAGAACCCCGCGGGTGGGAATCGTTGCCCCCAGCCGACCTGCTAAATCTGCGTTGGGCCTTGAAGCTCAACCCATTGTTCACGCGCGAAACTGCCTGATTGCTGGCCGCCAGGCGCGTGCGGCACGAAGGCGGCGGCCTGCTGGGAAAATCGACGCCCGCAACGTTCACACACGGAAACGGTCGTGGCTCACCCGCCAGATCAGGTTTTCCGGCACGGCCAGCCAGCGTGGCACTGCCTGGCGATAATGCTCATAGTCGGGCCCAAATCGTTGGGCCAAAAAGGCCTCCTCAGCTGGAATCTGCAGCATGTCCAACCAGAGCGCAAGCGCCACGGCTGGTACCAGCGCCCGCGCCGATCCGTGCCACACCCCGTGAGCAAACGCCACACCGACCATGCCTAGATACATTGGATTTCGGCTGACCGCATTGGCGCCGGACACAATGAGCACGCTAGTTCGTTCCGGGTGCATCGGATTGCTTGATGTTTTGGCGGCGATAAATGCAGTTTCAGCCCACAGCGCCAGCCCGACACTGGCAGTGGCGATCGCACCGGAAGCCACCTTGGCCACAGGGATACTCCGGCTGTTCCTGGTGATCAAACGCTGGGCCACGAGTGTGGCCGCCACGAGCACTGGCGGAGGGATTTTTGGTACGGAATATTGGCTCATGCCACCGATGCTACGCCCAGCAAACCCGCCTGCCTATAGTCAATTCACCTCACAGGGCACCGGAGCATTTGCCCCTGTCCTTTGCAACTCCGGGGCTACGGTGAAGGCTGCACGCACCAGGTGGTGCGGCCTCGACACGGATGTCCGACGGGCTGCTAAAACATGAAATAATAGGCTTATGGCAGAAGAAAACTTGGGCACAGACACGCCCGCAACAGTTTCCGTTCCTGACAAGCCTGCATTGGAAGGTTTGGAAGAACGTCTCTCGTCCCGGTGGCGTACCGAGGGCACCTATCACTTTAATGAGGACACGACCCGCGAGGCCGTTTACTCAATCGACACTCCCCCGCCAACAGCGTCAGGGTCTTTGCACGTAGGACACATGTTCTCCTACACCCAGACCGACGTACTGGCCCGCTACCAGCGGATGAACGGCAAAAACGTTTTCTACCCATTGGGTTGGGATGACAACGGGTTGCCGACAGAACGCCGAGTGCAGAACTACTTCGGGGTCCGTTGCGATCCGACCAAGCCGTACATCGAGGGTTACCGCCCGCCAGAGAAGCCGGCCAAGAACCAGCGCGACTGGGATGTTATCGGCCGCAAGAACTTCATCGAGATCTGCGAAGAGCTGGCCGTCGAGGACGAGAAGGTCTTTGAACAGCTGTTCACCACCTTGGGCTTGTCCGTCGACTGGCGGATGACCTACCGCACCATTGACGATAACTCGCGCGCCGTTTCGCAGCGGGGTTTCTTGGAGAACCTGGCCAAGGGCGACGCCTACATGGCTGAAGCTCCGACCCTGTGGGACGTCACCTTCCGCACTGCGGTGGCACAGGCAGAACTCGAAGACCGAGAAATGCCAGGCGCCTACTACCGTTACGGTTTTGCCACCGAAACCGGTGAGAAGGTGTTCATCGAGACCACTCGTCCCGAGCTGTTGGCCGCCTGCGCTGGCCTGGTTGCCCACCCCGATGATGAGCGCTACCAGCACCTGTTCGGCAAAACCGTCACTTCCCCGCTGTTTGGTGTTCCAGTCACCGTGTACCCGCACCCGCTCGCCCAGGCCGACAAGGGCTCGGGTATCGCGATGGTGTGTACCTTTGGCGACTTGACCGACGTGACCTGGTGGCGTGAACTGCAGCTGCCGACCCGGCCGATCATCGGCCGCGACGGACGCATCCTCAGCGATGCACCCGAGTGGATCACCACCGAGGACGGCAAGGACGTCTACGCCAAGATTGCCGGGAAGACCTCGTTCTCCGCCAAGGAGACCATGGTGGAGCTGCTCACCGAGGCAGGCCTGCTTGACGGTGAACCGAAGAAGATCTCCCGCCCGGTGAACTTCTTCGAAAAGGGCGACAAGCCCCTGGAAATCGTCACCTCCCGTCAGTGGTACATCCGCAATGGCGGCCGCGACGAGGACCGCCGCGCCCGCATGATCAACCGTGGCGAGCAGATCGACTTCCACCCATCGTTTATGCGCTCGCGCTACGAGAACTGGGTATCGGGTCTGAACGGCGACTGGCTGGTCTCCCGCCAGCGCTTCTTCGGTGTGCCGGTGCCGGTTTGGTACCAGGTTGATCAGCACGGTGAACCGAACTACGACGCACCAATTCTGCCCGAGATCGCTCAGCTGCCGGTTGACCCGGCCGCGGACGCTCCGGCAGGCTACACCGAGGAACAGCGTGGACAGGCTAACGGCTTCATTGGCGACGCCGATGTCCTGGACACCTGGGCCACCAGCTCGCTGACCCCTCAGATTGCTGGCCGTTGGGGCCGTGATGATGAGTTCTTCGCCAAGGTCTACCCGTTTGATCTGCGCCCGCAGGGCCATGACATCATCCGCACCTGGCTGTTCTCCACCGCAGTGCGTGCCGATGCACTTCACGGCAACGCGCCGTGGAAGCATGCAGCGATCTCGGGTTGGATCCTGGACCCGGACCGCAAAAAGATGTCCAAGTCCAAGGGCAACGTGGTGGTTCCCAATGACGTACTGGACAAGTTCGGTGCGGACGCCGTTCGCTACTGGGCAGCCAGTGCAAAACTTGGTGCGGATACCGCGTACGAGATCAACCAGATGAAGATCGGCCGTCGTTTGGCCATCAAGATCCTGAACGCCTCGAAGTTTGTTTTGAACCTCGGCGCTACCGAAGCAAACGTCCTTACCGACGACGCTTCCGTGGTCACCAATGGTTTGGATCATTCGCTGCTGACTCGTTTGTCAACCGTCATCGGTGATGCACAGCGCGCGTTCGAGAATTACGATTACGCCCGCGCCTTGGACATCACCGAGTCATTCTTCTGGTCATTCACCGATGACTACGTGGAACTGGTCAAAGACCGTGCCTACGGTGGCCACGGGGAAGCCGAGCAGGCCAGTGTTTTGGCAACCCTTGCCACAACCCTTGATTCGGTGCTCCGACTATTTGCACCATTCCTGCCCTTTGCGACCGAAGAGGTTTGGGGTTGGTGGCGCACCGGGTCGGTCCACCAGGCCCAGTGGCCAACGACCGGTCATCTGGCTGCGGCAATCGCCGACGCCGATGCCGCTGTGTTGCCGCTGGTCGGCGTGGCACTGTCCGGTATCCGTAAGGCGAAGTCGGATGCCAAGGTCAAACAGCGCACCGAGGTCCTCTCCGGAGAGATCCATGCACCAGCTGCACAGATCGCGCAGTTGCGTGCCGGCTTCGAAGATCTGAAGTCTGCGGCCAACGCGCGCGAGTTGACGCTGGTTGAAGCCGACGGCGAACTCACCGTGACCAACGTCGAGTTGGCACCGGTCGAAGAGGCCTAAGTTCCGCAAAAACCGCGGGTCGCCAGTTCATTTCTGAACTGGCGACCCGCGGTTTTTTGTCCTATGAAGTTTTAGCGTAGGCCCGGATCACGTCCCGACCTCGCTCACAGTTCCAGCAATCTGTTCGCGCGCGACAGCTTGGCGCCTGCGAAGAATCGTTGAGATAGGCCAGGACGCTGCGCCCACAATTCCGGAGACCACAGCAACCGTTGTCAGCGCACCGGTCAATTTTCCGGTGACCTGCACGTAGATGAGCTCTGCGACTGCTGGATCAACACTCACAAACAGGTGCTCCCCCGCATAGTCTGCAAGGAGTGTTGTTATAGCCAATGCGCTGACCCCGGTGACAAGTGCTAGCCCGATCAGAACCCGGGTGAGGTAACGGGGAGTAAGAATGACCGCGGCGATCAGGAATCCGGCCGCGACATAAATAATCCATGGTCCGAAGGTCTCGATCACGTTGTAGACTCGCTGGACGGTCAATAGCTGATCACTCTGGATGATCTGCACATCCCACTCAAGATTGGTGACCGCGCCAAGCCCCGGGATACCCAAGTTCGTCAGCGAGGAGACGATTTCCCCTAACAAGTCACTGAGTTGGAAGGTCAGTGCGCCTGCGCCATCCAAACTGACACTCGTGCTGTTGTCCGAAAGGATTGAAATTGTTTTTGCATGGCTGGCCCGCAGTGTGGATTCCCAGAGCGAGGAAAACTGGTTGGATTGCACAAGATTGCTGACCGAATCATTAACAATTCCATCTACCCTGTCTGCAATTTGGCCACTGGGAATCAGCTGCGAGAGCCACCCGTCTCCCGTCAAGGAATCAATTCGCTCTTCAAGATTTAGCTGATTGGATACCGCCTGCGAAATCTGTCCTGAGATATCCTCTTGCAGCTGTGGGTTGCTGGCAAGCGGCACCAATAACTGAGTGAAGCCCTCGGTATTTGTGACATACTTTGTCGCCCAAAGCCCAGCCACACCGACCGGTGCCAGAACGAGGCCGATGATGAGAAAAACGCTGGCGGCGATGGAGCGCCAACGCGAAGTCGTTTCAGGCAAGATTTCCTTCCTCAGGGCAAATCGTTTGGCCCTCGACTACACCTTAGCAATCCACCATGTCAGCAAGCGCTGAATTTCCCTTGCAATCAATGGGTGGCACAGTTTAAACACCTCAGGGGTGTTCCGTGACGGAACACCCCTGAGGCAGAGAACAACCTAGAAGGTCGGGCTCTCGGTGCGTGAGCGCTTGAGCTCGAAGAAGTATGGGAACGAGGCCAGCTGTGCGGCTGCGTCAAAGAGCTTACCGGCTTCTTCGCCTTCTGGGACCCGGGTGATCACTGGCCCGAAGAACGCTACCCCATCCACTGCAACGATAGGTGTTCCGACGTCTTGGCCGACCTTGCTGATTCCGACTTCGTGGCTGGCACGCAGGGCGTCATCATTCGCGTCGGTGTTAGCAGCGTTTGCGAGGTCTGCGGGAAGGCCGGTCTTCTCCAAAGCCTTCGCAATCACCTCGTCACGGTCGCTGACCTTATCGTAGTGGAACAGCTCACCCATTGCGGTATAGAGCTGGTCCTTGACCTGATCTCCGTGATCTTGGGCGGCCTTGATGATGACACGGACCGGGCCCCAGGACCGATCCATACTTTCACGGTACTCGGCCGGCAGATCTCGGCCTTCGTTCAGAACGGACAGGCTCATCACGTTCCACGACACCTCAATGTCGCGAACCTTTTCAACTTCTTTGATCCAGCGGCTCGTCGCCCAGGCGAATGGGCAGATTGGATCGAACCAGAAATCGACGTGCTGACGCTCAGCCATGAACTACCAACTTTCCTAGGGTAATCTGTCGAAGTTCGACAGGTTGATGAAGAGGGGAACTAAGCAGACTTCTTATTTCTCTTGGCTACCACCGCATGTGACAACAGGGTCGGTTCGGTCCCATCCATGACGGTTTCGCGAGTTACAACAACTTCGGCAATATCGTCACGGCTCGGCAACTCGAACATGATTCCAGCCAAAGTTTCTTCGAGAATTGCACGCAGGCCACGGGCACCGGTTTCACGTTCGATGGCTAGCTCGGCGATGGCGTCAAGCGCAGGCTGTTCAAAACTTAACTGAACACCGTCCATTTGGAACATTTTTTGGTACTGCTTAACCAACGCGTTTTTTGGTTCGGTCAACACCCGCACCAATGCGTCGCTGTCCAAATGCTCTACCGTGGTGATGACCGGCAGACGGCCAATGAACTCGGGAATCAACCCGAACTTCAGCAGATCTTCGGGTCGCGCGTCTGAGTAGGAAGCAACTTCTGACTTCAGTGCGGTCAGTGGCGCGCCGAACCCGATTCCCTTGCGTCCGGCGCGAGAGGAGATAATTTCCTCAAGACCGGCAAAGGCTCCCGCCACGATAAAGAGGATGTTGGTGGTGTCCAACTGCAAAAAATCTTGATGAGGATGTTTACGGCCACCCTGCGGTGGAACAGCTGCGACGGTCCCCTCAAGAATTTTCAGCAGGGCCTGCTGAACACCCTCGCCCGAAACATCACGGGTGATCGACGGGTTCTCACTCTTGCGTGAAATCTTGTCGATTTCGTCAATGTAGATGATTCCGGTCTCAGCCTTTTTGACATCGTAGTCAGCAGCCTGGATCAACTTGAGCAGAATATTCTCAACGTCTTCACCAACGTAACCTGCCTCGGTCAGGCTAGTGGCATCTGCGACGGCAAAGGGGACGTTCAACTTTTTTGCGAGCGACTGCGCCAGATAGGTTTTGCCGCAACCGGTAGGCCCGATAAGCATGATGTTGGACTTGGAGACTTCAACATCGCCCAAAGGATCATCATTGGTTAGCGCCGCGACGGGTGCATGCTCCTGGTTGCCGTGGATCCGCTTGTAGTGGTTGTACACGGCTACCGACAGCGCACGCTTGGCGTTCTCTTGCCCAATGACGTATTCCTGGAGCGAGCCAAAAATCTCACGGGGTTTAGGCAGGGAGAATTCCTCGTTAACTTGCTCTTCAGCAAATTCCTCGGCAATGATCTCATTGCACAACTCAATGCACTCGGTGCAGATGTAGACGCCGTGACCGGCAATCAGCTTCTTAACCTGTTTTTGACTCTTTCCGCAGAAAGAGCACTTCAGCAGGTCCGAGCCCTCGCTCATACGTCCCATCGCACCATTCTCCCATTTGCCTTCAGTAGCTGTGGACTTACTCAATTCTAGGTTAGGTAGTCCCCAAAATAGCCGAACATGGCGGCTTACCTGTCATGTGGCACTTTCAAATGAAAGCATCACTTCAGATAAACCGCCACGATCCGGTGATTATTCCCGGCTTGGACTAGTGTCCCAGCTGCGCGCGGTTGAGTTTACGCGGGGTCAGGACTTCATCCACGATGCCGTAGACCTTGGCTTCAGATGCCGTCATAAACAGGTCACGCTCGACATCGTCGCGAACCTTTTCTACCGACTGGCCCGAGTGCGAAGCGATGGTGGTCTCCAACCAGGAGCGCATACGCATCACTTCTTCGGCCTGGATCTGCAGGTCCGAAGCGGTACCGCGCTCTCCGCCACCCATCGATGGCTGGTGGATCAGCACACGAGCGTTTGGCAGCGCCAGACGCTTGCCCGGGGTGCCAGCCGCCAACAAGACGGCCGCGGCCGAAGCTGCCTGACCGAGGCAAACGGTCTGCACCTCTGGGCGGATGAACTGAATGGTGTCGTAGATCGCGGTCATCGCGGTGAACGAACCACCCGGGGAGTTGATGTACAAGGTGACGTCGCGCTCCGGGTCCATCGACTCCAGTACGAGCAGCTGAGCCATCACGTCATCTGCGGACGCGTCGTCAACCTGGGCGCCGAGGAAGATGATGCGATCTTCGAACAGCTTGGCATACGGGTCCTGGCGCTTGAAGCCGTACGGGGTACGCTCTTCGAACTGCGGCAGGATGTAGCGGGCCGAAGGCATCTGGCCGCTGGTGGCTTCAGGATTGAAGTGCATGGTGTTCTCCTAGGACAAGTCTGTGTGAATCAAGCGGGTGGGTGCGGACGCTTAGGCGTCGACTCCGCCGCCACCGGTAACGGATCCTGCGTGCTTGGCGATCTGGTCGAAGAAGCCGTACTTCAGTCCGTCTTCTGCGGTGAACCACTTATCGCGCTGGTTGTCGATGAGGATCTGCTCGACGCTCTGGCCGGTCTGCTCCGCGGTCAACTCGCTCATGACCTTCTTCATGTGCATGATCAGCTCGGCCTGGATCTTGATGTCCGAGGCGGTGCCTCCGATGCCACCCGATGGCTGGTGCATCAGGATACGGGCGTTCGGGGTTGCGAAACGCTTGCCGGGGGTTCCGGAGGACAGCAGGAACTGCCCCATGGAGGCCGCCAGGCCGGTCGCCACGGTCACCACGTCGTTCGGGATGAAGTTCATGGTGTCGTAGATCGCCATACCCGCGGTGATCGAGCCACCTGGGGAGTTGATGTACAGGTAGATGTCCTTCTCAGGGTCCTCAGCGGAGAGCAGCAGCAGCTGCGAGCAGATGGCGTTCGCATTGTCGTCGCGGACCTCGGAGCCCAGCCAGATGATGCGCTCCTTGAGGAGGCGGTTGTAGATGTAATCCTCACGGCCGGCCGGATCAACGGTGGCCATGGTGGGAGTGCGCGAATCATTTGACATGTTCTCTACCTCTTCCAAACGTGTAGATCAGATTCTGGGATCCTTGATCCGAACCCCAAAGCTGCAACTGGTTTACTTGCAGATTACTTACTTCAAGTCCTTCATGGGGCGATTCATGCCCCGTTTTCGCTCACGGCGCATGCTGCACGCCCGCAGCGAACAAAAATGGCCGCCAGCCAGCGAGTTTACACACGCTGGCCAACGGCCATCATTGATGTAGCAGTAGGCTACTTGGCTTCGGTTGCCTCGGCTTCAACTGCCTCGGTCTCAACCTCGGCAGCCTCGTCCTCGCCTGCTGGCTTGACGAAGGAGGTCAGGTCCACAGCGGCACCGTTGGAGTCGGTGACGGTTGCGTATTCCAGGACCTTTGCCAGTGCCTTGCGGCGACGAACCTCGCCCAGCAGCATTGGAACCTGGCCGGCGCCGTCCAGCATCTGTGCGAACTGGTTTGGCTCCATGCCGTACTGGCCTGCGGTCTGAACGATGTAATCGATCAGCTCGGACTGCTCAACACCGATTTCTTCGGCGTTTGCCACTGCGTCCAGGATGATTTCGTTCTTGAAGGCACGCTCGGTGTTCTCGCGAACCTCTGCGCGGTGCTCTTCGGTGTCGTGGTCAGCCTCGGCGTTTGGCTGATCGAAGTGCTGTTCGATCTGCTCGGTGATGACCGACTCTGGCACTGGAACCTCAACCAGTTCCAGCAGCTTGTCCAGAACCAGATCGCGGGCCTCGACACCCTGCTCTACAACCTTGCCCTCTGCGGCGGACTTGCTCAGGTCTTCGCGCAATTCAACGATGGTGTCGAACTCGGAAGCCAGCTGTGCGAAGTCGTCGTTAGCTTCTGGCAGCTCGCGCTGCTTCACTGCGGTCACGACGACCTTGACGGTGGCAGGCTTGCCAGCGTGCTCGCCGCCAGCCAGCTCGGTTTCAAAGGTTGCGTCTTCGCCAGCGGACAGGCCGGTGATGGCCTCGTCCATGCCCTCAAGCATGTTGCCGGAGCCGATCTGGTACGACAGGCCCTGAGCGGAGTCAACCTCTTCGCCCTCAACCGAAGCGGTCAGGTCGATGGTGACGAATGCATCAGCAGCAGCTGGAGCCTCAACATCCTTCAGGGTGCCGAAACGACCGCGCAGGTCGTCCAGGGCCTTCTCGATGTCTTCGTCAGAAACTTCCTTGGCCTCAACAGAAACCTCGATGCCCTTGTAGTCAGGCAGCTCAACGTTCGGGCGGATGTCCACTTCGAGGGTGAAGACCAGCTGGCCTTCGCCTTCCTTCTCGATGGAAGGAAGCTCGGTGATGTCGACCTCTGGGCGCGACAGCGGGGTGAGCTCGTTTTCGACCATTGCGGCCTGGTAGTAGTCGTTCAGACCCTCGTTCACAGCGGTCTCGATGACGTATCCACGGCCGACACGCTGATCGATCAGGCGGGAAGGAACCTTGCCCTTGCGGAAGCCCGGGACCTGAATCTGCTGAGCGATAGTCTTGTACGCCTCATCGACGCGGGGCTTCAGTTCCTCGTAAGGGACTTCAACGGTCAGCTTAACCCGAGTCGGGTTGACGTTTTCGACGGCGCTCTTCACAGCGTTGTACTCCTGAGTTGTAATAATTAGGTCTAATCTGCAAAAAACCCCGCAACATGGTGGCGTTGCGGGGTTGTTTGACAGAGTCGGGGTGACAGGATTCGAACCTGCGACCTCACGCTCCCAAAGCGCGCGCTCTAGCCAAGCTGAGCTACACCCCGATTAGCAGTGATCAGTCTAACCTAAGTTTTCCTGTATCCACTAATCGTTTGTGATGCAGTCCGGGACTATTTCACTAGCATCCGAAGATCACAAGATCTAAATAATATTTAGCTCTCAAGTTTCATGTCCAAACGGATCAGATCCGCAGTCCATGAGTCGGGGTGACAGGATTCGAACCTGCGACCTCACGCTCCCAAAGCGCGCGCTCTAGCCAAGCTGAGCTACACCCCGTTGAATTCTCATGAAAAACGCTTCTCACTTGAATCAACACTTCGTGAATTCAGGTTTGGATTTGTTTATCCGCGCCTGACCACAAGAAATAAAGATACACGGGTTCCCGAGAAAAGCAAAATCGGGGCTCTCTGGTGAAAACCAGAAGGAAACCGCATGTTTCCGGGGATTTTCCGAGAAAATCATCCGATCCGCAGACTTTTTGGCTCCAGACGTGAGTTGAGTAACAGGAAAATCATTGATTATCGGATTGCCTGCGGGAAGCAGCACGGATGGCAAGTGAAACCTGACCAAAAAATCTAATTACCTCAAAGGCCGCGCTCGAACTTGCAAGGCCCAAGGATTGAAGTGCCGGCGAAATCCGACTTCAACCGATAAGAGCAACGCCCCGCCTGGTTCAGGAAGCGCCGAATACTCCTGAGCCCGCATGCCAGAACGAAGCTTGAACAAAAATTTTGATCAGAACACCGGCGAAGCTTGGACGATGGCAGTTCAAAGTAACGCTCGCCTTCCGCTATTGGCCCTGGAGCGAATCCTGATCGAAAAATTTGATCACCTCAAAGGCTGCGACCCAGCTTGCAGGCGTCCCTGCGATGTTGGGCCGACAAAAACTTGCCATAGACAACAGCCGAACAGTGACCCGAACCGTGAGCGACGACCCGAACTTGCCCGAGCCCCCTGCCGAAACGAAGCTTGAACAAAAATGTTGATCAGCACGCGGGCGAAGCTCAGGCAATGGGAATCCAAGTAATGCCCGCCTTCCGCTACTGGATCTGGAATGAATCCTGATCGAAAAATTTTGTCGCAAATGACACTCGCGAGCCTCCCCCGATGCGCTGCTCAGTTTCACTACAGCCACAACACCTCGACCCACGACCTTGTGCCCCAGCCATTGCTCGTCGAGGCTCGCAAATCAAGATTCTGCTTTTTGGACATCGCGCCGTGGATTCTGGCCTATCACGCCAAACGGCTTGGCCTAAGATCGGCCATCGGTAGCTTGAGACATCAAGGGCAATGGAAGGAATCACCATAAACTGCCTCGGCAGCCCGAATAGCCCCCAACTTGAGAGGTGAGACACGTTGGCCACATTTTGACTGAGGAACGGGCGACCGATGGAGAATGTGGGCTGATCAGACAATCCACAACGGGGGATGAAAAAGAGGCCTTGCAAATTACAAGGCCTCTAATTGGAGGGGATGACGAGAATCGAACTCGCGTCATTAGTTTGGAAGACTAAGGCTTTACCATTAAGCTACATCCCCATTTCGAAGCTGCGTCGCTTCGAACAAGTTCTAGTCTAGACCATAAAACTTGAGCATTGCAAATCGGGAAACCAGTCTCCGACTTGGGACGCATTTGCATAGCACCTTAGCAACCCCCATGAGACTAGAACACGCCGGCAATCTGAAACTAAACGATGAATTTCAGTTTGCCGGCGTATTGAACGGCTAGCCGCTTACTTTTTTACGCGGAAGACGTTGGCACTTCGGACACCAATACAACTTCCTGGCAGCAACTTCGGTAAGGGAAATTTTTGCCGAACATTTTCGGCACGCCATCCCCTGTCGCTGATAAACGTAATAGGCATTCTCAGGCCAGATCTCCCCTTCAGGATCTCGGTCCGCTGGAAGAGTGGTGATGATTTTTCCATCACGAACCCCGTCTTCCATCACCGATACGATGTCGGTCCACAGTTTTTTGGCTGCACGGGTGGAAAGTTCGTTGGCCGGAAGATCTGGCGAGATTTTGTTGCGGAATAGAGTTTCAGCTCGGTAGATATTTCCTACACCGCTGATGATGTTCTGGTTCATCAGCACGATTCCAATGGGAGACTTTGTGCGCAACAAGTTCTGACGAAACTCCGCATAGGCGACGTCAAGTAGTCGCTGCGCATCCGCCGCCACCGCTTGGCCCTTGGCCGCCCTGAACCTCGTGGCCGCACCGATCAGCGGATCCGGACCTAGCTTGGACAATTGTGTTTGAACTTGATCATGGTCTAGAACTTCACAAGCGGTAGGACCCCGCAGATCTGCCCATCCATGCTCAGAAACGATTCGTGCCCGTACGGCACCTACCGGTGCAGGCGGCCCGGTGTACTCCCCTGCGTCTTTCCGCGACTGTGTTTCTCGCTCGCCGATTTTTCGCGGCGCGCCAATCGATGACGCACCACTGAAGTAGCTATCGCCACCAAAGCTGAATGCGCCATAAAGTCCCAGGTGTACACGTAGGTACAAATCGTTGGAGAAGTGACAGAAAAGCTGCTTGCCTTTGGCGAAGGCGTATTCGAGTTGATGCCCGTCGATTCGTTGCGCGTCAACTTCGAACCGGCCCTGGGGTGAAGAAACGCTGACCGACTGGCCGCCAAATACGTCGTCGAATTGGCGGGCCAGTCGATGCAGGGAATGACCTTCAGGCACTGCTAGTCGATAACCTGACCGGTCGTTTCGTAGGTCGCAATTTTTCCGATGCGACGCACGTGACGCTCAGCATCGCTGAACGGCTCATTAAGAAAAGCTTCAATCAGTTCCGCGGCTTCTTCCACCGTATGCTGTCGGCCACCTACGGCAATGACGTTGGCATTGTTGTGTTCGCGCGCCAATTTAGCGGTGTCGAGGTTCCAGGCCAATGCCGCACGGATGCCTTCCACCTTGTTGGCAGCGATCTGTTCGCCGTTGCCCGAGCCGCCAAGTACGATACCCAACGCATCAACTCCCGCACGTTGATCAGCAACAACCGCCTTGGCGGCGTTGATGCAGAAAGCAGGATAGTCGTCTTCTGCGTCATAGGACTTCGGGCCGTGGTTGACCATCTCGTATCCCTTGGCCGTCAGTCGATTCACCAAGTAATCACTGAGTTCAAGACCTGCGTGGTCGGTGGCAATATGCACGCGCATCGTGTGGGGCCTCATTCGTTGTGGGCGTTTATGCTGTCATCTCTTAGTTTAGCGACCAACATACGCACCAAAGGTATTGAGTCGCTCGCCACCCCTTCAACTGCCAACTAACCGCAAATTAGCCTAGGTTCTCGTCATTACATGGGAAAATATGCGAAATATATGGATTCCTCCGGTCAAGGGGTTGCATACCGGACGGTGGTGGGTGCCACAATAGATCTAGATATTCAATATCCGTTTCAGAACTTCGGGTGAGGTGTTGCCTCACGAAGAATTGGAGAACCAATGCCAGGTATGAACCTCACTCGCGCTGAGGCCACCGAACGCGCCAACCTGATCAACGTTCAGTCTTACGAAGTGAACTTGGACCTCACTCAAGGTGAGAGAATTTTCACTTCACAGACTACCGTCAAATTCACCGGAACCCCGGGAACGTCGAGCTTCATCGACGCGGTCACCGACACGGTACGTTCGGTAACCCTCAACGGGGTTGAACTCGATCCAGCCGAAGTTTCCGACGGCATCCGAATCCAGCTGCCTAATCTCGCTGCTGAAAACGTGCTCACCATCGATGCGGATGCGCTGTACATGAACACCGGTGAAGGCCTTCACCGTTTCGTGGACCCGGTGGATCAGGAAGTTTACCTCTACACTCAGTTCGAAGTCGCCGACTGCCGCCGCATGTTTGCCGTCTTTGAACAGCCGGATCTCAAGGCAACCTTCCAGTTCTCGGTCACCGCGCCGAAGTACTGGAATGTGGTTTCCAACGCACCGACCCCGGAACCTGCCGCCAGCGGCGACAACGCCACGTGGGTTTTCCCGCCGACCCAGCGCATCTCTTGCTACATCACCGCGCTCATTGCTGGACCATACCAAGTAGCTCGTGATTCTTTGGTGTCCTCCAACGGGCGCACCGTGGAGCTCGGTGTTTTCGCTCGCGCCTCGTTGATGGAGTACCTCGATGTTGAGAACATCGTCACCATCACGCGTCAGGGATTTGAGTTCTTTGAGAAGAACTTCGGCACCGCCTACCCATTCGAGAAATACGACCAGCTATTCGTGCCCGAGTTCAACGCAGGGGCCATGGAAAACGCCGGTGCCGTGACCTTCCTGGAAGAATACGTTTTCCGCTCTCGTCCAACCGGTGCCATGGTGGAGCGTCGTGCCATCACGATCCTGCACGAACTGGCTCACATGTGGTTCGGCGACCTGGTCACCATGAAATGGTGGAACGACCTGTGGCTTAACGAATCGTTTGCCGAGTTCATGTCAACCCTGGCAGCGGCTCAGAACACCGAGTTCACCAGTGCGTGGACAACCTTCAACACCCTGGAAAAGAACTGGGCCTACCGCCAGGATCAGCTTCCATCCACTCACCCAATCGTCGCTCCCATCAACGACCTTGAAGACGTCGAGGTTAACTTCGACGGAATCACCTACGCCAAGGGCGCCTCGGTACTTCGCCAGTTGGTGGCATTCGTGGGCCAAGAGGAGTTCATGGCTGGTGTCCGTGAATACTTCAAGAAGCATTCCTGGTCCAACACCGAGTTGCCGGACCTTCTCAGCGAATTGGAAGCCGCCAGCGGTCGCGATCTCAGCCATTGGGGTGAATCCTGGCTGGAAACCGCAGGCGTCAACACCCTAACCGCCGACATCACCGAGGACGCCAGCGGAAAGATCACGTCCTTCGCTATTCGCCAGAGCGCTGTGGCGGACTACCCCACCCTTCGCCAGCACCGCCTAGCCGTTGGATTCTACTCGCTGGATTCCGAAGGAAAACTGCAGCGAGTGCACCGCGAGGAACTGGATATTGACGGCGAATCGACCGAGGTACCCGGACTCGTTGGCCTCCAGCGCCCGGATTTGGTATTGCTCAATGACGATGATTTGACCTACACCAAAATTCGTTTGGACGAGCGTTCGCTGGCGACCGCGAGCGAGCACCTCAAGGATTTTGTCCAGTCATTGCCACGCACCTTGGTTTGGTCTGCCGCATGGGATGCAGTGCGCGAAGCAGAATCTCCGGCGCGCACCTACGTCCAGCTGCTGCTGAACAACATCGGCCACGAGGTGGACTCGACCGTCATCATGGTGTTGCTGCGTCAGCTGAACACGTCCCTGGATTACTACGTGGCCGCAGAGCACCATCAGGAACTGAGCATCGCTGCCGCTGATCGCCTGTGGGAGCTGGCTACGACCGCCGAGGCAGGTTCGGATGCGCAGTTGCAGTTCGCCAAGGCCTTTGCCCACCGCGCCCGTACCGCAGCACAGCTTGATACGGTTCAGGCAGTATTCGACGAAGCAACCGTGTTGGAAGGCCTGAGCGTGGATACCGATCTTCGCTGGGCACTGGCCATCGCCTTGTCCGCCGGTGGCCGAATGGATGAAGCAGCACTGGATGCAGTGCTGGCCGCAGATGACACGTCCAAGGGCAAAGCCTCGTGGCACACGGCTCGCGCCGCGCGTCCCACAGCCGATGCGAAGGCCGCTGCATTTGCGGCGGCAACCAGCGCCAACCTGTCCAATGACCAGCAGAGCGCGGTCATCGCGGGCTTCAACATCGCTCACGATTCCTCACTGATTGCCGGCTACGCTTCGCAGTACTACGACCTGTTGCTCAACGCTTGGGAATCGTCGTCGCATGAAATGGCCAAACAGATCGTTTTGGGTTTCTATCCCAGCGCGAACGTCTCTGCCCAGACCCTGAAGGACACCGACGATTTCCTGTCCTCGCTGGGCGACAAGCACCCGGCCATGCGCCGCTTGCTCGTCGAGTCAAAGGCCGACGTTGCTCGCGCGCTGGCCGCCCGTGAAGCTGACACCCACGCCTAAACGCGAGTCGAGGTAAATCGTGGTGTGCCACTCGCCGTGTGCGAGATGGCACACCACGATTCTTTTAAAGGATGAAAGAATAGTTTTATGGACCTCTCACAGCACGACTACCGGGTCGGGATCGAATGGACGGGCAACCGCGGTTCAGGTACCAAGGATTACCGCGGCTACGGACGCGATCACACCGTCCGAGCACCCGGTCTGCCGGATCTGCCTGGGACCGCAGACCCCACGTTCCATGGGGATAAGGATCGCTGGAATCCGGAGCAGTTGCTGCTGGCGGCGCTCTCCCAATGCCACATGCTGTCTTATCTTCATGTGGCGGTGACTCGCGGGGTAGTCGTCACCGGCTACAGCGATGAATCCACCGGTACCATGCGCTTGAACCGCGACAACAGCGGAGAATTCACCCAGGTCGTATTGCATCCGCGGGTAGAGCTCGCCGATGAATCCCAACGCGCACTTGCCGATTCACTGCATCATGAGGCCAACAAAGTCTGTTTTATCGCACGGTCCGTGAATTTTCCTGTCCTGCACGAACCAGTCACGTTCTAGCCGACCACTTTTCAAGGATCTAACCCATGAGCGAACCACA
The DNA here is from genome assembly GCF_044744225.1 of Glutamicibacter sp. NPDC087344. Lineage (NCBI taxonomy): Bacteria > Bacillati > Actinomycetota > Actinomycetes > Micrococcales > Micrococcaceae > Glutamicibacter > Glutamicibacter sp. NPDC087344. Next base: position 11,649 of record NZ_JBIUXY010000006.1, on the reverse strand, counting down.
ATTTCTTCCGCAGGTCACACGCCGCGACCCCATGAGCAATCCCCTGGTGATGGGAAAATCCTCGCAAGAGTTCCTTGAGCTGGCGCAGGAGCCCGTTGATGTTTCCCAGTATGCCGGAACATTTTACGAGGAAGTCGGAGGTCGTGAAGTTTTCGCCCAACTGACCAAAAACTTTTATGACTCCGTTGCAGAGGACGAAGACTTCCGCCGGCTTTACCCCGAAGATGACCTGCGCCCAGCCCAGATCCGCCTGCAATTGTTTTTGGAACAATACTGGGGCGGCCCAACCACCTTCTCGGAACATCGGGGGCATCCACGACTACGGATGCGGCATAACAACTACCCGATCAATTCTCACTACCGCGATGTGTGGCTGGGTCATATGAACAAGGCCATTGATCAGTTGGAACTTCCGATGCTTCAGGCCGAAACCCTGCGCGACTACTTTGATCGGGCAGCGCATTCGCTCCAGAACACCCCGGATACTGTCTGATCCGTCCAAATAACAAGGGTGGGCTGAAAGTTTGGTTACTTTCAGCCCACCCTTGTTTTAGTCTCTAGCCAAGCAGTGAGGCTTTCCGGGTCAACACGTGACCACGCCCATTGCTGATGCGGGCCCAGCCACCGTTGCGAAAGACCGAACTTTCGCCACCAGGTGTGAGGAATCCCAGCGCCTGCATCGCAAAGGCAGCCCCCATGGGAAGCTCGTGTGCATCCTCGGTGATCGGAGAGGACCAAATCCGTTGTCGAATTTGGGCCACCACCGGTTTGCCAGGGTTCTCCGGCAATGCTTGGGCCACTGCGTCAATGCCGGCTTGGGCAGCGGCTCGCAGCAAGTCATCTGCAATGGATCCGTGATCAGTCCATCCCGAAACTGGCACCGAGATTCCTGCCCACCGCGGATTTTCCTCAACAGGCGGCAAGGCAAACTCAACGGAGCTCTCCCCCATCCGAGCCAGCCGGTCCTGAACCGAAGCCAGTGAATAACTGCTGGTCAACTCGGCTGGTTGCGCCAGTCGATGAACGCGCATGGCCAAGATGGTGTATTCGCCTTGACCGAGCTCAGCTGGCACCAACACCGGGACGTAGACGGCCAGGGCGGTGCCTCGTGCCATCAGTAGTGCTGCATCATCCTCAACGGTTTTGGCCCGACTAATAAAGTTCGCAAGATCCGTTACCGAAGTGCTGTCATCAAAAACTAAACCAGTGCTCGCCATGCGTTTATCGTCTCACGAGTCTTCGAGTTCCACGGTGTGCTTCAGCTGATGGCGTTATGAAGGGGTTGTGATCGTATAGTTGGACGGTGAGACCGTGCGTAAAAGACGTCGTGTGACGTATTTGATTCACGGTGTCTGCGTGGTCTCTTGATACGTACTACAAGGAGTCGAAAACGTGGCCGAAGAATTAGGCACCACCCAAATGCTGCTGGATTTGCTCAATTTAGATGGCGATGACCAAGCCCGCACCGACGAAGACATCTTTGTGGGTCACACCCCTTCGCACACCCTGGGTCGGGTTTTCGGCGGCCAGGTTCTAGCCCAGTCTGTTGTTGCGGCGACACGAACGGTTGAGCCGGAGCGTGCCGTCCATTCCCTGCACGGCTATTTCCTTCGTCCGGGTGATCCGAATCAAAACATCACCTTTGGCGTTGAGCGCCTGCGTGATGGCCGCTCTTTTTCTGCCCGCCGGGTTCACGCGTACCAGAACGGTGAACCGATCCTGTCGATGATCACCTCGTTCCAGGTGCCAGCCGAAGGCCTGGATCATCAGGATCCCATGCCGGTGTCCGCCCCGGAACCGGAATCCCTGCCGACAACTGCCGAGCTCATCGGACATATCGACCATAGCGTCGCCCGCGAATGGGCCTATCAGCGTCCATTTGACGTTCGGCACGTGAGCGACCCGATCTATCTTCCCGGAAGGTTCGAGAAGGCTCCGGAATCGGTGGTGTGGCTGCGGACCACCGCAAAATTGCCTGATGACCCGGCGCTGCACCGCGCGGCGCTGGCCTATGCCAGCGATTACATGTTGCTGGAGCCGGTCTTGCGCGCCCATGGCAAGAGCTGGGTTGAACCAGGATTGAGTGTCGCCAGCCTCGACCACGCGATGTGGTGGCACAGGGACTTCCGGGCCGATGAATGGCTGTTATACGTGTTGCATTCACCCTCTGCATCTTCGGCTCGGGGTTTGGGCACCGGTCAGTTCTACAACCGCGCTGGCCTGCTTGTCGCAACTGTCGCACAGGAGGGCATGGTCCGGCTCCCCCACGAGTCGCTGTGATCCTCAGCCGGTCAGGCCTTACCCCTGGCCGGCCCCGGCACAGCCGGCTCGCTTAGTGCCATGCAACGAAGAGCTGAGATCGTCATCGTCGGCGGCCTCGAGCCTGCGCGCACCAGCTCCCTCCTGCGCCAACTCGTCGTCCGGGTTCAAAAGTTTGCAGGCTTTCATCGACAGGCACCCGCATCCAATGCATCCCATGAGTCGGTCTTCAAGTTCCTCGATTGCCCTTCGGCGTGCTTCCAGTACACGCTTCCATTCCGCCGTAGCTCGCAGCCAATCGTTTTCAGACGGCATGGTGTTCATGGGCACTGGTTCCAGGGCGTGTTTGATGTCATGTAATGGAATCCCGAGCTTGCTGCCTACACTAATCAAGGAAATTCGCCGTAACATGTGCCGCGGATAACGGCGTTGGTTGCCAGCCGTTCGGGACGAGGAAATGAGTCCCAAATCCTCGTAATAGTGCAAGGCCGAGCGGGCGACTCCGGTGCGCTCACTGACCGAGCCGATGCTCAGCAATTCTTCTCCCAGCATCTGTGTCGAGTTTTCCCTCTCACTATCTGTGTTCATGATCACCACACTCCCGCTTGACCTCAAGTTTACTTGAAGTCTTAGGGTGGGGTCGTATAGATGGTTTAGATTCGGGGTAATCATCAACTCCGTACAACGCTGAATTGCCTACGGTGATCAGCAGAAGGAACAGTGAAAATGTCGAGTTTGTCTGACGACTTCCGGACGGCCTTCCGTCATCACCCTGCCGGTGTTGCACTGATTACCGCCACCGTGGACGGTATCCCCTACGGCCTGACGGTCTCTTCGCTGGCATCTCTATCGATCGACCCTGTTGCAGTGTCGTTTTCACTAACCAAAGAATCCGGGGCCGCGGGTGCGGTACTGTCGGCATCGAGCTTCATGATTCACCTACTGGGTGAAGATCATCACGACCTCGCGACGAATTTCGCGCAGCCCGGGGCACCACGTTTTACCGACGAGCAGGGTTTCACTTTTCTCCCCACGGGCGAACCGTACTTTCCCTTAGCTCCCGTAGCATTGCGTGCCAGCATGCATTCTTCGATCAGCGTTGGGGGCTCACGACTGATCGCCGCGGAGGTCCACGAGATTCTGAACGGCACACACCAGCAGCACCTGCTGCATCAGGACCGCCAGTACGTTCGCCTGTCGAACCTGATGGCGCAGTCACCTAAGAACTGAAGGCCAGGTCAGAGCACTCTGCCGACATGACAAAGGCCGCCACTTTCGTGGCGGCCTTTGGCAAACCCGGATTTTTAGCCGCGGGTCAGGCGGCGGTGGGTCACGCGGTGCGGCTTTGCAGCATCCGGGCCCAATCGGTCGATCTTGTTTGCTTCGTAGGACTCGAAGTTACCCTCAAACCAGTACCAGTTCGATGGATTTTCCTCGGTGCCCTCATAAGCCAAGATGTGTGTGGCAACTCGGTCGAGGAACCAACGATCGTGGGAGACCACGACAGCACAGCCCGGGAATTCCAGGAGTGCGTTTTCCAGCGACGAGAGAGTCTCAACGTCGAGGTCGTTGGTAGGCTCATCGAGCAGCAAGAGGTTTCCACCCTGCTTGAGGGTCAGCGCCAAGTTCAAGCGGTTTCGCTCACCACCGGAAAGAACGCCGGCCTTCTTCTGCTGGTCTGGGCCCTTGAAGCCGAATGCCGAAACGTAGGCACGCGAAGGCATTTCAACCTGGCCAACCTGGATATAGTCCAGGCCGTCCGAAACAACCTCCCACAGGCTCTTGTTCGGGTCGATGTTCTCGCGGTTCTGATCAACATAGGAGATCTTGACGGTCTCACCAACCTTCAAGTCACCTCCGTCGAGCTGCTCCATACCAACGATGGTTTTGAACAGGGTTGATTTACCAACACCGTTCGGACCAATCACACCAACGATGCCGTTACGCGGCAAGGAGAAGGACAGGCCTTCGATGAGGACGCGGTCTCCGAAGCCCTTCTTCAGGTCCTTGGCCTCGATAACGACCTGGCCCAAACGCGGGCCTGGTGGAATCTGGATTTCTTCGAAGTCCAGCTTGCGGGTGCGCTCTGCTTCCGCGGCCATTTCCTCGTAACGAGCAAGGCGGGCCTTAGACTTTGTCTGGCGGCCCTTGGCATTGGAACGGACCCATTCCAGTTCTTCAGCCAGGCGCTTGGCCAGCTTCTGATCCTTCTTGCCCTGAACCTCCATACGTTCGCGCTTCTTCTCCAGGTACGTGGAGTAGTTGCCCTCGTATGGGTGCAGACGGCCACGATCAACTTCACAGATCCATTCTGCAACGTGATCCAGGAAGTAGCGGTCGTGGGTCACGGCCAACACAGCACCCGGGTAAGCCGAGAGGTGCTGCTCAAGCCACAGTACAGACTCCGCATCCAAGTGGTTAGTTGGTTCGTCAAGCAGCAACAGGTCAGGCTTCTGCAGCAGAAGCTTGCACAGAGCCACACGTCGACGCTCACCACCGGAGAGGTGGGTAACCATTTCATCGCCAGGTGGGCACCGCAATGCATCCATTGCCTGCTCAAGCTGGTTGTCAATGTCCCAAGCGTCGGCAGCGTCAATCGCTTCCTGCAGCTTGCCCATTTCTTCCAAGAGCGCGTCGAAGTCGGCGCCTTCTTGAGCCATCTCTTCGGAGATCTCGTTGAAGCGCTGGATCTTCTCGTAGATCTCGCCAACACCTTCCTGGACGTTGCCCAGGACGGTCTTTTCTTCGTTCAGTGGTGGTTCCTGCATCAGGATACCGACCGAGTAACCAGGTGAGAGCCGAGCCTCACCGTTGGACGGGGTATCGATACCCGCCATAATCTTCAGGATTGTTGACTTACCAGCACCGTTAGGGCCCACGACACCAATTTTGGCGCCCGGATAGAACGACATGCTGACATCGTCAAGAATGACTTTGTCACCAACGGCCTTGCGAGCCTTGGTCATCGTGTAAATGAATTCCGCCATACCCTTAAGGCTAGTCGCTCGCAGGGCTCAAAACCCAATTCATTCAGCAGAAACTTCCCTGCACGGTGCTCGGATTCACAAAGTCCCCCCGAGCACCGTTACGGCGGACACTTTCAGGCAGCGTCGGTTTCCTCGCTGGCCCACACATTTTCTCCGCTGGACTGTTCCACAGAACGTGAACGGCCAGCAGCAGAAGAGTGTGTCATCCGATCTCCATCGCTGTTTTCGTTGCGAACTTTCGTGAACAGCGAGGTTCCGAACCGCAGATCATGTCCCAGCGAATACGCTTCGATGTCCGCACTGGTCCCCCTGGTGCCATCCGGACGGTCAAATTGGCGGATCTGAAGTTTGCCAAAAATCACCAGATGATCTCCCTGGGCGATTGACTCCATGACGTTTTCGGCTAGCGAACGGAAGGCAGAAACGGAGTACCAACTGGTACCTCCGTCGACCCACTGCCCGGTTTCGCCATCTCGTTTGCGTTCATGGGTTGCAACACGAAATTTCAGGACAGAAAGACCCTTGGGCGTAATGCTCAGTTGCGGTTCGGTCCCCACAATCCCCCGAATGGTCAATAGATCAGCCATGGTTCATTCTCCTTCGAATACGGCACCGGCGATTACCGGTTCCCCACCATGTTCCTTCTGAACACGGTCGGCTAGGCGCGGATGCCTCGAAATGTGGATAACCCGGATTCCGCTGGCTGGCGAAACGCGCCTAGCAGCAACATCACGATGATGACCACGCCCGGAAGAATCCAGCCGGACCAACCCAGAATGGACGCTTTCTGCGTATCAAGCATGGCTCCCATCACCACAAAAAGGGACACAAGTCCGGCACTGGCGTTAAAGATGCCGTGAGCCAGGGCTGCCGGCCAGACAGAGTTCGATTTGCTGCGAAGCCAGGCGAAAAACGCACCCACAATGATGCACATGCCGCACATGGAAATCACGCCCCCTGCGCCGTTTGCCAGTGGATAGTTGTATCCCAGCAGGATGAGCGGAGCGTGCCAAATGCCCCAGACGATACCCGAAATCAGGATGGCGGGAAGCTGGCCCAGGGGTTGCAAGCGCGGCCACAGCCACCCGCGCCAGCCGATTTCCTCGCCCAACGCCGGAAGCAAATTCACCAGTCCAGCAACAAGCAACAATCCGGCCTGCGCGGTCAAGAATCGAGCCAGGCCGTCTTGCGCTGAAACAATCCTCAAGACCGTAAAGTTCTGCAGGTCGCCGGGAAATACGCCGATCCATGAACCAATGAAGACTGCTTGGAGTATCAAAAATACTGGAATTACGATGGCCAGCAGGAGGGAGAGAAACCAGCGTGCTGGCCGATGAATGGGCCATATTCCAACATCCGATAAAAATCGTTTCAGGCGACCTTCGAGACACGAGACAATCAGTGCCGCGACACTGGGCGTCAGCATCATCGCCAGCGCGACCCACACAAATGAAGGCTCGGTCAGCCCTGCGCCAAACCACAGAGGCAATGCCACGAGCCACGCAAGAGAAATGCTCAGGAGACAAAAGACGACGGTTCCGCGTTTGCTGCCAAATTTCCACCGTTGCACATTAACCACACCTACTCAACACATTGAATCCCCTTACATGCTTCACCCTATCGGCTTAGAATCGCGTTTCACCCGATCTATAGGCTAAACTATTTTTCGGTTCCGCCTCCGTAGCTCAGCTGGATAGAGCAAGAGCCTTCTAATCTCTAGGTCGTGGGTTCGAATCCCGCCGGGGGCACCATCAAAAAACCGCCGTTCACTTGGTAAAACAAGTGAACGGCGGTTTTCTCTTTTGAACCGAAACCCGAATCTTTAGCGGAAATTACCACAGTTTTACCACAGTTAAGTTTTTTCAGGAGGCTCCGCCAAAGCGCTGCGCTCGCCGGTCAGCCAGAGAAATCACGTTATGTTCCGGCTCCGGATCAGGGGTCCAGTGACTCGTGAGCTTGTCGGCGACGTCCGTACGCATTTCATCCAGCACATGCTGGTACCGGGTCAACATGGAAACCTGCGACCAACCCAAGATCTCCATCACGACTCGTGGTTCAATTCCGAGCAGCAGAAGTGTAGTGGCAGCAGTATGCCGCCCATCATGCACTCGCCCCTCGGGCACTCCAGCCAGCTTTAGGAAATCCTTCCAGGCTTGCCAGTCGGAGCGATAATCTACGGGCATCCCGTTAGGTCGAGCAAAGACCAGATCATGCTCGACCTTCTTCTGGTCCACCCAAGCCACCCAGTCCTTCGACCTCTGCAGGAGCTGCACCTCTCGATGCACCTTCAGAGCGTGGACCAGCTGGGCCGGCATAGGCAAGCTGCGGTTTCCCGATTCGCTCTTAGGTGGACCCGAGAAGAACCCTCCGCTGTGGCGCTCTGGGCACCGCCAGGCAGATGCAAACCCGCATGACCAGGCATCATTCCCCTGCTGGGCGCATCCGTGCTTCCAAGGCAGCGTGTAGAGCTCGCGGGAAATCTTGATTCGACCCGCTTCGAAATCAATATCCGACCAGGACAAGCCCAGTGCCTCGCCCTGTCGTGGCCCAAGCATCAGGTTCAGCACCCAGCGCGCGCCATCATCCATGCCTACAGCGATCGCGAGCATGGACCGAACCTCGGCCGTCGTGTAAACCTGGGGCGTAAAGTCAGTTTTCCCGGAGACTTCGACCCGGAGCGCAGGATTCCTGGCTAACACTCCCCTGTTGACCGCCATATTGAGCGCTCGCCGGAGGACGCGGTGCAGCCCTTGGATGGTGCTAGCTGCGAGTGGTTCAGCTTTCCCCTGGTCAGTACGTCCACGCTGTCGGCTGTTTCGTGCGTCCGCGTAGAGCGTGTCGATGTCAGTGGGGGTGAGTTTGTCTAGACGCTTGCCTGCGAGCCGATGGGGCGGACGTAGTTGTCGATCTTGGATCGGTAGGCGTTGATGGTGCGTGGCCGCACATCTGCATTCGGAGCAATGACGTCCAGGTAGTGGTCCAGCCATTCGATGAGGCGTGGTGATTTGCTAAGGCTGACACTTTGGGCGGAGACTGCCTGGAGCGCAGACTTGAGCTTGGTAGCGCACTCCGCCCGGGTCTTCCCGTAGACGGACTTTCGAATAGACCGGCCGCTGGGCAGATACCCTGCAATGTAGTTGGATTGCCATTGGCCATTATTGCGCTGTTTGGGTGCTGACCCTTCATTGTTGTTGCGCCTGGACGTCTTGTCTGAGGTGGTCATGATTCCCTCCTTGGGGAAATTGTGTGCGCCAAATAAACCCCAGCACTGGGGTTACCGACGAGTTGTGGATAAAGGTTAGGCAATATGTTCGGATACTGGCCAGAGCTGCTGAATCTGGTCACCATCAAGGGCCTGGAGTCGATCGATTATTATCTGCTCGGTAACATCCAGTTCCTCCGCCATAACCTAGGGGTTCCGAGACCAGCCTGCCACTCGGTGTAGGTCCTCGAAGCTGACCAAGAAGCGGGCGGTCTCCAGGCATATCTGCCGCTCGACGGCCGGCAGTTGGCAGCCGTTGTGGCCGTGCTTGATGTGGAAGGCCTCGTGAGCGAGGAAGTATCGGCGCTCAACTGTCGTGAGTGCCGGGTCTATCCAAATGCGCCGGCCGTCCGTAGCGGCCACCGCATCTGGGTGTGGTCGATTCCAAATGATTACTACTTGGGCAAGTGTGCGCAACATGCCCCAAACGTTCTGCATACGCAGAATATATCTAACCTGAACCAAGAGTTCGAATATATGTTCTAATGATTTTGTGAGGTTCGCTCCTTGTTCTCGCGATTCTCAGGATTCGCTTAGTAGTGTGGTGGACAATGGATGGAATACTGTCGGGAGACAGTGGTATAAGACGTAAGCGATCTGGTAAGGAGTTCGAAATGGGCACTGGAATTCTTGGGCATGGTTATGAAGGTCGGAGCATTGACGAGTACATCTCTGACCTTCTTGCCTGGAATGTCCAGACTCTCGTTGATGTTCGCCTCAACGCGATTTCCCGCAAGAAGGGATTTTCTAAGCGAGCCCTTTCAGAAGCGCTGTCGAATGCGGGTATTACGTATTTGCACCGCCCCTCCCTGGGAAATCCAAAAGACAACCGAGACGGGTTTTGGAATCCAGGTTCTACTGCTGCCGAGGTTGCTCACGAGAACTTTCGAGCCACTTTGGAGAGCGAAGAAGCGCGAGGTGCCATTCAAGAGATAGCGCACCTGGCTAGCACCGAACAAATCGTTCTTCTGTGCTTCGAATCTGATGAGCGATGCTGCCACCGCGCTCTCGTTCGCGAGGCCGTCAATGACGAACTTTACCAACTAGCTACGGTCTAGCCGTTTGCACTGTAGATGCCGAGAACGTTGTAAGCCAGCGTTTTGGCCTTAAGGTTGCCAACAAAGAAAAGTGGCTCCTTCGCTGGGTTGCATCTAACGTCGAGGAATCGCTTGCGGATCTCTGAAATTGCCATCTCCTCAGGGCTTTCCCGATGCCTACGAGAGAATGCTTCCAATTCCCAGTCGATAAACGTTTGGTTATGTCCATTGCACGCGCTGGACATGCAGAGGTAGCTAAAGGCTGCCCTAAACCTTGGCTCTTCGAGCTTCCTCTTTGGTGGAAGGTTCTCTGAAAAGAGGTCTTCCTGGATGAAGGCAGCTTCGACATTTCTCTTCTGATCTTCAGTCCATCCTTCAAAGGGGATTATTACTAGATCCAGGATCTTTCGTGGTCGGATAACAGCTAACGAAGGATAGGTATCTGCGCCTCCCCCGGCACGTACTTTCGCCTGAATTTCGCACATGGTCCATCTGTCTGCCAGCGGAGCAATATACTTATTCCGATTCTGCCAACCTTGAACATTTCCACGATGGATAATGTTGGAGCGATCGGGCTTGTAACTTTCTGGGCGAAAGTCGCTCTGATTCGGAAGTACTGGCAGCTCGATAATCTCATACTTACTGAACTGATCCAGTTCAGCCATGCTCCGGAATGGTATGGGGTACAGACGAATCCATTTCATTTGATCGCCATCGACCCAAATTCCCGCAACACAGACTGTATCGCCGTAGGTCGCAGAGGGTTGGGGAATCGACTTGACGGTAACAAGTACCTTGGCAGTCTTGAATTGGCTTGTACCGCGATCCTTTGTGTACAGCGAGTGGTCCTCGTCAAACAGACTATCTCCGAACATTATTCGTCATCCTCACAATTCTCGTCATGCTCGCCAGTTTGTTCATCGTGTTGCTCGCGCTTTGTCTTCACCTTCGGATGCGCGGCCAACTGCTCTAACGGCGGGGCCGGGTACTTTTCAGCCTCGGCGCCGTGGATCTCGGTAATGCCGTAGCCCTCGGGCTCGGTCTTCTGTCCAGGGCGAGGGTCACTCGCGGACGCCACTGCTGGGAGTTGCGGAGGTGTGTTAACAGGGTCCGCTCGGGACTGCTGTTCATCAGTTCCACTTTCGCCGTCGCGCATAGCACTGACCAAGCCCATGATTAGTGCTTGATCGCGAATGCTAAATTCGGGGGAATTGCGAACAGCGTCCTCGACGGTGACTTCTGGAATTTCAAGATCCAGGCCCATACTGACCAGTGCCGCCTGTGCGACTTTCTGCTCTGAAACCATCAAAACAAGTGCCAACTTTCGAATGAGCGACCCCGTGACCGACACAAGCTCTCGGTTCTTAAGTCGAGAGAAGTCCGAAGTTGTTATGTCAGTATCAAGCTTCGCGGCTCGCCTTCCGAGGTCTCGGTCGGACCAGCCGTTCTTTTCCTGGACGCTCTTGATCAGATCGGCCAGTGTTTGCATGCTGTTCACGAGCTCAGCTTCTCCCGGAAAACGAAAATGGCGAAATGGCGTGGACACTCAGTGAACACGAAAGGTGGACACCAAGAACTCTACAAGTTTTTCGCCAAAAAACGTTGCGCCACATGGGATGTGACGAAACTAGGTGCCTGATGGAATTGACGAGTGGATACTAGAGCAATTAAATGAGTACAGAAAATGAGCATCATGAGTAGAAATAGAATACAGAAATGAGCATTGGCTCTATCGATATTGGAGAGCTCTGGATGGAGGGTCGAGAACTAGAAATGCTGCAGTGCCTGAAGACCGTCAAGAAGGTGTCGAACCGAGATCTGGCGAAAATTGCAGGCTACAAGTCGCATTCCTACATGAACGAGATCATGAAATGAGATGCAACGGAAACCCACATTCTAGCGAAAACTACCGCAATTTCACCACAGTCAAGATGATCAGGATACTTCGCAAGAGTCGTATGCTGATCGGTCAATCAAGAAGTTGAGTGTAGTTGCCGAACCGGGAGATACCGTTATCTTGTTGACAGCCCCTAAAAGAGGATCATAGGGACTGTCGGCCGACCAGCCTCGGCATGGTGTCTTGCCCCTGTCCAACCAATGATCC
>NZ_JBIUXY010000005.1:22125-405021 GCF_044744225.1 Glutamicibacter sp. NPDC087344 | reverse complement strand
TTCAACAAATCTACAATTAAGTTTTTTTTTAAAATTTTTTGCCCCCCCCTCCCGCCACCCCCCCCCCAACCCACCACAACCTACACGCAACAAAAATTTGGGGGGGGGCCCCCGCTTACGCCGCGCCCCACCACACCTATTCGATGGGCGAAGTTACTCCGAGTCGTGATCTGTTTCCAGGACCTTGACCAGTTCCTCCAGTGCCTCCTCGGCGCCTTCGCCTTCGGCGCGCAGGATGACGGTGGTACCGTATTCGGCGCCCAAACCCATCAGCGAGAGGATGCTTGAAGCGTCCAATGCGTCTTCGGCCGGCTCGCCCTCCAACGCGATGGTCACTTCTACCGGGGCTTCGGCGGCTGCCTCAGCGAAGATTGCCGCTGGGCGGGCATGCAGCCCAACGCGGCTTCCAATGATTGCTTGACGTTCTGCCATGGGGTTCTCCTTTGACTAACAGATGGTGTGTTGGGTGATTCGGGCTAGTTACAGCCCGAACCGGTCTAGTTCCGGCAATTCGGCGCGGACCAGCCGACGGGCTTCAGCGGCCGACTCGGCATCCAGCGCCAGCGCCGCTAAACGTTGGGCGGTCGGCAGGTCCACCGTGCGCAGCACCGCCGCGACCGGGGACAGCGCCCGCTTGTTCATGGACAGGGTCCAGACCCCCAGCCCAACCAGCACCACGGCCAGGGCCGGGTCTGCCGCGGCTTCGCCGCAGACACCTACCGGCTTGCCGCCGGCGCGTTGTGCTCCGTCGGTGGTGGCTTTCACCAGGTGCAGCACGGCTGGCTGCCAGGGGTCATTAAGTTCTGCCATGGACCCCAGCTGGCGGTCGGCCGCCATGGTGTACTGCGTCAGGTCATTGGTTCCCAAGGAAACGAAGTCGCAGCGATTAAGGATGCCGCCAGCCAGTACCGCGGCGGAAGGCACCTCAATCATGGTGCCAGCGGTGGGCAGGCCAGCTTCGGAAACCATGGAGGCAAAGGCTCCCGCCTCCGCCGGGGTGGAAATCATCGGGGCCATGGTCCAGACCTGGGCCTGATGCTCACTGGCAGCCTGGGCAATTGCCGCTAGCTGGCGGGCCAGTACCCCGGGGCTGGTGCTGTCGGTTCGGTAACCACGCACCCCGAGCGCGGGGTTCGGTTCGGTGGTATCGGTGAGGAAGGGCAGCGGTTTATCCGCGCCGGCGTCCAACGTGCGGACCACCACCTTCTTTCCTCCGAAGGCTTCGAATACCGCACCGTAGGCCTGGACCTGCTCCTCATGGGTGGGCTCGGTATCCCGGCCCAGGAAACAGAATTCGGTGCGCAACAGTCCAACACCCTCTGCTCCCGCGGAGGCCGCGGCTTGGGCGTCCGCGCCGCTGCCGACGTTGGCGAGCAAGGGGACCAGGTGACCGTCGGCCAGGACGCCGGTGCCGTCAAACTCGGGCAGCGGCTCGCGGTTCGCATAGGTTACCGCCAGGTGTTCCTGCTCGCTCCCGGGATGGGTGATGACCGTTCCGCTGATCCCGTCAACAAACACCTGCATCCCGTCATCCAGGGCGGTGGTCCCGCTGGCCGCCACGATGGCCGGCAGGCCCAGCGAGCGGGCGATGATGGCGGTATGAGACTGCGGGCCGCCATCCGAGGTGACCAATGCCAGCACCTTGGCCGGGTCCAGGGTGGCGGTATCGGCCGGAGCCAGGTCCACCGCGGCCAGCACAAATGGCTGATCCGAATCCGGGATGCCCGGTGCAGGGACTCCGCGCAGCTGCGCCACGATACGAGCCCGCACATCCAACACGTCGCTGGCGCGTTCTGCCATGTAGCCGCCTAGCGCGCTCAGCTGGGTCGCTACCGCATCGGCTGCCTCCCAGATGGCTGATTCAGCGCAGGTGCCGCCGGAGACCAGCTGGTTGGCGGATTTGAGCAGGCTGCGGTCGCTGGCCATCAGCGCGGTGGCCTTCAAAACGTCCCTCGCGTCCCCGGTAGCGGTCGCCGCCCGGGCCTTGAGCTGCGCGGCGACGCTCCCGGTGGCCTCTTGCAGCCGTTGGATCTCATCCTGCGCGGTGCGTCCCGCCGGCAGCGGGGCTCCATCGGTTGGCGCAATGATGGGATCCGGCATCCGCAGCACCGGCCCGATCACCCGTCCTGCGCTGACTCCTACCCCATGGTAAACAAGCTGCTGCGTGCTCATGCTGCAACTCCTGCCGATTGCGCGGTTGCCGAGGAGGCCTGGGCGACCGGGGTTTTACGGACGAACTTCTTGAGGATGATCACCAATAGTGCTGAGATCACCGTACCAATCACGGTGGCTAGCAGGAAGAGCGGCCAGGTGTTGTTCATGGCGAAGAAAACAAAGATTCCGCCGTGCGGGGCCTGGCTGACCACGTTGAAGGTCATGATCAATGAACCGGTGACGCCGGCGCCGACCATGGACGCCGGGATGACCCGCAGCGGGTCGGCCGCGGCGAATGGAATGGCGCCCTCGGAGATGAAGGCGGCCCCCAGCAGCCAGGCGGCCTTGCCGTTTTCACGCTCTGCCCCGCTGAACAGCTTCGGAGCGATGACGGTGGCTAGGGCCATCGCCAGCGGAGGCACCATGCCAGCGGCCATCACGGCGGCCATGATCATCAGCGGCGCCGGGTTTTCAACCAGTGAACCCGCACCCAGGCCGGCCACGGCGAAGGCATAGGCCACCTTGTTGACCGGTCCACCAAGATCTACGGCCATCATCAGGCCCAGAATCAGCCCCAGGCCAGCTGCCGCCACACCGGACATTCCCGAAAGCCAGTCGTTCAGGGCCAGGGTCAGGCGCGCAATCGGTCCGCCGAGCACCAGGAACATCAATCCGGAAGCGATCAAGGAACCCAGCAACGGCACAATCACCACCGGCATCAGTCCGCGCAGCCAGCGTGGTACGGCCCAGGAATTGATCCAGCGGCAGGCCAGGCCGGCAATCACGCCACCGACGATTCCGCCGATGAACCCTGCGCCCATGAACCCCGCCACCGCGCCGGCGGTGAAACCCGGGGCGATGCCCGGGCGGTCAGCGTACGCATAGGCGATGTAGCCGGCCAGCGCAGGGACCAAAAAGCCCATGGACAGCGAACCGATCTTGAAGGCCACTGCACCCAGGTAGGCGCCTAGCCCGGCATCTGGCAGATTCCACAATGAATTGTCGCTGAGGTAGCCGTCCGCCACATCAGTGATGGCGTAGCCGCCCAGCAGGAAGCCCAGGGCGATCAGCAGGCCGCCGCCGGCGACAAACGGGATCATGTAGGACACACCGGTCAGCAGCGCACGCTTGAGTCCCGCGCCGAAGCTTTCACGTTTGGTGTCCTGGCTGTCGGCGGCTTCGTCCGAGCTTGCCGCCGGAACCCTGCGAGCGTTCGGGTTCGAGGAGGCTGCCACCGCATCGGTGAGGAGCTTGGCTGGCTCGTCCACACCGCGTTTGACCGGAACCTGGATCACCGGCTTGCCGGCAAAACGGCCGCGATCGCGTACATCCACGTCCACGGCGAAGATCACCGCGTCCGCGGTGCGGATCAGCTCCGGGTCCAGCGGGGTGGAGCCTGAGGAGCCTTGGGTTTCCACCGCGAAATCGATGCCGAGCTCCTCGGCGCTTTGCGCCAGCGCGTCGGCCGCCATGTAGGTGTGGGCAATGCCGGTCGGGCAGGCGGTGACGGCAACAATCTTTACACGCTTCACGGCAGCTGGTGTGCTGGCCGCACCGCTCGTCGCAACGCGGCTGGCGGCCGGGGTGTCAGAGGTAACCTCGGTGACCAGGTCGACAATCTCTTGATTGTTTTTGGCCTCGCGCAGCGCGGCGGTGAAGCTCTTTTTCACCAGTGCGCGGGCAAGTTTGGAGAGCAGCTTCAGGTGGTCCTTATCCGCTCCTTCCGGGGCGGCGATAAAAAAGATGAGATCCGCAGGTCCGTCTTTGGCGCCAAAATCCACCGGGGTGGCCAAACGGGCCATGGCCAAGGTCGGTGCGGTGACCGCGGCTGACCGGCAGTGTGGAATCGCGATGCCGCCGGGCACCCCGGTGGCGGTTTTCGCTTCGCGTGCCAGCGCATGTTCGGCAAGTTCCGCCGCGTTCGTGGCGCGGCCCTGCGCGGTGATTTGCTTGGCCAGGTGGGTGATGACGTCGTTGGTGGTGGTGCCCAGGAAGGCATCCAGGGTGACGAGCCCGGGGGTGATCAGATCACTCATGAGTGGGATCCTTGTCTTGGCGTGAGAGCGGTGACGGCAACAGCGTCCGTGCGCAGGTGATGGCGGGTGGGAATGGTTGAGCCGGGCAGCGATGCCGCGGCCGTTCCGTAGGCGATGGCCAGGCGCAGCTTCTCAGCCGCGTCCGCTCCCGCCGTATCTGCCAGCAGATAGCCGGCCAACGATGAATCTCCGGCGCCAACGGTGCTGCGCACCGTGATGGGGTCGTGGATTCCATGCCAGGCGCCGTCCCGGGTGGAAAGCACGGCACCGGCGGCTCCCAGCGTGGCGAGCACCGCCTGCGCTCCGCGTTCCAGCAGCATCGCACTGGTGCGGGCGGTGAGCTGGGGCGAGGCCTCGAGCTCCGCCTCGCTGACCGTAGAGCCGGTGAGTTCGGCCAGCTCTTCGGCGTTGGGTTTGAGCAGATCGGGTACGTGCAGCGGTGAGTGGGCGAACAGCTGGCGCAACGGGGCGCCGGAGGTATCGACCGCGATCTTGGGGCACCGCGAGCCGAGGTGCTCACGCAGCCGGGCGGTCAGCATGGCGTAATAGTCATCCGGCACCCCCGGAGGAAGCGAGCCGGCAAGGACCAGCCAGCTGGTTTCGGTACTGGCCAGTTCGGCAATGATCAGTTCTTGGAGCTGGGCCAAGGCCTCGGCACCGAGCACCGGACCGGGCTCATTGATTTTGGTGGTGACACCCAGGTGGTCAACCAGGGTGATGTTGGTGCGCAGCGCCGCGGCGATGGGCAGCGAACGGTGCGGGAGGTTGTCGACGGCCAGCGCCTGGATGAGCGGGTCGCTGGCATCACCGGGCAGCAGGGCGAGGGACTTCTCACCGGCGGCAATGATGGCGCGGGTGACATTCACTCCCTTGCCGGCCGCCTGCAGGTGGCTGGACTCGGCACGTTGCACGGTTCCCGGGCTCAGCGCGGCGGCCAGTTCCACGGTTTTGTCCAGTGCGGGATTACAGGTCAGGGTGATGATCATGCCACGATCACTTCAACATCTGCGGCTTCAAGCGCGGCGGCAAGCTCGGTGCCGGGCTGGCTGTCGGTGACCAGGGTGTCGATTGCATCCAAGGAGGCGAATCGAACCAGGGTTTCCTGATCAAATTTTGAGCCGTCGGCCAGCAACACCACACGGCGGGCGCTGGCGACCAACGAACGTTTGACCGCTGCTTCCAGCGGATCCGGGGTGCTTAGCCCGAAACTCGGGTGCAGGCCGTTGGTGCCGATAAATGCAATATCAGCCCGGTAGTTCGCGTATTCCTGGGCGGTCCGCGCACCGCTGGCCGCCCCGGTAATCCCGCGGACGCGTCCGCCGATCAGTTCCAGGGCAATCTCTTGGCTCTGCACCAGCACCGAAGCGATGGGTAGTGCGTGGGTGATCACCAGCAGGCCGCTTCCGGCGTTGGTTTTGAGCATCCGTTCGGCCAGGATTTCGGTGCTGGTGCCGGCGTCAAGAATGACCGAAGCTTCGGAGACCGGGATCAGGTTCAGAGCCCGCTGCGCGATGCGCGCCTTGGCATCGGCATGGATGGCGGTGCGTACAACGTAGCTTTCCTCGCGGGTGCTTGCTTCACTGGTAGCTACCGCGCCACCGTGCACTCGACGCAGGTGGTTTTCGGATTCAAGCTGCGCCAGATCACGGCGCACGGTTTCCCGGGTGATGTCGAATCGTTCGGCAAGCTGCGCGACGGTGACTTTTCCGTCGGCGGCCAGCTGTTCAACGATCAGCCGGTGTCGTTCTTCGGCGAACATTTCTGCCTCCGCTGGGTTTCATGACCTGCAACACATCAATCTGTGTTTAGATGACTTTATGCCCGATTGTGTGGGTAGGTCAAGTGAAAAGCCGAGGAAGTTTTGGATTTATCTGTGTTTGAGTGGGTTTTGCTGGCTATCTGAGGTTTTTGATGTATTGCACAGTGAAAGCGGCTCAGCGAATCTGATTGCGGCGGCTATACGCCGTGGAGCTGTTGAACTCTTGGCCGTCAAACAGTTCGTCGACGGTCACCGGGGTGTATCCCTTGGCCTTCAGCTGCTTGATGAGCTCGGGTACGGCCTTAACGGTGCTCTGGTGGATGTCGTGCATCAAGATGATCGAACCGTCGCGGACCTGACTCATTGCAATGCTTGCAACCTTGGCGGAGTCGCGGTGCTGCCAATCCAAGGTATCCACATCCCATAACACCAGCGGCGCATCGATTAATGAATCAACCTCGGCGTTATGCGCGCCGTAGGGAGGGCGCACGGTGCCGGGGTAAACACCGGACACATCCTTGATGATGGAGGCGGCTTCATCGATTTCGTGGGTAATCTGCGAACGGCTCAGGGTGGTTAGCGAGGCGTGGTCTTGGGTGTGGCTGCCTAGCTGGTGCCCTTCAAGCACCATGCGGCGCAAGGCGTGGGGATACTTTCCCGCATTCTGGCCCAACAGGTAAAACGTCGCCGGGACATCCGCCGCCGCCAGCGAGTCCAGCAGGGTTTCGGTGTAGCGGCCGGGCCCGTCATCAAAGGTCAGGGCCACGCATTTGGCCTGATCGCAATGCACCTCGGGGCGCGGATGCAGGCGTAGCGGGCCAGCTGGTGCGGTCACCGCGGCGACAGGTTCGACGTCTTGGGCCGGCGCGGCCGTGGAGCCTTGGAGCCGCGAGTTATCCTGTCCGGGGGTGAGGTAGGAAGCGGCCTGTCGCGCGAAGCTTGAGTCGGCTCGGGAGTCTGAGCCGCAGGAGGTTAACAGCAGTACTGAGGCAAGGCAAGTCAATGCAGCGAAACGGTGAATGGGGGAGGGCATCTAACCACCATCCCGCGTTGGGCCCGGCGTTTTCAAACTGAGGGGCCAGCTCACGGCAAACTCCACCCAATCGTTATGAAAACCCGCGAAAAACACCGGAAACTCGCGGAAAAATGTGCCTCAAGTCTCAGCGTGGCGTATTGCTGCTAGCCGCGCACGCGCTGCGTGCCGCGATTAAGGAGGTACACCAGATAGATTCCGCCGATGCAGACGGTCACAACTCCAACCGGCAGCTGGATTGGGGCGAAAAGCCTCTGGGCCAGCAAGTCGCCCACGGCAAGCAGGAACGCGCCGGTCAGTGCGGTGGGGATCAGGTTTAACGAACCCCCGCCGACAAGTCGTCGGGCCAACTGCGGGGCCACAAGCGCAACAAAAGCGATTGGACCGGCCAAGGCTGTCACTGCGGAAACCAGGAGAACTGCCAACGTCACCAGCACCAGTTTGGTCCGTTCGACCTTCATGCCCAGGGCACTGGCCAAATCGTCACCCATCTGAAGCATCTGCAACGACTTCGACCCGATCAGCACCGCGGCCAGCGAACCCAAAACAACGACGCTCACCGGGATGACCCCGGCCCACGTCACACCATTCAAGGTTCCCGCGCCCCACACGGCCGCGGCCATCGCCACATCGAGTTCGGCGCGCAACACAAGGTAGTGGTTGAAGGAAGCGAGCACCGCTGAGATGCCGATTCCCACCAGTATGAGGCGGAATCCATGGGTCCCGTTGCGCCAAGCGAGGAGGTACACCACGAATGCTGTCAGCAATCCCCCGGTGAGGGCACCCAAACTGGTGGCGAGAAAACCGCCGCCGAGGATTGTCAGCACCAGCAGTGCGCCGGTATAGGCGCCAGTGGAAAACCCGATGATGTCCGGGGAGCCCAGCGGGTTGCGTGTCAGGGTTTGGAATATCGCACCGGATACCGCAAGGCCGGCGCCAAAAACCAGTGCGGCGGTGGCTCGGGGCATACGCCATTGCCAGATCACCGTCGTTTCAAGTCCTTCGCCGCCGCCAAAGAGGATCTGAATCACGCGCCACGGGGTAATGGTGTATTCCCCGCCGGAGACTGCGAACACCGTGGCCAGCAGGGCCGCAAGCGCCAGGGCTAGGCCGACTGCACGGGAACGGGGGTGGCGAACGAGGCGTCGGTGTCCAATCGCTGAAACACTGCTCACAGGGCCACCGCCTTGGGGCTGCGGGCCAGCATGATCAGCAGCGGAGCACCGATGAACGCGCAGACCACACCGGCCTGCAACTCGCCGGGAAGCATGATGCGACCGAGCATATCGGCAATAAGCAGAAGCATGGGCGCCAGCAAACAGGTGTAGGCCATGACCCAGCCGGTCCCGGACCCCGCCAATCTACGTGCAGCGTGAGGCGCCATGAGCCCGATGAAACCGATGGCTCCCACTGCGGCGGTGGCGGACGCGGCAAGCACGGTAAGCGCCACCAAAACCAGAACGTGGGTGTTGCGGACGTTGATGCCCAGGGCCGTGGCCGCATCATCGCCCAGTGCCAGCCCGTCGAGGGACCGCGTGCAGAGCGCGGCAATCAGGATGCCGAGCAACGTCAGTAGTGCCAAGGGGAAAATGACCGAGGTGTCTCGACCTTGGAGGGAGCCGATCGTCCAGGCGCGCAACTGGTCGAATGCCTGCGGCCGGACCAATGAGAGGGCCGTTCCGAGGCCCGTGAAAATCGCCCCGATAGCCACCCCGGACAAGACCAGGCGCACCGGGTCTGAAGAGCCTGCCCGGGGGCGTCCAATCAGGTAAACCAATGCGGCCGTGAGCAGGGCGCCGAGGAACGCGAACGAGACGTATCCGGCAAAGCCTGAAACTCCCAAAAATCCGACGGCCGTCACGATGGCTAATGAAGCGCCGGCATTAACGCCAAGGATGCCAGGTTCGGCCAGCGGATTGCGTGTTAATGCTTGGGCGAGCAGCCCGGCCACTCCAAGGCCGGCACCGGCGAAAATCGCCAGCAGTGCGCGGGGTAGTCGTGAGGAAAGGATGAGGCTGCGCTCAACAGATTCTTGCGGGTTGGCCAGGGCCGAAAAAATGGTTTCGAGGCTCAATGAGCGCGAGCCTACGGTCAATGAGAAGGCGGCGAGGGCCACCAGAAGCGCCGCTAGCACCCCGAGAACCGCTAGGTGTTTGCTCGGGGATTTGCTTGACTGCAAATCCTCTGGCGAGGCTAAAGTCTTCACGGGGATAGGGGCCGCACTTTCACGCTGAGAATGGTGACCGAACCATATTATCGCGACTGTTCTGGGAGTCGACGTAGCGCAACCAAGCCACGGAAACGAATACGGTATATTAGCGTTGTGAATTTATTAAAAACTCGTACCGCATGGAGTCGAGCCTTGCTCGGCGCCACCGCCACTGTGCTTGTGGCGGTCACCGCTGGTTGTGGCGCGGCCACCAACTCAACTGATTCCAACGCTGGCAACAAGGACGTCGCTATCGGCGGTCAGAGTTTTACGACTGCAGATGAAGAAACGGCCAAGTTCGGTTCGGACGCCGAAGCCGGCCAGTTCCCGCGCACCGTGACCCATGCCAACGGAACCACCGAAATCCAAGCCAAGCCGCAGCGTGTGGTGGTGCTGGATACCGGCGAACTGGACGCCGTGTTGTCTCTGGGGATCACCCCGGTCGGCATCCCGGCGACTGAAGGCGTGAACTCTGTTCCGAGCTACCTGGCGGACCAGGTTAAAGATGCGAAGACCGTGGGTACCATCCAGGAACTCAACTTGGAGGCTATCGCCGCATTGAACCCGGACCTGATCATCGGTTCGCAGTTGCGTGCAGACAAGCTGTATGGGCAGCTCAACGAAATCGCGCCGACAGTCTTCTCGATCCGCCCAGGATTCCCTTGGAAGGAAAACTTCTTGCTAGCCGGTGAGGCACTGGGAGAGGAAACTGCCGCGGTTTCGGTATTGAATGACTATCAGGCCAAGGCAACGGCGCTGAAGGAAGACGTCCAGGGCGACCCGAAGATCTCTTTGATGCGTTTTATGCCTGAAAAGATCCGACTCTACGCGAACAAATCGCTGATCGGTGTCATTCTCAACGACGCTGGGTTCACGCGTCCGGAGAACCAGGACATCGAAGACCTGGCCGTGGAAATCTCCGCTGAGAACCTCGCCGAGGGAGACTCGGATTGGCTGTTCTACACCTCTTACGGAACACCGGAAGCTACGGGGGAAAAGGCGGCCGTTGAGGGGCCTCTGTGGGGTCAGCTGCAGGCGGTTAAAGATGGACAGGCCATCCGCGTGAATGATGACGTCTGGTTTTTGGGTCTAGGCCCGACCGGCGCCAACCAGATCCTGGACGATCTGCGCAGCTACCTGGTTAAGTAGCCTCAATTCATAAATGGCAAAGCGGTGCCGCCCTTCGAGATGGAAGGACGGCACCGCTTCTTTGGGCCAGGGGCTGATTAGGCCAAGAGCTGGCGCTTTGACGAAATCACACCGGTGTTGAAACCGGCCAGGCGCAAACCTCCGTGGAAACGTGCGTGCTCGATCTTCACGCAGCGATCCATGACCACGTTCAGGCCCGCCGCTTCAGCACGGAGGGCTACTTCCTCATGCCAGGTTCCCAGCTGCAACCACAGGGTTTTGGCCCCGACGGCCAGCGTCTCATCCAAGACACCGGGAATGTCGTCGTGCTTGCGGAATACCTCAACCAGGTCCGGGGTCTCCGGCAGGTCTGCCAATGACTTGTAGACCGGCTGGCCAAGAATCTCATCCAGCACCGGGTTGATGAAGTACACCTTGTACTTGGAGGAAGACAACAGGTACGTCGCCACAAAGTAGCTGGCCCGGGAAGGTTTGTTCGAGGCGCCGACAATGGCGATGGTTTTGGTTTCGCGCAGGATGTTCAGGCGCTCTGCGGCTCCCGGACCCTGCCAGGTGCGTTCAGCGGTGCTCATTAGTTGGCTCCCTTCGAAGCGGCGGGAACGGCGCAGGAAGCACCGTCATAGGTGGGTGCCGCAAAATCGGCGTCCAGTGCGCCTTCCTGCGAGGCGGCCAGCGCCTGGTCCAGGTCCCACAGGATATCTTCAACGTCCTCAAGGCCAACCGACAAGCGGATCAGGTCTTCGGGCACACCGGCGGCAATCAGCTGCTCACCGCTGAGCTGCTGGTGAGTGGTTGAGGCCGGGTGCAACACCAGGGTGCGGGCGTCGCCGATGTTCGCCAGGTGGCTGGCCAGCTGCAGGGCATCGATGAATTTCGCCCCGGCTTCGCGCCCACCCTTGACACCGAAGCTGAATACCGAACCGACACCCATTGGCAGCAGCTTTGCGGCGTGTTCGTGCTGCGGGTGGGATTCCAGGCCGGCGTAGTTCACGTAGGTGACACGTTCGTCGGCTTCCAGCCAGGCGGCAACCTGCTTGGCGTTGGCCAGGTGGTTGTCCATGCGCTGCGGCAGGGTTTCCAGGCCCTGCAGCAACTGGAACGCGGACTGGGCCGGCAGGGCCGGTCCGAAGTCGCGCAGCTGTTCGCTGCGCAGCTTGGTCAGGAAACCGTATTCACCAAAGTTGGCCCACCACGACACGTTGCCGTAGCTTGCCACCGGCTCGGTCATGCTGGGGAACTTTCCGTTGCCCCAGTTGAAGGTGCCGGACTCGATGACCACACCGCCAAGGGTGGTGCCGTGCCCGCCAATGAACTTGGTGGCCGAGTGAATCACAATGTCGGCACCGTGCTCGATGGGGCGCAGGATGTAGGGAGGAGTCAGGGTCGAGTCGACCACCAGCGGGATATCGTGGCGGTGAGCGACCGCGGCCAGGCCGGCGAGGTCTGCAATGTCACCCGACGGGTTGGCCACCACCTCGGTGTAGACGGCCTTGGTGTTTTCCTGGATCGCAGCCTCGAAATCGGCTGGATCATTGGAATCAATAAAGGTGGTGTTGATGCCGAAGCGGCGCAGTGAGACATCCAGCTGCGTGATGGTTCCGCCGTAAAGCTTTGAGGAGGCCACAATGTGGTCCCCGGCCTGGGCCAGGGCGGCAAAGGTGACAAATTCTGCGGCCATGCCGGAGCCGGTGGCTACCGCGCCGATGCCGCCTTCCAGCGAGGCCATACGTTCTTCGAACGCCGCCACGGTGGGATTGCCGATACGCGAATAGATATTGCCGTACTTCTGCAGGGCAAAGAGGTTCGCCGCGTCGTCGGCGTCCTTGAAAACGAATGAGGTGCTCTGATAGATCGGCACCGCGCGGGCGCCATGTTCGGCATCAGGGGTGCCGCCGGCGTGTAGTGCGCGGGTGCGGAATCCAAACTTGTGGTCTGCCATGGTGGCTTTTGACTCCTTGTCGATACGTCCTTGGCTTCCGTGCGGGGCACGGATGCCATCGAGGCAGGAATCCCGGTTTCAATGTCGCTTCAACGCCAAGCTTGGCGAAAAGCAGCTCCATCGTTTCTGGCGGTAGCACCGTATCCACCGGCTGTGGCAGGTTGCTGCGGCGTCATCGAACCAGATCTCTCGGCCGCTCGGGATGGTTGTAACAATCTTCGCAACATGACCGAAAATGACCCAACTATGAGTCGTAACGTTGCGTATTTCTTTTTTCACCGGAGATTATTCGATAGTGTTCGGCTGCGCCTATGCTCGAGGCATGGAAACCGCACTGGCACTGGTACGACATGGGCAAACCGACTGGAATGTTGCTGGGCGCCTGCAGGGCCGAACGGACATTGAACTTAATGAAACCGGACGGGATCAGGCCCGCCGGCTTGGGCGTTACCTGCGCAACAAGAATTGGGATCTGGTTCTGGCCTCCCCATTGGGGCGTGCCCAGGAAACCGCGGCGTTGATCGCGGAGCAGACCGGTGCCCAGACCGGTGTTGCCGTGCCCGAACTGATTGAACGAAGTTTCGGGCCGCTGGAGGGCCGGATCATGGGTGGGGTCAGTGACGAAGAAGCCGCCCTGGTGAATCACGAACTGGAGACCCACGCCGCCATCTTGGACCGCGCGCTGCCGGCGCTGGTTGACCTTGCACAGCGTTATCCGGGGCAACGAACCCTGGTTGTCAGCCACGGAGCGACCATGCGTACCGTTCGCGATGCCTTGGCAGGGCAACGGATTGATCAGTCGGTGGAAAACGGCGAAATCATTTCCATTGATCTTCAGCGTCTGCACCAGTTGCACCAGCAACGCCAGGGCGCCCAAGAGACGGCGGAAGTATCGCGCTAAGTATCCACCAGTTTTTGGCTATCCCGCTTGCGGCCAGTGGGGTCTGACGGGTCGCAAGCGGTGAAACGCCGAAGGGCGGGCTTCCTTCGGGAAGCCCGCCCTTTTGGGTGATTGCAGTGGAATTAGTTCCAGAAACCCAACGCGAATTCGGCAATGATCGTGGCGAGGATGAATGATGCAGTAATCGCGACCAAACCGACCGGGACAATCTTCCAGCCGATCTTCTTAAGCAGCCCGATATCCTTGCCCAGGGAGAGGCCCGCGCAGGTCAGTACCACGGTAGTGATGGACAGGAATGGCACTGCGCTGAGGGTCTGAACAAAAAAGTCGGCCACCGGTGAGATGGGGCTGCACAGGAGCGCAACTATAGTTGTCAGCCAAATCAAAGATGGAATCTTGTTTTTGGTCAACTTGGCTAGGTAGGCGCCGACGACGATCAGTGCACAGATCACCACGTAAGAGAAAACCAATTGGAAACTGAAGCCTTCGGAGATGCTCGCAGTGGCTATTCCCATGATCGAAAGCACCGGCAAGGAAACCCAGAGCGGCACATTCTCCACCGCGCCAACCTCTGAGGCGTCCTGCGCGAACTGAGCGTTGTCTTCTTCAAGTTGAGTCAGGGCGCGATCTTGATCTGGCAAGGTGCCTTCTTGCTGCGCTACCGTTGCCGCCGCTGCCTTGCGTTTGGCGCCCGTGAGGACGTTGTACACCTTGTTAGCCAGCGGCAGTGCTACAAACATCCCCACATAAGTTCCCATAATGGTGGTGATGAGGTTGGAGACGGCTGCCATGGAAAGAATTGCCTGCTCGGCATCAGGGTAGACCGCCGAGATGCTCGCGGCGGATGCGGCCATCATGGAACCTGAACCGACACCTGCGCCCATCGCCATAGCCAAGGGATCAAAAATTCCCCAGCTGGCTACCACGGAGGTGACCAGCGAAATGTAGATCGCACCAAAAATGGTTCCGAAAACATACATGGCCAGCACACCACGGTATTCGTCCGAGTTTGACCCGAATCGGGCTGAAACCATCGCGAAGGACGATTCGCGGTCAATGGAGAAGGTGGCGCCCACGGTAGAACGTCCCATTTTCAGCAGGACAGCCAATGGCAAGGCAAGCACGATGGTGCCGAGCATATGCCCGATTTCTTGCAAAAACAGTGCAGGCCCAGCGGAAATCAGTTCAGGAATATGCGGGCCGATGTCTGCGGCAAGTCGAACCACCAGCAAGAGCACCGCAATGGCCGAAAACCCGGCAGCAATCTTCTGGGAATTAATTGATACTGGTTTGACCTTCTGAAGCGTCAGCACCGCGCCGATGATGAGGCCCCAAACCATGGGGAATATCAGCAGGGTGCCAATCCCAATATCAAAGGTCTTTTTGCCGATGATTTCGGCTATGACGGTAACCAGCAGCGCCAAGGCAGAAATTGGCAGCGCGTGCTTCGCGCCGATCTTGGCGGTGGGTGACAAAGTTTTCATGTGGTGTCCTGTTGCAAAGGGAGGGGTGCTATCCGCGTGAGTAGGCTGCGAAGATGAAGCGGTCACGGTCAGCAAGCACTGCAGCGCCGACGGTCGCAGCAAGTGACAACCCTGCGTCGGTCATGACCTTGTAGGCGGCTTCGGTATTCGCTGAAGCAGTGAACCCTGCCGAATGCACCG
Organism: Glutamicibacter sp. NPDC087344; assembly: GCF_044744225.1. Taxonomy (NCBI): domain Bacteria; kingdom Bacillati; phylum Actinomycetota; class Actinomycetes; order Micrococcales; family Micrococcaceae; genus Glutamicibacter; species Glutamicibacter sp. NPDC087344. Next base: position 390,177 of record NZ_JBIUXY010000005.1, on the reverse strand, counting down.
GCGCGGTAGCGCCCGGTACGGCGAACATTGGGTGGATGGAGGGGATGACCTGTGAAATGTTTCCCATGTCGGTCGATCCTCCGGAGCTATCGCGAGGATCTACGGGGCTGACGTCATTGCCGCGGGCGGCCATAGCGTCGTTCCAGAACGAGGCAAGCAGCTCATCTTGGACAACCGGCTCATACAGTGGTTCGGTCGCCTCGAATTCGAGTGTCGTGCCAGTAGCCAAGGCCGCACCTTCAAAGCAGCGGCGCACCTTTTCCAGCGACTGCTTGTACTCTTCGAGTTCGAATGCACGAACCTCAAAGTGAACTACCGAGAAGTCGGGAATGATGTTGGTGACGTGCCCAGCTTCCTCGATGAAGGAAGCGACGCGGTGGGTGTCGGGCAGCTGCTGGCGTAAAAGTCCGATGGCTACCTGTGAAAGCGTTGCCGCGTCGGCAGCGTTGACTCCACGGTGCGGCATTGCTGCCGCATGAGCTGCCTGGCCGGTGAACATCGCTTTGAAGCGGCCCACTGCCTGGGTGCTGGTTCCCAATGGATTGCTGGTACGCCCCTCATGCATCGGATGGGCCATCAAAGAAAGCCCTACGCCGTCAAAAGCGCCGCGCTCAAGCATCAGTACCTTGCCCCCGCCGTGCTCCTCGGCCGGAGTGCCGATTGCTTTGAGGGTAATACCTAGCTCATCAACCAGCGGTGCAAGCGACAGTGCGGCACCAATCGATGCGCCTGCGATCAGATTGTGACCGCAGGCGTGTCCGACCTGAGGGAGGGAATCGTACTCAATGCAGATGCCGACCACCAGATTTCCGGTGCCGACGCTTGCCTCAAAAGCGGTGGGTAGATCGCAGATGCCCTCGGTGACCACGAAACCCTGTTGGGCAAACATGGCGGTGAGGTTGGCGGCGGCTCGGTGTTCCTGGAAAGACAACTCCGGATGCGCATGAATGTCCTTGGCAAGTTCTTCAATGAGCTCGCGCTTGGACTCCCAGTTTGCCGAGAGCGCTTCAGAGAGCTCAATGTTGCCGGTGATCAGTTGTGACAAGGAAATACCCCTTTAGGATTCGTAGAGTTCTAGTTCGTTCCACAGTTCGTGGACATTGATCAAGCGTGGTCGGATGGCCCGAGATTCGTGGTTTTCCATCCCGGCGAGCAGGCCGTAGGCTACCGAGACCGCCGCTGTGGCCGATTGGAAGGTGAAAACCCCTTCGCTGGGCACTGGCAGGACATGATCGCTGTACTTGGCCAGGGTGCTGGTCGTGAGGTCGGTGATGGTGATGATTTTGGCTTTCGAGGTCGCCGCGATGCGTGCGGCGATTGTGTACTCCTTGAGCGGACGCCAGAGGTGAGAGATCAGCAGGACGTCGCCTTCGGATAATGTATTCAGGATGGCCGCCAGGTGGACCCCGGTACGTTGCTCGAAACTCGCTGGATAACCCATGACCGAAGCCAAATGGGCAAAAACCATTGAAGGTGCTGCGTGGGAGCCCTGGCCGAGGCAAATGATACGTTTTGCGTTGCAGAGAACCTCGATGCACTCGGCGACTCGTTCAGCGTCGATAAGGTTTCGTGTGAGCTCCAAATTTTTTGCGTCATGGGCCAATGAATCATGGACCGGCGACTCCACGACCACTTGTTGGCCGAAATCGGCCTCGCGGGAGATATAAACCAAGAATTGTGCACGCAACTCGCGCTGCAGATCGGGCCAACCGGAGTAGCCCAATGTTTGAGCGGTTCTTACCACCGTTGAACTATTGACTGCAGAGCGTTCCGCAACTTCAGCAAGTTCCGCGTAGGCTGCAAATTTAGGGTTCAGACTCAGGCTGTCGACCACTCGTTGCTGGGACTTGGTGAGCCTGACGTTGCTGAAGAGTTCACCGTGCCAGGGTGTTCCCTGCATCAGCTCTGGTTCGGTGCTCATATGTCTACCTTCCACGGTCGCCCGGTTGTGATCTGGGGCATATCGAATCTCTCAAAATGCAATAGTAGATGCAAAAATCTAGTTTTGCATCAGCTGTTGCAGAAATTTCGGTATCGCGAACCTCTGATGATTCGCGCATTGGCGATTTTTTGAAGACCCTAGATTAAATCTGCGCTTGCTCATTGGGCTTAGGTAGTTGTTCTCGAATCCGTGAATCGATACCGTTGGTTCGAAAAAATTTTGCAGAATCTCTGCGTTTGTTTGGCGCACAGGGTGGGCGCTCGGTGCTGGGTGGAGGCACGAGAGGTTTTGACTGATCTGTTTTCGTCTCGCTAGCGAGCATCAGGGGTATCAAAACTTTGGATTGAGATGGGGTGCAATGGAAAATATCCGACCCCGCATTGCGTGTGGACCAGTCCAGGGGTGTTTGAAATGCAAAAAACTTTGAACTCGACCTCACAAAGTGGGCCTGCGGTACGTTTACCTTGTGGGAGCGCATCAGTCCTAGAACCTTCAGGAGCATCATGCAGATACCGTTCGAGCGGATCGTTCAGCAACATGGATTAACTGTGTTGCGAGTTTGCCGCGCGCTGCTTGATGAGCATCGTGCGCAAGATGCGTGGTCTGAAACCTTTTTATCGGCTCTGAAGTCCTATGCAGAGCTCCCGGACGGTGCAAATGTCCAAGCGTGGCTGGTGAGAATTGCTCATCGCAAGGCCATTGACGAACTGCGCAAACATCAACATGAGGTTGTCGCTGACGCGCTTCTTGAGAACGAACCTAGTTCGGAGCCCTTGCCGGAGACTCGCATCGTGAACGGTGAACTGTGGCAAGCGGTTAAGGTCCTGCCGAACAAGCAGAGGTTTGTGATCGCCTACCGCTACCTCGGAGGTCTGAGCTATGCGCAAATTGCTGAGATTCTGTCCGGGACCGAAGCCGCGGCCCGTCGGGCAGGTAGTGACGGAATCAAGAATCTGCGTTCAACATGGAAACACGCACAGCTGTTGGAGGAGATGTCATGAGCGAAAAAAATGCCGCCACCCTGGCGACGCAAGATGAGGGGTCTGTGCTTCAAGAATTGAACAAAAAATTTGTTCAGGATGCTCATGACCAAGGTTTGGTCGAGATCTCTTATCGCATTGTTGAGAGCCCTATTGGTCGATTATTGATTGCTACCACCGAAGCCGGGCTGGTCCGTGTCGCGTTTGAGACTGAAGGCCATGAATCGATCTTGGATACGCTGGCGCAAAAGATCGGGCCACGGATTTTAAAGGATCGCGGAGCGTTGGATGATGTTGCGCGGCAGCTTGACCAGTATTTTGACGGCTCGTTAAGGAACTTCAGCCTTTCTCTGGATCTGCGGCTTTCGACAGAATTCCGGCGACAGGTCCAGGTTGAGCTCGGAAACATCGCCTATGGGCAGACACTGAGTTATGCCCAGATGGCGCAGCAGGTTGGTAAACCCAAGGCAGTGCGGGCGGTGGGAACTGCCTGCGCGACAAATCCGCTGCCCATTGTGCTTCCGTGCCATCGGGTCCTGCGATCCGACGGTTCGTTGGGAGGCTACCTCGGTGGGCTCGACGTGAAATCTCGGTTGTTGCATCTAGAGAATCCGGACTACCTGGGTACGGGAGCAACACTCTTCTGACAGACAAAAACCGGCCATGAAGGCCGCCTTTACTGCCGTGGAGACGGTCTGGAAATCCAATATTCAATTTATCTTATAACCACCAGATTCACACTGTGACTGGTGGTTATTCGTTTGCACTTGGTTGTTGCCACTCTGTCACGCGCCCAGTTTGAGGTGCTGCGGTTTTTGCCGTGGCCCGGCGCCCGAATAGTGATGCACCACCGAGACTCAAAAAAGAATTCAAAAACCCCTTGCGTGATATGTGATCACAAATTACAGTTGATGTGAGCGCCGTTACAGTAGGTTTTCCAGGGACCGCCGTGAATGACGCACCGTTGTCTCGTTGGCACACGGACCGCACCTCGGTGCAGATTCCGCGCTGCTGTAGCAATGCACTTTCAGCGTTGCCGCTTACCTCCAAACTCCGCGCCGTCATGGCGTGTACTTTGTCATCCCTGAAACCAAGGAGCAGAAAACTGATGAAGGACGTAATTATCGTCGGTGCCGGACTGGCAGGACTATCCGCTGGATGGCGGTTGCGTCATTGGGACACCTTGCTGCTCGAAGCAGACGAGCGCGTTGGCGGTCGAATCAAGTCCGCACGTCGGGGGGCCTACTGGCTGAACTGGGGTGGGCACGTCTTTGCAGGCGAGGGCTCATCAACCGAGTCGCTGCTCAACGAGGTAGGCGTTACCGCGGTAAACATCCCGGGTTCGCTTCAGGGAATGTCGATGAACGGAAAGTTCCTCAAGAGCGGGCACATCGCAACCTACCCGCTGCGCCTGCCAATGAGCTTGGGTGACCGGATTGCTACCTTCAAAGCCGGGCTCAAGGTCGTTTCCGGGGTTGCCAAGTACACCTCGGTGGTGCGCAAACGCGCCGGCGAATCCGGCGCCACCCGCCAGCAGCGAATCTACGACTTTGAAAACAAGCGCAGCTTCCAGGACTTCATTGGCGACCTGCCCGAAGACGCGGCATCCCTGTTCAAGACCACCGTGACCCGCTCGGCCGGTGACATGGACCAAATTTCCGCCGGCGCCGGCATCGGCTACTTCAGCCTGGTGCTTGGATTCGGGCAGGGCCTGAGCAAGGGTATTGTCGGCGGCCCCTCGACGCTGACCGAGAGCATCGCCGCGGCCCTGGATAACCGGATTCAGCGCGGAGCCGTTGTCCAGGAAGTTGTCCACAAAAAGAACTCAGTGGTCGTTCGGTACCAGCAAAACGGGCAGACACACGAGGTCGAAGCCCGCACCGTCATCCTGGCGACCACCGCAGATGTATCGCACCGGGTCGGTGTGGACCTGCCGGAAAACCTTCGTGATGCGCTGAGCCAAATCAAATACGGACCGCACGTGAGCACCGCGTTTTTGACCAACGAAACCTCGGCGCGGCCATGGGATGACATCTATGCAATCGCCGCTCCAAAACGCTCCTTTGCCATTGCACTGAACCAGGCGAGCATTGTGCGCGGATCCGAGACCGAGCGTCAGCCCGGTGGCAGCATGATGACGTTCTCCCCGGCAAGCCTGGGCCGGGCACTGCTTGAAAAGAGTGAAGAAGAGGTCATCCAAACCCACCTGAAGGATCTTGACGAGGTCCTCGGCGGCAAGTTCGCCGACTCGGTGATCGAAGCGAAAACCGAACGCTGGAAGAACGCTTCGCCGTATTCCTTCCCGGGACGCGCCAAGCTGCAGTCCACCTTGATGCGCGGTTCGGATCGGGTCTTTTTGGCCGGCGACTTCATGGGAACGCTGTACACCGAAAGCTCCATTACCTCAGGATTCTCTGCCGCTCAGGACGCCGCCAGCGTGCTGGCCACCCACCGCCAGAGCCCGGAGCGCACCATCCGCGAGGTGGCCTAGCCAGAGAAAGTCCGCAGAAGAATCCGGCGTTTGCACGCGGGGACTTGTGCTTGAGCACGACCATGCAATTTTCATGTAGGTAGTTCCATATTTTCTGTACTCACCATCTTTGAAGAGAAAAATAAGGAGGGGTTACGATGGGAAGCTTTGACTTCGCAGAACTCCTGTCCCAGGTCTCCGATGCCATTTGGGGTCCGATGGCCTATGTTGTTCTAGGCCTCGGCGTGGCGTACTCGGTCGCCACCAAGGGCGTGCAATTCACCCGGATTCCAGACATGCTCCGGCAGCTTCGTGAAAACGACGGCAGCCAGGGAGGCCTGTCCTCGTTCCAAGCGCTGGTCCTGGCGCTCGCCTCACGTGTCGGTGTGGGCAGCATTGCCGGCGTGGCCACCGCGATTGGCGCCGGCGGCCCGGGCGCGCTGCTGTGGATGGCGGTCACCGGCCTGGTCGGCTGTACGGTTGGCTACGCGGAGGCGACCTTGTCCCAGGCCTTCAAACGCCAGGTCCTGGACGAGGATCGGCGCAAGGCCAACGAGGATATCGGTGGTATGCCGTACTACATCAAGTACGGGCTCAAGCTTCCCAAGATCGGTGCCTTGGTCGCGGTGCTGGGTGTGATTGGCTACGGTGTTGTTTTCCCGGGGTTCCAGGTCAATACCATTGCCGCGAGTGCCAAACTCGCCTTTGACGTACCGACCTGGGTTCCAGCAACCTTGGTCACCGCGTTGATCGCCGCCGTCATTTTCGGCGGCACCACCCGCCTGGTGAAGGTTACCCAGTTCTTGGTGCCGGTGCTCGCCATTGGCTACCTGCTGCTGGCCCTGACGGTGATTGCGCTGAACATCCAGCAAGTTCCCCAAGCCTTCGCGCTGATCGTGCAGTCGGCACTGGGAATCCATCCAATGCTCGGCGGCATCGCCGGCGCGGCCGTGGCCTGGGGAGTGCGCCGCGCGGTATTCGCTTCCTCCAACGGCTTGGGTGAAGCGACCTTCGCCGCCGCCGCTGCCCGCACCTCCCACCCCGCCAAGCAGGGACTGGTGCAGACCTTCAGCATCTACATCGATGTTCTGCTGATCTGCATGGCAACGGGCCTGATGATGGTGGTCTCCGGCAAGTTCAACGTGTCGGACGGCTCCGGAGGATTCTTCATCAACAATGTCCCGGGGGTGGATGCCGGAGCGAACTGGGTTCAGGAAGCCATTGACACCGTGATTCCCGGATGGGGTGCAGGATTTATCGCCGTTGCGGTTCTCCTGTTCGGTTTCGCCTGCCTGCTTGCCTACTTCTACGTGGCAAATTCGAACCTGCTGTACCTCTTGAATGGTCGCAATGGACACGGCTGGAAGCTCGCGCTGAAGCTGGGAACAATGGCCATTGTTTTCATCGGCTCCATCGCCAACGCGAAGCTGATCTGGGCCGCCGGTGATATCGGACTGGGCCTGATCGCGTGGGTCAACCTGATCTGCCTGGTCTTCCTCTTCCCAACGGTGCGCAAGATCCATGCAGACTACGAACGCCAGCGCAAGCTCGGATTGAACCCCACGTTCAACCCTCTGGAGCTGGGCATCGACGGTGCGGATTTCTGGGTCGAATCTGGCGAGAAAGATCGTGTCAGCAAATCCTAAACAATGAAACGGATACTCCCGCAAGGTGCGACCATTAGGCAGCTAAGCCTGTGGCCGCACCTTGCGGGGGTAATTTTGTCTCAATTCCGATCGATAGAATGACATCATGACGTTGAACAAACTTGAGCCAGGTGCCCTGGTCGCGGACCAGGTCTTCGATGCAATTCACCAGGGGATCATCAACGGTGATCTTGTGGCCGGAGCACGGCTGCGCATTCGAGACCTTGCCGACCAGCTGGGCACCAGCGTCATGCCCGTCCGAGATGCGATTCGGCGTCTGGAAGAAAGCGGCCTGGTTGAAACGGTTCCGTACCGCGGCGCCGTGGTTCGCGCCTTCACCGCCGGTGAACTGCTCAACGTCTACGCGGTCCGACGCCTGCTGGAGATCGAAGCCGCGAAGCTCGGGGTGGTGAACCTGACCGAATCCGACGTTGCGGTGCTGCGTGATCACTATGAGTCCATGACCGCCGCGCTGAAACTGGGCGACGTGGCTGCCTGCCTTGCCTATGACGAGAAATTCTTGAGCACCATCTACCTGGCCTCGGGGAACCCGGTGTTGTTTGAAAGCATCGAACGCTTATGGATTCAATGCCGTGCCTATAAACTCATCGGCGCGCGCCGCGCTGTTGCCGGAGGCAACTCCCAAATGCTGTGGGAGTATCAGGCGAAAATGCTCGATGCTGTTCAGGGCAGAGATGTGCAGCGGATGGCTGAATTGACTGATCAATCCATCCTTGCGGCGATGGAACGTATCCGGCAGGCGCTGCCTTCGGCCGCGGAGGCCTAAACCTCCGGGGTTGCTGGCAGTTGAGGGTTTGAGCGGGTAGGTAATTTTCTTTACGGAGAAGTTCCGTAGCCTCTTGTGTGATTTGTGATCACATATTACTCTTGAATGAGACCGCCGTTACATTAAGCGCATCGGTGGTGCTCCCACTATTGGCTACCTGCCAGGCTCGGCAGAACCCGACAGGTAGCAGAGAACTGATAAGCCGGATCATTCTACGGCTTTCCCCCACGCCATATTCTCGGCCAATCCTTATCCAAAAGTTGAAGGAGACCCCACGATGTCTGTAAACCTCCACGGTATTCTCACCGCACTGATCGCCCCATTCGCCGCTGACGGAAGCATTGATGAGCCAGCGCTGAAGGCACTGGTCGAGCGCAGCATCCAGGGCGGTGTCGACGGCCTGGTGACCTGTGGGTCCACCGGCGAATTCAGCGCCATGACCCACGAAGAGCGCAAGCGCATCGTTGAGGTCGTTGTCGAAGCCGCCGCCGGCCGGGTGCCAGTGGTAGCCCAGACCGGTGCCACCACCGCCCGCGAAGCCATTGAGCTCACCCGCCATGCCGAGCAGGTTGGCGCGGACGTGGTCATGCTGGTGACCCCTTACTACGAACCAATTTCGGTTGAAGAACTGGTTGACTACCTGAAGACCGTCAGCGCCTCGGTGTCGGTACCGGTAATGCTTTACAACATCCCGCCAGCTACCGGACTGAACCTGGACCCGGAGCTGGTTGCACGGTTGGCCACCGAAATCCCCAACGTCCGCTACATCAAGGACTCCAGCGGAAACATGGAACAGGCATTGCAGCTGATCCACCACCACGGGGACAAAATTGAAACCTTCATCGGCTGGGACGCACTGACCCTGGCCGGCCTGGTTGAAGGCGCGGCGGGAATCGTCGCCGGCGCCGCCAACGTGGTTCCAGAAGAGCTGGCAGCGGTGTACGCGGCCGTCAAGGCAGGGGACTTGAAGACCGCCCGCGAAGAATGGAACCATGTCTACCCGGTGATCGACGGTCTGCTGACCGAACCGTTCATCCCAGCGATCAAGTACGCGCTGAGCCTGAAGGGCGAAAACTACGGCGAGCCACGCCTGCCAATCCACCCGGCCAGCGAGCAAACCGCGGCGCGGATCAAGGGCCTGCTGGACGACCTGGCCAGCACCACCGTGCCCGCAGGCAACTAGGAAACCTGGGAGTCCAGATGCAGACCGCACATACTTTTGAGATTCGCCGCAGCGCGCAGAGAACCTCCTTCAACCCGGAGATCCTGCCACCGGGCAAGATCTTTGTCGACGGAGAATTCTCCGCAGGCACCGGGACCGCTTCATTTACGGTGGTGGATCCCAGCACCGAACAGGACATCCTCACCGTGCCGCGGGCAAGCGTCAACGACGTGGACCGGGCCGTGGAAGCCGCCAAAAACGCATTCACGCTCTGGGGACGCACCGTACCGGCCGAACGCTCAGCGGTGCTGCTGAAGATTGCGGACCGGATGGAAGCCAACCGCCAGGTCTTGGTCGATCTTGAGTCGTGGAACACCGGCAAACCCGCCGCCGTGGCCGAGGACGATGTCGATTCGGCGATTGATTCATTCCGTTTCATGGCCGGCGCACTGCGTGCCGGGACCACGCTGGCGGCCGGTGAATACGCCAAGGACCACACCTCGGTGATCCTGCGCGAACCGTTGGGTGTTGTCGGGGCGGTGACCCCGTGGAACTACCCGTTGCTGATGGGTGTCTGGAAGATTGCGCCGATCCTGGCCGCCGGGAACACCCTGGTGCTCAAGCCCTCGGAGACGACCCCGCTGACCACCCTGAAGCTCGCCGAGCTGACCGCAGACCTGCTGCCGGCCGGCGTATTCAACATTGTCACCGGACAGGGATCGGTCATTGGCGACCGGCTCTCGGCGCATGAAGACATCGCGATGATCGCCCTGACCGGTTCGGTGGGCAGCGGCCAGTCGGTGGCCGCCGCGGCCGCGCCGACCGTCAAGCGGGTCCACCTTGAACTGGGTGGCAAGGCCCCGGTCGTGGTGTTCGAGGACGCGGACATCGAGGCGGTAGTCGCCGGGCTGCGCACCGCCGGGTACTGGAATTCAGGCCAGGAATGCGGGGCCGCCTGCCGAGTGCTGGTTCACGAATCGATTGCCGAAGAATTCACCCGTGCCTTGGGTGAGTCTGTTGCTTCCTTGGTCCCGGGTGAACCCGGCGCGGGTCAGGACGTTGAAATCGGCCCGATGATTTCAAAGGCGCACTATGACCGGGTTCTTGAGCACCTGCGCAAGGCCGAAGAAGAAGGCAATGAATTTGTCACCGGCGGGCATGCGCTGCCGGGTACCGGATTTTTTGTGGAACCAACGGTCATCAAGGCCGCGCAGGGCGCCTCGTGCACCCAGGAAGAGATTTTTGGCCCGGTGATCTCGGTGGAGACCTTCGCCGAAGAAGCCGAAGCGATCTCCCGCGCCAACGAGGTTCCCTTCGGCTTGGCGGCCTCGGTGTGGACCAAGGACGCGCAGCGCAGCCACTACGTTGCCGCCCGCCTGGATGCCGGCACCGTCTGGGTCAACGCGCACCTGGTGCTAGCCACCGAAATGCCATGGGGCGGGTTCAAGGGTTCGGGTTACGGCCGCGACCTGTCGGCCTACGCCCTGGATGACTATTCGCGCACCAAACACATCATGCACAACACCGCCCGCTGACCCGGGTAAATCACAAGTATCACACCGCTGGCCGCAGCTTCCTTGGGGAAGTTGCGGCCAGTGCCGTTTTGCCGAACGGTTCCACTGCACAAACAGGCTATAAAAGAGTTGGCCCCCGATTCCATTGAGGAATCGGGGGCCAACTACCGTGGGCTAGAAGCTAACGGCTAGGAAGTTCCTAGCGTGCCAACTCGAAGCGGTCTGCGTCCATGAGCTTGGCCCAGGCGGCGGCGAAGTCCTTGACGAACTTCTCCTTGGCGTCATCCGAAGCGTAAACCTCGGCTACCGCACGCAGCTCGGAGTTCGAGCCGAAGACCAGGTCCACGCGGCTGCCGGTCCAGCGGCCGTCGGTGGTGCTGTAGCTGCTCTCATCTGCCGATGGGGTCCATTCCAGGCCCAGCTCCAGCAGATTCGCGAAGAAGTCGTTGGTCAGCGCGCCCGGGGTATCGGTGAAGACACCCTGGTTCGAGCCATCCCAGTTGTTGCCGACCACACGCAGGCCACCGAGCAACACGGTCATCTCCGGAGCAGACAGGCCCAGCAGGTTCGCGCGGTCGATCAGCAGGTACTCGCTTGGCAGGTTCAGGAAGCCCGAATCGTAGTTGCGGAAACCGTCGGCAACTGGCTCAAGCCAGGCGAACTGCTCCACATCGGTCTGCGCCTGGGTAGCGTCGACACGACCCGGGGTGAAGGCAACCTCAACCTGCTGGCCGGCGGCCAGGGCCGCCTGCTCAACACCGACGTTACCGGCAAGCACCACAACGTCGGCGAAGGACGCCTTGATCTCAGAGGTGGCGTTGAACTGGTCAACGATCTCTTCAAGCTTGGCGATGACCGGCTTGAGCTGCTCCGGCTGGTTCACCGACCAGGAAACCTGTGGTTCCAGGCGGATACGGCCGCCGTTGACGCCACCGCGCTTGTCCGAGGAACGGAAGGTCGAAGCGGCCTTCCATGCGGTGGAGATCAGCTGCTGCACCGACAGGTCGGAGTCGTTGATCAGGGTCTTCAGCTCGGCAATCTGAGCTGCACCCAGGGTGACCTCAGGTGCTGCCGGCAATGGATCCTGCCAGACCAGCTCTTCAGCCGGGACCTCGGCACCGAAGTAGCGGGACTTCGGGCCCATGTCGCGGTGGGTCAGCTTGAACCAGGCACGAGCGAAGGCGTCAGCGAACTTGTCCGGGTTGGCCTTGAAATCCTTGGAGATCGGGCCGTAGATCGGATCGAAACGCAGTGCCAGGTCGCTGGTGAGCATACGCGGTTCGCGGTGATCCAGCGAGTCGAATGCTGGCTGGACCAGGCCGGCGCCGCCGCCGTTGACCGGGCGCCACTGCTTCGCGCCTGCTGGGGATTCGAACAGTTCCCACTCGTAGGCGAACAGGATGTGGAAGAACTCGTTGTCCCAACGGGTTGGGTGGTAGGTCCAGGTGACCTCCAGGCCGGAGGTCACGGTGTCCGCGCCCTTGCCGGTGCCGTGGCCGTTCTTCCAGCCCAGGCCCTGCATCTCCAACGGAGCGGCTTCCGGATCCGGACCGATCTTGTCATCGGCGTGCGCGCCGTGGGTCTTGCCGAAAGTGTGGCCGCCGGCAATCAGCGCCACGGTCTCTTCGTCGTTCATGCCCATGCGGCGGAAGGTTTCGCGGATGTCGATGGCCGAGGCCAGCGGATCCGGGTTGCCGTCCGGGCCCTCAGGGTTAACGTAGATCAGACCCATCTGCACTGCAGCCAGTGGGGCTTCCAGGTCGCGCTTGCCGGTGTAACGCTCGCTGTCCAGCCAGACCTTTTCCGGGCCCCAGTACACGTCGTCGTCGGCTTCCCAGACGTCCTTGCGTCCGCCGCCGAAGCCGAAGGTTTCAAAACCCATGTCTTCCAGAGCCACGTTGCCGGCAAGCAGAATCAGGTCGGCCCAGGAGATCGACTGGCCGTACTTCTTCTTCACTGGCCACAGCAGGCGACGAGCCTTGTCCAGCGAAACGTTATCTGGCCACGAGTTCAGTGGAGCGAAACGCTGCTGGCCAGCGCCGCCACCGCCGCGGCCGTCGTGGGAACGGTAGGTGCCGGCGGAGTGCCAGGCCATACGGATGAAAAACGGTCCGTAGTGACCGAAGTCTGCTGGCCACCAGTCGTGCGACTGGGTCATGATCTCGACCAGGTCGGCTTTGACGGCAGAGAGATCAAGGGCGCTGAATGCTTCGGTGTAGTTGAAGTCTTCATCCAACGGGTTCGAGACCTGCTGGTTTTTTGCCAGAATCTTCAGATTCAGCTTGTTTGGCCACCACTCGGTGTTGGCGTTGCCCTGGGTCGGGTGCACACGGCCCGCTCCAACTACCGGGCACTGACCTGCTGTCGTTTCAGACATATGCTCTTCCTTCTGGTTTAAGGGGGTGGGACAGCATCCATCAACTGCTTTCGAAGCCAGCCGACGGGGCTTGGGAACTAATGGGTGCTTCTCAGCTGCTCTTGGCCTGGCAATCCGGGCAAATGCCCCAGTAGATCACTTCTGCTTCATCTATATGGAAGCCGTGGTCATCCGAGGCATGTAAACACGGGGATGCTCCGACCGAACAATCGACATCCGCAAGTTGTCCGCATTGGCGGCACACCACATGGTGGTGATTGTCGCCGACGCGGGTTTCATAACGGGCAATGTGTCCCTGAGGCTGGATCTGTCGCACAACTCCCAAGCTCGTGAAGAGTTTGAGCGAATCATAGACGGCCTGGTGGGACACCTGTGGATGCTCCCGATGCACTGCCGAAATAATGGTTTCGGTGTCGGCATGCGGGTGTGCAGTCACCGCCGCGAGTACCGCAACACGGGGTTGCGTCACTCGCATGGATGCCTCTTTCAGCACCTGCTCGATCCCTGCCTTTGATGTCATGTTCCAAGCATGCCTGCTTATTTTGAATGAGTCAAGATAAGAATCGGGATGTTGTGGGTTACTTTTTGGTGAACTTGCACCCCGGGCCATGTAGACCTCATTGACTAGTATTTATGTGGCTAAGTGAATATATGGAAGTTAGGCTTGCTGGAACGCTTGAAATGCCTGCGGTGCGGGCGTGTGCCGAGTGCGGGGCTGCTTGCGTCCGGCGGAGCCGAGGAAATCTTCATTAAAGTAGAAGTAATTCGCCTCTAATGAAGCCTACGCGCCTTGCGAAATTCTCCCATAAATATCGGGCGTTATTCTAGGAAAGTAAACTCATTTACCGCACCAATTGATTATGAAATCATGCTGGCGACGAAGGTCACAAATTTTGTGGGAACCCCTGAATGCACGGGGCTGGATCGCGCATCAAGCCTCGGGTTTCGGGGTGATAATTTCTCAAAGTTTGACCTCGCAACGGATCTCGCCAATGATGGAAAGGCCCGAAATGGGTCCACTTGAATCAAGATTCGACGATAATTATCCGCCATAATACTCAGTCTGTCAGTAGACTACGAAGAGCAGCACCAGAGCTGAGATCGTGTGTAGCTGGTCGATCTTGGATTCAACGAACCGAAGCAATCAAAGCAGTCCTCAACCAAATGCACTGGCCGGATGGCGTTCCCACGCAGGGAGCTTGCGCCCCCGAGAGTTAGGTCGCCGTTAACACGGCGCCTGCCTGGCTGGTGGGGAAAGAACGCAATGAAGCAGAGTGACCAATCTATTGAAGAGATCGTTGGCGAGCTGCATTCAGCTCGGCAGCAAAAACCGAAGAAGTACAAACTAGAAGGAACCGACCCCTGGGTCTTCGGCATTGCCGGTGTACTCGTGGTGGCCTTTATTATTTGGGGTTTTGCGACCCCCGAAGGCCTGGGCAGTTTCGCTGATGCGGCCCTCGACTGGGTTATCACCAACACCGGCTGGCTGTTCATCATCGCGGCCTCGGTCTTCGCACTGTTCGCCATCGTGGTCGCGGCCAAAAATTTCGGGCGTATCCCGCTGGGTAAAGACAACGAGAAGCCGCAATTCAGCACCGTTTCATGGATCTCCATGATGTTTGCAACCGGTATGGGCATCGGCCTGGTTTTCTACGGTGTCGGCGAACCGCTGTACTTCTACCTCTCACCGCCACCTGGCACCGTTGAGGGGCAAACCGACGCGGCGCTGAGCACCGCCATGGGTACCACCTTGTTCCACTGGACCCTGTTCCCGTGGGCCATGTATGCCATCGTTGGACTGGGAATGGCCTACGGCAGCTTCCGGTTGGGGCGGCCCCAGCTTTTCTCTTCGATGTTCACCCCGATTTTCGGCGACCGCGCTATCCATGGGTGGGGCGGCCGGGTCATCAACATTTTGGCGATCATGGCGACCCTGTTCGGCTCTGCCTGTTCCCTCGGTCTGGGGGCGCTGCAGATTGGCGGCGGAATCCAAGCCACCGGCATGATGGAAAAGGTCGGTTCAGGCGTCCTGGTGGTCATCATCGCGATCCTGACCGCGCTGTTTGTCGCCTCGGCAGTCTCCGGCATTGAACGTGGTATTCAGTGGCTGTCGAATACCAACATGGTGTTGGCGCTGCTGCTGGCCTTGATTGTGTTCATCGGTGGACCCACCCTGTTCATCCTGAACGTCATCCCCAACGCGATTGGCGCATTTATCGGCGACCTGCCTCAGATGGCGTCCCGTACGGCAGCCTCAGGCGATGAAGCGGTCTCCTCCTGGCTGTCCTCCTGGACCGTGTTCTACTGGGCCTGGTGGGTGTCATGGACCCCGTTTGTCGGCCTGTTTATCGCCCGTATCTCCCGCGGCCGCACCATTCGCCAGTTTGTCACCGGTGTCCTGCTGGTACCGTCCACCGTCACGTTGGTATGGTTTGCGATCTTCGGCGGCGGCGCCATCGGTATCCAGGAGCGCGCCGAGCGCGCGGGGGATACTTCCGCGCAGTTGGCTCAAGTTGTCGACGGCGTCCCGGACATCAACTTCGACTTAGCGCTCTTCGACCTGCTGGATCAGCTGCCGGTGGCCGGGTGGGTTTCGGTCGCCCTGATGATCTTGTCCGTTTTGCTGATTGCCATCTTCTTTGTGACCGGCGCGGACTCGGCCTCCATCGTGATGGGAGCGCTCAGCGAGAAGGGTGCCGAGAACCCGACCCGCAAGTCGATCATTTTCTGGGGTGTCGCCACGGGAGCGGTCGCCGCGGTGATGCTGCTGGCCGGTGGAGACCATCCGGCCGAAGCGCTCAATGGCCTGAAGAACATCACCATCGTCTCAGCCCTGCCGTTTGTCGTAGTGATGCTGTTGCTGTGCGTCGCTATCTGGAAAGACCTGAGCAAAGACCCGTTGGTCCTGCGCAGCACCGTGGCACGCCAGGTGCTGGAAAACTCTGTTTCGCGTGCGGTAGATGAACACGAAGGCAGTGGGTTCAGCCTGATGACCACCGAAATTCCGGTGGTCGAGGCGAGGAAGCTGGCACCGGATGCCACCGAAAAGGCCCAAGAGACACCGCAGGTGCGGATCCTGACCGAACCGGTGGATACCGAGCCGGAGGACCGCGAGAAGTCTTAACCTTCAGGGTATGGCAAGATCCATATATTAAGGCTGGCCGGGCCTGTGCATCATGCACGGGCCCGGCCAGCCTTGATGGTTATCGAGCTTTGTGTGTTCAGCCGCGGGCGCGGCAGATCTCATTGATCTCGGGGATGCATGGCTCATTTTGCAAGCTGGTGGTGTCACCCAGCGTGCTTCCCTCAAAAAGCTGGGTCAGCAGGCGGCGCATGATCTTCCCGGAGCGTGTTTTGGGCACGTCGGGAACCAGTACCACATCGCGCGGTTTGGCGATCGGGCCGATCTGTTCGGTGACCGTTGCGCGCAGCTGCGTGATGAACTGCGCCTGCCGGGCGGCGGTTGCCTCGTCGGGGTCCACCGCGATCAGGGACTTGTCCAGCGGAACCACAAATGCGGTGGCCGCATGCCCGGTTTTGGCATCCGGAGTTGGGCAGACACCGGCCTCCACGACCCCCGGGTTGGTCACCAAGGCCGATTCGATCTCGATGGTCGACAGTCGGTGGCCGGAAATATTGATCACGTCATCGGTGCGGCCAAGGATGTAGATGTCCCCATCCTCATCGAAGCGCGCGCCGTCGCCGGCCAGGAACCAGCCCTGGGAGACATACTGCTGCCAGTAGCTGGTGTAGTAACGCTGGGGATTGCCCCAGACCGTCCGCGCCATCGACGGCCCGGTTTCGGTGATCACGATGTTTCCCTGCTGGTTCGCCGGCACCGTGTTGCCCTCGGCGTCCACGATGTCCACACTCACCCCGGGCAAGGCCCGAGCCGCGCAGCCTGGTTTGAAATGGCTGTCGGTTGGCAGCGGGGAAAGCACCGTGGCCCCGGACTCGGACTGCCACCAGGTGTCAACCATGGCGATGCCTTCAGGGGTATCGCGCCCCACCTGGGCGCGCAGCCAGCGCCACGCTTCGGGGTTCACCGATTCACCCACCGTGCCGCCAAGCCGGATGGAGGACAGGTCGTACTCGGCGGGAATCCCGTCCGGGAACCAGCCCATCAGGGAACGCACCAGGGTAGGTGCGGTGTAGTAGCTGCTCACCCGGTAGCGTTCAATGATTTCGAAATGGCGTGCTGGGTGCGGCGCGTTGGGCACACCCTCGTAGATGACCTGGGTGGCGCCGTTGGACAGCGGCCCGTAGATCTCATAGGTGTGCGCGGTAACCCACGCCAAGTCGGCGGTGCACCAGTGCACATCATTCTCACGCTGGGACTCATCCGGGTTGGCGAACAGCAGGTTGTAGCTGAAGACCGCCTGGGTGAGGTAACCGCCGGTGGTGTGCACCAGCCCCTTGGGCTGTCCGGTGGTGCCGGAGGTGTACATGATGAACAGCGGGGTTTCGGAATCGAAGTACTCGGCGCGGTGTTCGGTGCTCTGTGTTTCAACAACCTCATGCCACCACACATCGCGTTCGGCGTTCCACGCGATCTCATCACCGGTACGGCGGATGACCAGCACCTTTTCGATGCTGTTCTCACCGGAGACCGCGATATCCGCATTGTCCTTCACCGGGACCGAACTTCCGCGGCGGAACTGCCCATCCGTGGTGACCAGCAGCTTCGCCTGGGTGTCTTCCACCCGGAACTTCAGTGCCTCGGCAGAGAAACCGCCGAACACCAAGGAGTGGATGGCGCCAATGCGGGCGCAGGCAAGGGTGATCACCACCGTTTCGATAAGCACCGGCAGGTAGATGACCACCCGGTCGCCCTTGGTGATGCCCAGTTCACGCAGGGCGTTGGCGGCCTGGGAGATCCGATCCTGCAGGTTCTGGTAGGTGACCGTGATGCGGTCGCCCGGCTCGCCCTCAAAATACAGTGCGACTTTCTCACCCTGGCCAGCGGCCACATGCCGGTCGGCGCAGTTCACCGCCGCGTTGAGTGTGCCGCCGAGGTACCAGGAAATCTGGGGTCCGCGCTGGGCCTGCGGATCGGCCGGGATGATCTGGCTGGTGGTGTGCCAGGGGGTTTCCCAATCGAGAAGGTTTGCTGCCTCGTCCCAGAATTCGTGGCGGGCTTCCTTGGGTGCGGCTGCGGTGTTGGATGCCAATTCGGTGGTCATTGCAGTTTTCCTTGAGTTGAAAATGGGCGGTGAGAAATGGATTAGTGAGGGGGTAGTCCTGCAACCGGTTTTAGGTCCAGCGCCGGATGGCCCAACGTTCGGCGACCGAAAGCAATGCGTCGGTGATCTTGCCGAAGATTGCAAGCAGGATGATGGTCAGGATCAGCCGGTCAAGCCGTCCGTTGTTCTGCGAATCGGTCAGCAGGAAGCCAAGCCCCATGGAGGCGCCGAGCAATTCGGCGGCCACCAGGAACAGCCATGCTTGGGCCAGTGCCAGCCGGAGTCCGGAGAAGATCGAGGGGACCACCGCCGGAAGCTGAACCGTGCGCAACAGCCGGAGCCCCTTGAACCCGAAGGAACGGGCCGCCTCCACCAGATGCGCGTCAACGTGGCGCAGGGCCAAGGAGACCGTGGTGAAAACCGGGAAAAATGCGCCGATGATGATCAGGGTGACCTTCGAATCCTCACCCATCTTCATCCACAGCACCAGCAACGGAACCCACGCGAGTGAAGGCACCGCACGCAGCGCGCCGATGCTCAGGCTCAGCAGCGCATCGGCGAGCTTGGACAAGCCAACCAGGGCACCGAAAAGCAACCCGAGCAATGAACCGATCGCGAAGCCCAACAGCACTCGCTGGGTGGAAATGCCGATGTGTTTGCTCAGGTCCCCGCCGTCAAACAGCTCTCCGCCGGCCGCGATGACCGCTGCGGGGGTAGGAAGGGACCACGGAGCCACAATGCCGCTGACCGTGACATACTGCCACACCGCAATGATCACCACGGGAAGAATTAATGACAGCAACCACTTGGGAGCCTGCAGGATCTTGGCGGCAAAACCGGGTTTATCCTGCGCGGATCGTTTGCTGGTGGTGCCAGCTGGTTCGGAGAGCTGGGTTGGACTGGACATGGGGATTATTCTCCGGAGACGTTTTCGGCGTTGGCCTTGGCGGCGAACTGGTCGTCAACCAGGGTCTGAAGCGCCTCGTCAACGGATTTCTGCTCGGACACGTCGCCGCTGGCCACCAGGGTTGGTCCGATGTTGCGCAGCACCGTGGTGAAGGCTTCGCCCGGAACGGTGTCGACATCCAGGTTTGAACGCTCGCTGATCACGGTTTTGGCGACTGCGGTATCCAACCCTGCAACCTCGGCCAGGATGTCTGCGGTTTCATCCGGGTTTGCGACAGCCCATTCACGGGCCTTTTCATAGGAATCAACCACCAGCTGGGCCAGCTCCGGGCTCTCTTCAATGAAGTCCGCGCGGGCATTGAGGGCACCGTAGGTGTTGAAATCCAGGTTGCGGTAGACCAATTTGGCGCCGTCCTGCTCAGCGGCGGCCATGATCGGATCCAGGCCGGACCAGGCATCCACCGAACCATTGGCCAGGGCGGTGCGGCCATCCGCGTGCTGCACGTTTTGCAGCGTGATGTCCTTTTCGCTCAGCCCGGCCTCTTCCAAGGCCTGCAGCAGGAAGAAGTAGGGGTCGGTGCCCTTGGTCGCGGCGACCGACTTGCCCTTCAGGTCTGCCGGGCCGGTGATATCGGAATCCTCATTGACCACCAGCGCAGCCCACTCGGGCTGGGAGTACAGGGCGATGGTTTTGATGGGGGAGCCGTTTGAGCGAGCCAGCAGCGCCGCCGAGCCGGCGGTGGAACCGATCTGGACGGCATCCGCACGCAGTGCTTCGTTGGCCTTGTTGGAGCCGGCGGACTGGATCCATTCGATGCTGACGCCCTGTTCCTTGGCGGCTTCATCCAGCCAGCCCTTTTCCTTGAGTACCAGGCTCAGCGGGTTGTAGGTGGCGAAGTCGATGGACAGTGTTTTGCCGTCTGCGGCGGCGTTCTCGCCGGCGCAACCGGTCAGGGCCAGGGCGCCAACTGCCAGGGCGGTCAAGGTGAGGGCTGAGCGGCGGGTGAAACGGTGTGCGAACATCAATAATTCCTTGATTTGTGCGTGCGAGTGTAGCGGTTGTGCGAACACAACCGTGCAAAAAGAGTCAGTGCGGGGCGAACGCCCGGATTAATGGTTGGTGGGATCTACACCCAGCAACCCGAGCAGGTGCGCACGGTGCGCGATGAACTTTTCATCGCTGTGGCTGCGTGGGTGGGAGGCCGCCAATTTCAGATCCTCGATCACCGTGGCGCCCTGTTGTCCCTCGGGTCGTCCTAGGACAATCACGCGGTCCGCGAGGGTCAGCGCCTCGTCGACATCGTGGGTCACCATCAGCACGGTGGTGGGCAACGATGCATGGATGGACAGCAGCAGATCTTGCATTTTCAGCCGGGTCAGTGCATCCAGCGCTCCGAAGGGTTCATCCAGCAGCAGCACCCCGGGGCGGCGGGCCAAGGCCCGGGCCAGTGAAACTCGCTGCGCCATACCACCGGAAATTTCGCGTGGCCGCAGGTCCGCGGCCTGGGTCAGCCCGGTGAGTTCCAGCAGCTGGTTGATCAGTTCGGCACCATCGTGTTTGGCGGTTTTCGGTGCCAGGCCCAGCGCAATGTTTTCGCGAACCGAACGCCAGGGAAGCAGGCGCGGCTCCTGGAAGGCCACCGCGCACAGCTCGTTGATTCCGTTGACCTCGCGGGACCCGGTGAGCACCGCGCCACCCGTGGGATGGTCCAGGCCGGAGACCGAACGCAGCAGTGTTGACTTGCCGCAGCCGCTGGCGCCGAGGATTGCCACAACCTGTCCTGCCTCGATGTGCAGGTTGACCTCGCTGAGCACCAGACGCTGTTCCTTCTTGGTGGTGAAGGTGCGCGAGACATTGTGGAAGTCAACGGACAGCGCGCTGGATGTTCCGGTGGTAGCCGTTTGCTGAGGCAAGGCATAGGCAGTAGCCATGATCATCTCCATCGGTCCTGGCGGTAGCACCGGCCGTGAATCCGTGAATCCAACGGTGGTTGCTGCGGCGTCATAGAGCCAGATCTCTCGGCCGCTCGGGATGGTTACGTATCTATTACACGCATTCGAACGATTTTGATGCAAATCTTGCGTAACATGAAAATTCTTCGATCAACCGGCGAAAACTGTGAGAAATTTCGTTATTTATTTCATTGAATGCTGGTTTGATCGATTTTTTCGCCTCACGTGTGGCTCATCTTCGGCGGTTTGTCGCTATGGGCGTTAGCCGGGCTGGAGAGTTTGGGTCTTTTCCGCGACGAAATATGACTTCGGGGCTTGGATTAGCCCGAATATTACGGCTACAAATGATTACGACCCATCCAGAGCGGCCGAGAGATCTGGCTCGACGACGCCGCAGCAACCACCCACCCTAGGGACGGTGCTACCGCCAGGATCGATGGAAAGAATCGAGGACTTTTGTATGTCTTTTGGCGCACCCCAAAACGATTTTGAGGTGGACTTTAACGCGCTGAGCACGCCGGGGGCCGGTAATGCTCTGGAGCTGGATCAGTTCACCGAGGAACGCCCGACCCGTCAATTGCTGAAGGTGACGCCGGGTCCGGGAGCCGACGAGGACTACGAGCGTCTGGCAGCAATCTTCCGCCCGGTATTCGCGCACATCGCCTCCGGGGCCAAGGATCGGGACAGCAATCGCATCCTGCCCTTTGAACAGGTTGGACTGCTTAACCGAGACCGATTCGGCGCATTGCGGCTGCCGGTCTCGGAAGGCGGCCACGGCGCCCGGCTCAGCGACGTTTTTCGCCTGCTGATTGAACTTTCCGAGGCCGACTCCCACGTGGGGCAGCTCTGGCGGGCGCACATCGCATTTGTTGAAGACGTGCTGCGTTTGGAAGACCCGGAACTGCAAGCCAAGTGGTTCGCCCGCATTGCGGCGGGGCAGATTGTCGGCAACGCCTACACCGAAAAGGGCGGAAATGCGCTGGGCGCCCTGAACACCAAGGCAAGCCAGGTGGACGGCCGCTGGGTAGTCAACGGTGAAAAGTTCTACTGCACCGGAACCATCTTCGCGGACTGGACCACCGTCGCGGTGGCCCACCCCGAACGCCCGGGGCGGCAGATCGCCGTCGTTTCAACGCAGCACAGCGGGGTCAAGATCCTGGACGACTGGGATGGGTTCGGCCAGGGACTGACCGGCACCGGAACCACCGAATTCCACCAGGTTCCGGTGGACAGCTTCATGCCTGAAAACCCCAATGATCCCGAAGCCGCAATTTTCCAGCTGGTCCTCATGGCGGTGCAGGCAGGCATCGGCCGGGCGGCGCTGAACGATATGCGCAGCTCCGTCCAGTCGCGCACCCGCAGCTTCAGCACCGGCACCGGTGTTCCGGTGCACCGCGAACCGCAGGTCTTGCAGTTGGTGGGGGAGGTCTCCGCGGAGGTGTTCGCCGCGGATTCGGTGGTCATCGGCGCCGTCCTGGAGGTCGAATCGGCGTTGAATGATACGCACCTGAACGCCGAAGAGCGTTTTGCGGTGTGTGAACTCGCCGCCAACCGGGCGCAGACGATTGTGCAGCCGCTGGTCATCGGCGCCACCAGCAAACTTTTTGACGGTTTGGGCGCCTCCTCCACACGCAGCAGCTGCAATATGGACCGGCACTGGCGCAACGCCCGCACCATCGCCACCCACAACCCTGCCATCTACAAGGCCCGCATCGTGGGCGACTATGAGATCAACGGGGTTCAGCCCCAGCGGCTTTCGGTCACCGGCGAACTCGGCGGCCCATCCCAGGCCTACACCATCTAGCCGTCACGGCACACCCAACAAACTTCTACCGCAGAACTACGAATAAGGGGCACCACCATGAGTGAGAACCAGCCAACGAACCCGCAGCGTGAAATCCTCTTTAATGCCTTTGACATGAACTGTGTCGCCCACCAGTCCCCGGGGCTGTGGCGCCACCCGCAGGACAAGGCCGCGGACTACAAAACCATTGGCTACTGGACCCACCTGGCCAAGGTGCTGGAAAAGGGCAAGTTCGACGGGCTGTTCATCGCCGATGTGCTGGGCACCTACGACGTCTTCAACGGCACCAACGAGTCTCCGCTGCGCACCGGCGCCCAGGCTCCGGTGAATGATCCGTTCCTGCTGGTCTCTGCCATGGCGGCAGTCACCGAGAACCTCGGTTTCGGCGTGACCGCCGGCACCGCCTATGAACACCCCTACCCGTTCGCCCGCCGCCTGGCCACCTTGGACCACCTGACCAACGGCCGAGTCGGCTGGAATGTTGTCACCGGCTACCTGCCTTCGGCGGCCCGCAACATGGGCCAGGAAGACCAGATGGAGCACGACGAGCGTTACAACCACGCGGATGAGTACCTCGAGGTCATCTACAAGCTGCTCGAAGGTTCGTGGGAAGACGATGCGGTGCAGGCGGACAAGGAAACCGGGATCTACACCGACCCGGCCAAGGTGCACCCGATCAACCACGACGGCAAATACTTCAAGGTCCCGGGCATCGCCATCACCGAGCCGAGCACCCAGCGCACACCGGTCATCTACCAGGCTGGCACCTCGCCGCGCGGACTGAAATTCGCGGCCCAGAATGCAGAGGCTGTTTTTGTCACCAGCCCGACCCGCGAAATGCTCAAGTCGACCGTCACCAAGATCCGCGACCATGCAGAGGCCGCCGGTCGCGACCGTTACGACGTGAAGATCTTCGCCATGCAGACCATTGTGACCGCCGAGGATTCAGCAGCGGCCCAGGCAAAGTACGAGGACTACAAGTCCTACGCCGACATCGAGGGCGCGATGGTGCTGATTTCGGGCTGGATGGGTATCGACCTGTCGACCTTCGACCCGGATGACGTGATTGGCAACGACGTGAAGTCCAACGCCATCCAGTCTTCCGTGGCGACCTTCCAGAAGGCCAGCGGCGACGAGGGCAATCCGTGGACCATCCGCCAGCTTGCCGAGTGGGTTGGTGTGGGCGGTTTCGGTCCCATCACCGTGGGCTCGGGCGCGGAGGTTGCCGAGAAACTGATCGACTGGGTGGATTACACCGACGTTGACGGCTTCAACCTGGCCTACGCCATCACCCCGGGCACCTTCGAGGACATCGTGGAGTTCGTGGTCCCGGAGCTGCAGGCCCGCGGCGCCTACAAAACCGAGTACGCCGCCGGCTCGCTGCGCAACAAGCTGTTCGGCGCAGGCGACCACGTGAAGGACAACCATCGTGCAGCTCAGTTCCGCGTCTCGAACCGTGTGGCGTTGCAGCCCTAAGCATTCGCGTCGCTAAGCCTTTGGCGTGGCGAAAGCACCAAGAAGCCCCAGTTCACTTGTGTGAACTGGGGCTTCTTGGTGCTTTGATTCGGTGGCTGGACGTCCGTGGCCGGTTAGGGCAACACCCGAAGGACACCCCGAGTCGCTAAGCTGCGGCGCCAAGAGGGCTGGGCGCCAAACACGCCAACGTAGCCCGCACTCTGCGTCAGCTTAGGCGGCGGCGAGGTGCTCCTCTGAAGCCTGCAGCAGTTCCCCGAACATGGATTTGTTCCACTGGAATCCGCGTTTTGCTTCATCCAGCAAGGCTTCTGCGCGGGTTTCGTCCTGGCCGAAAGCATCCAGCTGCAGACGGTAGCCGTCTTTGTAGAGTTTTGGCTTCTCGATGTCTTCAAAATTCCACATATTCAGCGCTTCGGGCTGAATATCGTAGTGGCGCGCCACCAGCTTGCCAATAGCCAGGCCGCCGGACAGGTCGCCAAGGTAGCGCAGGTAGTGGTGGGCCACCAGCCGTGCTGGTTCGGCCGCTGCGGCATGAATGGCCGCAACATAGTTTTTGGTCGATTCAAGGGCCGCTGGCGCCTGATCGAAGCCATTGGCTGGGAGCAGGACCGCGAGGTCCTTCTCGATATTTGCCGAGCGCTCCAGTGCGAGGTTGAAGATCGGGGCCAGCTCAGGGTCGTTTGCCAGCTTGCGCACCTCCTCCTCCAGCGCCGCGTAAATGTAGCGGTACTGCGCGATCAACAGGGTGTAGTCGCGCGCGGAGCGTTCGCCGCCCATGAGCGTCGTGATGAACTTGCTGGACTCTGCCGACTGGTGGTCATCTTGCGTGACTTGTCGTAGCCGAGCGGAAAATTGTGATTGATCGATAACTGTCATGATCCCCATGGTCCTTAGATGCGAAGTGATTTCAAGGATTTGGTTAAGGCTACCCTAATGCTTTCGGGAGCATGAACCGTTTAGAAGTGTGACACAGGTCATGATTAGCATAACGCAATATGGTGGTCTTTTGGTGCGTTCACTTGGGGATTTTGGAAAGGTGCTGAAATATTTAGTTGACATGGCAATATTTCGACTTCAAGCTCTCACTTTTCGCGTGCTCGGAGATCAATAGGGTATGGGTTCATATGCGAATAAGTGCGCGTCGAGAGACTGAAAAAAAGATTTATTGCGATATGCATTAGTTCTTTAAGCTAGGATCTAGTGCTTAGGTGAACTTAACCTAAGTACACGGGACGCATGTGGGAATGCTGCCTGTGTGCTAAACACTCTCGCATCTAGGATTTCTGTGTCTCGCAAGCAAAATAACTCTGGCCGCTTGAAGCTGACTGCCCTGACCCTGGTGGGTCTGCTAGTCCTGACGGCGTGTGGAAGTGGCGATGCCAAGAACTCCGTTGACGGCAGCGGCAAGGCACTGTCCTCGGTTCAAATTCTTGACGATCCGAAATCCTATGAAGGACCTTCGACTGCCGTTCTCACCGGTGCAGACATTGATCCCGTAGCCAAACGACCAGAACCCAAACTGCCAGCAAGCATCGTTGATGCGCAGGACAACCAGGTCACCGTCACCGACATTTCGCGGATCTTGCCGATCGACCTGTACGGGACGTCCTCGCGAGTCGTTTTCGACCTCGGACTGGGCGACAACGTCATTGGCCGAGACACCTCGACCACCTTTGAAGAGGCCCAGGAGCTCCCGCTGGTAACCCAGAACGGGCACGAGTTGAACGCCGAAGCCATCTTGCAGCTCGCCCCCTCGGTGATCATCACCGACACCTCCTTGGGCCCATGGGACGTTATTGAGCAGATGCGCCAGGCCGGAATCCCGGTTGTTGTGCTGGATGCCGAACGCAGCCTGGAAACCTCCGCCGAAATGATCGAGCAGATCGCTACGGCACTGGGGGTGCCCGAAGAGGGCAAAAAACTGGCCGAACGTACCGAAGAAGAGATCGCCAAAATCACCGCGCAGATCTCTGACATCGCACCCGAGGGCGATCGACGCCTGCGCATGCTGATGCTCTACGCACGCGGCCAGTCCGGAATCTACTACATCTTCGGTGAGGGATCCGGTGCGGATTCACTGATCACCTCACTCGGCGGTATCGACGTGGCTGAAGAAATCGGTTGGAACGGAATGAAACCGATGACCGATGAAGCCATGATCAAGGCCGAACCGGACCTGATCATCATGATGACCAAGGGTTTGGAATCGGTTGGCGGAGTTGAGGGGATCGCGGACTCTGTTCCAGCCATTGAACTCACCCCGGCCGGCAAAAACCACCGAATTGTCGACATGGACGACTCAGCCTTGCTGAGCTTCGGCCCCAACTCCGCCGCGGTACTCGAAGCGATGTCGGTCGCGGTTTACGCGCCAGAAGCCGGGTCGCAGCCATGACCGCAACGCAGAACGCCCCGCTGCGCCTTGAAACCGCCGATGTGAAAATTGATGGCGGGATGCCGAATCCGGCAGAGTTCAAGGCAAACTCAAGCTCGCGCACACGAAACGTCTTGGTGCTCAGCGCACTGGGCATCGCGGTGATCGTGATGGCTCTGATCAGTGCCGGAGTCGGCCAGATGCAGATCAGCGTCTCAGAAATTCTTGCCAGCATCGCCCACCGAGTGGGGCTGGACTGGGGAACCCTTCCGGAACATCAGTTTGCCGAGCAAGCACTGTGGACGATCCGCTTCCCGCGTGTGGTGATGGCAATCATCGTTGGCGCAGCGTTGGCCGCCGGCGGTGTGCTGATGCAAGGTGTGTTCGGCAACCCGCTGGCCGAACCCAGCGTGGTGGGTGTTTCCTCGGGTGCCGCGGCATTCGCCTGCACCTCGATCGCTTTCGGCCTGAGCATCTTCGGCAACTGGACCACCATCATCGCCGCATTTGTTGGCGGGCTTTTGGCGACCGCGCTGGTGTATCTCACCGCGAGGCATGGCGGACGTACCGAAGTGGTGACCCTGGTGCTCACCGGTGTCGCCATCAACGCGATTGCCGGCGCATCGATTGCCTTGATGACCTTCCTGTCGGATACTTCGGCCCGCGAGGAAATTATCTTCTGGCAGCTCGGTTCGCTGAACGGCACCATGTGGAACAACGTGCTCAGCGCCGGTCCGATTACCTTGATCGGTATCGCCTTGGCCATGACCCAGACCCGAAAGCTGGACCTGCTTGCCTTGGGCGAACGCCCCGCACGACACCTCGGGGTGAACGTGGAGCGGTTGCGCAAGGAAGTGATTGTCATCGTGGCCTTCCTAACCTCTGCCGCCGTGGCCTTCGCCGGCGTGATTGGTTTTGTGGGACTGGTGGTACCGCACATCCTTCGTATGGCACTGGGCCCGGGACACCGATTGCTTTTGCCCGCGTCAATCCTTGGCGGAGCGTTGCTTCTGCTGATCGCCGACACCGTGGCGCGCACCCTGGTGCCGAATGCGGACCTGCCGATCGGCATGCTCACCGCCCTGGTGGGTGGCCCGTTCTTCTTCTGGCTGATTCGCCGCACCCGTCGCGGGGCTGGAGGCTGGTCCTGATGCCTCAGCCAATCATGCAGGTGATCAACGCCAGCCTGTCCTTGGGCGGTCGGCCGATTCTTGATTCGGTGAATCTGGAGCTCTACCCCGGTGAAGTGGTGGCCTTGGTCGGTCCCAATGGAGCCGGAAAATCCACCCTGCTCTCCGCACTGTGCGGTGATGAGCCACTCGAGTCGGGTCAAATTCTGCTTGATGGGCAAGATATTCGCCATCGCTCGGCTAAGGACCTGGCTCAGGTGCGAGCCGTGCAGACCCAAGAATCACGTGTGTCTTTTGCCTTCAACGGTGAAGACGTGATCCGTATGGGCCGTGCGCCATGGGCTGGAACGGAAGAAGAAGACCGGGATGAGGAAGTGATCGCCGCAGCGGTGGTAGCCACCGAATCCCAGTCACTCACTTCCCGCCCGGTGCAAACCCTCTCCGGTGGCGAGAAGGCACGGATTTCCTTCGGTAGGGCGCTGGCGCAGGAAACCAAGGTGTTGTTCCTTGACGAGCCGACCGCCGCCATGGATATTCGCCACCAAGAACAGCTGATGAGCACCGTACGATCACGGACTACCGCGGGAGTTACCGCGGTGGTTGTCCTGCATGATCTCTCCCTGGCTGCCGCATACGCAGACCGTGTGGTGTTGCTTGACGCCGGCCGAGTTGTTGCTTCAGGCAATGCCCAAGACGTGCTGACCGCAGAAAATCTGGAAAACGTCTACCGCTACCCGGTCAGCGTTTTTGAACATCCGGACCACGGAGGTTTGGTTATCATTCCACTGCGCTCCCACCTTAGTACCCAACGTTTCCGAGAAGGAGAACTGATATGAGCTCTCAGAGCGGAATAAACCAACGTGCGTTGGGACTGGGGCGTCGTCTCACAGGACTGCTGATCGCGTTAGCGGTTGCGCTGATGCTGAGTTTTGGGATTTTTGCGGCTCCTCCGGTTCACGCCGCGGGATCATTGAGCGTTACTTCCAGTGAAGGTTCGGGCAAAGCGTCCGCCAGTGGTGCAACCACTGTCACCGTCAAAGGCTCAGGCTTCCAATCGGTCAAAAACGGTTTTGGCGGCATCTATGTCGTTTTCGGCTACATTTCCAGCAGTTCCGGCTGGAAGCCCAGCAAGGGCGGCACCAGCGGGAAAGACTTCTTCTACATCGCCGACTCGCAAACCAAAAGCAACAAGGGATACCAGCGATTTGTCGCCTTCCCCGGTTCAAGCACCGCGGACAGCGCCAACGGCGGAACGATTGCCGCCAACGGAACCTTCAGCACCACCATGGTGATTCCGGGCCCGACTTTTAGCGCTGCCACGGCGTCGGGTGGAACCAAAAATATCGATTGCCGGGAAGTTACCTGCGGCATCATCACCTTTGGTGCCCACGGTGTGGTCAACGGTGCCAATGAAGCGTTCACGCCGGTGAGTTTCGGCGCCGCTTCCAGCGGTGCCCAGACGCAGAAAGAAACCACCAAGGACTCTTCGACCACGCAGAATTCGACCACTACCGCTCCGGCCCAGCAGGCGCCTGCCCAGGCCAACGGTGCGACCGGTACCGAGAACCAGCAGGGCACCCAGCAGTCAGGGGATGCCGCCCAGAACGGCGAGCAGACCACTGAACAGGGAACCACCGAACAGGGGACTACCGAGCAGTCAACCGGAGCAACCGGCCCACGCGAGGCAGTGACCAGCGGGGATCCCACCCTGGGCCTTGAACAGGGCACCGTGATTGCAGGGCGTTCCCTGGGATTCACCGGCCGCGGATTTGCCGCCGGTGAGCAGGTAGTCGCCACCTTGTCCTCGGGTTTGAGTGCTGCAGGTCCGGTCGTTGCCGGCGAATTCGGCGAAATCGCTGGAACCGTCCAGATTCCTGCAGACACCGTAGCCGGAACCCACAAGATCAAGTTGACCGGCGCCGGCTCCGGCACCTCGGTTGAAGCTGAATTCAGCGTGATGGCCGATGCGCAGGCACTGGCCAGCGCAACACCTGAGAATCAGCAGCCGATCCGCTGGGCCCTGATTGCGGTTGTTGTCGCTGGCGCGCTGCTGGTGGTTTTGATTATCAGCTCGCTGATCTCAGGGATCATGCAAAGCCGCCGCAAGGCCGCTGCGGCAACCGGTGCCGCGGCATCCGGTAAACGCAAGGTCAAGCGTCCCGTGCAGAAACGTCGGCGCCCGGCGAACCGCAAGCCACGTGTTGAAAAGACCATGGAGGCCAGCGCCGCCGTGCCGCAAGACCCGGACACGGACGATCATCTGGAGACCACTGCCCTTGACCGACTCGAACAGAGTTTTGACAAGGAGCGAGCATGAGTTTTCGGCGCAAGCTTCTTTCAGTGATGGCTGTGCCGGTC
Source organism: Glutamicibacter sp. NPDC087344 (assembly GCF_044744225.1). Classification (NCBI taxonomy): domain Bacteria; kingdom Bacillati; phylum Actinomycetota; class Actinomycetes; order Micrococcales; family Micrococcaceae; genus Glutamicibacter; species Glutamicibacter sp. NPDC087344. The sequence continues at coordinate 360,118 of NZ_JBIUXY010000005.1, read as the reverse complement.
CTCGGCGCCAGCATGCTGTTGGCTCCGCAGCTGGCCGTCGCGGATACCGGTGGAAGCAAAGACATTGACCTGAAGGTCACCATCCCTCAGGCAGATGCCTTTGAAGTCAAGGATGCCCAGTTCCGCTGGGGCGTCAACGTTGAGTCCAACGCCGGCTCCTTCTCCGGAGATTGCAACTTCCTTTCCGCTGGTGTGGCGGCAGACGCGGGCGCGAGCAAGGTCTGGAAGCAGTCCGATGGTTTGTATAAGACCTCGGATGGGAATACCCGGATTGAGAAACCCAATGCAGCCGGCAAGTGGGCAGATGCATCATGGGAGAACAAGTGCCTTGATGCAAATGGCCGCAACGTTGGCACGCTGTTGACCGAAACGGGTACCGGGGCTCAGGTTGTGATCGACAAGGGTGTCGGCAAGGTGGACGCGGCGAAGGGCACCGCAGAAATTTCCTGGAAGGGCTCTTTCTCCCTGGTGTTCTACGGGGGACTGACGTACTGGTCTCTTTCTGACCCGGTGCTTAAGGTGTCCGGCGGCAAGGGTACCCTGACCGCAACGGCCAGTGGGTACGCCGCAGACCGCATCGACACCACCAAGTGGAACAAGCTGGAAAGTAAAACCATCGTGATGGCGGAGCTGCCCAAGGTCAGCCTCGGGAAAAACGGCATCGTGACAACTCCTGCCTATAAGGGAGTCGAAATTGACGGTGTTGAGCCAGCCCAGTCGCGTGAGCAGTCCTGGTGGGGTTCGTTCCCCGAAGACTGGGTGGAATACAACCAGTCAACAGGTCAGGGCTCGTACTGGTACTCATCCGGTGGTGCGGCCGACGTGCGCAAGGTGGCAACCGACGTGTATATCAACTACACACAGGAGAATTCGGTGATCGCTACACCGATTCCGCCAAAAACGTCCACCGAGGAGGAGTCCGCCGACGAGGATCACACTGACGGCGGAACCGGTGCGGTGACGCAGGATCCAGAGAATTCCGGAGGCACGAACAACGTGACCCCCGGGGCAGCCAGCGCCGGTTCGCCGGTACAACAGCTGGTGCAACAAGCGCTCGAATCGGTTTTGCCGGCGAGTGCAGTACTACCAGGGGTGGGAACAACTCTCCTCGAACCAATGGCTTTGACGACCAGTGCGATCAACTGGGTGGGGAAGTCACTTATTCCAGAAGCCCTAGAACGCGTCAAGGATTATAAGGAACCATTGTTGTGGTCCCTGGCGGGTTTGCTGGCGTTGGGCAGCGTGGCATGGGTTGGATTCCGCCACGGCTGGCTCGTCTGGCCCTTCTCCTCGAAAAAGTAAGGGTCAGCAACTAACCGATCCGGGAACAAAAACGTTTCCGGGGTCAATCTGATACACATCACCGTCGGAACCCGCCAGGGTCCGACTCCATTCTACAAATCACTCGGAGGGGAAATGTCCGTAGGAAAGAACGGCATGACCAAAGTTCGTAAATCATTGGCACTGGCTGCCGCCGCTGGCGTTGCCGTGTCGATGGCAGTAGTTGCTGCTCCGGCTCAGGCCGCTGAGCAGTCAATCGACGGAGTCACGCTTACTTGGGGGTTCAACGCTGAAAGCGGCGCCGCAGGCTTCGCACCAGGCACCTGCAACTTCCTCTCGGCCGGTGTGGCCGGGAACAGTGGCTCCAGCCGCGTCTGGACCAAGGCCGATGGCTTCTACAAGGCTTCTGAAGGCAACGTCAGCATCATCAAGGACGGCCCAAACGGCGGCACCATGACCCCAGATTGGGATACCAAGTGCCAGACCGGTGACGGTTCGGCAGTCACCACCGGCACCGGTGCTAACCAGAAGGTCAGCAACAACAAGGTTGTGCTGAGCAACGGTACCGGCAGCGTTGATCCGGAAACTGGTGAGGCAACTGTTTCATGGACCGGTTCCTTCACCTCGGTGTTCTACAGCGGCATGACCTACTGGTCCGCTACCAACCCGGTTCTGACCGTCGCAGAAGATGGCACGGCAACGCTGAAGGCTACCGCTTCGGGCTACCAGGCTGATATGAATGACACCAGCAAGTGGATTGAGATCCCAGGCGAAGAGATCACTCTTGCTAACCTGAAGGGTGTCGAGCTGACGGAAGCAGGGTTTAACTCAACCCCTGAATACCTTGAAGTGGCGGCTCCATCCAGCGTCGCCCAGCAAAAGCCAGCTGGGATTTGGGGCTCGTTCCCAGCTGACTTCGTTGAGTTCCAGGGCAAAACCGGAACCCAGTCGTACTGGTTCTCCTCCGGTGGTGCTGCTGATGCGCGTAAGCCAACCACCGAGCTGAACGTGGCATGGGTAGCTGATTTCACCGTGCCAGTAGATCCAGAGCTTCCGGAGACTCCTCAGGTCGCCGAGTCCGAGGACGTAACGCTTGACGTGAACGTTCCTACGAAGCCGGTTGAGCCAGAAGAAAAGGAATTCAAGTGGAACATCGCAGGCAATAGCCTGAGCTTGGGTACCGCTGCTCAGCAGTCGATTGGTTTTGTTGCCAGCGGCACCTTGCCAGAGATCACTGTGAGCGATAACCGTGAAAACTCGAAGGGTTGGACCGTTACCGGTAAGACCACCGACTTCAAGGACGGCGCTAATACCTTCGGTGGCAACGGCCTGGGTTGGGCACCAAGCGGCACAACAACTGGTACCGGTGTAACCCTTGGTGCTTACGTAGTTCCAGGTAGCACCAACGGCCTGTCGGCAACCTCGACCATGGCTTCGGCTACCGGCGCCTCCACCGCAAAGCTGAACACCGGTGTGCACCTGCTGGCACCGACCGACGCTCCTGCCGGTGACTACACCTCGACCCTGACCGTTACCGCTATCCAGAAGTAACATCAGGCAGTAGTACCTAGCGGTGTCCGGCCAACCGACGGTTGGCCGGACACCGTATCACTTTCACGTTGACAGTTTGACTGCGACGACCACACCGCTTTACCCCGCAAGGAAAACATGTTTTCGAACCGCCCAGTCTCCCGTTCTAAAGCCGCACGGCTCATGATGGGCGCCGCCTGCGCTGCGCTTGTTGCCACGGCTACCGTTGCTGTGCCGGCAGCCCAAGCCGATGACATTTCGTGGGGGATCAACCCCGGCGGCGATGAGGATCGTTCAAGTTTTTCCTATGAGCTTGATCCGGGGGATAGCGTCGAAGATAGTTTTCAGATCACCAACTATGGTGTTAATCCGTTGGAACTCTCGGTGTACGGTGCCGACGGACAGACCTCGGCCAATGGTGCACTCGAACTCTTGCCAGCTTCGGAACCATCGCAAAACATCGGAGCTTGGCTGAAAGCGGATGAATCCACCGTTACCCTGGCCGCCGGTGAAGAAACGGAAGTCGATTTTACGCTGAGCATTCCCGAGGACGCGCAACCCGGTGACTACGTTGGCGGCATGATTTCTTCCTACATCGACTCCAGTTCGGGAGCCGCGGTTGCCGTTGACCAGCGACTGGCAACACAGTTGGCGGTGCGTGTTGGCGGCGAAGGAACCATGGCCCTGGGCATGGATAACGTTGATCTCAGCGCACCTATCGCCTGGAATCCTTTCGCGCCGGTCTCGGCGGATTTTGCGGCTCAGGTTACCAACGACGGAACCCTGCGTGCGCGCGGGAACTACACGGTCAAGATTTCAGGCTTGTTCGGTTTGGGCAGCAGTACTCAAACTATTGCGCTTGAAGAGATGCTTCCCGGTGCCACCGTGGATCTCGCATCGCAAGTTCCCGGGCTGTGGCCACTGATCTGGCAGCAGTATGAAGTCACGCTGACCCCGGAAGGCATTGATTCGGTTCCCGGAGAGCCGGTAGTCGTGAATGGCACGTTCTGGACCTTCCCAGCCGGATGGGTTGGAATCCTGCTGCTGATCATCATCGCGGTCGTAATTGTCGCGGTGGTCCGAAGTCGGAGATACGAGTACGTCTACGAAGACGAAGACGACGAAGCAGATGACGCGAAACCCACCGCCTCTGCCTCCCGCGAGTAGGAATTTATGATCAGCCCCAGCGATTCGCTGGGGCTTCCTACATTTAAGGACCTAGACGATATTCACGCTTGTCGCCAAGTACAGCCGTACCCTCGGCTTCTTTTAACGACACATGTCCTTTCGTGACGGAAAGTATTACGTATTTTCAGGCTAAAGAGGTCTGCAAAGTAGCAACATGACGAAGTTACTACGTAACTCTTGCGACTGATCAGACGCAAGTTACAGACTTGAAGAGTTCAAGCGATAAAGCAGAACACCACACCATCCAGAGCGACCGAGAGATCTGGCTCGAAGACGTCGCAGCAACCACCCCGCGGGGCCGGTGCTAAGGCCAGGACCGATGGAGCATTCACAATGACTCTGGCCCGTGCGCGGCTTCGTCCGTGCACAGTTCAGTTTGTTGATAGAGCTTCTAGGTGTAATCACCAGGGGAGAGCATGTACTCGTACTATCACGGAGGGAAAATCTCATGATTGAGATCAGGGATCTCCATAAACACTACGACTCAGCCCAGGGGCGGGTTGAAGTTCTCAAGGGTATCGATCTGAGTGTTGACGCCGGTTCCATTACCGCCGTCGTCGGGCCCTCCGGCGCCGGGAAATCGACACTCTCGCACTGCATCTCTCTGCTGGAGAAACCAAGCAGCGGCCAGATTCTAATTGATGGCAAGAACCTGACGTCCTTGTCGGGCAAGAGCCTACGCGCTGAGCGCCGCGCAATTGGGACAATCTTCCAGAACTCGGCCCTGCTGCGGCGGATGACCGTTGCAGAAAACGTTGCGCTTCCCCTGCGAAATCTCGGCGTGGTACACGGTGAGATGACCGACCGAGTAGCTGAACTGCTGGATCGTGTTGGACTGCTTGACCGCGCAAATTCGTACCCCGGCCAGCTCTCTGGCGGCCAACGGCAACGTGTCGGAATTGCTCGTGCGCTGGCACTGCGGCCGCGGTTGCTGCTGTCCGACGAATCGACCTCTGGTTTGGACCCGGAATCAACACAACAAGTGCTTGAACTGCTTGATTCGTTGCGTACCGATCTCGGTCTGGCAATCATCCTGATCACCCATGAGATGGACGTTGTCCGCCATGTCGCGGACAACGTTGCGCAACTCGATGGCGGCCGCATCGCCGAGTACGGACAGCTTCACGAACTGGTTGCCAACCCCGGTTCCGAGACCGGTTCAAAACTGTTGCCGTTGCGTGCGGAAAAATTGCCGCAGGGCTTCGCCTACTCAATGACCGTCGCCTACCTCAACGACCGTGTTGATCCAGCTTGGATTTCCAGACTGGGTATTGAGCACGGAATTCGTGTTGCCTTGCTTGGCGGTTCAGTCGAGGCGCACCATGACGGAACGCTGGGACGTATCAGCATTGGGGTCGAGGGCGCCGGAGCGGAGCAGGTCACCCAGATTCTGGCCGGATGGGGTCTGCGGGCCACGGTCCAGGAACACGAACGTGAAGAGGTTGCCGTATGAGGTTCCCATTCGAAAGCGCGGCAGTTGGCACGGATACCCCGTGGAATGAACTACTCGCCCTGCTCCTGCCGGCCTACGGTCAAACCTGGGCCATGGTGGGAATTGTTATGGCCCTGGTGATCAGCGTCGGTGGGCTGATGGGTGTTGCGCTCTACAACACGGACCGGCACGGACTGTTCCCGCGACCCAAGGTGCACGCAGTTCTCAGCTGGATTGCGAACATGGGACGTTCGCTGCCCTTCCTAGTTCTGATGGCAGCCATCATCCCGTTTACCAAATGGATCACCGGAACCACCATCGGCATTGCCGCCGCAGCGGTACCGATGACCATCGCCGGCATTCCCTTTTTCGCACGGTTGGTGCAGAACGCGCTTAACGACCTGCCAAAGGAGAACCTCGCGGTGGGTTTGGTAACCGGAGGCTCCCCAACGCAGATCATCGGAGCAACCCAGATCAGGGAAGCGCTGCCCGCGCTGGCCTCAGCGATCACGCTCAACACGATTTCCATGATCGAATATTCGGCCATTGCTGGAACCATCGGCGCCGGGGGTATCGGTTATCTCGCGGTGACCTACGGGTACCAGCGGTTTGATATGAACGTCATGCTGGCAACGATCGTGGCCCTGATCCTGACGGTTCAAATTGTCCAATTCCTCGGCGACCGCATTGCGCATGCACTGGCACGGCCGTAATCGCATCAACACGAACGAGTACAGAAAATGACTTCAACATATTCAGGCCACGACCATGGTTTTACCTTGCGCAAGAGCCGAAATCTGCTGCCTTGGAGTATTGCGGCGATCGCTACGATCCTCGCGGTTGTCCTGGGGGTGCTGCTTGGACAGCAACGAACCTCACCGGCGGTAGCGGCCGCCGAAGGAACCCAAACAAAGTTCGTGGTTCATTTTGAACCGGCCATGGCAGGTGAAGAAAAGATCCTCGACTACGTCGCTGAGAGTATCGCCCCGGACTACGGTGTGGAGATCGAGAAGATCGGTCTTCAAGACCCGATCCAGGCGAACCAGGCGGTGGCCAGCGGCCAATTTGATGCCACCATTTTTGAACACCAGTGGTACATGGAACAGTCCGCAGAAGCTGCAGGCGTGGAATTAACACCCACCGTGGAGCTCTACCAATGGGGTTTCGGCATGTACTCGACCAGGTACGACTCGGTGGATGCTCTGCCCAAGGGCGCAACACTGCTGCTCCCTAACGACGTGGCGAATCAAGGCCAGGCACTGTGGTTGTTGCAGCGCGAAGGATTCCTGAAACTGGATCCGGAGATTGAACCGCGAACCGCAAAAATGTCTGATGTGGTTGAGAACCCCCGCGGATTCGTGCTGAAGGAAGCTGACCTGTTGGCCATGCCTCGGATGCTGGACGACGTCGATGTTGCGATTGGCTACGTGTCGCAGTTTGACGCCGGAAAGATTGGCCGGGACAAGGGAATCTTGTTCCCGGAGCCGCCTAAGACCTTCGCGTCGCGGTTGATCATGGCCTCTGAATTCGCAGAAACCGCCGATGCCAAGAAACTGATCGAAGTATTCTCTGATCCACGCCTGCAGGAGTATTTGGAGACAACCGAAGACCCGTTGGTTCAAGGTGTCCTGACCAAGGTCTCCGACAGCTAACAACCGGTTTCGGTGTCATTGTTTTCTGTCGGATTCCTCCGTTAGGGTAGTGAATACCAGTCCCCCCGCCGCCTCTCACTGAAGCGCCCTGCGGGGGTCCTTTTTACCCACTGCCTGTGAATCTCTAGAAAACTTCTGCTTCAAGAAAGACCCTACGTAGGGGCCGTAGAGCGTAGGACCACAAACAATGCCGGTTACGTAGGTCTCCTCGCTGGCTGTTCATCAGGCTCCATGGTGGCTAAGCCGGTATGGAGCCTGTCACCGAGCTTCTGCTTGTCGGAGGGACCGTGGGACGAGACAGCTCTAGTGGCATAGTCGTGATCACCATTCCAGTGAGCAATCCGCACCGAGAAGATGGGACAGGCGGACAGCTCCCCTCATCCTCCGGTGAGGAAACTGCTAACAACGTAACGGGCTAGGCGGAACGAACCAAAGCACCCGCTCCGCGGGCGAGATGGCAGGGGTATGCTATCTGCGCTTAAAGCCAGTATCAATGACGCCCGGAGCATCCGAAAATTGCGTCGCAACGGAAGTTCCGGGCATCGTTTTGGCTGATTCAGGCACGAATCGCCATCACCTGTTGTTGAAGGGTAGTGAACGCGTGGCCCATGCGAAAACATAAAGAATCACCAACAAGCTGGACTTCTGATGTGACCATGACCCAAAGGTCAGATCTCCATCAGTAGCCAGCCTGTACTGGTGAGTGCCAACTAGACTGTGACGGCCGCGTAAACCTCGGTGCCTTCGAAGTACGTATGAAGTACCTTGGTGCCTGCGACCTCTGCCGGATCACAATCAACAATGTCTCGATCCAAAACGATGAAGTCTGCCGACAACCCGGCGCGCAGGGTGCCGGTGACATCTTCCAAACCCATGGCCTTGGCTGGGTTTTGAGTGAAGGCGGCGATCGCTTGGTGAATGTCCAACGCCTGATCCGGGTTCAATGCTCCCTCCACTTCGGGATCTGGGTTGCTGCGCGTCACCATGGTGGCAAGGCCGGTCCACGGATCCGGGGTAGGCGCCGCGCACGGCCAATCCGACCCTCCGCTGACCAAAGCACCGGCCGCCGCAAGGTCCTTCAGGACCCAGGAGCGGTCAAACACCTCGGCGGGAATCTGTTTGGCAATACTCTGCTGAATGACCGAGGGGAACCACAGATACGGCGAGGCATCGGGGACCACACCCAGGTCTGCGAAGCGTTGGACATCCGATTCATCAATGTACTCGGGGTGGGCGATCTGGAAGATCGGCGCGTCGCCGTGAATGGCGCGAATCTGCTCCACCGCATCCAGCACCGTGCGCACCGACGCGTCGCCGGTGGCGTGGAGCTTGGCATGCAACCCGCGCTGCACCAGGTCATCCAGCGAGCTCACGAGGTCTTCAAGCGACCACAAGGATTCTCCGGTGAAGTCAGCGTCGTGGTCATGGGCGGTGCAGCGGTAAGGGTTCAACATGGCGCTGGTCCGGGTCATCGGCACCCCGTCAAGGACGTACTTGGAGAAGCTCGGGCGTACATGCTCGCTGTGGTGCTGTTCTCCCACCTCATACAGTTCCGCCCCGGTAATTCCTGGCTCGATAAACGTGCGCGACGGCATCGAGGCCACCACATGAGCGGTCAGCTCTCCACGCTTGTCCAGATCATGCAGACCAGTCAGCGCGTAATCCATGGTGGCTGCTTCTTGCACCGCGGTAATGCCAAAGGAGTTCATGGTGGCTACCGCCGTGCGCAGGGCCGTGGTGCGGTAGGCCGCCGGGTCGCTGATGGATGCGTCCACGGCTTCCTCTGCAAGGCTACCGGCCAGCTCCCACAGCACCCCGGTCAGTTCCCCTGCATCATTGTGCACGTAGGTGCCGCCCTCGGGATTCGGGGTGCTGGCATCAACACCCATGATCTGCAGGGCACGGGTGTTGACCCAACGGTTATGCATCGAATCATCACGCAACAACACCGGGTGGCCCAACGAAGCCTCATCAAGCGCTCGCAGGGAGTCAACGTCCAGGTCATCCATGACGGTGGAGCCGACAATGCCGCCCACAACCCATTGGCCATCTTCCAGATCCGCCGCCCAAGCACGTACCTTGCCCAGGATTTCATCCAAGGTATCGGTGGGAAGCACGGGCAGTTCGAAGGCCTGTTGGCGTCCGCCAAGCCCCAGATGCGCGTGGACGTCTACCAGCCCCGGCATGACGAAACGGCCACCCAAGTCATGGACCGCGGCGCTCGCCGGGGCTGACTCGCGAACAGTTCCCTCATCTCCCACTGCACTGAGTTTGTTCCCGGACACCGCCAGGGCCTGGGCCCACGGGTTGCTGGCATCCCCGGTGTAAATACGTGCGTTGACGAAAATGTCAGTGATGCTGCTGGGTGTTGCCAAGGTGCACTCCTATGCTGGGAAGGACGAACGTCCGGTATAACCGAAATCTGACAAGAGGGTTTGGCCGTTAACCGCGCGGGCTTGGGCGCTGGATAGATAGGCGACGGACCAGGCGACATCACCGGGTTGTTGCAAGGGGAAGTCCGGATGATCCATGACGGCATCACCCAAGCCCCGCCGTGCCATCGGAGTATCGACGATTGACGGAGCCACGGAGTTGACCCGGATTCCGTAGTCATCGTAGAGCTCCACGGCCAACGCCCTAACCAACTGCACGGCAGCTCCCTTTGAAGCGTTGTAGGCCAACATGCCCGGTACCGCGACAAAACCGGAATCCGAACCAATGACCGTCACGGTGCCGGCGGTCGACTTCTGCAGAAAGGGGAGGGCCGACTGCACCGCATTAAACGTGCCAAGGACGTTGACCTCTAATACTTCACGGAACCCGGCCGCCGTAACCTCGGCGATGGAAGCACCCATTTCGCCTTCAATTCCGGCGCACAGCACCAGTGCGTCAATGCCGCCCAGATGGTCGGCCAATGCGGCGATTGCCTCCCGGGTCTGAGCATCATCTGCAACATCGGCAGCCGCGGTAGCTACCGACAGGGAATCGTTCTCACCGCGAAGCCGCGTCGCGGCCTGTTGCAACCGGGTGTGGGAGCGGGAAATCAGGCCGACGTGGCTGCCCTGATTGGCAAAGAGCCTGGCGCAGGCCAACCCGATCCCCGTGGCGCCTCCGGTAATCACAACACGCTGCGGTAATTTCAGTACGGCAGAGTCTGCGGACATCACTATTCCTTGCCGCTGTGGGTAGAAGTTTCGGCGTCAAGCGCCTCGTCGAACTTTTCGAGGTCATTGGACAGGTTGTTGTAGACCTCTGGCTTGTTGGACTTCAGGTACAGGCCGTAGAAGATGCCTCCCACCACGGCCGCCACCAAGATCCACGGCAGGGCCAGCACGTATGGCTCGTCCGAACCTGCAACGATTCCGAAGTTCACAATGGCCATGATGCTGAAGACCGCCAGGGCAATGAAACCGAGGCCCGGAGCTACAAAGGTGCGAATCCAGCGTGGGTCACGTTTTTTGCGGAAGTAGCAGACCACGGCCAGTGCGGCGATTGCCTGCACAATGATGATGGACAGGGTCGCAAAACCGAGCCCCACCGGAACCAGTGTGGCGATGGCTGGAATTTCGGGGAAGACGATGCGGAAAACCGCCGCGATGGCAAGGCCGAAAATCAGGTTCACCAGCAGCGCACGCTGGGGAACGCCCTTGTCGTTGGTTTTGGCCAGCCAGTGAGGCAAGACGTGGGCACGCCCCAGGGAGAACAGGTAACGGCCGGCCGAATTGTGGAACGCCAACTGGGCGGCGAAGAGGCTGACCACCACGAGGATCAAGGCAATCACCAGGCCAGCTGGGCCCAGGTAATCGCTGATCAGAACGAGCGACATGTCACCGGCGTCCAGGTGCTCTAGGGCGTTGTCTTGTGCCTGCTGCACACCCACCGCGCTGACGATCGCCCAGGCGGCGAAGGCGTGCATGAGGCCGATAACAACAATGGCCGTGTAGGTGGCCCGCGGGATGGTGCGCTGCGGGTTCTTGGCTTCCTCCCCGAACAGGGAGGTCGCTTCAAACCCGATGAACGCGGTGGCCGCCAGCAGCAAGCCAATCCACAATGAACCTCCGGTAATCACTCCGGGCGTGAAGATCGCTGCGTCAAAGCCGGTGCGAACCAGTACCGCGATGCCAAAGGAGAACACCATGATGATTTCGAGTACCAGCGCGACTCCGAGAACCACTGCACTGACGTGAATACCCGAGCGGGCCAGGAAGAACACCACCACAAACAACACCAGTCCGGTCCAGAACCAGTCCAGGGTGACCGCTCCGCCGGTCAATTCCGGCACCGCGACCATGCCGGCAAAAAAGCCGATGGTTCCCAAAGCCCCAGCCACGAAGGCGTTGTATCCAATGGTGGCAATCAAGCCGGTGATCAGGCCGGCGATTTTGCCAAGGCCCTTGACTGCGATGGCGTAGAAGCCGCCGGCGTTGGTCAGTTCCTTGGTGATTTGTGCATAACCTACAGAGAAGAACAGGAGCGCCAGCGCCACCAGCAGGATGGCAACGGGGATACCGCCGCCGTTGCCCAGGGCGATAGCCAGCGGGAGAACAACAACCAGCACGGTCATGGGTGCCACCGCGGCGAGCACCAAAAAGACGATTGAACCGACGCCAAGTTTGTTTTTGGCCAGTCCATTGGAAGACGATGACATGGGACTTCCTTTGCTATAAGGTCACAAGGACTTCAATTACTAAAGAGTGAAGCACATCACATACCCAAGTTTTAAGGCTTCACCGTGAGGTGTGCACGCAATGACAATGCGCAGGCACTCAAGCGCAACAGCGGGGTCATTCAGAGTGACCGAATGATTTTTGTCAGCTTTTTGATCAGGATTTCTGCATGCTGTTCTTCGAAGGCCAGCGGTGGGCGGATCTTGAGCACTTCATCGTTTCGCCCAACACGGCTGATGAGCACACCCTGGTGGTACATTTCCTCCACCACCTGCTTGGCGGTGGTTGGGTCCGCCTCCCCGGTGTCTGGGTCGGTGAAGCGCATGCCGGCGAACAAGCCATCGCCGCGTATCTCATCAAAGCGGCTGATTCCCGCCAGCTCGCGAGTGAGTTCACTCTTGAGGAAGGCCCCGGTGGCGGTGGCGCGTTCGCGCAGGCCTTCATCTGCCATGACGTCAAGGACCGCATGCCCGGCCGCGGAGGAGACCGGGTTGCCGGCAAAGGTATTAAAGAACATGTTGGCTGCGCCGAAGTCTTCAAGAAGATCGTGACCCATGATGGTGGCACCGATGGGATGCCCGTTGCCCATGGGTTTGCCCATGGTGACAATGTCCGGGGTGACGTTGAAGAGTTCGTGCCCCCACATGAATCTGCCGACGCGTCCGAAACCGGATTGGACCTCGTCGGCAATGTAGAGTCCGCCGGCCTGCCGGACACGCTGGATCAGACCCTCAACGTATCCCGGTGGCACCTTGACCAGTCCCTCGGTGGAGAACAACGGATCAAAAAGTGTTGCGGCGACACCGAATCCCGCTTCTTGCAGGGAGGCGATCGCGGTATCAACCTCGGAGAGTGCCTCGGCGAGCAGTTGCTGGGCTTCCTGCTCCGTGAGGCCGGTCGCGTCGGGGATGCGGATGGTGCGCACGTTTTCACCCATGGGTTCGCTGGTGGCCAGCCCTGTAGTGGCCTGCGCGAGCGTGAGTGTGGTGCCGTGATAGCTGTAGTCGCTGAAAATCAGTCCGGTGTTCCCGCTGCGGAATCTGGCGAGGCGGATGGCGAGCTCATTGGCTTCGGAACCGCTGTTGCCAAAGGAGACTCGATCCAGGTCTGGATGCAGCGTTGCGAGCAGCGCTTCGGCGTAGTCGACCACGCGATTATTGACGTAGCGGGTGTTCAGGGAGAGCTTGCGCATCTGCTGCGAAACCGCGTTGGCGATAGCCGGGTGGGCGTGGCCAACATGGGGCACGTTGTTGTAGGCGTCGAGAAAACGTCGGCCATTGACCGCGCGTAGCCACACACCTTTGCCACTGACCAGTTCCAACGGATCGTTGTAAAACATGGGGGAGTGGGTTCCAAGCACGGCTTTGCGACGAGCAATAAGATCCGGGGTGGCGTTTTGAGTTGAATGCTGCATTATTTGTCCTTGTGTGATCCTGATCTCTTTAGCTAATATCGTACACGGTGAGTAATTTTTGAACAATGTGTTCAGGAATTCTAATAAAAAGGAGTCTAAAGTGTTATTGACTAGGGAAAATTCGGTAGTTCTTGCTCGTCTTGCTCTCGTGGAGTTTGGCTACGATCCGGAAACCGTTGACCTTCAGTTCGTCAAAATGCGGGAAAACACCGTGTTTCGCGCGGAGACTCCCGATGGTTCCATTGCCCTGCGATTGCACCGACCGGGCTATCGAACGCATGAAGAAGTTAAGGCCGAGTCTGACTTCATCGATCTCCTGTCTCGGGAGGGCTTCCCCGTCGTGCACCTGGTGGAAGCGGCAAACGGTCACCGTGCAGTGACCGTCAGCGATGGTGAAACTGAAGTGATTGTTGATGCCCAGCGGTGGTTGGAAAACTCCCGGCAGCTTGGCCAAACCGAGGGAGCCGAAGAGGCGAGCCCGTTGTTGCCGGAGCACTTTGAAACCATGGGGGCGCTGGCGGCGCGCATGCATAATGTTGCCGAACGTCTTGGTGGGGCCGGAAAGTTTCCCCGAGTCCCTTGGGATTGCGAGGCGATTATTGGTCCGGACGCTCTGTGGGGAGACGCGCTCAGCGCGCCGGGTCTAGATGCCGGCGCGACAGGGCAGCTGCAGCGGGCACGGGAAATCATGCGGGATCAGTTCAAGGCTTTTGGGACCGAGCCATCGGTCTACGGCGTGATCCACGCAGACTTCACCCCTGAAAACGTTTTGGTTTCCGGCGATGAATTTGTTGTGATCGATTTCGATGATTTTGGTGATGGATGGTATCTCTTCGACCTGTCCACCGTGCTGTTTTTCTTTGTGGAGAACGAGTTGTACCCGGATTACCGAGAAGCCTTGTTACGCGGGTACCGAACCGAGCGGGACCTGAGCCAACACGAAGAGCAATTGCTTGATCTCTTTTTGCTCGCGCGGGGTTTCACTTACCTGGGATGGGCCGCGACGCGCCCCGAAACTGCGACCGCCCAGTTCTTGATCGCTGAAATCGTTCCGCTGGTCGTGCGCATGGCGACGGACTTGGGCGCGGAGTAGCCCTGGCTCTTCGACAGTGTTAATTCGCTTCAGTTAACAGTGCATTGCAGGTGCGTCGCAAGGCCCGCAGCAGACCATCGGCCTGCTCTGGGTGCTCCGCGGTCACGGAGGCAATTTCACGCAGCGCCCCGGAGACCAAAACTGCGATTTCTTCAACGGGTGCGTCGGCCGGCAGAGTTCCGTCGTTGCGTGCCTGACGAAGATCTTCAAGCAGCATCTGTTTGAAGTGCGATGAGGCCTGACCGGTCACGCCACTGAGCGGGCCGAACGTGGCCGTGCCGATGCGCGCGTAAAAGCGACCTTCCGGGGTTGACGCAATGTCCACCAGCGCAGTAGCTAAAGCGATGATTCGTGCCGTGGCACCAACTTGCTGGTCGCGGCGTGCCGAACCATCGGCATCTAGCAGGTTGCCAATTCGAGTGTAGGCTTCACGAACCAGCTGCTCATGCCCATCAGGGAAATACGTATAAACGGTTCCACGGGATACCCCCGCGTGTTTAGCGACCTCTTCAATGGTGATGCTGTCAAAGGACTTCTGACCGAGCAGCAGCGACATTGCCACGAGGATGTCAGTGCGAGTGCGCTGACGATTGCGTTCACGCAAACTTAGAGGCTCGTGGGACACAGCTGCACTTTCGGGACGAAGATAAATTGGAAGTAGTAGGGATTAGTTAATCATACGAATCAGGTCGTCCCTCTTTTGGTCAGGCACCTATGGGAATCCGTGGATACTCGAATGCCTCCCATTCGGTGGAGGCCAACGGCTAATCTGATTCCCCGAGCTCTGGACGCCGTGGACCGCGGGGCGGTCCGTAGGGCGGTTGATGTCCGAAAGCTGACCGAGCGATTTTCTGATCCATAACTTGCAGGAGCATTCGGGGGTAGTCGATGCGCCCTTGGTCCAGGGTCACCTGAGCATAGTCTTCGAGAGCGAATTGCCGGTTTCCGTGGCTTGCGGACTCAACTTCACTTTTGCGTTTGTGACGCAGCACCCACTCTCTGTGAACTGGTGTTGGAGACTGTCTTCTTTAAAGTCGGGTCATTAAGGACTATCGATAGCCACTAGCGCAAGGGAAAAATCTTCAGTGCGACACAAAACGACTTGTGACGAACTGTGACACCTAGTGTGACGTGATGACGGCGTGTTATCGCTTGGAATATGACTTCATGACGCGGACTTTACGTAACGCTTGGCTGGCACCCGCAATGGGTTGCACACTTGAATTGTTCGGCAGGTTAGCCGAACACCACACCATCCAGAGCGACTGAGAGACCTGGCTCGCAGACGTCGCAGCAACCACCCGAAGCAGGGAGCGGTGCTAAGGCCAGGACCGATGGAGATTGCTAGATTCCACAACGGTCCTTCGCGGGCGGAGCTATGCCTTCCCGCAGATCCTCAACAAAGGATCGTTGAGTATTCATGCGTAATCCTCGGGTCACATACCGAGAGGAACACACGAAGATGCGTATTTCGCACCTGAGCTTGAAAGCAGCGGCCCTGGCCGCCGTATTGGGACTAACCCTGACCGCCTGCGGTGGCAATGCAGATTCTGCTACCCCAGCAGAAGGTTCGCCGGCGGCGGCCGGTGAACCGGTAGAGGGCGGCACCTTCACCTTTGCCGAAGTTACCCCGATCAATAACTGGCAGACCCAGGCCGCTCGTTTCTACGAGAAGGCCAACGTGCTGAATTCGGTCCTGGACCGCCTGACCTACTATGACGTTGAGTCCGGCAAGCTCGTGGGCTGGATTGCCGACGATTTTGAGGCAAACACCGAGCAGACCGAGTTCACCTTCACCATTCGTGACGGAGTGACCTTCTCTGACGGCACCGCACTGGATGCGCAGGCGGTCAAGCTTAACCTTGATGCACTGGGTCTGGGCATCGAATCCGCTCAGATCGCACCAAACGTGGACTTCAGCGCATACAAGTCGGCTGAAGTTGTAGGCGATAACCAGGTCAAGGTGACGCTCAAGCGTCCGGACGCCAACTTCCTGCGTGCCACCTCCTCGGTCACCGCCGGCCTGGTTTCCCCGGCAACGTTGAAGCTGGACAACGCCGGACAGTCGGCGATTGCAAAGATCGTCGGATCCGGACCGTTTGTTTTCGAGTCGGAAAAGCCGGACGAAGAAGTTGTTTTCACCAGCCGTGACGACTACGCCTGGGCCCCGGAAACCGCAGCGAATCAGGGGGATGCCTACCTTGATTCCCTCGTGGTCAAGTACCTGCCAGAAGTTGCCAGCCGCGCCGGCGCCGCCCAGTCAGGCCAGGTCGACCTGGTCCGCGGCCTGCAGCCGGTTGATGAGCAGGTGCTCACCGCCAACGGCGGCCAGGTATTCGCCGCTCAGGGTGTTGACCTGACAACCAACCAGGCAGCGGTGCGTATCGGCTCCGGCAAGCTTGCCGACCCGAAGGTTCGCCAAGCACTCCAGGTCGGAATCGACCGTCAGGCCATCAAGGACACCGTGCTTTCGGACAGCTACGTCATTGCCGGATCGATCTTGAACCACAAGGCGCCGGGATTTGTTGATTTGTCCGCAGATCTTGCCTACAACCCGGAGAAATCCAAGCAGCTGCTCGACGAAGCGGGCTGGACCGTAGGGGCGGACGGCGTGCGCGAAAAAGACGGAGAGAAGCTGGAAATCACCGTTGCCAGCTCGAACAACTCCGTTGTCATCAAGCCGGCATTCGAATTGATCGAGCAGCAGTGGCGCGACCTCGGCGTGAAGCTGGTCAACCGCGCTGCCGACAATACCTTCCTGGTGAATGCGCTGGTTGACGACCAGATTGAGTTCTTCGGTACCCGGCAGTTCGCCCTTGGCGGCCTCGGCCCGGTCTACGCGCCGGCCAACAACACCCAGACACTGAACTCCGACGAAGAGCTGAACGAGCTCTTCGCCAAGGAGCAGGCGGCCACCAGCGAAGAAGAACACCTGAAACTGATCGAGGAAGAACAGCGTGCACTGGTCCTGGACAAGGCGCTGACCCTGGTGCTCTGGGACGAAGTCCAGGTGTACGGTGCCAGCGACTCGGCGCACGTTGAATTCACCTCCGGCACCGCACCAATCTTCCAGGGCGCCTGGAAGAGCGAAAACTAGGAGTTATTGCCATGGGCGGATACATAGCCAAGCGTGTTGGCCAGGCCCTGCTGGTGATCTGGCTGGCCTACACCGTTGTGTTCATCGCGGTACAGTCGCTTCCCAACGATCCGGTGACCATCTTCTTGAACTCGGATTCGGCAGCTGACCCGGCGACCATCGCGCAGATGAAGGCGTACTACGGATATGACCAGCCGGTTTTGTCCCAGTACTTCACCCAGCTGTTCGGTTTGCTGCGCGGGGATCTGGGATACTCGCTATCCAGCGGCTCTGAGGTATCCGCCCGTATTGGCGAAATCGTCGGTTCAACGTTGATCCTGGCCGGCTCGGCATTCGTGGTTGCGGTGGTTTTCGCCGTGGCGCTCACCGCTGCAGCCAGCCTGGCCCGCAGCGCCAAGCTGCGCAACCTCCTGCTGAACCTGCCGCCGCTCATGGTCTCAATTCCCGTCTTCTGGCTGGGTTTGGTCCTGCTGCAGTTGTTGGCCGTGCAGCTGGGGGTGATGTCGCTGTTCCCGGATGATTCCTTCCTGTCGCTCGCGGTGCCGATCTTCGTTTTGGCAGTCCACCTGAGCGCACCCATTGCACAGGTGCTCATCAAGAGTGTGCAAGAAGTGAACACCCAACCATTTGTGGATGTGCTGCGGGCCAAGGGAGCCAGTGAATCCTGGATCTTCTACCGCCACACCTTGAAGAACGCGGCACCAGCGGCGCTGTCGATCGCCGGTATCACCATTGGCACCCTGTTGGCTGGTTCGGTGATCACCGAAACAGTTTTTGCCCGCGCCGGACTCGGGCAGCTGATTCTCCAGGCAGTGACGGTGCAAGACATCCCGCTGGTCCAGGGTTTGGTGCTGCTCACGGCCATCGTGTTCACCGGAGTCAACCTGCTGGTTGACCTCATCCATCCGAAGCTCGACCCACGCATTATCACCGCCCGCTCGGGTTCGCCCCGTGCACTTGCGGCCTAGGGAAAGAAAAGATCATGAGTCTTCTGGCAGATAATGTCGATACGACCGTTGAGTCCCCGAACGCCCAGCAAAAGCCGAAAAACTCGTCCTCAGGTGCCGCAACGGTACGC
The DNA here is from genome assembly GCF_044744225.1 of Glutamicibacter sp. NPDC087344. Classification (NCBI taxonomy): domain Bacteria; kingdom Bacillati; phylum Actinomycetota; class Actinomycetes; order Micrococcales; family Micrococcaceae; genus Glutamicibacter; species Glutamicibacter sp. NPDC087344. Next base: position 341,686 of record NZ_JBIUXY010000005.1, on the reverse strand, counting down.
CGCTGGCTGGCACGGTGGTGGGTATTGATTCCGCTGGCAATCATGCTTGCGTGGGCATTCGTCCCGGCACTTTTCTCCGGCCATGACCCGATCACCGGTGTGCCTGCCGACAAACTGATGGGACCGAGCGCGCAACACCTGTTCGGCACCGATCACCTGGGCCGTGACGTATTCTCCCGTGTTGTCTACGGGACCAGGCAAACTCTGCTCACCGCCGGGCTTGCCTGCCTGATTGGCAGCATTATCGGATCGGTCCTGGGACTTCTTGCCGGTACCGCCGGACGTTTCGCAGACAGCGTGGCCATGCGGTTGGTGGATGTGATCCTGGCAGTTCCAGCCTTCCTGATCGCACTGATCCTGGTCACCGCAACCGAACCGGGCCCGCTATCCTTGGGGATCGGTGTCGGTATTGCCTCCATCGCGGCCTTCGCCCGGCTGGTGCGCACCGAGGTTCTCCGCGTGCGTTCCAGGGACTTTGTGCAGGCCGCGCTCATGAGCGGCGGCAAGTACTTCACTGTTCTTCGCCGCCACATCATTCCCCATGTCATCGGCCCGGTGCTCTCTTTGCTGGCGGTTGACCTCGGGGCAGCCATTCTGGCAATTTCCGGTTTGGGATTCCTCGGCTTCGGTTCGCCGCCGCCAACCCCGGAGTGGGGTCTGCTGATCTCCGAAGGAAGGCAGTACCTCTCGGTGGCCTGGTGGTTAACCACGCTGCCAGGTTTAGTCATCGTTGCCGCGGTGATGCTGATGGCCACCCTTGGCCGCGCAATTAACAAAACCTTCCGTTTCTAGCACCGCTACCAGGCCGAACAGAGAAACCCATGAATACCTCACAGAACGCTGCTACTCCGGTGGTCCGCATCGAAGACCTGAGGGTTGAATACGCGCAGGGAACCATCGCGGCGGACAACATCAATCTAGAGATCCCCGGTGGCCAGATCGTGGCCATCGTCGGCGAGTCCGGTTCGGGCAAGTCCACCTTGACCAAGTCATTGATCGGGCTGCTTCCGCAGGGGACCAAGAGCACCGGCAGCATCCGTTTTGGCGGCACCGAAGTGACAACCTTCGATGTCCATCAGTGGCGCAAGATCCGCGGTGCCGGTATTGGTTTGGTTCCGCAGGATCCAGGCGCGTCCCTGGACCCGGTAAAAACCATCGGCTCCCAGGTTATCGAGGTTTTCAGGCTGCACCCAAGCCGTTCGGTTCCCAAAAGCCAGTGGCGTTCCAAGGCCATTGAACTGCTGGAAAGCGTGGGGATCGATCGCGCGGAAAGCCGGCTGTCGCAGTACCCGCATGAGCTGTCCGGCGGGCTGAAGCAGCGTGTGCTGATCGCCATCGCTTTTGCCCTGAACCCGCAGCTGCTGATTGCCGACGAGCCAACCAGCGCGCTGGATGTCACCGTGCAGCGAACCGTGCTGGAAATTTTTGTGTCGCTGGCCCGCAAAAACGGGACCACGGTCCTGTTTGTCACCCACGACCTGGCGGTGGCCACCGATATCGCGGACCGTGTGCTGGTGATGAATTCCGGGCGCATTCTCGAAGACCGCAGCGTCAAGGAGCTGGTCTCGGAAAGCACCGACCCGTATACCAAGGCACTGCTGGATCAGGCCTATGCCACGGCGAATCAGCAAGAAGCCCGGAGCACCGAAGACATCGCGATTTCCGTCAACAACCTGAGCAAGGTTTTCGGCAAGGGAAACAACGCGCATACCGCGGTGTCTTCCGTATCCTTCGACGTGGCCCGCGGAACCACTTTTTCCCTGGTGGGAGAGTCGGGGTCGGGCAAATCCACCACCGCGAAAATCATTATGGGCCTGCTCGAAGCCAGCGGGGGAGAGGCCTCGGTCAATGGCACAGATGTGAGCAACATCGGAGGCAAACAGCGTTACGCGTTGTGGCGCGAAGCCCAGCTTGTGTACCAGAACCCGGACTCGGCGCTTGACCCGCGGCAACATGTTGAATCGATTATTGCCGAGCCGATGGTCAATTACCGGTTGGGTGACGCCAGCTGGCGGCGTGCCCGGGTCGCCGAGCTCATGGAGCAGGTGAACCTGTCGCCGGAACTGGCTGCCAAACGACCCGGTGAACTTTCCGGAGGCCAGCGCCAACGTGTGGCGATTGCCCGCGCGCTGGCCAGCGGGGCCAAGATCCTGGTGCTTGACGAGGCGCTGAGCGCGCTGGATGTGTTGACCCAGGAGCAGATCCTGGAACTTCTGGACAAACTGCAACGCGAGGAAAACCTGACCTACCTCTTCATTTCCCATGATCTGCACGTGGTTGAGCGTATTAGCCACCAGGTCGGTGTGATGCGCGGAGGCCAGCTGGTGGAAACCGGGACGGTTGCCGAAGTTTTCTCCGATCCGCAGCACGAATACACCCGAACCTTGCTGGCGGCGAACCCCGGCCATGTCCTGCGCGAACTGGCTGATACACGCAGTATCTGATCTTTGACGAACCACTTGTTTCACGAATTTCCGAAAGAGATATTATGAGCACCGACGCCTTGGGCGCCACCCAGACCATCACCGCACCATACGGCAGCGAAGCCGCCTACGCGCAGCTGTCCCAACGATTCGCGGACGTTTTCGCGCGCATCGCCGAAGGCGCCCGGGAACGTGAACAGAACCGCGTTTTGCCATTCGAACAAGTCCAGTGGCTGAAAGACGCCGGGTTCACCACCCTGCGTGTCCCGGCGGCCCATGGCGGCCACCCGGTTAATCATGAGCACCTGTTTCGTTTGCTGATTGAACTTGCGGCCGCCGATTCAAACGTTGCGCACCTGTTGCGCAGCCACTTCTCCTTTGTCGAAACCATTGCCCTTCAGCCCCAGGAATTCCAGGACCGCTGGTTCCCTCGGGTGCTGGCCGGTGAGATCTTTGGCAATGCCGCCACCGAACGCGGCGGCAATGCACTGGGCAGCACCAACACCAAACTGATCCGTACGGATGCCGGATGGGTGCTGCGCGGCGAAAAGTACTACACCACAGGCTCCATCTTTGCCGACTGGGTGGTTGTCATGGCGACAACCGACGGTGTTGATGGACGCCAGTACGCGGTGATTGACCGCCACTCCCAGGGGGTTGAAATCCTCGACGACTGGGACGGGTTCGGCCAGCCGCTGACCGGTACCGGCACCGCAATCTTCACCGATGTTCCGGTGGAAGAAGAGAACATCATCCAGCGCAAGATCGCTTCGACACTGGAACCGGCGTTTTTCCAGCTCTGCCTGCTCTCGGTTTTGGTGGGTATCGGCAAGGCCGCCCGCAACGAAGCCGCACACATCGTGGCAACCCGCACCCGCACCTTCAACACCGGCTCCGGGGCGCTGTTCAAGGATGACCCGCAGATCCAGGAGCTTGTGGGTCGTTTGGCCTCCAACGTGTTCGCCGCTGAATCGATTGTGGTTTCGGCCGCCCGCGACCTCGACGCGGCACTGGACCCTGAACTGGGACTGGATGAGGAAAGCGCATTTATCCGCGCTGAGCTCGCCGTGCAGCAGGCCCACGTTGCGACCCCGAAACTGATACTGGATGCGACCAGCGAACTATTCGACGTCACCGGCGCCTCGGCGGTCTCCACTTCCAAGTCCTTGGACCGCTACTGGCGCAACGCCCGAACCGTTGCCACCCACAATCCGGTTGCTTTCAAGGCCCGCTCGGTGGGCGACTACTTCATCAACGGAACCATCCCGACGGGTCTGCATTCCATCGGCGAAGCTAAAGGAGCAAAATAATTATGGGAACTTTTGATCAGCGGCCACGTTTCCTCCTCTCGGCATTCTTGATGAACACCTCCAGCCACATCCTGGGCGGTATGTGGCGGCACCCGAAGGCCGAACAGCACAAGTTTAATGAGCTTGCGCTGTGGGTCGACCTTGCCAAGAAGCTGGAAGACGCCAAGTTCGACAACATGTTTTTCGCCGACGTGGTGGGCCTCTACGGGGATCACGAAGGCGGCTGGGCTTCGCTGGTACGCAAGGGAATGCAGGTCCCAAGCCACGACCCGCTGGTACTGCTTTCGGCGCTGTCAGCGACGACCGAGAACATCGGGTTGGCCATGACCAGCTCGGTGGTCCAGGCCCACCCGTTCCAGTTCGCCCGCCAGCTAACCACCCTGGACCATGTGTCCAACGGGCGCGCGGCCTGGAACATTGTGACCAGTGTTTTGGAGAACTCGCACCGCAACTTCGGCGGCGAGAGCCTGGTGGCCCATGACGACCGATACGCGTGGGCAGAAGAATACGTGGAAGCCGCCTACAAGCTCTGGGAAGGCTCATGGGAGGACGACGCGCTGCTGGCGGACAAGGAATCCGGCATCTACGCGGACCCTGCGCGCGTGAATAAAATCAATCACCGCGGGCAGCTGTATTCAATCGACGGGCCGCATCAGGCCCTGCCCAGCATCCAACGCACCCCGTTCCTCTTCCAGGCTGGTTCGTCAACGCGTGGTTCGCAGTTTGCCGCCACGCACGCAGAGGCGACCTTCTTGTTCGCCCCGCACCCGGAGTACGTGGCCAAAAAGAACGCTCAGTTGATTGGCAATCTTGAAGCCGCCGGACGCAGCCGCGACGATATCAAGGTCTTCGCCGGGCTCTCCTTCGTGGTTGGTTCCACCGAAGCGGAAGCCAAGGCGCTGGAAGCCGAATACGACCAGTACCTGGATCCGCACGCCATCATTGCGCACATCGGCGGCGGAATCGGTGTTGACCTCGGCGGACGAGACCTGGACACCCCGCTGGGAGAGATCAAGACCGAGGGCGCCCAAGGTGTGCTCGAAGCGGCCATTGCCTCCACCCCGGGTGGCAATCCAACATTGCGCGACCTGGCCCACTACCGGGCCAAGGCGCAGCAGATTGTCGGAACTCCGGAACAGATTGTTGATGAGCTTGAACGCTGGCAGGACGCCGGCATTGACGGGCTGAACATCATGAACCACATCCTGCCCGGCTCCTACGACAACTTTATCGAAGGGGTTCTTCCAGAGCTTCACAAACGCGGTCTGGCCCAGCGGGAGTATGCTCCGGGCAGCCTGCGCCAGAAGTTCTTTGGGCGCGGTGACAAGCTTCCGCAAAATCACCCGGCGGCGCAGTACCGCGGGGTGTTCTCCGAGCTCTCAGCGGCGAATACCGAGGTGAGCCTGCAGGAGCAGGTCTAATTCTGAAACCCAGGAGGCGGCTGGCGGGAGAGTTCCCGACAGCCGCCTCCTGGCCGTTTAACGCTCGAATTCCTAGCATCTGCTTTTCGGGCGTATCGTGGTGGCCATGAGCGCCACACACCATAATGACCCGGAAGTTATCCGCCAACTGCTGTCAACTCCTGCGCGCTGGGCAGTGGTTGGATTAACGAACAATCCACGCCGTGTGGCACCCTCGATCGCGTGGTTTTTGAAGAACGAACTGGGGATGGAAATCCTGCCGGTTTCGTTGACCGGTGAGGCGGTTTTCGGCCAACCCGGGTACCGTCGGTTAGCGGACATTCCAGGGAAGATTGACGTTGTTGACTGCTTTGTAAATTCGCAAAAAGTCGGAGAAATCATCGATCAGGCCATCGAGGTCGGTGCCCGCGCAATCTGGATGCAGCTTGGTGTCATTGACCACGAAGCGGCTCGCCGCGCGACCCTTGCGGGACTGGATGTGGTGATGGATACGTGCCCGAAAATCGAGTACCCCAAACTAGTTTTGTGACAGATTGTGACGCATAAATTTGCTGCTGTGTTGCGCGAATGTGGCTGTTGCCGGATAGGCTGAGCGCAGAATCATAAATTCGGGGGCTGGGGAGCCGAAGAATACTTGGGGATTCGCTCTGACTTGGGGTCTGAGTGATCAATGAGGTGTGGGTTATACCTATACCTCCGATGGTGTTTAACGCCTTCCAGCGTCCCATCGAAATTGGGGAATTTCAATGTTTGGCAAGCCTGATGGGGACGGTTTTGTGCGCGCTCGCGACGCCCAAAACCGGCAGTCTCGGACTTTACATCGTGATGGGACCTGGAAAAACCGTACCCTCCGCGCAATTGGGGGACTGTCGCTGAGTGTTGCTCTCGTGGCATCCATGTCGTTCTCGGGAGTCGTTCCTTCCTTCGCCGCCGGTACCAACCAAGCGGACGAAACGGTTACGGCCACTGCAGAACCTAGCGCATCGCTGCAAACGAGCCCTTCGGATGAAGAAACGAGCTCTGCTAAGAGCCTTGACGAGGTTTCGGAGCCGACCGCTGAGAGCGAATTGGCAGAATCGTCGCGTGACGGTTCGTCCTCGGACATCGAAGCTGCGAGCGATGCTCCAGAAGCTGTGGATGAAGATGTTGCCGAACGGCAGGCCGATGTTGCTGTTTCTCCGCTAAGCCTGGACGCGAACGGAAACAGTGTTGTCAAAACGCCAACACGAACTTCCACGATCATCAAGGTCACCAAGGGGGACGTGCGTACGGCGGCAACAACCATCGCCAGCAACTTCTCGACCGGGGCTCGATTCCAGCTGTACTATGCACGCTCCAATGGTTCCATCGGAGATGCAGTGACCGAGCCCTGGGGTACTTGCCAGATCGAAGCCGGCGACAACGGGATTTGCTACTTCTCAGTACCGAATACAAATAACGGCGGAGCAAATCGGACAAAGTTCTATATCCGCGAGTTAGCGCCTGCTGCTGGCTCTCTCGCAGCTCAGAACTATGATGTCTTGAGCAAGTTCAACACCGGTGCGAACGGTTCGACAGAATCTACGTATCAGTACCGCACCAAAACCTTGACTTCGAACTCCACGATTTCGATGCCTGCGGATCATGACGGTGCCTTGGGGACCGCAGACGCCAGCAGCGGGACATGGGCCAATTCAATCAAGAACCCTACACTTCCAGTTACCTGCGAATTGGGTATCAAAGTTGCTTTGGTGTTTGACCTCTCAGGCTCCGTCAAAAACGCTGGTGCGGCCGATACCCTAGGTAACGCTGGAAAAGGATTCGTTGATGCATTGAGCGGGACGAATTCATCCGTGGCCTTGTTTTCGTTTGGCGATACTTCACCGCGTGCAGGAACCACAAACGTTCCTGGACTTCGGAATATTGACTCCGGTACGAACAGCACGCGTATCAAAAATGACATACAAAATTACATCAATTCTTTTAGCGGCTGGGGATACACGTCCAACGGAACGAACTGGGATGCAGGTCTTTGGGCTACTGCTCAAAACGCAAAACAGTATGACCTCGTAGTCGTGCTGACCGATGGAAACCCGACGTTTTCTGGCATCAACAGCACCGTTGGGCCAGGCAACAGCACCTACTTCCGTGAGCTCGAAGCAGCAGTGTTCTCGGCCAATGCCGTCAAAGCACAAGGAGCACGCATTATTAACGTTGGCATCGGCGAAGGCCTGAATGCGGATAACAATCTTGCCGCAACCTCGGGACCCGTCAAGTACTCACCTGGCGCTTCGCTGAACACGGCCGACTACTTGAACGTAGGCTGGGAGGCCTTGCAGCCTCTGCTTGAAGACTTTGCCAAGTCAATCTCATGCCAAGCCGGTGTAACTGTCACCAAAAAAGTTAAGGATCTGGGAGGAACCACCAAGGTAGCTTCCGGGTGGACGATCGATGCCGCGACGCAGACCGGAAATGCGAGCCTGACACCGGAAACTTCGCAACAGACCAACACCGACGGTGAAGTGAAATTTGATCTCGGTTTCTCGAAACCAGATGGAAAAGAAACTGTCCAGATAGCTGAAACTCAGCAAGATGGGTACAAACTCTCGTCGGTAATCTGCACGATTAACGATCGCACCGTTCAGGTCACGCAATCGGAGAAGTTCACTCTGGCATTGACCGTAGGCGACAAGGCAAATTGCGTGATCACCAACGAGATGAAGCCTTCAACTCCCACGGTAGTCAAGACGTCCAACCCTGTTTCAGGTACCGAAATTCAGCCTGGAGAAGAGATCGAGTACAAACTGACCTTCTCTACAGAGGGAACCTTCTCGACGGATATCGACTATGTCGATCATCTGGAAGGCGTTTTGGACGATGCTGATCTGGTGGCGGGCTCGATAACGGCCGATCCTGGGTTGAACGCAGTTCTCAGCGGAAAAACTATCAAGATCACCGGCGCTGTTTCACCGGGCAAGCCACTGAACGTGACCTACAAAGTTAAGGCGAAAACCGAAAACTTCGGTGATGGCAAGGCTATCAACTTTGTGGTGCCGAACGGACAGACACCTCCTGAAAAGTGCGGGCCCGAAGATACCACCTGTACCGAGCACCCAATTGCTGGAAACCTCGCAGTTGAGAAATCTTCAGATCCGGAATCCGGAACTTCGGTGCTGCCGGGACAGCGTGTGAACTACACGCTGAACTTCGCGAATACCGGCGCTTCTGAGGTAGACGTCAACTACATCGACTACCTTGCTGACGTACTTGATGACGCCAACTTTGTCGAAGGGTCACTTGAAACTGGCCAAGGCCTGGATGCCACATTGGTTGGCGATCAGATTCAGATCACCGGCAAGCTCAAGGCCGAGTCTGCTGCAAGCGTGAGCTATTCGGTGACCATCAAGGAATCTGAATTCGGAAATGGTATCGCGAAGAATTTCTTGGTTCCTGACGGAGAAGATCCAGTGTGTGATCCGGAACAGAGCAACTGCACCGAACATCCTGTGTTGGGATCAGTGACCTGGGAAAAGATCGACGGTGGTGGCAATACACTTGCCGGTTCCGAGTGGGAACTGAGCGGTCCTGGTGCCGATGGGCAGCAGCTTGGAATTGAAGACTGCATCGAAGAAACCGCCGCAGAATGCACCGGAGCGGATAAGGACCCGGCCGCCGGAGCGTTCAAACTGACCGGGTTGACCTGGGGTGAGTACACCCTGGTGGAAACCAAGGCTCCAGCCGGGTACGTCCTGGACGATACCGAACACCGATTCACCATTGGGACTTCAGATGATGCCAAGCTCATCTGGGATCTGGGAGACATGGAAAATGAGCAGCGTCCTGCGCTGGCCTTGCCGCTGACCGGCGGCATGGGTACGCAGTCGTTTATCATCACCGGTTCCATCGCATTAATGGCAGCCCTTGGGGTTGTTGCCTGGCGACGCAGAAAGGCCGCGGCTCAGGGGTAATCCCGGCTTCCGGCTGAAGTACCAACACTCAATTCTGTACTAGAGCTCTACCAAATTTCACTCGCGGCCGTCACTGGGGACATTGCGGCTCAAAAGAAAGGAACAGCTGAAATGGCTGAAATCAAGCACACTCGGGGGAAGCGTGTATTGTCCGGTTTGGGCGTACTGACCCTTGCCGCAGCGGGCCTGCTCGGGGGAACCGGGGCCGCACAGGCCGATGACAACACCGCGTTGAACACCGGCAACATCGATCAGGCTCGTGAAGGATCGATCAAGATCCACAAGCACAAGCACCAGAACGGCACCTCCGCTACGCAGAATCCTGCTGGCACCGGGGACGCCATCAGCACCGAAGGTATTGCCGGGGTTGAATTCACCGCCTACCAGCTGACCGACATCGACCTCAGCGACACCAATGACTGGGACCAGCTCGATAACCTGGATCTGTCCAACGCCTGCACCTCGATCCCGGGCCACACCCTAGGCACCCCGATCGTTGCAGATGCCACCAACAGCCAGGGTGTTTCCACCCTGACCGGCCTGAAGCTGGGCGCCTACGTGGTGTGTGAAACCGACGCTCCGGCCTCCGTGGTCGACCGTTCGCAGCCGTTTGTGGTTGCCATCCCCACCCCGTATGAGAACGCCTGGGTCTACGACGTGAACGTGTACCCGAAGAACGGCACCTCGGACATCACCAAGAGCATCGACCCGCAGTCGGATCTTGGACTTGGCGGTGTGGTGAACTTCCCAGTGACCGTCACCGTTCCGAAAACCAAGGGTGACGAGCTGCTGACCAAGTTCGAGATCGTTGATACCTTCGACTCGCGACTGGGCCTGAACGACGACGGCGTGGCCTCGGTGAAGCTGGGCAGCGCGGATGTCGATTCGTCCTACTACACCGTTTCCAACGACGGCCAGAGTGTGAAGGTGACCTTCAACGAGGACGGCCGCCAGTGGCTGAAGTCCCAGGGCGAGAAAAAGATTGTTGTCACCTTCTCCGCAGTGGTCAAGGAGGTCGGCGAAATCTCCAACGACGCCACCGCTTACATCAACACCCCGGGTCATGACGGCACCATCGAATCCGACCCGGTCAACACCAACTGGGGCGATCTGGTCATCCAGAAGCTCGCCGCGGGTTCAAACGCCACGCTGGCCGACGCGGTCTTCGAAGTCTACGCAGCAGAAACCCCGTACTCCGGCGACAGCTGCGACACCGCAGTTGCCACCGGTTCGGCCCTGGAAGTCAACGGCAAGAATCAGTTCACCAGCGGTTCCAACGGCGTGGTTGACATTGCAGGCCTGTTCGTCAGCGACAGCGTGAACCCGACCATCAATGCCGAACAGCGCTGCTACGTGCTCAAGGAAGTCAAGGCCCCAACCGGCTACGTGACCCCAACCGGCGACAAGGCATTCACCGGTGTTGCGGTCAAGACCGGCGCCAACGCCGCCAACATGTACGACGTAATCATCACCAACCAGCAGCAGGACGTTCCTGAACTGCCGCTGACCGGTGCCAACGGCCAGATCTTGATGATCATGGGCGGTACCGCGGTACTGCTGCTCGCCGGTGGTATGGTCATCGTGAGCCGCCGTCGTGCAGCCCGCGAAGACACCAAGTAACCGCTAGCGGTTTACTACCCGTGATGGCGGGCGGGCATACTGCCCGTCCGCCATCCGTGGCTTAACCCCAGCTCGAGCACCGAGGACAGCAAATGACCGACACCGTGAGTCCACCAACCGGCGACCGTGCACGCAGCGGCCGCCGGGCCGCACCCACAACGCGCGCCTGGCGCCCGGGCCTGCTCACCATCGCCAGCGCACTGTTGGCATTGGTGGGACTCAGTGTGGTCTTGTACCCTTCCGCCGCCAGCTGGATGTCTTCCTACAACCAGTCGCTGCTGATCGAAGATATGGGCCACAGCCTGGAAAACGCCACCCCCGGGGTGGACCAGCAGCTGGCCCTGGCCCACCGCTACAACAATGCGCTGAGCTCCGGGGTGAGCCTGGAAGCTAATGCCAACGTACCCACCGGTAGCGGCACCAGTTCGGATTCAACGCTGGATTACTCGAAGATACTGAACACGGGAACCTCCGAGGTGATGGCCCGCGTCCGGATCCCCGCCATCAATGTCGACCTGCCGATCTACCACGGCACCAGCGACGAAACACTGCTGCGCGGGGTGGGGCACCTTGAAGGATCAAGCCTTCCGGTGGGCGGCGCAAACACCCACTCGGTGCTCACCGCCCACCGCGGCTTGGCCCAGGCCGAAATGTTCACCAACCTGGACAAGGTGGGGGTGGGGGACCGCTTCACCGTTGAAGTCTTCGGAGAGGTGCTGACCTACCAGGTGCGCGAAACCAAGGTGGTGGACCCGGATGACACCGACACCCTGCAGGCCGTGGCGGGAAGCGACCTGGTCACGCTGGTGACCTGCACCCCCTTGGGGATCAACAGCCAGCGAATTCTGGTGACCGGAGAACGGGTGACGCCAACCCCTATCGAAGATATCCAGGCCGCCGGCCAGGATCCGGGAATCCCCGGCTTCCCCTGGTGGGCTCTGATCTACGGGGCCGGTTTGCTGGCCATCACCGTGTATGTCTGGCGTTCGGGTTACGGGGACGCGCGCCGGGCCGCGGCCCGCACCCGCTGATACGGTAGGCACAAGACAGATGTAGTGTGCCCGGCGAAGGGGAGAAGCTGATGAGCGAGGCGGCCGCGGAAGAGCTGGAAAAATTCTGGAGCAAACTGTGCCTGGAGATGCCCGGCGCCTATGAGGACCACCCGTTCGGCCCGGACAGCACGGTTTTCAAGATTGCCGGCCGGGACCGTTCCCGCGGCAAGATGTTCGCCCTGCTGATGAACCTGCACGGGCAATCGGTGCTCAACCTGAAATGCGAACCGGCCCTTGCCGACCAGCAGCGTTCCGAGCATCCGCAGATCACCCCCGGGTATCACATGAACAAAAAACACTGGAACTCGGTGCGTCAAGGGCTGGATGAACAATTGATGCGTGAGCTGATTGAAGACTCCTACGACCTGGTGGTGGACGGCATGCCGCAACGCGAGCAAGAACATATCAAGTTGCAGGCCAAGATCGCCGAAGAATCCCTAGACTAGAAACATGTACTTCATCGTTGTTAAATATCAGGTAAAACCAGAATTCACCGACAGCTTCATGGATCGCGTTGCCGAGTTCACCCAGGCCACCCGCGCCGAGGAAGGCAACCTGTGGTTCGACTGGTCGATCAGCGTCGAAAACCCCAACGAGTTTGTCCTTGTTGAAGGTTTCCGCGACGACGAGGCAGCCAGCGCCCACGTCAACGGCCCCCATTTTGCCAAGGGAATGGAGACCATGCGCCCGCTGCTGGTTGCCACCCCGAACATCGTCTCCCGCAAGGTCGACGGCGAAGGCTGGGACAAGATGGGCGAACTGGTCATCGACTAATTCTGAAGGTTAACTACGTAAGGCGCGGGCCCCGTCGGGTCCGCGCCTTGCGTTTAGGCAGCTGGTGTGCCGTTTAGCCTAGTGGCTGTTTTTGTTCCCGAAGCGGCGAACCAGCAACAAGATGATACCGAGCAACACAATGGCTCCGGCGGCAAAACCGATCCAGGTTGCGCTGAAACCGGTCTGCGCCAGGTCATCATTAGGACCCTGGGTGGAATCATCCGTGGCGCTCGCCGTGGCGCTTGCCGTGGCAGAGGCGCTGGCCGAGCTGGTTGGCTCCTCGGATTCATCCGGGGTTTCGGTTGCGGTGGGAGTTGGCGTGGCCGTTTCCGTTGGGGTGGGGCTTGGAGTTGGAACGGCGCTGTCAGCCACGGTGAACGTGGTCACGATGCTCTCACGCTGTACCTGGGAGATCACCAGCTCGTAGTCGCCTGCCGCGGTTCCCTCGGCAACCGGCAGCGTGAAACTGGTGGTGCCCTGGGCATCAGCCGCGGGGACATCCGCGATGTTCAGTTCCCCGTCGAAGGCCGAGGCGGTGATCTGCGCACCTTCCTCCAGTCCGCTGACGGTCACCTCGATCTGTGCACCGGCTTCAACCTCGGTGGCGGAGAGTTCAACCTGTGCCCAGTCGGTGCCGGCGAGCATTGCCCGTCCCAGCGGAGCCGGGGAAACAACCTCGTGGGACTTGAAGTAGTTCACGGTGGCATCGAGGTCGATCTGGCCGGAGTCCGCGTGATTCACCCCGTCGGCGAAGGCGGTGAAGTTATCTCCGCCGGTCGCCAAGAAGGCATTGGCCGCAACCTGGAAGGTGGCCGATTCATCCAGCGGCTCGCCGTTGAAGGTGATCGACTTGATGTGTTCCCCGCGGGCGGCGTTTTCATCATAGGTGTAGGCAAGCCCGTCGGAGATCCCCAGGTGCAGCTTGGCTCGCTCGGAACCTTCAGGCTGCCACTGCTGTTCCAGCGCCTCGCGGATCTGAGCACCGGTCATCTGGAAGGTGATCAGGGTATTGGCGAACGGCTGGACATCGGCGGCGCTCTTGTAGGTCACCGTTCCGTCTTCGCCGTAGAGCAGGTCTGCACGCAGGCCGCCGGGGTTCATGAAGGCGATCTGCGCCGGGGTGCCGGCGAAGTCCTCATTCGAGGTGGCCCACAGGTGGATGTCGGCCACGGTGTTGCCCAGGGTGGATTCAACCCCGCGGTCTGATCCCGGGACCTCGCCGCCGCGCAGGATGTCTTCTGAAATCTCGCCGACCTTGACGTTTCCGACTTCTTCCGAGTCTTCGATCGCCTGGTCGACAAGGGCCTGGACGGCCGCGTCCGCCGGGTAGTTCGGCTGCCAGGCGCCGGAATCGTCCTTGCTGGTCAGCGGCAGCAGTTCGGTGCTGGAATCCACCACGTCACCGGTGGCGCTGTCGATCTCAAGGGAGACCTTGCCCAGCGTGGTGCCGTACTGGTGTCCCTGGATGACCGGGCGATCACCGTCTGGACCTGGAATCTGGCAGTCGTAGGCCTGATGGGTGTGCCCGGAGACAATTGCATCAACCTTGCCACTGGTTTTGCGCAACAGTTCGCCGTAGCTGCTGTCTTCGCCAGCGATGCTGGAGCAGTCGGCGTTTTCCGAACCGTTGTGGGTCAGCAAGACCAGGACGTCGGCCTCGCCGTTGCCGCTCTGGCCATCGGAGAGCTGCTCGGCCACACGGTTGACTGCTTCAAGCTCGCTGCCGAAGTCCAGGTCCTTGATGCCGGTGGGAGTCACCAGGGAGGGGACGTCCTCGGTGACGGTACCGATGAAACCGACGGTGACGCCATTGACTTCACGCAGCGCGTATTCGTTCAGGACCGGATTTTTGGTTCCCTTTTCGTATACATTTGCTCCCAGCGCGAAGTCTTCACCCGACTGCCCGGAAGCGGCGGCAAAGCGGTCGATGACACGGCCGCCGAGGTCTGCAAAACCCTTGTCGAATTCGTGATTTCCCACGGCAGAAAGGTCCAGGCCGCCAAGGCCCAGGGCATCGATGGTTGGATTGTCATCCTGCGATGCCGAAGCGAAGGTGGAGGCCCCGATGTTATCGCCAGCGGAAACAAACAGCGTGTTCGGATTCTCTCCGCGCAGCTGATCGACGGCTCCGGCGAGGACCGCGGCACCGGCAGAATCGCTGTTGGCGGCGATGCGGCCGTGGAAGTCGTTGATGGACAGGACATCCAATGTGAAGGTTTCCCCGGCTGCGATCTGGGCGGTCGGAGCCGCCTGTGCGACGGCGCAACCCGCGGCAAGCAATGAAGCCGTGGCTAGGGAAGTCAGCGAAATATTCGTGATCCGCCTGATGGCAGGCATAGATTCTCCTCAGAGTTAAGCGTGTGACTTCCTTTATATCTATCGCATCAAAGTGAACCTGTCGATGCTTGAACGTGAATTTTGTGTATAAAGCAGATCTTTACGGGTATGGCCGGTGCCTGCGGCATCCGAGATTTCGGCCTGAAACATCTCTGGCCCGGCTCGTGTGAGCCGGGCCAGAAAATTTTGCTGATGCGGGTCTCAGCGTTGGCGCCGACGGGATGATCCTGCGTCGGTGGCCGAGGAGGAACCTACGATGGTTCCCAGCAGCAGCATTGCCGCGGCAATGAACATGACCGTGGAGATCACCCAGCACGCCGTTGCCGTGGGCCGCTGTGATCCGTCAAGGGAAAACACGAAAAGGCAGACACTCGCCAAGAGCAGCACCGTACCGATCAATCGTGTCTTCATTGCACACCCTTGTAGAGTCGAATTTGGCTAATTTATCGCGAAAGCAATTCACTATCAGCTGGAATAACATCCATAATGCCATAATTCCAGCTGTTTGACCATACAACCATAGTGGTATCTTCCGAGGTTTCGCTCAGCCTTGAGGCGGAGTGCGGCCAAGGCTGGAAGCGGCGACTACACGCAAGCGGTCAGGATTTTTGCGATGGCATCGTGTTCCGCCTGGGTCATCCACGCGCCGTATTTGGCCTTAACCTGGGTTTGCCGCGCCACATAGTCGCAGCGGAAGTCCTTGTTTGGCGGCAGCCACGTTGCCGCGTCCTTGTCGCCCTTGGAGGCGTTGGTCGGCCCGTCGGCGGCCATGAGGTTCAGCGGGTCATTAGCGAACTCCAGCCGCTTCTTCTCGCTCCACTTCTGCGCACCCTTTTGCCATGCATCGGACAAGGCGACCACATGGTCAATCTGCACCGCGGTGCTGGTGTTTTGGCCGCGCTCGAAGTTGATGGTTTTGCCGGTGTAGGGATCGTGGAAGGTTCCACTCAATACAACACAGTTAACCCGGGCGGATTTGTATTCAACATCCACTAGATCTCGGGCAAGAATATCGTTGCGTGCATCGCAACCGTTGTTGTCCGGATCCTTCCACCCGTTGCTGAACTGCTCGCGAGAATACCCGGTTTTCGGGGCTCGTCCCTTGATGTCGATGCCTTCCAATTCTTCCAAGGCTTCGGTGTAGGTTTCCTTGTCGGCCGCAGATGGCGCGGCGGCCTGCGCGCCATTGGTCCCGGTGAAATCCGTAGACGTGAGCGAGGCGCAGGAGGCAAGCCCCAGTGTTGCGGCAATGAGGGCTGTTGAAAGGATGCGGTGCGAGATTCGCATGCTGTGGTGGTTCTCCTTGAGTTAATGCTGGGTTCGACGTTCCGAGCCCACCTGTCGACCCTATGTGCGCCTACCGACGAAACGGTGCATCGCTACACGGCATTCGGATGTGATCCTGTTCTCGACGCTCGATGGCTGAATCTGAAGAGTTATCAATTTGTGTCCATTGGGCCCTGTGACAAGTCTTGTTTTATTTCAGTTATCGAAATATGGTCAATTTGAAGTTAGAGTCTGACTGTTTTGGATGTTCTTGTGAAAAAGTTTGTGTTTCCGCTGGCGGCCGGGGTGCTGATACTTAGTGCCTGCACTACACCAGTATCAAAACTGGAAATGGTTGATCCGCAGGGGAATGGCAGCCCCGCGACGGCGTGGGATTCCGAGCAGCAAAGTTACGATGAAACATTCGCTGATCCCGACGACCCGTATGCGCAGTATTACCAGGACGGGGTTCCGTTCTTTTCCGAGTTGCAGTCACAGGTTGTGAACACCGCTGCGGTCTTTGGCCCGTTGGAGGCACGCGAAAACTCGGAAAACCTTGTGATGGGAATGTCAGGGTTCTTCCGCTCCACGGTATTTACCGATGAAACCGGGGCGCAAGAAGTGGTCAACGATTCCATGTCCATTGGTGGCACGGTGGATGCGCCTGGTACCTACCAGATGGAATTCGGGTGTTGGGGGACTGGCCAAGCCACCGCCCGAGTCATCATGTACGGCGAACAAGCTGAGCTGAACCTGGATCTGGACCTTGACTCCGAGCCGAGCAAAATGATCTCTCTGGCCTGTAACGTTCCCGCAGCAGTGGCTACGGATGAGTTCGAATTCACTGGCAACGAATTGTTTTACGACGTTGTGATTTCTGGCGAGCCGAAGACTGTCGGTTCCTACGAACTGAATCTGTTTCAAACATCTGGTGGGCAGGAGTAAGGGCTGTTTTCAGCACCCGGACAGCGCACGGGAACCGTTGCTGAGTTGTGCACCTCAAGCCGATTGGCAAGCTGGTTTAGCGTTTCGCCCGGACATCTGTTGCGCCGTGCCCGAGGGACTGTGGTACTAATGGGAGATAGTGACACGGGGTGCCGCCATGCGGCTGAGATAAAACCCGTCGAACCTGATCCAGTTAGTACTGGCGAAGGGAATGTCCTGGATACCGTGATGCGACGCATCTATGCCGGGGTCCCGTTCGCCTTGAAATAACCTCAAGGAGTTCGAGCACCATGAACGCACAACTAAGCACCGAAGCCGTACCTTCCGTACATACCGCCCTGCCGCTGAATGAGCAACTGATTCTGGTCACCGGCGCAGCCCGCGGACTTGGCGCAGCAATCAGCACCGCATTTTTGCGTTCCGGGGCGAAGGTCGTGATCAACTACCGCAGCTCCGCCCAGGCCGCCGAAGAGCTGGCCGCCGAATTCCCCGGCCAGGCGCTGGCAGTCCAGGCCGACGTCCGCGATCGGACCCAGCTGGAGACGCTCGCCGCCACCGTCGCAGAGCACTTTGGCCAGCCGGTCACCACTTTGGTGAACAACGCGCTGGTTGATTTTTCCTTTAATGGAGATGCCCGGCCCAAGGCCGCTGAGCTTTCCGCCGCCGACCTCACCGCCCAGTTCACCGGATCGGTGCTCGCCCCGGTCGCGGCGATCCAGGCCGTTTTGCCAGGCATGCGCCAAGCCGGATTCGGACGCATCATCAACATCGGCACCAACCTCTTCCAGCACCCCGTGGTCCCGTACCACGATTACACCGCCACCAAAGCGGCGCTGTTGTCCCTGACCCGCACCTTTGCCGACGACCTGGGGCCGGAGGGAATCAACGTGAATATGGTCTCCGGGGGACTGCTGCGCACCACCGACGCCTCGGCCACCACCCCGGACGAAGTTTTTGACATGATTGCCGCCGGCACCCCGCTGCGCCGGGTGACCACCCCCGCCGAACTTGCCGATGCAGTGCTCTTTTTCGCCTCACCGCTGTCGCGCGGGGTGACCGGGCAGAACCTGATTGTCGACGGCGGACTGGTCAAGGGATGAGCCGGGCACTCAAGCAGGCCCGGTTCAACCTTTTTATCTACGGTGCGGGCCACCATCAGGCGGCATGGCGCGCGCCGGATTCCCACGCCGAGCAGCTCGCCGACACCGGGTACTACGTGCAGTTGGCGCAGCTGGCCGAACGCGGCCTGCTGGATGCGGTGTTCCTGGCGGATTCGCAGGCGGTCAGCGCGGATGCCGCGGCGGCCGGACCTACCTGGCTTTTCGAACCGTTCACCCTGCTTACCGCGTTGAGCCAGCACACCAGCCGCATCGGTTTGGTGTGCACGGTGTCCTCCAGTTTCTACAGCCCCTTTCACGCCTCCCGGATGCTGGCCAGCCTCGACAGGCTGTCAGGTGGACGGGCGGGAGCGAATATCGTGACCAGCATGTGGGATAGCGAGGCCCAGAACCACGGGCGGCAGAGCCTGGGGGACCACGGCTACCGTTACGGGCGAGCCGACGAATTCATTACCGTGTTGCGCCAGCTCTTCGAGTCCCATCCGCGCGACGCGTTGCAGATCCAGCGCGACTTGGTGTTTACGGATGCTGGGCAGCTGCGGGAGATCAATCATGCCGGTGAGCATTTTTCGGTACGCGGCCCGCTGAATCTCCCCGCAGGCCCGCAGGATTCCCCGGTGATTTTCCAAGCCGGATCCTCGGGGCAGGGCCGCGACCTGGCGGCTAAACATGCCGAGGGGATCTACTCGGTGGCCGCGGATGAGCAGATGGCGTTGGAATACGCCCGGGATGTGCGCGCCCGGGCGCAACTAATGGGGCGCGACCCGCAGGCGCTGGCGATCATGCCGGGGCTGGTGACGTACGTGGGCAACACTCTGGAGGAAGCCAGGCAGAAACAACGCCGGCTCAACAACCTGCTGCCGACCGCGCAGAGCCTGGCCCAGCTGGCGGTGTTCATCCAGCAGGACACCAGCGACTGGGAGCTGGATGCCCCGGTGCCTGCCCTGCCGCCGCTGGAGCAGTTCAGCGGACCGGCCGGGCGTTATGCCACGATCCTGCGGCTGATTGAAATCCACCAGCCGACGGTGCGTGAACTGCTGGGATTGCTGGCGGCCGGGGGAGGGCATTGCACCATGGTGGGAACCCCGTCCATGATCGCCGATGAGATCGAGCGATGGCTGGATTCCGGGGCCGCCGACGGTTTTAACCTCATGCCGCCGAGCCTGCCGGATTCGCTGGACGATTTTGTCCAGTTGGTGATCCCCGAGCTGCAGCGCCGCGGGCGGTTCCGCACCGCCTACGAGCACCGCACCCTGAGGGAAAACCTTGGGCTACCCAGACCGGTCCGCAGGGAAAAACTGGCACAGCCCGTTTAACAGCATCGGAGCCCACCACGCCCAGTCGTGCCCGCCGCTCAGCGGCTGGAAATCGATCTGGGTGTGGGCTTCGCTGCCCTCCAGCGCTTCAAGCACCTCGACGCAGGAATCAATGATCGAGGATTCATAGCGCCCGGCCTGGAAAATCATCCGCACCTGCGGGTCCACCTCGCGCAGCGCCTGGCTCAGGTCCGCAAACCACAACGAGGGCGATTGGGCCAACGCCGCACCGATCAGCTGAGGGTATTCCAGCACCGCATGGACCGCGGCCAGGCCACCGAAGGACGAGCCGCTGACCACGGTCTGCTCGGGCAGCTGGGAAACCTCGAAATACGTGCGCGCCCACGGCAGGAACTGTTCGGCCACGGAACGGGTGGTGCCTGCGGCCACCGGAAGTTCCGCGCTGCGCAGCTCGATATTGGTGCTGTCGATGAACATCACGTGAATCGGGGCCAGCGCCCCGGCGGCGATGGCGCGATCCAGCGACGAGGCAATATTCAGGTAGCGCACCCAGGTTGCCCCGTCGTGCACAATGGCCAGCGGGGTTTTCTCCCCGGGCTCCAGGCAGCCGGCCTCCGGTTGGTACACCCACACATTTCGCTCGCGGCGGCAGTTCTCATCCCACAGCACATGATGGGACAGCCGCGGGTGCCCGGCGGTCTCGGAGCCGGGCACCGGTGGCTGCGGTGCCCCCTGCCCGCCGATCGACGGCCCACGGTGCTGCGCCGCAGGTTGCGCGGCCGCCAGATGTTCATTGGATACGGCGTGCGGACCGCCCACCACGGAGACCGGGCCCCCGTTCATGGAGGCGTAGAGTCTGGGGTTCAGCGGGTCCGGCCCGCCGGCATCGGCGGCCAAACGGACCGCGCGGCGTTCGGTTTCTGCGCGCCATAAAGCTGCCCCTGGCCCGCGGTGCACGGTAATCCGGTAGGACGCGATCCAATCCGTCGGAACCATCAGGGTGATGGACCACAACCCCTCACGCACCGGTTCGAACTCGCTGGAGTCCAGATTTTCGTGATCCACCAGCGCATTGGCGGAAAGGATCACCGCCGTTGCCGGGTCCATGCCGGGTTCATCGCGCCACAAGAAAGTCACGTGCGCCAACTGCGCGGATTCAGGGCAGCGATCAAATAGCGGGTAGGCCACCTCGCCCCGGTCGATCGCCGCCAGGGCTGCGGTGATTCCCGCATCGGTCAGCGAGGCGGCGAAAAATCCCGGGACCCGCGGGATGCTGGCGCCGGAGCCGCGTGCTTCGGGGCGCGGCCGAGTGGGATTAGTGCTCATGGGTGTGCTCATGTTCGTGCTCGTGGGTGTGTTCATGACGGTGGGCTTCGTGTCCGGGGCGTTCAAAATCCATCTCTCCATGGACCCGATCGTGATCCGAGTCCTTGCCGTAGGCGACTTCGTTCATCTCCAGATGCCAGTAGCCGATAATCAGCCGATTGCTTTTGGCGATCCCAACCTTGGCGGCCCATTGCCTGGCGAAACGCACCACCTGGGATTCCGCGCCCACCCACAAATTGATCTCCTCGGCGGCCACCTGCTCCGCCGGGAGCTCAAGCGTTTCCATGGCCTCGATCAGCTGCCGGGTTGCTCCGGCGGCCGCCTGGCCGCGCGGGAGCCACTGCACGCGGACCCCCTCCGGCTTCGCCAGCTCGTGGATCTCCGCCTCGTTGTGGACCTCGATGAAAACCTGCCCCACCTGATCCGCCGGCATCTGCTCCAGCGTGTCGCTGATCGCCGGGAGCGCCGTTTCATCGCCGAACATCAGCGCGTAGCCACCGGGTTTGAGCACCCGGCCGCCACCGCCCAAGGCCCCGAGCACGTCCCCCGGGACAATCCGTTCGACCCAGGCGCTGGCCAGCCCCTCGTCGCCGTGGCGGACAAAATCGATGGCGAGCTGGGAGGATGCTTCGTTCATCCACCGCACCGTGTAGGTACGCACCCGGGAGCGTTGGTCGCCGGTGAAGATCCACCGGCCGCGCTCATCCTCGCCGGGCTGGTCCAGCAACTGGCCGGGGCGCGGAAAATAGATTTTGATGTTCGGGACGCAGGGCGGATCAGCCAAATAATCGGCCACCCCGGGTCCGGAAAAAATCACCCGGCGCATGTGCGGGGTGTAGTCGACGATTTTTTCGACGATCATTTCGTTGGCGGGCATCTGATTCCTTGTGGGACGAGGGGTGGGATGAGGGATAAAAATGTTGGATCAGGTTCGGGTTTGCGGCCGGGTCAGCAACCAGAGCAGGTACAGCCCGCCGGCCAGCGAGGTCGCCAGGCCGATGGGCACCTGTGCCTGCAACGGCAGGTTTTGGGTGATGACATCGCAAGCGACCAGCAGCAGCGCCCCGGTGAGTGCCGCGGGCAAAATCGGAACGGTGCGGCTGCCGATCAGCTGGCGGATGATCTGCCCCGCGGCCAGAGCGACGAACGCGATGGGCCCGGCCGCCGCGGTGGCTGCGGCGGTGAGGCACACGGCGGCGAAAATGGTGATCCGGCGGACCGCCTCGGCCCGAACCCCCAGTGCCTGGGCGGTGTCGTCTCCCATTTCCAGCAGGGTCAAGCTGCGTGAATGCATCATCAGCAGCGGCAGCAAGAGCACCAGGGTGATACCGACCAAGGCGGCATCGGCCCAGCTGCGTCCGCCCAGCGAGCCGGAGAGCCAGAGGTTGGCCTGGGCCGCCAGGTCCGAGTCGCCCTTGGACAGCAGCAAGGTGTTGACCGCACCGAGCATGGCTCCCAGTCCGATGCCGATGATGACCAGGCGCTGGCCGCCGGTGGTGTAGCGCGAAAAGGACAACAGGTAGACCGCCAGGGCGGTGAGCAACCCGCTGATCATGGCCGCTAACCCGGTGGCCCAGGCACCGGCATTAAACAGGACGATCTGCGCCACCGCGCCGGTCGCCGCACCGGTGGTGAAACCGATAATGTCCGGGCTTCCCAGCGGGTTGCGGGAGATCGATTGGAAACAGGCACCGGCGGCGCCCAGCGCGGCGCCGACGCCAATGGCGGTCAGCACCCGCGGCGCCCGGATCTTCTGCACCACCAGGATGTCGCGGTTCTCACCGGTGCCCAGCAGGGCCGAAAGCACCTTGCCGGGGGTGAGCTGGATGCTTCCGGTGCCCATGGCGATCACGGCCAGCGCGCCGAGCAAAACGCAGATGATCAGCAGCACGATTTTGGTGCGCGCCGCACGTGCAGCGGAGGTCTTGACGCTCATTTGCCTGCCTTGAGTTTGCGACGGGCCAGGAAGATGAAGACCGGCGCGCCGATCAGTGCGCTCATGGCTCCTGCGCCAATTTCCATGGGCGCCGAAACCACTCGGCCCAGGATGTCCGCCAGGAGCAGCACCACGGCGCCGAGCACCATGGACAGCGGCAAAAACCGCGCATGGTGCGGTCCCACCAGCATCCGAGCGGTGTGCGGCGCGGCGAGGCCGATGAACCCGATGGGTCCGGCCGCGGCGGTCGCGGCCCCGGCCAACAGCATGACCGCGAGCGAAGAAACCAGCCAGGCCCGAGTGGGGTTGATTCCCAGGGCCCGGGCCGAGTCCTCACCCAAGGCCAAGCCGTCCAGCGAACGCGTCAGGCTCAGCGCGAGCAGCATCCCCACGGCGATGACCGTTCCGGCGGCGGGGAGTACGTCGTACCCGCGTCCCTGCAGCGAACCGGTGGTCCACGCGGCGAATTTGGTGTGGGTCTCGGAGCTGCCGCCGATGATCAAGATTTGGGTGGCGGCCATCAGCATCACGGACAAGCCTGCACCGGCCAACACCAGGCGGACCACGTCATTGCCTGCGCGGTGGCGGCTGCCCAAAAGATAAACGATGAGGCTCGCGGCCCCGGCCCCGGCAAAGGCGAACAGCATGTAGCCGGCAGGCTGGATGATCCCCAGCGTGATGGCGATGGCCACGGCAAAGGCGGCCCCGGCGTTAACACCCAAGAGCCCGGGTTCGGCCAGCGGGTTGCGGGTCATGGATTGCATGAGGGCACCGGCCAGGCCTAGCGCCGCCCCGACGACCAAGGCCAAAAAAGTCCGCGGGATACGCAATTCCTGGACCAAGAGGTGGTCGTTGTTGGTGGGATCAAAAGCGCTCAGTGCCCGCCATGACTCGGCAAGCGAAATCGATTTGCTGCCAACTGCCAGGGAGACGAGCACCAGAAGCAGCATGAGCGCCACAGCCACCGGCCAGACGGTACGCCGTGGACGGTGGCTGAGCAGGGTGGATCGTTGCAACACTGTTTACTTCGCCGGGTTCAATCCCGGGAAAACGGTGTCAAAATAATCCAAGATATCGTTCGAGGAGTAGTAGTCCAGGCGGAACGAATTGGCCAGCGGGAAAACGTTGCTGTTCACGACCGAAGGCAGGTTGGCCAAGGTGGTGTCGGCTTTGAAATCCGTGGCGGTTTTATCCGTGGCGGAAATCAAGAACGTCGCATCACCGGTTGCCGATTCGGAAAGGCCTTCGTAGCTGGTGAACGCGAAATCTTCGCGCTTCTGCGTGGAGGTATCAAACTCCGCTGGCGGGTCGACTACGGTAAAGCCCAGCGCCGAGATCAAGCGGGAGTGCGGCCCGGTGGTTTTGCCCACCGGCGAGTCGGCTCCCTTGTTGTAGGAAACGATCGAAGCTGTGGTTCCTTCGGGAATGGCCAGCTTCTCCTTGACCTCGGCTGCGCGCTGGTCGAAATCGGCGGCGACCTGCGTTGCGTTGGCCTCGTTGCCGGTGGCTTCGCCCAACGCCGCGCTGAGTTCTTTCCAATCCTTATTGCCGTAGTTCACCACCATGGTCGGAGCGATGTCCTTGAGCTGGTCCACATGGTCCAGTTCGGAGTCCGCACCGGAAGTGGACACGATGATCAGGTCCGGATCCTGGGCGACGATTGATTCAAGATCAAAACTGCCAACGGTGTACAGCGGTTCAACCTTGCGTTCGGTGGCCACATCAGCCCATTGGCCGAAGAAGCCATTGGAGTCGGTCTCTGGACCGACCGCGCCGGTGGTGCTGGCAATGACGGGAGCGTCGATGGCCAACAGCGAACCGGTGGTGGACACGGTGGTGGAAACAATACGTTCGGGTTTGGCCGGGATCTGCACCTCGCTGCCGTTGTCGTCGGTGATGGTGCGTGGCCACGCACCGGATTCCGTCCCGGTGGATGCGTCGGCCGCGGCTTCTTCGGCACCGCCGGAGGAGCACGCGCCAAGGGTCAAGGTGAGTGCTGCTGCAGCAGTCACGGACGCGAATTTAGTCAGGGTTGAGCGCACTGGAGGATCTCCCGGTTGATGCCTGTATTGGAAGTCAGGCGAGAAGTACTAGGTTTCAGGGATTGAGACTAGCGCAGTTAATTTAGGCTCACCTAGCATCATTCGAACCAGTTTTATGATCGAAAAGGGGGAAAAGTACCGTGATTCCGCGAGTCCCTGCCGGGGAATCGATGAGGTGATCCGTGTCGTTAAGTGATCAAAAAATGTCGGGTATGAAGGTGTTGTGGGTGCTTTGCGGACGTTGTCCGTAGAGCGTGGCGTAGGCGCGGGAGAAGTTTCCCGGCTGTGAGAATCCAAGACGCTGAGCTACGAACTTGACCCCGAATCCCGAGTTCAAGAGGGCTCTTGCATGCTGGAACCGGTGAGCCTGCCGCCAGGAGCGCAGGCCCATGCCGGTCTCTTCCGTCCAGCGGCGCTGCAATTGACGCAGGCTGAACCCATGCTTTCGCGCGATCTGATCTGCCAACGTTTTTCCTTGGATGTCCGCGGCGAATTCGGCGGCGATTCGTTGAATCGCGGGGTCGGTGGGATAACGCAAGCCAGGATAGTTGGGCAGGCGCTCGATGATCCGAAGCGTATCCAGCGGGTCGAATGGTTGCGGGCGTAAGGCAGTGATGTGTGAAACGGCCCGGTGCAGCAACACTTCGGATAGTTCTGCCGGCAGCTGCAGCGGAAGCCGGTTTGGCGCATCAATCGGCAGCGACCCGGCGGGGAAGCGCAACGGAAACAACAACGATCCCTGTTCGATCTCCAACCGCAATGCGTGCCCCGTGGGGAAAAAGAGAAGTTGCCCAGCCTGCATGGGTTGGGATTTTTCGGTTCGAGCAACATGGCTGTGAGCGGTGCTGTGTGCGATTGCACGACCTCGGACGGCCCACAAGATGACATCGTGTTTAAGCAGGTTCATCCAGCGGCTGCTCAGTGCCGGGACCGGTTGGGGAGGAAGCTGGGATGCCTGCTGTGCTGAATTTAGAGCTGCCAACCGGCGAAATTGCCGAAAGCTCAACCCCGTATCCTCGCGAAATGAGCGTTGGATGGTGCGTTCGGAAACCCCCTGGCGAGAGGCAAAATCTTGGAGGGTCAGCGTGGATTCCGGATTGGCCAACAGTGCCGCTGCCGTGCGCTTCGCGGCAGGCTGCTGGGGTAGAGGCAACGGTACGCTGCGTGGTCTTTGTGCCGGGGAATCAAGGAAGTGGGTGAGCAGATCTAAAATAAGCGTGGTGGACACCTGCCCCGTATGCAACGGCGAGAGGGTGAGCAGCATCAGATGGAACATCCATTGACGGTGGGTGTCGGGAACCTCGATTAATAACCTTTTGGATCCCAGATTCTTGCTTGCTCCCGCGGGAATAAGGATTGCCAATCCGAGCGAGTCGGCTTTGTGCTCAACCATGTGCGCCACACGGATGGGAATCCACAGCGCCTGCCCGGTATCAAGTTCTACTAATTCATCCTCGAAATGGACCCGGACGGTTCCCCTGGCCGCCCAGACCACGATGTAGTAGGACAGGTTGCATTTCCAGTGAACCTGGACGTCCTCTGGCACTGGAAAATCAACTAATTCTGGATGTTCTTGAGTATCTGTCATGGAGGCTATCGCGGTGAATCTCAACTTGCCCTGAGGGAACCTTGGAAGCGGACGTCGTGTTTTCTTCAGTCTAGCGTCAAGGTCTCGCACTCACGCGCTAACGCATTAATCGCCCTTCCCTCAGCGTCCAGTACGAGGAAATGTGGCTGGAGTGTTTGTTCAGATTCCAATAGTCGCAGATGCGGTTGATGGTCTTGATGGTGCTGCGCTCGGCATGGGCCACAACACTGAGCCCGTGGTTGGGTACGGTCACCGTTTGGAATGCATAGGCCAGCACGTCGCTTCGGCCAGCGGGTACACCATCGCGGTAAAGCCAGCGTAATTCAATCCCTTGAGGATGTTTCACGTCAAACATTGCCTGTTCGTCGGCAACCTCAAGCAGGGCGATGCCTTGAGCCTGTTCGGGTAGGGCTTCCAGGATTTTCGAAATCGCCGGAATTCCGGCTTCGTCGGCGGCGAGCACGTGATATCCGGCATCCAAGCGGACCGAGTTCTTGCTGCGCGCGGGGGAAATGACCAGCGCCGCGCCGGGCTCAACGGTTCCAGCCCAGTGTCCGACGGTTCCAGGTTCACCATGGACCACAAAATCTATGGCCAGTTCGTCGGCCACCGGATCAACCCAACGAATTGTGTACGACTTTGAACGCGGCATTTGTTCTCGTGATAACCGTTGACGCAACTGGCGGGTGTCGTAGGGAGGAACCAGCCCCAAAGCTGGATCTGCAACGTAGACCTTAACGTACTCATCCAAGGCTCCGTTGGAGCGGTACCCGTCAAGATTGGGAGCGCTGGCGATGATGCGGACCATTTGCTCGCTGAGTTTTTGAACTCGGGTCACCGTGAGAACATGCTGATCGACCTTGCGTCGGGGTGCCTCGGCATGGCTGATGGGAGGCATGTAGCGGGCCAAGGGTTCTTCGTAGGTCTCGGAGTAGGGTCGGGTTTCCTGCGATGGCTGGGCGGCAACTGGCACAGCGGGGGCAGCCGAAGATGGTGGTGGTGCATAAGTGCCTGGACGGAACGATGTGCGCAAGGTTTTGTCCAATACCTTGCGCGCCGCGGCGAGGGCCGCCGCGGCCCCGGCCCGCTCGGCGGCGGCCAGCAGTTCATCGGTTTGCTGTTCATTGAGCAATGAGCCACTGGCAATACTGCGGTAGAGATGTTCCTTCGCTGTGGAGTACCCTGCCTTGGCCCCAGCCTTCTCAGCGAGCGCGAGGACTTCCAAGGTCAGTCCTTCTTTGGCCGAGATGGTCACTTGAGGACCGTATTTGTTGTATTTATGCTTTGACATGGTGCGCCCCTTTGTGCGGCTTGGGCTACTAATCTTAGCCTGAGTATGAGTGATTCGAACCGGTCAGGCAAGGGGCGGTTTCGAGCAATGACTTTGAAGGTAACTTCGATGATTTCGGTCCAAGAGTCAAAAGCAAAAGCCACCTTCTGGTGCTGCTCGATAGTACGACGTTCGCGTCTAATGACTTGATAATGGCAACACCCTAACTTCCTATCCGAGCCAAAACGATCCATAGATCGGTTTTGGAAGGATTGGTAAAATTGTGGCGGGACCATTTTTGAGGGAGACCATCAGTGGCTGAGAAGTTTGATATTGAGGAACGCTGGCCAGAACTGTTTGCACAACTCGACGCCGACCAGCGCAATGCTGTTCGCCAGTCACTGGCTGCCGCCTGGCACGAGGGATGGGTTCCGAACCGCGAGGACGTCGAGAACCTTACCGATGAGGCCCGCGGTGCGATCGACGAGGCCGAGTACCTGCGCCGTGCCGATGCTTCGGCCGAGCGTCACCGCCACGGTGCTCACGTGATGGGCAAATGACAGACTTCGATACCTGGGAGTCGTATTTTTATCCGACACCGGATAACGCGACTTTGCGGAATCTGCTTGGTGAACGCGATCCAGCGGTTTTAGCTCAGAAAGAGCATGCCCGCGCAGCGTGGCGTCAGCGCCAACTCAACGCTGATCCCTCCCTGATTGCTCCCACGTACGACGCCGAGCACCTGCGTGCGATTCATCGGTACTTGTTCCAAGACGTCTATGAATGGGCGGGGGAGTGCCGTACCCAGAACATGTCCAAACCTGGAATGGCCGGCAGTTTTGCTGAGGTAAAAACCGGAGCGGTGGATCGCTATCTGGGTGATGCCCAGCGATTGGCCCAACAGGCTGTTTGGGAGCGGTTGGACCGTGAGCAGTTCGGCGCTGCCGCGGCTGCTGTGTTCGCTCACGTGAACCAGGCTCATCCATTCCGCGAAGGCAACGGGCGTTGCTCGAAAGTGTTCATGGAGCACGTGACGCAGCAATCGCGCTTCACCTTGGACTTTGCTCGGGTTAGTCCGCGGGTATGGAACCAGGCCTCGGCGCTCAGCGGACCGGATCTCGGCAAATACGAGGTGGTGGCCGACTCGTTGGTGCCGGTGTTCCGGCACATCGCGGTCGAACGGTCTTGGCCTGCAACCGTCCGAACCGAAGAACGCTGAGCCTCGGGAGTGAGAAGATGGCTGGGTAGGATGACAACAAACTCTGGAGCCGGGCCCGGCCTGTTCGGAGGCTTTGGGCTGCTCGGGAGGATGCGGTTTTAGTCGACTCTGCCGTAAGAAGATGAGTTGCTATCGCTCCGGGAGAAGGCTTCCACCAGTGCAGGGCGAATGACGTGCTGAGATAGGGGCTTCACTGCACTGTGTCATCCCCGATGAGGGCGGACCCGAGCGGGCTGTGGAAATACAGCATGCTGTGTCCATACCTGGTGGACGTGACCAGCCCGGCTGCTTTCAGGGCTCGGAGATGTTGATTCACCGCAGAAGTGCTCACCCCGAAGCGGATGCCTAGTTCTGTGGATGATGCCGGTGCGGCGATGGCAGCGAGCAGACTGGAGCGTGTTTTTCCCAGTAGTTGCGCGACAGCTTCCGGACTTTTATGGTTTTCCGTTTCCCACATGGCCCCTTGCCCGCGAGCTGGGTACAGAACCATCGGAGCTTCATCCAGATCAAGTGTCGCCGAAGCTCGCCTGGTAAACATGGTGGGGACAAACATCACCCCACGGCCATCGACGTTCACCGTTCGTTCGGCCTGGACACTGGCCAGCAACAGGCTCACCCTCGATCCATTGAACGCGATGGAGGGGGAGACGTCATTGAGCATTTCCGCCATTCCCGCTTGCGCGACTACTCGTCCCCGGTAGGTGATGTCGGATTCGAGGATGGTTCGCATGCGTAACCAATGAGGTGCAAAACAAGCTTCCCAATACTCGCCCAGAGCCGCGACCATCCGGCGAATGGTTGCGCGTGGTGAGCCGCTCAAGACCTTGGGCAACTGTCCGTGGACCCGTTCAAGCTGCAGCGTAAATTGGGCCGGGGACAATGCCGCCAGATCGGTGAGCTCATCGTCGATGCGGGTCAGCGGAGAAACCGGACGCGGGTTGAGAAAGTCCGGTGTCCACAGCTTGTCATTAACCAGTGCTAACAAAAAATCCAGGTCAAGATCGGCTCGTGCCCCTTGGGTTCGTGAAAGCCAAGGCAGTTGAAGTGGATAGCGGCTGGGGTCCTTGACCGATCGCAGCGATAAACCCAGTTCGCAGAGGGGTGAGATCCCAAAACGGATGAGTCCTAGATCGGCCTCACCCAGCTCGTAGTGCAACATGAAGCTATACACTACATCAATACCAACGTCGGATACCGCCGTGGGATAAAGATCCTGTGCCAAAGACCCAGAACTCAGCCCCGGAAACAGGTTCCGTACCCCGCTTGAATAGCGCCGATGACTCACGGCCACGTTTGTTTCGCCGTTTCAATGCTCATGCCATGGATCCGGTGTTACGCATTTTGGTGCTGGCCACCCTGATCAGCCGCGTTGGCCGCGGTGTTTTCCTGACCGTGACGGTCCTCTATCTCACGTTTGTTATTGGTCTGTCGGTAAGTGAAACCGCGGTGATTCTTGGAATCTCCAGCGCCGTGGGTGTTCTCACCTCATATGTGGGCGGGCATCTGGCCGACAGGATCAGTGCCAGGAGACTATTGTTTGTTTTGCTGGCCGCTGAAGGTTTTGCGTTGGCGTGCTACGCATTCGCCGCAGATTTCACCAGTGTTCTGATCATCGCCTGCACCGCCTCCGCCGTTGGAAGTGCGTCGAACGCGACCCGCATGGCGATTATTGCGCGCGCCTTCGAAGGACCTGCCCGTGTTAGCGCCCGTGCAGTGCTTAGGACGGTCACCAACATATCGATTGCGCTGGGTGCCTCCTTTGCTGGTGTTGCACTTTTGGCCGACAGCGCCCAGGCCTACCGCATCGTCATGCTGGGTGCGGCAATAGTGTACTTCCTCGGGGTGATCCCGGTGTGGAAGCTTCCGCAACGGGTTAATGCGCCCGTGAGGGTTGCCGCCACCGGCACGTCGCCATCAACTGACCACCATCCGGCTGCGGCGCCAGTGCAGGCGCCCTCACCCTTCAAAGACCGAAGGTACTTGCTTTTGACGGCGCTCTGCGCAGTTTTCGGGATGCAGTTCAGCCTCGCCGAAGTGGGAGTCCCATTATGGATCGCCCAGAATACGGCCGCGCCGACGGCACTTGTCTCGGTACTGCTCATCCTGAATACCCTGATTGTGGTCATATTCCAGATTCCGCTCGCCCGAGGTACAGGCGACGTTCAAAAATCTGGAAAGGTGATCACGCTGGCAGGGATGCTGATGGCCATTGCCGCTATCACTTACGCCCTGGCCGGCGGGGTGCCGGTAGTGCCGGCCGTGCTCTTGCTTGTGACGGCCGCAACCGCTCATGCATTTGCCGAGGTGTGGTCGCAGGCAGGTTCCTGGGGACTGTCCTTTGAACTTGTCAACGACCTGAACCCCGGAGCGTACCAAGGTGTTTTCGCTATGGGAGCCGGGTTGGGCGCCATGTGCGCCCCGTTTGTGGTGGCGTCGACAGCGTTGAAGTTCGGGTTTCTCGGCTGGGTGGCTCTAGCCCTGATCTTCCTGTGCTCGGCCTTGGCTATCGGGGTCATCGCCAAACAAGAAGTCCGGCGGATGAGTTCAGCTCTCCAGGCCGTTCCACCCGCATGAGCCGCGCTGCGCGGCAGATGCCACTGGGGCACACAGCACGCATCTGCCGTCGCGGCGGACCATGCCCCGGTACTACTTGGAGAGTGCTTCCTTGATCGTTTTGCCCAGCGAGGTTGGCGCCCGGCCGATCAGTTGCGCCAGATCACCGGAGGAAACTTCCAAGGCTCCGGTGCGGATTCGCACATCGGTATCAACCAGGATCTCGGCAAACATCGCCGGGACCCCTGATTCGGTATAGATCTCAACCAGTTTCTGCGCCTCGACGTCTTGGTAACGGACCTCTTGGCCGGCCGCAGCGCTGACCGCACCGGCCAGCTGGGTCAGGGTGAAGGGTTTATCTCCGCCCAACTCGTAGATTTTTCCGCTCTGATCATCCCCGGAGAGCAGTACCGCCGCGGCTGCTTGCGCGTAATCGGCGCGAGGGGCGGCACTGACCTTCCCGTCGCCAGCGGCGCCGAGGATCACGCCGCTGTTCAGGTAGCCCATGAGCTGGTCGGTGTAATTTTCGGTGTACCAGCCGTTGCGCAGCAGCACGTAGCTGACACCCGAATCCGCCAAAAGTTGCTCCGTGGCGATATGCTCGGCGGCCAACTTGGTCTCACCGGTCACCGCATTCGCAATCGAGGTGTAGGCAACCAGTGATACCTTGGCGTTCTTTGCCGCGTTGATAACGTTGGTGTGCTGGACAGTCCGCTGGCCGACTTCACTGCCGGAAATCAACAGGAGCTTGTCCACTGCCTCAAGCGCCGTTGCCACGCTCTGCGGGACGTTGTAGTCAGCGACGCGTGTTTCCAAACCCCTCCCGGCAAATGGGGCAAGTTTTTCTTCGGACCGTCCGATGGCAATGAGCTGCGCCGGATCGGCACCGCGCTCCAGCAATGAGTCGATAACCAGTTGTCCAAGTTGGCCGGTGGCCCCGGCAATAGCGATCTTCATGTGGTCCTCTCAGAGATTTGTCGTTATGCGTAACGCCTCGGGTGCCCGCGGAATTCCGCTAATCACATCGTTGCCGGCTGTGTTTGCGTATTGCTGGCTTATCCTCGCCACAACCTGGAGCTTCGAAAACGCGCTCGCCGAGTGCATCGGGGTTTTCAGGACCTCGGGTGGGTGCCCTGTTCGGACTCGGGTCGACAGGCAAAGCATCACCCACCGTGGACATGGACGTATTGGTGCAGTGCAGCCGCCCCCTGTGATCTACCGGTAGATCACCGGTAGATAATAGGGTGGCTACCGTGGGTGATGAATCAAAGTGCGAAAGGCTAAAACCGTGTCGCTAAAATCCGTGCCAGAAGCCTATACGGCGAAATCGCGTGAATACATCGAAGCCGTTGGGCGTATCGAACACGTGGCCGCCCCTGATTTAGAACTTGTCGAGGCGTGGGCGCGATCCCTCGAAGGTCCGGTGCTCGATGTCGGATGCGGCCCCGGTCAGTGGACGCACCACCTGGCCGGTTTAGGTGTAGATATCCAAGGATTAGATCCGGCTAAGGCATTCATCGACAGCGCACGCATCACCTATCCGAGCGAATGCTTCCGGATCGGCCAGGCCGAAGCCTTGGGTGTTGAGGACTCCTCGTTGGGTGGCATCCTCGCGTGGTATTCGCTCATCCATAGTCTTCCGGCGGAGCTTGACGCTGCGCTCGCCGAGTTCGCACGATGTGTCTGGCCTGGCGGCGGGCTGGCGTTGGGGTTCTTCACGAACTCGACGCCTGGCCTGTTCGAACACGCGGTGGCGCCAGCGTACTACTGGCCTGTTGAACTGCTCTCTGCCAAAGTTGAAGCAGCTGGCTTTATTCTCACGCACACCGAGACGCGAAGCGATCGACCTGCACGGAGTCATGGTGCAATCCTTGCAACCCGCATCTAGGCCAGGCAGAGGCCGCTGAAGGTTGTGGTTTCAGCACAAACGCCGAGGCCAACGAGACACTGAACTTCCTCGTCAGCTACTGAGCGCGGCCGGTCAGGTTTCTCGGTTTGGATAACCGAAATACGATGATCCAAGCCCGCCTGTCCGATTATCGATTCGGTCGACAATATCCAGGTGGAATCACTAAAATTGGGTATATGTCTGAATCTCTGCCACCGTGCCCGCAGTGCAATAGTGAATACACGTACCAGATGGATGCGCTGCTGGTCTGCCCCGAATGCGCCCATGAGTGGAACGCCGCCTCTGATGACGCTGAGGTCGCAGATGCGGTGATCAAGGATGCTGTCGGGAACGTTTTGCAAGACGGCGATACCGTCAGCATTACCAAAACAATGAAGGTCAAGGGTGCGCAGAGCGCGCTGAAGGCTGGGACCAAGGTGCGTAATATCCGCCTTGTGCCAGGCAGTGGCGATCATGATATTGCCGCCAAGGTGGATGGTTTTGGGCAGATGGAGTTGAAGTCTTCGATCGTTAAAAAGATTTAGTGGTGCACCGCGTCCGATGGGCGCGGTGTTTATTTTTGCCCACTGCTTCGGTGTCCGGTTACACGGCAAACGCGTCGAATCAAGTGCGCCCACAGTGGGGCCGTATCCGGCATTCCTGTCACGAAATTGAGTACCTTGGGGGTTTCGTGGCTGTGTCGTTGAGCACTGTGGGCTCTCGGGTGACCCTGCCTACCGATGCGTCGTGCCGGCGTAGGATCCTGGATGATCAGCCGCCTGAGTCCGGTAAATTGCCACTGGCGGACCGTGCCTGTCGCACGAGCGTTATGAGGGGGTGGCTTCCGTTTGCTCGTTGACCGCATCCACGGCTGTGGGTGAATCAACCGCGAAGTTCTGATACGCGCTGACAACTCGTTGCAGGTAGGTCGAGATGACGTATTGCTCCGCGTCAGAGAAGCCTTCCGTGGCCGTATTCAGGGCGGCAACCAAGGGGCCAAGCTCGGATCGCACTCGATCTTTGGCCTGATCAGTCGGGATTAATCGAAAACGGCGCCGGTCGGATTCATCACGCACCCGCTGGATGTGCCCTGCGGTAACGAGCCGGTCGACAACTTCCGTGGTCGAGGAGCGCGTGATGGCCAGCCGCGCGCCGAGTTCTCCGGGGGTCAGCGGCGCGGGGGACAGCGAGATGTACTCGATTGCCAGCGCATCCGTGGCGTTCATTCCCATACGATGCGCCAGGGCTGAGCTGGCAGCTCCAAAAGCATCTTGCAAGACCCTGAGCGAGAAGGCAGAAAGGTTTGAGCTGATTTCGGGGGCGCTAGTCATGATTCGATGGTACTCCACAATATGCTACGGTTACCGTACTACTTAATGTAGGAAGGGTATCGTGTTGTCAAAAGAAGTTTCACCGGAACCGGCCGAGAATACACCGGACCAAGCTCAAAAAACTGCGGGTAAACGCCGCCGCCGTCGCGGCTGGCTCATCGCGCTGAGCGTCGTATTGGTAGCGATCGTTGTGGCGGTTGGTGCTTTTGTCGCGTGGGCGAAGGATACGTACCCGAGCGACGCCGGCGTGGTGGCCGAGGTCCAAAGCGACTCGCGTGTGGTGTATGAGGAGCTGGACGGGATGATTCGGCTGGCTCCCGCGCACACCGAAAGCACCCAAGGGCTGGTCTTTTTGGTCGGCGCCAAGGTGGAACCTGAGGCGTATGTTGGCCGATTGGCTCAGGCAGCCGCTGCCGGGGTCACGGTTCTGATTATCGAACCACCGTTGAACCTTGCGTTGCTCGAGCTTGATTCCTTCGACTCGTTGACGGCATCGGAACCGCAGATCCAGCACTGGGCCGTGGGCGGCCATAGCATGGGCGGGGTCAAGGCTTGTTCCTACGCGGAGGACAGCAAGGTGACTAAGCTGCTGCTGTTCGCTTCCTACTGCTCAACCGACAAGCTCGCCGAACGACAGGACCTGTCGGTCCTTTCGCTTCAGGGATCCGAGGACCTGGTGATCAACCAGGAGAATCTGCACAACGCCGCAGCGAGCATGCCTGAAAACACCGACCAGGAACTGCTTCAGGGAGTCACCCACGGCCAGTTCGGCTCCTACGGCGATCAGCCCGGCGATGGGCAGGCATTGATTTCCGATGCGAAAGCCCAACAGCTGATTTCCTCCAAGGTTCTCGAATTCCTCGTGCCAGGGAAGTGATTGTGAATAACCCAAACAACCAAGCCGCCGTCCCCCGAATGAAATCGACCCTCCTGAAATGGTGGCTTCGGCTCCCGACGGCCGTTACCCCCAAACTTCGCACCGCGGCGTGGGCTTCCTTCGTATCCCAGGTGCTCATCATTGCCACCGGTGGCGCCGTGCGCCTGACCTCCTCCGGGCTGGGATGCCCGACGTGGCCACTGTGCACCCCCGACTCGCTGGTCACCACACCCGAAATGGGTTTTCACGGGATTATCGAATTCGGCAACAGGACACTGACCGGACTTGTCGGCGTGCTGGCGTTGATCGTCTTTCTGATGGTGGTCCGCTTTCGGAAGCAGCGTCCTGACCTGTGCCTGATTTCCTATACGGTGCTCCTAGGCGTTGTTGCGCAGGCGATTGTTGGCGGGATCACCGTGATCACAGGTCTGAACCCGTTTATCGTCGGGTTCCATTACCTGGCGTCAACCGCCATCGTCTGCCTCTGCGCGGCCTTCTTGGTGCGCCTGAAATATGCTGGCGCATTAGACCAGCCGGTTCCCGCACCGCGGGGATTTAAGCGGGCGCTTATTGGCCTCTCGGCCATTACCGGAGTCGTCCTGATTCTCGGGGTGCTGACCACCGGTGCCGGTCCGCACTCGGGAGATGCGATGGCCGGCCGCAACGGATTTGATGCGGTATTCCTGCAGCACGTCCATGCGTGGCCTAGCTACCTGTTGATGGCGCTGACCTTCGCCCTGATGCTCTTCGGCTACACGAAGAAGCATCCTTTGCGGGGATGGCTGCTGACGCTGCTCTGCGTGCAGGGTGTCCAGGCGCTGCTAGGAATTTACCAAGCGCGTAACGGCCTGCCCGAACTGGTGGTCGGGGTGCACATGGTGTTGGCCTCGCTGCTGGCGGCGACAACAACCGTCATCATGGTGAGAACTTTTACCGCCGCCCTGTCTGAGGACATCGATGAGCCGGCACCTCTGCAGGCAGATCGCTGACTCGGCGCTGAGCATGCCACCGGGATAAACACTGTCGTCGGTGTTGTCAAAACACGAAACAACAAAAAGCTGCGGCCTGCTTCCCCAAGGGGAAGCAGGCCGCAGCTTTTGGTCATCAGTTACCCGGGATTGGCTTTTCAGTGCTCAGAAGCCGGCTTGCATATTCCGCAGTGCTTCGGCGGCGCGTAAACGCCGAACCATGATGACAAAATGGGCAGGGTGCAACACCTTGGGATATCCAGCGCTGCAGGAAGTGATGAAATGATTATCACGAGTGACAACAATACGATCGCAAGTCGCGTCGGCCGCGTAGGCCTGACGACCTGTCACGTAGACTAATCCGTCTTCGTGGCTCAATGGAGGATTGTTCCGGGGAATGATTATTCGCCCTAGAGACTGACCGTTAGAGCGCTCGACAATACGATCGATCAGATCGCAGATGATGTCATCTGCTGTTTTGTCATCGATTCCAAATCCAGAATCCTCCGGAGGAGATTGGCTGAGGACCGGCTGGGTCAACTTAGTAAAAAACAAATTGTCGATGTGGTCGCTGGTCCAAACCTGCAACGGGACCGTAGCTGTCAGCCGTCCGGTATCTGTGAGGGCTACTGCTCGTAAGGAATCTAGGCGAGGATCTTGTGCAGGAACAGGTGCGGCACTCTGATCCACAAGATATTCGACCGCTCGGTCCCACGAAAATGGTTGCCCAATGAGAGCAAAAATGTCGAGGAAAATATTGACGTCGAAAACTACGATGACAGGTTGCTGCCTACCAGATTCCGGGGAAGCGTTGCTCATCGGTTGTGGTGTCAGTCCGTGGTCTTCTTGAGGGGACGCACTCGTATTCGGCGATCATCCACCGGTTGCATATTGGCGCTAAACGGATGGTTCCCGAAAGCCTCTGCTGGTAAGGGTGGAAGATCCTGGAGCGCGGCGGACAGGGTGCTGGGTCTGGTCTGCGTCCCTCGTGAAGGAATAAACCCTCCGGCCGCGATTTCGGCTGCACTGCGCCCGCCCAATGTCCGGTTATTGCGGTAGAAACGTTTGATTGACTCATTGGACAGTGCTTCCTGTCCTGGAGCGCCGGCGGGAAGGTTCTTCCGTGCCTCAAGCCAGGGAGATTCCACGTGGATCAGTGCCGAGAGTTCGTCGCCGGAGCGGCCTTCGTATTCGGCTAGAACCAGCTCGGCGATATGGCGGGTGATTGGTGGAATCGAAGGCATTGACTGCGGGGCGTTGCGGGTAGCAATATCCTTGCGGGCTTGATGTACGGGAATGCAGACAGGACCGTCCTTATAGGCCACAGATGAGTCTTCTGAGAAAGCCGGCCTATTCGTGAGGGCAAGATGCCAAGCCTGGATGTAGTACAGAAGCTTTTGCAGCTTCATCGAGGTAAGGCCTGGATTTCGC
The DNA here is from genome assembly GCF_044744225.1 of Glutamicibacter sp. NPDC087344. NCBI lineage: Bacteria > Bacillati > Actinomycetota > Actinomycetes > Micrococcales > Micrococcaceae > Glutamicibacter > Glutamicibacter sp. NPDC087344. Next base: position 303,767 of record NZ_JBIUXY010000005.1, on the reverse strand, counting down.
TGGATAACGAAATCAGCCATGTCATTGGCACGCATTGTTTTTGCCACCTCCGTTCGAGGGCCAGTTAATCAACTTTACGCTGTGCAGGGGATCTGCACGATCAGAATGTGCTTGAAGCCATCGCGCAGGCAAGCCCGCCGGCAAGTAAAAATCAGGGCTGGACTGCTCTGGGAAACCCGCGTGCCAATTAATGAGGAAACGTCGATGGCCCGACTCCCGTTGGTGGGAGCCGAGCCATCGACGTTAGATTCAGTTACCCGGGATTAGCCGAAGTACTTGATCATGGTGCCTTCGTTGGCTTCACGCAGCTCATCCACCGAGACGGTGAACTCGCCCTGAACCTCCAAGGAACCGGACTGCGCATCAACAATTCCCAAACGCGCCACGGTCACACCGCGGGCGCTGGTCATGTCGTTGAAACGAACCTCTTCGCTGCGCGGTACCGCTACCAGGGCACGGGTCTGGGATTCGGAGAACAACGCGGTGAAGCTGTCAATTCCATCACGCGACTTGATCTCGTCCAGGGCCACCCGGGCGCCCACACCGTAACGCAGAACCATTTCGGACAGTGCAGCCGCCAGGCCGCCCTCGGAAAGGTCGTGCGCCGCGTCGATCATGCCGTCGCGGCTGGCGTTGATCAGGATCGCGCCCAGGCCCTTTTCCGCTGCCAGATCTACCTTGGGCGGGGTGCCGCCCAGGTGGCCGCGCAGGTTCGCGAACTCGGAGCCGTCCAGCTCGTCGTGGGTGGTGCCGATCAGGTAGATCGCCTGGCCGTCGGCTTCGGCACGCCAACCCGAAGGGGTGCGGCGGGCTACGTCGTCGAACTTGCCCAGGGTCGCAACCACCGGGGTCGGGTGGATTGCCTTGTCGCCGGTCTGGTTGTACAGCGAGACGTTGCCGCCGGTGACCGGGACACCCAATTCCATGCAGGCATCCGACAGGCCGCGGATACCCTCGGCCAGCTGCCACATGACATCCGGATCCTCGGGGGAGCCGTAGTTCAGGCAGTCGGAAACCGCCGCCGGGATGGCACCGGAGGTGGCCACGTTGCGGTAGGACTCGGCCAGCGCCAGCTGGGCACCGAGGTACGGATCCAGGTAGGTGTAGCGGCCGTTGGCATCGGTGGCGATAGCCACGCCGAGCCCGGTGGACTCGTCGATGCGGACGACGCCGGCATCATCCGGGGCGGCCAGCGCGGTGTTGCCGCCGACGTAGCGGTCGTACTGGCGGGTGATCCAGGACTTGTCGCACAGGTTCGGGCTGGCAATCAGTTCCAGCACCGCGGCCTTGAGCTCGTCGCCGGTCGCCGGCAGGTTGGCGCCGGCGACCGAGGAGCGGAAGGTATCGGCCTGCAGCGCATCCTGCCATGAGGGGCGGGCATACGGGCGGTCGTAGACCGGACCGTCATGGGCGACGGTCTTCGGGTCGACGTCGACGATGACCTCGCCCTTCCAGGTGATGATCAAACGGTCGGTGTCGGTCACCTCGCCCAGCCACGAGTACTCGACGTTCCACTTGGCCATGACAGCCTCGAACGCCTCCACGTTTTCGGGGGTGACGACCGCCATCATGCGTTCCTGCGACTCGGACATCAGGATTTCGCCCGGGGTCAGCGTGGAGTCGCGCAGCAGCACGTCGGTCAGCTCGACCTGCATGCCGCCCTCGCCGTTGGAAGCCAGCTCACTGGTGGCGCAGGAGATGCCTGCGGCGCCCAGGTCCTGGATGCCCTCAACCAGCGAAGCCTTGAACAGCTCCAGGCAGCACTCGATGAGCACCTTCTCCGCGAACGGGTCGCCCACCTGCACGGCGGGGCGCTTGGAAGGCTTGGTGTCGTCGAAGGACTCGGAAGCCAGCACCGACGCGCCGCCGATGCCGTCGCCACCGGTGCGCGCACCGAAGAGCACAACCTTGTTGCCCACGCCGGAGGCGTTGGCCAGGCGCAGGTCCTCGTGGCGCAGGGCGCCAACGGCCAGGGCGTTAACCAGCGGGTTGCCCTGGTAGATCGGGTCGAACACGGTTTCGCCGCCGATGTTCGGCAGGCCCAGCGAGTTGCCGTAGCCGCCGATGCCGGAGACCACACCGTGCACCACACGCTGCGAATCTTCGTGGTCGATCGCGCCGAAACGCAGCGGATCCATCACGGCGATCGGGCGGGCGCCCATGGAGATGATGTCGCGCACGATGCCGCCGATGCCGGTCGCCGCGCCCTGGTAGGGCTCAACGAAGGACGGGGAGTTGTGCGACTCGATCTTGAAGGTCACGGCCCAGCCGTCGCCCAGGTCGGTGACACCGGCGTTTTCGCCCATGCCGACCATCAGGTCCTTCTTCATCTCCGGAGTCACCTTGTCGCCGAACTGGCGCAGGTGGTTTTTGGTGGACTTGTACGAGCAGTGCTCGGACCACATCACGGAGTACATGGCCAGCTCGGCCGCGGTGGGGCGGCGGCCCAAAATCTTGACGATTTCCTCGAACTCGTTGACCTTCAGGCCAAGTTCGGCCCATGGCAGCTCAACGTCCGGGGTTCCGGCGGCGTTGGCAACGGTGTCGATGTTGAATTCCTGGCTCACTACTTGCCTCCAACAAGGCTGGTCAAAACACTGGTGAAGAACGTCAGGCCGTCGGTGCCGCGGTGATCCGGGCCGAAACCGGCCTCGATGGCGTGCTCCGGGTGCGGCATGAGGCCCACCACGTTGCCCGCCGCGTTGGATACACCGGCGATCGAACGGCGTGAACCATTCGGGTTCCAGCCTACGTAGCTGAAGGCGATACGGTTTTCTGCTTCGAGCGCGTCCAGGGTTTTGTCATCGGCCACGTACTGGCCGTCCTGGTTCTTCAGCACGATGGTGATCTCCTGGCCGGCCTCGAAGCCGTTGGTCCAGGCGGTCTGGTTGTTCTCTACACGCAACAGCTGGTCGCGGCAGATGAACTTCAGGTGGTCGTTCTTGATCATCGAACCGGGCAGCAGGTGCGACTCGGTCAGGATCTGGAAACCGTTGCAAATGCCCAGCACGGGAAGTTTTGCATCCGAGTTCGCCGCGTCGACGATCTTGGACATCATCGGCGCGAAACGCGAGATGGCTCCGGCGCGCAGGTAGTCGCCGTAGGAGAACCCGCCAGGGATCACCACGGCGTCGACGTCTTGCAGGTCGGTGTCTGCGTGCCACAGCGGCACGGCCTGGGCACCGGCGGCGCGCACTGCACGTGCAGCGTCACGGTCATCGAGGGTGCCGGGGAAGGTCACCACACCGATGCGGGCACCGGACAGTTCAGCGGTTGGCGCCGAATAATCGCCAATCAGGGGAAGTTCGGTGCTCATTAGTCCGCAACAACCTCGACGTTGACAACATCTTCAATGACCGGGTTGGACAGCAGGGTTTCGGCGGCCTCGCGAGCCTGGGCCAGGATCTCATCGGTCACCTCGCCATCCACGGTGAGTTCAAAGCGTTTGCCCTGACGGACGGCCTCGAAGGAGTTGAAGCCCAGGCGGGGCAATGCTCCCGCAATGGCCTTACCCTGGGGGTCGAGGATTTCTGGCTTGAGCATGACATCTACAACGATGCGGGGCATCCGGCGTATCTCCTGTGCGCGAAGGGGTTAAATGCCACACGGAGACGTGCCGTCTCACACCAAGGGGATTTGGCGCTCCGCGAGCTTGCAGATTCAAGTCTACGTGATGCGCGGCTGGTAAAACTTACCGGTGCGGGACAAGCGCTGTTTCTCCTAGTTATTGAACATGTGATCTTAGGCTCATGGGCAGGTTTTCGGGTGTTGCGCGTAAGCTGGATGGGTGAAATTCTCTGCAGACAGCATGTGCCCATGCCGTGTACTTGATACCGAGCAACCTGGCTACAGCCGGTGTTGCCAGCCGTTTCATCTGGGCAGGGCCAGCGGTTCGCCAGTGCCGGACACGGCCGAAGAGCTGATGCGTTCACGTTATAGCGCGTTTGTGCTGGGCCTGAGCGACTACCTCTTGCGCACCTGGCACGAAACCACCCGCCCGGCGGATCTTGAGCTTGATCAGCAGACGCGTTGGGAAGGGCTTGTCATCGATTCGACCCGCTCCGGCGGGGCAACGGCGAACCGCGGGGTGGTGGAGTTCACCGCGCACTACTCCCAAGCGGGCCTCGGCGGCCAACAGCATGAGGTGAGTACGTTTGTTCGGGAAAACGGGGCCTGGTTTTACCTGGACGCCCTTTAATGGCGGCTTGCCGTGGTGAGCATGTTCAGCATTTGAGTCTGCTCGCGTTCCTTGGCCAGTTCAAAGGCGTCCGAGCCGGTCTGGTCCTTCAGGTTCGGGTTGGCGCCGTGGGTCACCAGCAACCGGGCAATGGTGATTGAATTCGCGGTCCCCTGGCCCAGCACGATGGTTTCATGCAACGCGGTCCAGCCCAGATCATTAACGTGATCAACCGGGATATCGGTTTTCAGCAGCACCCGGACCGACCCGACTTGGCCGTTTTCCGATGCCACCGACAATGCGGTGCCGCCGACGCGGTTGGTTGAGTGGGTATCCGCACCGTGCTCCAAAAACAGCGTTAGCGCGTTGACCATGCCCGAAGCGCTGGCGCGCAGGAAGGGAGACTCTTGGTAGTCGTCCTTGGTGTTGGGGTCCGCGCCGGCATCCAGCAGCTGCTTGATGATTGCCGCGTTGCCGGTGATCACCGCGCGCATCAGGGGTGTGCGCCCGGAGGAATCGGTGGCGCTCACATCAGATCCGGCCTTCAGCGCCTTGCCTACGGCATCGGACTTGTTCTCTTGGATGGCTTTGAACAGGGCCGTGGTTGATTTGGAGTAGCTCGGGCTCGACGAGGGAAGCACATTCAACGTTGCCCCCGAGGCGGCCCCGGAAGACAACGGCGAGAGGGTTGCCGGGGCAAGTGTTGCGGACGTTGGTGCGGTGTCTTGCGCGCTCGCACTGCTGGGTGTTGCCGCGTCAGTTGTCGTTTCAGTGGTGCTGGTTGCAGTCGATGAGCTGCTGGTACCGGCCGGAAGTGAAGAAGTCGTTGGCGCTTGAGCTTGGACACTGGGCGCGGTGGACTGCGCAGAAGCCACTGGTTGGCTTGCCAGGGTGCTCTCAGCCTGCGGGGTCGAAGGGCCGCACGCCGTGCAGGTTCCAAGAACCGCGGCGAGGGGAAGGGCCAGCAAAGCCAAACCACGCGGAGTTGTGGTGAGCTCGGTACGAAGTGACATCGTTCCTTTCGCGGTCCGCAAACCTCTTGTCCCCGATTAACGGCAACAAACACTGCTCGAAAACTAATTGATCTGAAATTGAGCTTAGCGTCCGAAGCTGAAAATTTACGGGCAATCCGCGTCAAGAACTCTTGGCGTTCAGGCACCGGGTTCTTCGCTAAAATCGTAGGCACCATGGAATGCCTTTATTTCTCCGCCGAACGCTGCCGATCCTGCTCCTTGATGACGGTGCCTTATGTCCGCCAACTGCAGTCGAAGGTGGATCACTGCCAGCAGCTGCTCTCCGATTTCGGGCAGCTCACATTCCTGCCTGCCCAGCCCAGCCCCGAACACGGCTTTCGGAACAAGGCCAAGATGGTGATCTCAGGTACCACCCAGAATCCCACCATCGGCATCTTGGACGCCGACGGCCACGGTGTTGACCTGCGCAATTGCGGTGTCATCGATCCTGCCCTGCGGGCCATGTTTCCGATCATCGAACGCACCATCCATGAGCTGAAACTGATTCCCTATGACGTTCCCAAACGCAAGGGCGAAGTGAAACATGTGATCTTGACGCTCTCGGATACCGGGGCGATCATGGTGCGCTGGGTGTTGCGCACCAAAAAACACTTTGTGGCCCTGCGTAATTCGCTGCCCGAGTTTGTGGGCAAGCTGCCGCCGGGCTCGGTGGTATCGGTGAATTTCCTCCCCGAGCACAAGGCGGTGTTGGAGGGCGAAGAGGAGATCATCCTCACCCGGCGCACCACACTGCAGTTCGAGCTCAACGGCATCCCCATGCATCTGCGCCCCCAGGGATTTTTCCAAACCAATACCCAGATCGCCGCCGCGCTGTACCGCCAGGCCCGGCAGTGGATTAATGACGTGAACCCGGAGAGCATCTGGGACTTGTATAGCGGGGTTGGCGGGTTCGCGTTGCACTGCGCCGGTGAAGGCCGGAGTGTCCACGGGATTGAAACCAGCGCCGAGGCAGTTGAGGCGGCCGCCACCAGCGCGCGCAGCCTGGGCATGGAAGGTGTCGAGTTTATTGCGGGGGATGCCACCGACTACGCGCTCACCGCAGGATGGGCCCCTGACGCGGTGATCGTTAATCCACCGCGTCGCGGCATTTCCGCCGACCTGGCGCAGTGGCTGAACACCTCGGATGCGGAGCACCTGATCTATTCCAGCTGCAACGCCGAATCCTTGGCCCGGGATCTGAAGCGGCTGGACCAGTTCACCCCGCAGCTTGCCCGGGTGATGGACATGTTCCCGCAGACCGATCACTATGAGGTGATCGTCAAACTTCAACGCACCGCGGCCTAGGATCGGCTACCGGTCAAGGGTCGCGGTACGCCGGTCCAGACGGCCCATGATCTCGTCCACCAGGTGCGGGTCGACGTTCGGTTCGCGCCGCGCCTTGAGCAGCTCGGCGCGGGCCGCCTGCAGGGCGATCGCCTGAATGGCATCCGCCTTGGCGATCACCGCACGAATCTGGGTGTACTTCTCGTCGGTGATCGCATCGTGCGGATCCGGGTCGGTGGATAAGATGGTGTGCAGCGAATTCATGCGTCGGCGCACCGCCTGCTGGTAATTCTCCGGAAGATCCTGCAGTTCCAGGTTCTTCTTGAGGGGCGCGATGGCTACCGCCTCGGCCCGGCGGGCCAGCGCCCGGCGGGCACGCTTGGTATCCTGCTCGTTGCCGCGCAGTTTCAGCACCCGCATCAGCGCCGGCAACGTCAGCCCCGGGATCACCAAAGTCATCAGCAGCACCGAGCAGGCGGCAACCACCACAAAGTTGCGTCCCTCGATCTCGGTGCCGTCGGCGGCGACCTTGGGCAATGCCAGTGCCAGCGCCAACGTGGCCAAACCGCGCATGCCGCACCAGGTGAGCACCAGGGTGTCCTTGGCCGCTGAAATCTTGCGGTTCTTGCGGTTGGGCAGGTAATAGGTGCCGAACATCCACAGCGCGCGCACGCCGATCACCACCACACAGATCGCGATGATTCCCGGGATGAATCCCAGCAGGTTGCTTCCCTCCTCCTGGATGACGGAGTTCATCTCGATACCCATCAGGCCGAAAGCCAGACCGGTGGCGAGCATCTCCAGCACTTCCCAGAACGCGTGGCGGGTTAAGCGCTCCTGCGAATCCTGCGGGCGGTCGCGCCGGACCATCTCCAAGGCGGTGACCACCACGGCGATCACACCCGAGACATGGATCTCCTCTGCCAGCATGTACACCGCGTAGGGCGCAACAAGTGTCGCCGCGCAACGGGCGGCGAGGTTTGGCACAAAACGGTTCAACGCACCGATCAGCCAGCCCATGCCCAGGCCCAAGATGACCGCCCCGGCGGCGCCGATGAGGAACTGCGGAATGATCTCCAAACCGACTTCGGATTGGTTCACCGTCGCCTGCACGGCCAACTGGAAAATCACGATCGCCATGGCGTCGTTGAACAGGCCTTCGGTTTCCAACAGGGACGTCAACCGGCGGGGCATTTTCACCTTGGTGGCAATGGCGTCCACCGCCACCGGGTCAGGTGGGGCGACCACCGCGCCGAGCGCCAAAGCCAGCGGGATCGAGACGATGGGGGAGAACGCCCAAGCGGTCGCCGCCACCAAGCCGGCGGTGACCACAATCAGGATCACCGCCAGTCGAATCAGCGCTTTCCAGCGGAACCTGAAGACCGACCAGCTGCTGCGTTGCGCCGTTGCGAACAACAACGGCGGCAGGAAGATCGGCAAGATCAATTCCGGTTCAATATGCATTTCCGGCATAAAGGGGAGAAACCCTGCAAGCGTTGCGAAAATGAGCATCAAAATGGGATAGGGGAGCTTTATTCGCTCACCAATACCCACAATCAAAATTGTGGCGAACAATAGCGCGATAACCAGCAGGAAGAACTCCATAGTCTTTCAAGTCTAGTGCTTAACGCTGCTGGATCAGGGGAATTAGTCGTTGTTTGACGCGTCGCCAATCAATGGCGCCGCATTGTCCCAATCGCCAATGGCGCATCCGTTGTGGCGGTCGAAGCTGGTGTTGACGGTTTTCCCGTTCAATGTGCCGGTCACTTCCGCGGTGTTAGGTCCTCCGTAGATTTCGGTGCACATGCGGTTGGGATCAGCCGGCTCGGTGAGGATCGAGGGTTGCGCAACCAGCAACTCGCAGGCGGCCTTCGCAGTTGGCAGCGTGCTGCCCTCGAGCACCTGGTCCGCGTTGCAGAGCAGGCGGTATTCGTGCGACACACTTTTCCCGTCGTCACGGATGACGATGTTCAGATCCGCGCTGGGCGTCGAGGCTTCCGGGGCAGAACAGCCGGTCAAAAACGAACCCGCTATCCCCATCACGACGAGCACGGTTAGTGGGCCGGTAACTGCGGTCCGCCGGCGAGTAAACAGCACAGGTTTCATGGGTTCATTCTCCACCTGTACGAGCTGACATAGCTAGAGAAGAACGACTGGGTGTTGGCTGCGCGTCGAAACAGGAGCGGACGGCGGATGCTGGGGTATCACCTATCGGAGGTTCCCCAGCCCCGGATTCCCGGATATGAAGCTACTACTGGGATAACTTCCACGCGGGCAGCTGGTTGCGCAGTAAATCAATAAACTGCATTGCCTGGCTTTCGTCGGTACCGATGTTTTCTTCGACCCATGAGTAGTAGCGGTGAGCCTCACTCAGCATTCCTGGAACAAAGTCGTGTGGATCAACGAGGCTCGTCTGCTGGTGAACAGTGAAAAGTGTCGATCGCCCCTTCGTAACCAAGCGAAGTGGCACTGGCTGGCCGGGAAACAGCCTTTCGGCTGATCCCTTGCGCATGAATTCCTCGATCAGTTCAATCAGCTCAAACCAGATTCCAGTAACTTCATCCCACAGATCTGCCGAAATCAACTCGATACCGTAGTGGGACAGTGACAGAAAACCTTCGCTGCCGTAGGGATTCGTATTCAAGCGGCTCCTCCACATGGCAGCTGCACGTTGTGGATCACCGAACATGCTGACCAGATACTTGTCTGGATTATTGACGAAATCGTCAAGATTTGTGACCGTGTGTGGAATCAAAATGTACGGTTCACTCCGAACAGCTTGCATAGTTTGTCCTTTCATCCCATCTTGACTCTTAGCGGGGCAGCGACGGTCGTCGCGATCCGTTGTGATGATGACGGTGACTTACGCCAGGGAGCAGGTGCTGGCTCCTGAGCTGGATGTTGGATACTTCGAATGATGTTCATCCTGAGTGGTCAAACATGCGCTCGGGCAGGTGCTTCTCGAGGAAGTCTAGGAAGGCCGTGACTCGACGAGGTAATTGGCCGTCAGACGTGTAGAGGGCGAAGACGTTGGCTTCTGGTGTTGGGATATCGGGCAGCACTTGCTGCAGTAGACCTCGTTTAATCAGGGGATCGACATGCCAGGCCGAGCGCATGATGAGTCCGTGTCCTTGCATGCACCAATCGGTGACGATCTCGCCATCGTCGCTGATCATATTCCCGGATACCCTGACAAACCGCTCTCCGGATTCTCCGAACCTCCAAAGTGCGTAGTCATTGCTGTTTTCTCGTAGAACAATGCAGTTGTGACTCTCCAAATCAACCAGATCTTCTGGTGCGGGATGTTGTTGTAAGTATTCGGGGGAGGCGCAGACAATACGCCGGTTCCTCGCGACGAGTCGAGCCTTCAAACGGGAGTCGTTCAGCGCGCCGACTCGAATTGCAACATCAAAAGTCGGGTTGGCTAGATTCAAGGGAAGTGGTGAGAGTTCCAGGTCGATCTCTACCGTCGGGTGTTTGATCAAGAACTCGCTGAGCAGCGGAGCAATGTGCGAACGGCCAAATCCGGGTGTGGAATGCACTCGGATTCGCCCCTGCAAATTGCCATGTTGGTAGAACAAGGAATCTTCCAGGTCCAGTTTCTGACGGAGCAGGTGCTTGATTCCTGCCGCGTATTGCGATCCTTCTTCGGTGAGTGAAAGCCTGCGGGTACTGCGGCGAACTAGCTGTGCTCCCAAGCGCTCCTCAAGGTGGGAAAGCCGCTTGCTGACCGCGGATACCGACTTACCCCATGCCCTGGCAGCCTCGGTCAAGCTCGCGCTTCGCGCAATCTGATCAAAAAACTCCATGTCATCTATGGAAGCGAGATCCATCCTCATTCCTTTCGTCTCACGAAAGAAGACATTGCGCATTTGCCTCTTTCTGCTCTTCTTTTTGTCCAATACTGTTTTGTGATGGGCGTCATAAGCAAATCGGCAAAGGCCCCGATGAAACAGAATGGGGAGTTCCATGACTCGAATTCATAAAATTGCGTCGATCGCAGGCGACGGCATCGGCCAGGAAGTTGTGCCTGAAGGGCTGCGTGCACTTGAGGTTGCTTCGGAGGCATTCGGCTTCAAACTGGAGGTCACCGAGTTCGACTATGCCAATGCTGACTATTACAAAAAGCATGGTCAGATGATGCCGGACAACTGGGAAAATCAGCTTTCCACCCAAGACGCGATCTTCTTCGGAGCTGTTGGCTGGCCGGATGTCGTCCCCGACCATATTTCGCTCTGGGGCAGCTTGCTGCAATTCCGTCGAAAGTTTGATCAGTATGTCAGCCTCAGGCCGGTCAAACTCCTTGAAGGCATGGAATCTCCGCTGGCGAATCGAAAGCCAGGAGAAGTCGACTTCTACGTTGTCCGTGAGAACACCGAGGGTGAGTATTCGTCGGTGGGCGGCAAACTCTTCGAAGGCACCGAGCGAGAAGTTGTTATGCAGGAAACCGTGATGACTCGGATCGGTGTTGACCGTATCCTCAAGTACGCATTCGAACTGGCGCAACGTCGTGGCAAGAACCATCTGACATCAGCAACCAAATCGAACGGTATCTCAATTTCGATGCCTTACTGGGATGAACGTGTTGCTGAAATGTCTAATCAATACCCCAATATCGACGTGGACAAGTTCCACATTGATATCCTCACCGCGAACTTTGTGTTGCATCCAGATTGGTTCGATGTGGTTGTCGCCTCGAACTTGTTCGGAGACATCCTTTCCGACCTTGGCCCTGCCTGTACCGGAACCATTGGTATTGCACCGAGCGGAAACATCAATCCTGAGCTCAGGTTCCCGTCCTTGTTTGAACCGGTGCATGGATCTGCTCCAGATATCGCAGGTAAGGGGATCGCCAACCCTATCGGTCAGATCTGGTGCGTCGCCATGATGCTTGAGCACTTGGGCGAATTTGAGGCCGCCAAAGCGGTCCAAAAGGGATTCGAAAATATTATCGCCCGCGGAGATAAGAGTTTGCTGACTCCCGACTTGGGTGGCTCGGCAACCACCGAAATTCTCGGACGTGCTATTTCCGATGAGATTCGTGCCCTTGCGTTGCAGCCGGTCCTCTAGCTTCCACTAAGCCACTTGAGTTTTTGAAATCAGCGAAGGAGCTGACATGGAACTGCAAACAGGTACTACCCCCGCGGTGAAACCCGCAGCACGATTCCAGCTTGGAGGCGTGCCACTGCTGGCGCCCGTAATTTTGACGCTAGCCGTCCTAATTGCCGGCGTTGTCGGAGCCATCCCCGTCAACATGATCGGTGGCTTAGCAGTCATTACTTCATTGGGAATGCTGCTCGGGCCATTCGGTAACTGGCTGCCGATTATTAACAAGATCGGTGGTGGTGCGCTGGTGTGCCTGCTTGTGCCTTCCATCTTGGTTTATTTGGGTGTTTTCAGCCAGAACATGCTTGATGCCGCTCATGCGCTCATGAAAGATGCCAATTTCTTGTATTTCGTCATTGCCACGTTGGTTGTTGGCAGCATCCTCGGCATGCAACGAACCACGATGCTACGAGGTTTGGTTAAGGTATTCCCACCATTGATCGTTGGCACGATCGCAGCGGTTTTGGTGGGCGTTGGCGTGGCGATGCTTTTCGGATACAGCTTCGAGCGCGCGCTGTTCTATATCGTGGTCCCGATCATTGGTGGCGGGATCGGCGAAGGCATCATTCCTCTATCAGCGGCTTACTCAAACGTCTTGGGTGGAGAACCTGACGGCTTCATAGCGCAATTAATCCCTGCAGCGGTTATCGGCAACATCGTGGCAATCATCATGGCCGGAGTTCTGCGCAAGTTGGGCGACGCCAAAACTGCGCTGGATGGTGGCGGCCGGCTGGTCAAGCCTAAACCAGGAGAAAAAGTAGATTCAGACGAAGCCGAACTGGAAGCTGACTGCCAACCGAACTATGCCATGGGTTTTTTGCTCATCACCGGTTTGTACGTCATAGCCTGTTTGGGTGAACCGTATCTGCATCTACCGGCACCGGTATTGGTCATCGTTTTTGCTGTGATTGCCAAAGTCACTGGGATCGTTCCGCGAAGTGTTGAGAACGCCGGGCGAGGTGTCTACAACATTGTTTCCAAGCACCTGATCTATCCAACAATGATCGGTCTTGGCATGTTGTATGTGCCATTGGAAGACGTGGTTGGTGTACTTTCGTTTGGCTATGTCCTAACGTGCATCGCGGTGGTGCTTTCAATGGCCGCCAGCGGATTCTTTGTAGGAAAAATGCTTGGTATGTATCCGGTGGACGCTTCCTTGGTAACGATCTGCCATAGCGGATTGGGTGGAACCGGCGATGTGGCGATCTTGTCAGCTTCGAACCGTATGAACATGATGCCGTTCGCTCAGATTTCTACGCGTATTGGTGGAGTTACCACTGTTATTTCGGCCTCGGCGCTCATTCACCTCACGGCGGGTGGCTCGTAGTCTGAGCAAAAAACTCGGAACTACGCTGTTGGCGCCTTGTAGTTCCGATACTTGAGCCCTGCACGGTGAGACGATTTCACCGGGCAGGGCTCGAACTTTTTAAGTGGCGCGCCACGAAAGTAGTGAATCGTAGCCTGGTCACGGGTTACGCCGGTGATCAGAGATCGTCCGGCAAATACTTATTCGGGCAAGACCAGAGCGTTAGCCACCTCTAGCAACCGGGCGCGCAAAACATCCGCCCGCTGGGCGAACTGTTTTTGCTGGCGCACGTAGTCTGCCTTGCCCTCGGGGGTTTCGATGCGGATCGGGTCGTGGCCCCAATCGCCTAGATCGTAGGGGGATGCCTGCATGTCCATGGTGCGGATATCCCACGCCAGTTCGAAGCAATCCATCACCAGATCGCTTGGCACCGCCGGGGTGAGCTTGTAGGCCCACTTGTAGAGGTCCATATTGGCATGCAGGCACGCTGGTTGTTCCAGGTCGCGCTGGGTTTCCCGGGTGGGTTGCAGTTCGTTGAGCGGCGTAGCTTGCGGGGTGTAAAAACGAAACGCGTCGAAGTGGGTGCAGCGAATTTTGTGGGATTCCACCACCTCATCGGTGCCGGCGGCCCCCAAACGCAAGGGGAGGTATTCATGGCGGATGCCGTTGACCTCCGACTTGTAGGCCATGGCCCACTCATGCAGGCCGAAGCAGGCGAAGTTGCCCGGGCGTTGCACCGTCCCGGCAAGGATGATCCGGGCGAACCTGATCGCCTCGGCCCGTGCCTGCCCAAAAGCATCGGCATCAAAACCCAAGCCGGTTCCGGTTGCGGTGGGCACCTGCTGGTAGAACTTCCAGTTCTTGCGTTCGGCAGCCTCGGCGCCGGAGAGCACCACCCCGGCACCCGGGTGCCAGCGGTAGAGCTGCCCGGGTTTTTGGGTGTAGTAGGTGAACAGGAAATCTTCGATCGGGTGTTTGCGCCCCTTCATCCGCCGCGCCACAAAAGGTTCGCCAAACGCGCGGGCGCGCTGTTCATGAGCGGCCTGCAGCGGCATCCATTCGGTCGGCGACAGGACCTCGAGCGTTAGGGGCATGGCTCAATTATCCGAGATCCTGCGGGGCAACTCCACCTTTGGTACGCCAGTTCACACACCGGGTGCTCCGGTGCGGTGCATCGGGGCCGCCCGAACAAAACACCGCGGCCCGTGTTCCCACCGGATGTGGCGGGAACACGGGCCGCGGCTGACGACGGACCTTGGAAAGGTCGCTGGGTGGTTAGCCCATTGAGATCGCGCCGAAGAGCACACCCGAAACGAGCATGACCAGGCTGACCACCAACGCACGCCACAGAACCTTCTTGTGGTGATCACCCAGGTCCACACGAGCCAGGGATACCAACAGGAGGATTGCGGGGACGAGCGGAGACTGCATGTGCACCGGCTGGCCGGTGATGGACGCGCGGGCCATATCCACTGCCGGCACCCCGAAGTGCGCACCGGCCTCGGTGAGCACCGGAAGGATTCCGAAGTAGAACGCGTCGTTGCTCATGAAGAAGGTTGCCGGGATCGAGATCAGGCCGGTGATTACCGCCATGTACTGGCCCAACGAATCCGGAATGATCGTCACCAGCCACTGGCTCATGGCATCCACCATGCCGGTGCCGGAAAGCACACCGGTCAGCACCGCTGCGCCGAGAACCATGGAAACTACGGCAATGATCTCGCTTGAATGCGCGGAAATCATTTTCACCTGGTCGGAGACCTTCGGGAAGTTGACCACCAGGGCGATCGCGGTACCGATCATAAACAGGTAGGACAGCGGCAGGACGTCGACCACCAGCAGCACCATGATTGCCACGGTGAGGATCAAGTTGAAGATGAAGAGCTTGGGGCGCAGGGTTTCGCGGTTCGGATCCAGCACGGTGCCGTCCAGGGTCGCGGCTTCGGTGCCGTCTCCCTTGGTGGCCACGGATTCAAGGACAGCAATCGAGGAACCGCCCGGGGTTTTGCCACCCTTGCGACCCTTGCCCGTGCCGCCCGAAGATCCGGTGATGTTGCCGCCGCCGAAGGCAGTGCCCCACAGCTCGGGGCGTTCGCGCTGCATCCGGCGACGCTCGGCGACACCCAACTGCCAGGCGAAGATGCCGATGACCACCAGGGCGATGCCCAGCGAAGGAAGCATCGGAACAAAAACGTCGGAGGCTTCAACACCCAGGGCCGCCGCGGCGCGGGCCGTCGGGCCACCCCACGGGACGATGTTCAAGGTGCCGTTGGTCAAGCCGGCCACACAGGTCAGCACGACGGGGCTCAGGCCCAAGCGCTGGTAAATCGGCAGCAGGGCCGCGGTGACCACAATAAAGGTGGTCGAGCCGTCGCCGTCCAAGGAGATGACCGCGGTCAGCAGGGCGGTGCCCATGATGATCTTGGCCGGGTCGTTGCCAACCAGCTTCTGGATACCCGCCACCAGGCGGTCGAAGAGTCCAACGTCGATCATCAGGCCGAAGTACATGATGGCGAACATCAGCAGCGCTGCCGTGCCCGACATGGACTTGATGGCGTCCATGATCATGTCGCCCAGGCCGAATCCGGCGCCGGCAAACAGGCCGAATGCGGTAGGGACGATAATCAGCGCCAGCAGTGGCGTCATGCGTTTGGTCATGATCAACACCATGAAGGTGATGACCATGAGGAATCCGAGGGCAACTAGCATTGCTCCGACCTCCTTGGGGAATTGGCAGCACGTCGTCGTGGAACCGTGTGGAATGAGGATGCTTATTCAAGGTACGTGGCGGCGCTCACGTTGCGGCGGTTGTGCTCCTACTGCTCTCTTTAGGTCATTGGAATCTTTTTGCTCATAAAAATCATCCGACGGCGATCTGGTGGATATGCTTGGTTTTATGCCCTCCTCGCACTCCGGAACCAAACACTTTGCCTCGCGCATCATGCGCCTGCAGTTCATTGTGGTCGGCTCCCTGATCGTGCTGGTCACCGCGGGCACGCTGTTCGTTGGCTACAACCAGGTTTTTGATCGCGCCGAAGACCGCTCGCTGACCATCGCGCGCTCGGTGGCGGTGCAGCCTGCGGTGATTGACGAGGTGGAGCACTACGCCGCGCAGGAAGACCTGGACATCCAAGAGCTGAAGGCCGGGCCGCTGCAGGCATTGGCTGATGCCATCGTGGACAGCGGCGAGGCGTACTTCGTGGTGATCACCGAGGATCGCGGCCTGCGGTTAAGCCACCCGAATCCCGCGGAGATCGGCCAAAAGGTCTCCACCGATCCGGTCGCCCTTGACGGGGTGGAACACGTTTCGCGTGAGCACGGCACCCTGGGTGAGTCCGTTCGAGCCAAGGTGCCAATATATTCCCCGTCAGGCATGATTATAGGTGAGGTCTCGGTTGGCGTGACCACGGATTCGCTGACCGGCGCCTTGCTGATCTCATTTAGCTGGATCGCGCTGTTCGCCTTATTGGCCGGAGCGCTCGCGGTGTTAACCGGGCGCTATACCGTGCGCCGGCTCAAACGCCAGACCCTGGGATTGGAACCATCTGAAATTGCGCAGTTGGTCCGTGACCAGCAGGCGGTGCTCTACGGCGTGACCGAAGGGGTGATGGGTATCGGTGTCGACCACCGCATCACGGTGCGCAATAAGGCGGCCCGTCAGCTGCTTGGCTTGCCGCACCGGACCGAGTTGAAGGATGTGGTGGGCAGGCACTACGCCTCGGCCGGGCTTGATCGATCTCTGGTTCGGGCCATCCGCGAGCATGACAAGGACCCGCTGCGACTGAGCGTGAACGGGAACTCGCTGATCGCCCGCGTTACGGACGTCACCCGCGACGGGGTTGAGCTCGGCCAGGTTGTGCTGTTCCACGACGTGACCACCGTTGAGGCATTGGGCACCAAGCTGGACGCCGTGCAGGATATGGCCGACGCGCTGCGCGCCCAACGCCACGAATTCGCCAACCGCATGCATGCGGTGCTCGGCCTGATCAACCTGAACAAGATTGAACAGGCCGAGGAGTACTTGCGCGAGGTAATGGAAACCGGTCCCAAAATAGCCCAGGTCCAGGGGCTGGAGGCGGTGGGGGATACCTACCTCTCGGCCTTCATTTCGGCCAAGGCCGTGCGCGCCCATGAACTGGGAATCGAACTTCGGGTATCTTCTCAATCAATGCTTTTTGGCCAGATCGCCTCGGCGCATGATGCCCAGGACGCGACGGCGGTCCTGGGTAATCTGCTGGACAACGCGTTCACCGCGGCCCTGGCCTGTGACCAAGAGCGCTGGGTTGAAGTCGATCTGCTTTCCGAGGGGACAACATTGCACCTGGCCGTCTCGGATTCGGGCCCGGGGATTCAGGCGGGCCTGGATATTTTTGCGCCGGACGTTTCAACAGGATCAAGCCTCGGCACCTCCCACGGCCAGGGGGTCGGTTTGCCGTTGATTCGCCGGCTCGCCCAGGGGCGAAGCGGTGATGTCTGGGTTGCCGATGCGGGCGGAGCGGGCGCCGGCGCGGTGATTTGCGCCAGGCTTCCGGCGGTGCTGAGCGAAACAAAAACTACAACCACCCAGCGACTCTTTCCGGAAGGAAATAACTGATGACCCAGAAGATGACGGGGAACTACCGGGTATTGATAGTGGATGACGACTTTCGCGTCGGCGCCCTCCACGCGGAGATGGTCAACGCCATCCCTGGCTTTGAAGCCCTGGAGCCGATCCAGGATCCCCGTGTTGTCCCCAAGGTGATCTCCAGCCACAAACCGGATCTGGTGCTTTTAGACCTTTATCTACCGCATGTGAGTGGGCTGGAGCTGCTGCCAGCGCTTGGTGTGGATGCAATCATGATTTCTGCAGCCACCGAGCCCGAAAACGTATCCCAAGCCATCGCCCGCGGTGCACTGTCATTTATCATCAAGCCCTTCGGCGCGAAGACCTTGGCCTCGAAGCTCAAGGGCTGGGCCAGGTACCGGCGGCAACTGGAATCGGCAGTCGTGCTTGATCAGCAGGGAATCGACCGACTCTACCGAACGCTGCAAGGTTCTGATGAAGCGGCCTCCACGAGCTCTGGTGCCGCGCCGACCGAACAGGCCGTGCTCGCCTGCGTGAAGTCCGCTGCGGCCCCGATGGGTGTTGCCGAGGTTGCGGAAGCGGTTGGTGTAGCTCGGGCCACTGCTCAGCGATATCTGGCGGCCTTGGTTGCCAATGAATCCCTGGAACTGCAGCTGGGTTATGGCACCCGAGGTCGGCCGGAACACCGCTACGTGGCGCGGTGATGGCACATAACCGAAGTGTTAAGTTTCATGACTGCGGCTACGTTCCGGCGCATGCGTGGGTGAAGTGACACCATTTAATCTATTAGATAATCATATTATTTAAGCATGCAAATATTCTCTAATAGCTGGGATTGGCATTTAGGTAGACCTTATTGTTGATCCGTGACTATTGATACAACATCTGAACGCTCATCGGTTAAGGTTTCCGTTCGCTCGGAACCGGCAGTGGCCTTGGCGGTGCTCCGCATCGTTTTGGGACTGGTATTCTTCTGGGCATTCATCGACAAGCTTTTTGGCATGGGGTACGCGACACCCACGGAGAAGTCCTGGCTCCACGGAGGAAGCCCCACCGCTGGCTACCTGGGGCACCTGGAAGGAACCGCGGCAGGCTTCTTCGCACCCATGGCGGGATCTGTAATTGTCGATCTGCTATTCATGGTTGGTCTTCTGGCGTTGGGTGTCGGCCTGCTTCTGGGTATTGGACTGCGTGCGCTGGCCGTCGCAGGTGCCACGCTGATGCTCCTGATGTGGCTCAGCGCGCTTCCGCTGACCACCAATCCAGTCATTGACGAGCACATTGTCTACGCCGCCGCGCTGGTAGTGCTTGCGGCCACCCACGCGGGTAATGTGTGGGGTTTTGGAAAACAATGGAATGCGATGCTGAAGAACACCAATCCAACGTTGGCCCGAATCTTTTCCTGATCGCACTGTGGGATGCGATCCTAGGTTGCATCCCACAGTCGCCGATAAAAATTGATTTTCTGTTCATCCGGTTCGATCTCATAACCTTCGTACACAAACTGCTCAAATCCCGGGCCGAAGTTCCATTCGGTGCTCAATGAGGCAATCGACAAGTCGGCCCAGCGATCTCCCACACCTAACATGCCCAGGTCGACGTGGCCTGCCACCTGAAAACTTTTGTCGATCAGCGTATTCGGTGCGCACGCATCACTGTGGCACACCACCAGATCCTCTTCCGGTGCTTGAGCCAGAAACTCTGCGCGAAGCGCTTGGGGCAGCACCGCTATCCGCGAGTGGATGTTCCACTCGAAGGGGCACTGTGCCACCGGGAGTCGGGAATGCAATTGCCGCAACCCTGCACCCAGCGCGATCGATGCACGCCGAGGATCGCGTTGCCCGCGCTGGGAGACAAGGTTTTCACCGTCCAACCCGGTGGTAATCATCAACTGCCCCGCATCAAAGTCTTCACAGCTAAGTACCTTCGGGACCACGGTGTAGTTCGAAGCCCAGCTAAGGCGTTGGACCTCATTATTCAGCTGCATTTCTTGCAGTGCCAAGGGCGCGACGTCCACACCGGGCTCGGGACGAATGGAGAATTTGGCAAACCGCACCGAGCGAGGTCCGATGAGTTTAAACGTCAGCCCGCCAAGCCCGTTGACCCACACGGGGATAATCCGGTCCTCCCCGGCAACCTTGAGGACTTCAGCCGGAACTGGTGTGTCTCCTGGCGGAACACAGGCAATAAATCGAGGTGCACTCATGTCATCAATCATTCCAGCACGAAAGTTTCAGTTCAGCGGGAACGGGCTGAACGTTGCCGTGGCAGCATCTTGGCGCTCGACTGAATTCCAAGCTCGTTAAAAAACCACGGGAGCGGCCAGCGAGGCTGGCCGCTCCCGAAAACCTGGCGCGCGTTCTAGCGGCCGGTGCCCCCGTATACGGTGGCTTCAACGTCGGTATCCAGGTCGAACGCGGTGTGGATGGCGCGTACCGCGTCG
Organism: Glutamicibacter sp. NPDC087344; assembly: GCF_044744225.1. Taxonomy (NCBI): domain Bacteria; kingdom Bacillati; phylum Actinomycetota; class Actinomycetes; order Micrococcales; family Micrococcaceae; genus Glutamicibacter; species Glutamicibacter sp. NPDC087344. Next base: position 283,874 of record NZ_JBIUXY010000005.1, on the reverse strand, counting down.
TTGAGCTTGTCGGCGTCGGTAACCACGGAGATGCGGATCTCTGAGGTTGAGATCATGTCCACGTTCACACCTGCCTGATGCAGCGCTTCGAAGAAGGTGAAGGAAACACCCGGGTTCGAGCGCATCCCCGCACCGATCAGCGACAGCTTGCCGACCTCGTTATTGTGCTCGATATCTTCGAAACCAATTTCACCCTTTGCGGTGTTCAGCGCGTCGAGCACATGCTTGGTCTCGGTCATCGGCAGGGTGAAGGAAATGTCGGTTTTGCCCGAGCCGTGGGTCGAGATGTTCTGCACGATCATGTCGATGTTTGCCTGGGCCGCGGCGATGACGCCGAAGATCTGTGCGGCCTTGCCCGGGATGTCCGGGACACCGATCACGGTCACCTTGGCCTCGGAATGGTCATGGGCAACACCGGAGATGATTGGCTGTTCCAAGGGTTCTCCCTCTTGAATCTTGATCTTGTCGTTGGGGTTCGGGAGCACCCAGGTGCCCTCGTTGGTGCTGAAGGAAGAGCGCACATGCAGGGGCACTCCGAATCGGCGTGCGTACTCTACGCAGCGCAGGTGCAGGATCTTGGAGCCGCTGGCCGCCATTTCCAGCATTTCTTCGCTGGTGATCTTTTCGATCTTGGTAGCCGATGGGACAACCCGGGGATCTGCGGTGTACACGCCGTCCACGTCGGTATAGATTTCGCAGACGTCGGCGCCAAGCGCCGCGGCCAGTGCCACCGCGGTGGTATCGGAACCGCCGCGACCCATGGTGGTGATGTTCTTGGATTCCTTGCTCATGCCCTGGAACCCGGCAACAATGGCGATGAAACCGCGGTCGATCGCACGGCGCACACGCTGCGGGGAAACCTCCATGATGCGAGCCTTGCCATGGCTTGAGTCGGTGATCAGACCCGCCTGGGAACCGGTGAAGGAGGCCGCGCGTTCGCCGAACTGGTCGATTGCCATGGCCAGCAAGGACATGGAGATCCGTTCGCCGGCCGACAGGAGCATATCCATTTCACGGGCCGGGGCGTCGTCGGTCAGCTGACCGGCCAGGTCCAGCAGGTCATCGGTGGTGTCGCCCATTGCCGAAACCACCACAACCACGTCATGGCCCTGGTTCTTGGTGTCAATAATTCGGCGCGCGACACGTTTGATGCCCTCGGCATCTGATACGGACGAACCGCCAAACTTTTGCACAATTAGGCCCATCGGCACTCACTCCACCTGTTGAAAGCTGTGGCTCGCGCATCCTTTCCACCCGTCGAAGCGACGCTGTTACGCGGGTGCAGGAAAAGATGGTGCGAGACATCTACCAGATAATTGTGACAGCTTCGCTTGATCATGACCTACTTGTGACGTTAACGGTTGGTCATATTGCCTAGAGGGAACCGGAAAATGTGCCTCAAATCGCACCCTACCCCTTGGTAAGTGCCAAAATTTGTCGCCAAAACACCTTCCATTCCGACACCGTTTGCTCGGTTTTAGCCTTAGTGATGTTTATGGCAATGGCGACTTTTCCGCCCTTAAGGCCTATGTTTACCTGAGTCTTGGTTCCGTCGCTGAAGCCCGCACGCCAGTAGCGCCAACGCTCGCTGGAACTTGTGCTTGGTTCGCCTATCATCTGCTGCCCGTTGAACACCGAAACCTGGCTTACCGCGTCCAGCCAGCGTGCCAAAGCCTCGTCCAGTGTGGTGTCAAGGGTAGTGCTTAGTGCTCCCTGGAAGCTTGAGTCCTGGGCCTGGCCCGGAACCCTGCGGCCAATGGATTGTTCGAAAGCCACCGCGACACCCTGGGCCCACCACTCGGGATTCTTCAGGTCCGCGGGCATTTGGGCGAGGGCCAGCTGGGCGATCTGTTGGTGATTCTTATCCGCGGCCGAGGCTTGCGTGAGCATGCGGACCCATTGCTCCCACGCCCTGCCCGTCGCGGCGGCGATTGCCGCGGTGTTGCTGCTGCGTGTGGCCATGATCGAAGTGTAGACCAGCGGCCTGGATGGATACAGCAAACCGCGGCACCGAGTGTATTCGGCGCCGCGGTCTGGGGTGTGGAGGGGATTAGAACCTCTGGAGATCGGAGGTGAGACGACCAAGCAAGCCGGTGAGGGCTGCCAGGTCATCCTCTGCCCAGCTGCTCATGGAGCTTCGCAGATTCGACCGCCAGCTGGATAACCATTCGCGCCAGCGGGTGACGGCCAGGTCCGTTGGCAGCAGCTGGGAGACCCGGCGATCTTCGGGATCCACCTCGCGGGTGACCAAACCAAGTTCTTCGAGTTTAGCCACCATGCGGGACAGGACTGCCTTGTCGATCAGCAGCATGTCGCAGATTTCGGACTGCGAGATGCCCTTGGATTTCAGGATGATGCCCAGCACCGGGATCGCCCCGGGGGTGAGGCGATGCTCCATGCGTGTGGCGACTTCGCGTTTGGTCCGGGAAATGACAGACACGAATTCCAGGAGTTGCTGCTCGGCTGACTCGTAGAGATCGATCCGATCGCTGCTGGTAGTCCCGATGCCGCTGTTGATGGTATCCACATTTGGCCCCTAGACTCCGGCGGCAGGGCCGGTTTTCCCGTTGCTGTCCTTCTCGTCCTTTGGCGCCGCGGTCAGTACGGTACCTTCGGCGATCTGGGTTTCGGCGGAATCGGTGAGCGCGGAGGCTGAGTCGGCAACCGGTTCTTGGCCTTCGCCTTCCTGGTGGCGCTCAACCGCGGTCTGGGTGCGCAGCTTCTGGTTTGGAAGCAAGCAGACTGCAATCACGGTGATCAGCGAGATCGGCGCCGCGAAGGCGAACAGCGCGGCAACCCCGTCGCCGTACACGGATTCAAAAATCACGCGGACCGGCTCCGGCAGGGTGGAGATGGTCGGCAGGCTGCCGGAGGACAGCTGTGCGGAGACCTCGGCGGCCTTGTCGCCCAGCGTGGCCATGGCCTGCGCGAGGTCGGCCTTGCGATCGGCGATCATATTCGGGATATTGATCGCCAGCAGTGCGCCCAGCCCGGCGGTACCGGCGGTGCCACCCAGGGTGCGGAAGAAGTTCACGGCCGAAGAGGCTACACCGAGCTCGTGAACCGGAACGGCATTCTGGACCACCAGCACCATGTTCTGCATGACCAGGCCAACGCCGGCACCCAGGATGAACATGTACACACCCACCAACGCGAAGTTGGTGTCGTAGTGGATGGTGCCCAGCAGGAACAGGCCGATGACCTGGAGGATCGAACCGGTGACCACAAAGGCTTTCCATTTGCCGAAGCGGGTGATCAAGGCGCCGGCGATGGTGGAGATGACCAGCAGCCCAGCCATCATCGGGAAGGTCATCAGGCCGGCCTGGGTGGCGGTCGCGCCGCGGGCCATGATCATGTACTGGCTCAGGAATACCGAGGTGCCGAACATCGAGACGCCGACGGCCAGCGAGGCGATGACCGCAAAGGTGAAGGTGCGGTTCTTGAACAGCTGCAGGTCCAGCAGCGGCTCGGTGGCCTTGAATTCGGTCAATACGAACAGTGCCAGCAGAACAACCGAACCGCCGACCATCAGGAAGCTGGTGGAGGAGTTCCATTCAAACTGCGAACCGCCCATGGACAGCCAGATCAGCAGCAGGGCCACACCGGCAGAGAGCAGCATGATGCCCATGTAGTCGATCTTGACCTTGCGCTTGGCGAAGGCCGGCAGGTGAAGGGTCCGCTGGATCAGCAGGATCGCGACGACGGCGAATGGCAGGGCCACGAAGAAGTTCCAGCGCCAGTTGATGGTGTCGGTGATGAAACCGCCGATCAGCGGGCCGCCCACGGTGCCCAGGGCCATGACGGCGCCAAAGAGGCCCATGTACTTGCCGCGTTCACGCGGGGAGAGGATATCGGCCATGACGATCTGGCTCAGCGCGCCCATGCCGCCGCCGGCCAGGCCTTGGATCACGCGCATGGTGATCAGGAATTCGGTATTCTGCGCGAAGCCCGCTGCGGCCGAAGCCAAAACGAACATCGCCAACGAGATCTGCAGCAAAAGCTTGCGGTTGCCCAGGTCGGCGAGTTTACCCCAGATCGGGGTGGAGATGGTGGTGGCCAGCAGGGTGGCGGTGACGACCCAGGTGTAGGCGGTCTGTCCGCCGTTGAGATCGGAAACGATCACTGGCAGTGAACTGGAAACGACGGTGCCGGCCAGGATCGAGACAAACATACCCATCAGCAACCCGGTCAGGGACTGCATGATTTGGCGGTGACTCATCTTGGGCTGGGCGACCGGTGCGGTTGCGGTCATTGGCGCTCCAAAAGAAGAGAGGAAAGGTTGATTGTTATCAACTATAAGCGTTTAGTTGACGATTATCAACCAAGTGTGTGTTGCTCCACAAAAGGGCTGCGCGGGGAATAAAAACACCCCGCCAACCGCACCTTTGGGTGCGGCCGGCGGGGTGGATTCGGTAGCTGGCGGGTGTTTAGCGGGGTCCTAGCGGGTGGCGCTGCGGTGATCGTCCATCTCCGGCACCACAAAACGCGGCTGCGGCGGCTGGCCATCGGCAACCTGTTCCGTGGCAGAGGTGTCCGCGGGCCCTGCTTCCACGGCCGCCGGTTGCGGCGCGGGCTCGGGCAGCTGCGGTGCCACTTGAGGCGCGGAGGCGCGGCCGGCAACCCGGCGGCCTTCGAAAGCCCGAGCGAGGGTGACCTCATCGGCGTATTCCAAATCGCCGCCGACGGGCAGCCCGGAGGCCAAGCGGGTGATCTTGATTCCCAACGGGGCCAGCGCGCGCACCAGATACACGGCGGTGGCCTCGCCCTCCAGGTTCGGATCCGTGGCCAGGATCAGCTCCGTGATGGAATCATCGGCCAACCGGGTGACCAGCTCGCGGATATGCAGCTGCTCGGGTCCCACCCCGGCTAGCGGATTGATCGAGCCGCCCAGCACGTGATAACGCCCGCCGAAGGCCCGGGTGCGTTCGATCGCCAACACGTCCTTGGACTCCTCGACGATGCAGATCGCTGAGCCGTCGCGTCGTTCATCTCGGCAGATCGCGCAGGTGTCCTGCTCCGAGATGTTAAAGCAGATCTCGCAGAATTTCACCTTCTCCTTGACCAGCTGGATCGAGGCGGCCAGGCGGGTCATGTCCTCGGCGTCGGCATCAAGAATGTGGAAAGCGATGCGTTGCGCCGATTTCGGGCCGATGCCAGGCAGCCGACCGAGCTCGTCGATCAGTTCCTGTACAGCACCTTCGTACACGTGCGCCTTCTTTCCTTGGTTGCGGGGATGGTGATGGTGCGGCCCGCGGGCCGTCTGCGGGAAGGTTCGCGCATCCCGCCAACGTACACACTAGTGTCTCACTCCGACACCTTGAATGGCTGCCGGGTTGCTCACAGGCTGCGCTTGATTTCCACGACGTTGCCGTTGACGTCGCGTTGCTCGATGAGCATGCCTCCAAGCAGCCGTTCAACCGCCGGGACACCGATCAGCGCGGAATCCTCCACCTCGATGTCATCCTCGCTTGGCACAAACTCGGCGGGATCTTCCAGCGGCGGCTCGGGCGGCAGCGGAATCGAACCCCACCCGTTGGCGGCCTGGTGGGGGGCCGGGGTTGGGGCTGAATCCTTGGCCTGGTTCATCAACTGCTGGTAGCGGCTCATGCGCCCGCCGGTGTTCGGAGCCGGGGCAGCGGGAGCGGCAGCCGATTGCTCAGCCGGTTCCGGGGCACCCCACGACGGAGCTGTTTCTTGAGCCGGTGCAGGTGCCGGAGTCGGTGCAGGTGCCGGTGCTGGAGCCGGGTTTGGCGTCGTGGCGGGGGCAGCAACCGGGGCCGGGCCCTGTGGCTGGGACGAAGGCGCGGGTACAGGTGCCACCGGTTCACGGGTGGCCGGCTGCACGGGTGGGGCAACCGGTTCCGGTGCCGCAACGGGGTCAGCCGATCGGAACTGAGCAACCTGGGCCGGCGGCTGAGCAACCCGGGTTGGGGGCTGGACCATTTCGGAGACCTGCGGCTCGGGCTCGCCGGCGACCGCCAGCGGCTCGAACGAATCCGTGGTGCTTCCCGGGCGCAACGGGGTGGAAGAGACCGGGCGGTCGATCACGAACTCGGGCCGTTCGGCCTGACGTGCGTTCATCCCTGCGGTCATCCGCGGGCGCGGAGCAACCGGTGGCCCGTCGAATGACCGGGGGGAGCCGCCGCGTGCTGGGGCTGGAACTTGGGCTTCCGGGGTGGCTGCCTCGGTGCGAGGCGGCTGCGCCGGCTGGAGAGGCGGAGCCGGTTGCACTGGCGGGGCCGGTGCTTGGGACGCATAAGGGTCGCCAAAGGCGCCATCGTCCGGGAACGGCGGCTCATCCATGTACGGCTCGTCGTATGGAGGCGGGACGTCATCGTAGCCGGCCGCGTAACCGGTCTCTTGTGAAGGAACCGACGACGGCTTCGCGACAGCTGCGGGGACCTTGGGGGAAGGCTGAACGACTGCGGGCGACGTCGGCGCCGAGGAGCGCGAAGCTACCCCAGTGCTGTTAGCCGCAATGAACTTGCTTGGTGCTGGGGTTGGCGCCGGGATTGGCCGGCGCTCACCTTTTGGGGAACCACCGCCCGCGGGCTGGGAGCCACCCTCCGTGAGGACAACCTCGATCGGCCCGCCGGCCACTTGCGACAGGATCCCCGTCAGCAGGTGCATCATGTCCGGCCGGTTTCTCAGATTGACGATCGGACCAGAATTGCTGAAGGCAAGCGTCAGTGTCTGGCCATCGAATCCGGCAACAGATCCGTAGTTGGACACCATTGAATGCAGCACCCGCGAACTTGACTGCAGCTGCTGAAGAATCTGTGGCCAGGCCTGCTGGAACCGCGCAACGGGAGATCCTCCGGTCGGTCCCGATGCCGGCTGAGAACCCTGCTGCGGGCTCTGCTGGTATTGCTGCTGCTGCGCTTGTTCGCGTTGCGCTTGCTCGCGTTGTGCTTGTTCGTGGGCTGCGCGTTGGGCGGCTTCGCGTTCGGCTTGTTCACGCTGCGCCTGTTCGCGTTGTGCTTGTTCGTGGGCTGCGCGTTGGGCGGCTTCGCGTTCGGCTTGTTCACGTTGCGCTTGCTCACGTTGTGCTTGTTCGTGGACTGCGCGTTGGGCGGCTTCGCGTTCGGCTTGTTCACGCTGCGCCTGCTCACGCTGTGCTTGTTCATGGGCCGCGAGTTGTTGCGCCTGAGCATCTGGCTGGGCTGGCGACACCGGGGCAGAAGGTTGCTGTTGCGCCATCTGGCTCTGCTGCGCGGCGGCCTGAGCCTGCTGCTGGGCACGGTTTTCGGAGGCGCGGCGCGCGAACTCCGCCATGGCAGGGTTCTGCTTGACGTCGTCGATGGAGACTCCGGTCCCAAAAGACAGATCCTCACCGCTGGCAGGATCTGGCACCAAGCTAAACGGTGCGACACCGTCGGGGCGCTCAGCAGGGACGCTAGGACCGGGCTGGATCTGGGTAGTGACCGAGTTGCGGTCGTCCTTCGGACCCCATGTGGCACCCCAGTCGGCATCTGCGCCGGTATTGAGTGAGGAGGCAGCTCCCGGATCCAATGGAGCGTTGATGTCATCCGGCAGCTGGTCCAGCTGTTGAGCGGAATTCTGCGGCTGCTCGACTGGCCGTGCGGTGTGCTGCTCGGCAGCTTGGGCAGTCGCAGGGGCCGGCGGCTCCTGAACCGGAGGCACCGGCTCGGCATACTGTGGTGCCTGAACTGCCTGTGGCACCTGTGCTGCCTGGGCAGCTTGCGCGGCCGGCTGTTGGGCAGGGGCCGACTGAGTCGGAGCTGGAGCGGGGGAGGCTTCCACCGCGGCGGGTGCCGATTCAGGGATAGCTTCTCCCTCGCGGCGGGCCTTAGCCGCAGCTAGCGCCTGGCGAGCCGCCGCGGCGCCTTGACGCGCGGCGCCGGGATTCGGCGTCGACCCCATCGCGACGGCAGTTTCCTCGGAACCGTCGTCGTTCAACGCCGGCAGTGCGCCACCGGTCATGGCATGGCGTTCCAGCCGGTCCAGGCGAGCGGCGAACGAACTTTCGGTGTTCTGGGAGCCTGGCAGCAAGAGCCGCGCGGCCAACAGCTCCAGATGCAAGCGCGGGGATGTCGCACCGGTCATGGCGGTTAGCGCCTGGTTGGTGACATCTGCCCACCGCGACAGTTCTCCTGGTCCGGCCAGATCAGCTTGGAGATGCAACGCTTCCAACTGGTCCGCTGGAACCCCGCGCAGGATCTTTTCCAGACCCTCGGGCATGGCCTTGGCAATCACCAGATCGCGGAAGCGCTCCAGCAAATCCTCCACAAATCGCCGCGGATCCAAGCCGGTCTGAATGATGCGGTCGATCGCGCTGAACAACCCGGCACCATCTGATTCGTGCAGGGAGATGACAACCTCATCCAGCAAGGTGGAATGGGTATAACCCAACAGCGAGATGGCGGTTTCGTAGTCAAGAATTCCTTCGCGCGCACCTGCCATCAGCTGGTCGAGCACCGAAAGGGTGTCTCGGACCGAGCCAGCGCCAGCGCGGATGACCAAAGGCAGCACCCCATCGGTCACCTCCACGTTCTCGCGGTCGCACAGGACCTTGAGGTACTCCAAGAGAGCCTCAGGTGGCACCAATCGGAAAGGATAGTGGTGGGTGCGCGACCGGATGGTGCCGATGACCTTATCCGGTTCGGTGGTCGCGAAGATGAACTTGATGTGCGCCGGAGGCTCTTCAACAATCTTGAGCAATGCGTTGAAACCGGCCGAGGTCACCATGTGGGCCTCGTCGATGATAAAAATCTTGTAGCGATCGCGCGCCGGGGCGAACGTTGCACGCTCACGCAGATCGCGCGCATCCTCCACACCGCCGTGGCTGGCCGCGTCAATCTCGATGACATCCAGCGATCCTGGGCCGCCGTTGGCCAGCTCTACACAGCTCGGGCAGGTGCCGCAGGGGATCGGGGTCGGACCCTGCTCGCAGTTCAAGCAGCGCGCCAGAATACGTGCCGACGTTGTTTTGCCGCAACCGCGCGGACCGGAGAACAGGTATGCGTGATTAACCCGGTTCTTCTCCAAAGCGGTCATCAGCGGAGCGGTGACGTGCTCCTGCCCGATGACCTCGGCGAAGGTATCGGGACGATATCTGCGGTAAAGCGCTGTAGTCACACCGGTTCCCTATCGGTTGCGCGATGCCGGGGGCATCAGCTGTTGGACAATGTTTTCAGGTTTCACGATCCACGGTTCACGCGGAAGCGCGGCCGGATTGAACGCCTTTAGGGCTGCCTGCAATTCCTGACCCGGCAAGCCCAATGACTCTAGCAAAAATGCGCGTAATTCGGCGGGACGCACACCTTGTTCGGTGATCTCTTCGAGGGTTACGGCGCCATCGCGTTTGGCCAACCGTTGCCCCTTCTCATTCAGCGCCAGTGGAACATGCGCATAAGTTGGTGTGCCATACCCCAAAAGCTGGGCTAGGTACGCCTGCCGTGGGGCCGAGGACAGGAGATCATCGCCGCGGACCACCTGGTCAATGCCGCTTGCTGCATCGTCGACGACCACCGCGAGGTTGTAGGCCGGTGCACCGTCGTTTCGCACCAGAACAAAATCATCAACTGCGCCCGTGTAGTCGCCTAGGAGTTCATCGTGAACAGAAAATTTGTTCACATTTGCGCGTAGTCGCAAGGCTGCTGGCCGTTGTTGGGCTTTCTCGGAGCGTTCTTTGGAACTCAGGTTGCGGCACGTGCCCGGGTAGGATCCTGGCGCCGCATGCGGTGCGCTGCCAGCTTCTGCAATGTCTTTGCGTGAACAGAAGCATTCGTAGACCAGGCCTTGTGACTTCAAGTCCTCGACGATTCCGTGGTAAACCGGCAAACGATCTGATTGCCGCACCAAGCGGCCGTCAAAATCCAGCCCCAGAGTTTCAAGTTCAGCAAGCTGCTCTGCTTCGGAGCCCGCACGGACACGGTCAAGGTCTTCGACGCGGAGCAAGAAATCGCGTCCACTCGAGCGAGCGAAAAGCCATGCCAGAATGGCGGTGCGCAAATTTCCGATGTGGAGGCGCCCTGACGGGCTAGGGGCGAAACGGCCAGCGCCCACGTGGACTCCATTCGGCTTGCGTAAAAAAGTAAAGACCCCTCATGCACCTGTCAGAGCCCATCTACCCTTGCTACCTTCCGGTCCTGGGGGAGTTCAACAGGATGACACCACACGAGGGGTCACCCAAAATACTACCCGAGGTAGGGCTGTGGATAAAAATCGACATCGCGTGCGCTTGATCTCACGAGGCTTCAACGGCAACTTGAACGAAAATTCTGATCAGAATTTCTTTCCGGTCTCCCCACGATCCGGCACAGCGATCATTGTTCGACGAGTGGAGAGAACGACAGGGAATTCTGATCGAAAATTTTGGTCAGGGAAAGCAAGACTTGGACATCCCACAGTACGTCGGGTCGGTTTGTGCCGTGGATCTGATCAATTTTTTTGGTCAAGATTGCTCGGGGTTACGGTTTCTGCAGTTGAACGTGGTGTTGGATGAGCGAGGCGAGGCAGGCATTCGATTTTGATCGAAAATTTTGGTCTGGGAGATTCGACCTGAGATTTTGGGCGCTGATGATTGAATGCGGCAGAGTTGCCGTGAATCTGATCAATTTTTTTGGTCAAGATTGTTCGGGGGTCACGGTTTCTGTCGCTGTACGTGTTGTTGGATGAGTGGGGCGAGGCCGGCACTCGATTTTGATCGAAAATTTTGGTCAGAGAAAAACAAAAGCGAGACTTGAATGTCCCGAAGCTGGTGGGGGCTGTCTGTGTCGTGAATCTGATCAATTATTTTGGTCAAGATTGCTGTGGGGCATCACGATCTCTGCTGCAGTGCGCGCTGTGAGATGGACTGCAGATTATTTTTTGATGAGGGGTGGCCAGATTTTGACCAGAAATTTCGATCAAATAACGGTCCGTAGTAACTAGTTTTGAGTACAGATGTCTGAACCCCGGAACAATCCCGCACAGGCAACAGTAAGAACGCATCAACCGTTGCGGGTTCCGAGGAAAGAAGCCCAAAGTGGGGAACTCCCGTCCGCAACCTTGAAGATATGAATGAAAACTGACGCAAAATTTTGGTCAGTGGCAGAACGATCCTTTGCTGACTTGGATGAGAGGGCGCCAGATAAGAGGGCGCTATCGTGGAGTGCATGCATGATGAGCGACGCGCAAATTGAAGGTAACCAGTTGCGACGGACGGGGATAGCGATCTCTGATCGAGAATTTCAGTCAATTTCTCTGCCGTGCAACGGCACTCGGTAGAATTATCCGGCTTTTGCGTCTGGTGGATCGTACCAGCCGAGAACCCTGCGGACGCGATCAGTCATTTGGACTTCGGGCAATACAGGTGTCTGGGTCTGCTCAAAGTCGAAGTTCTGAACCGTTTTAACGCTTCCAGGAACTTCCGTACAAACAACACCGTTTGGTGTACGCCAGAAAACTGAGCCATCTGGACGGTAGGTTACATCCCATCCCAAAGCGTGCTTGAAAAGCTGGTGTCTTTTGCACAAGAGCTCTGTGTTGGTGCGTGAGGTGTGCCCGCCTTGGGCCCAGCCATCAATATGATCGATTTCGGACTGCTCGGCCAGCCTATTGCAACCGGGGAATCGGCAATGGACATCTCGGAAACGAAGAAGGTCCTTCAGCGCCTTGCTCGGACGATACTTCTCACGAGCCACATCAATCGCGGCACCCGTCCAAGGATCGGTGAGTACCTTTATGAACGATGGCGCGTCGGCGGCGATTTTGAGCGCAGTGCCGATTGGAATCGGACCGTAGCCCTCAAGGTCAGCCAAGGACTTCTTAGGATCTGTAAGCATATCCAAGGCCGGGATTGTGACGGCGACCCGTGCTTTTAACGGTGTTCCCTGGGTTTCTGGCCATCCATCGATCAAGGCATCGCGAAAAATATCTGCGCGACGCTGGCGTTCGGTGCGCACATCATCCTCGTCAACGTTCGTCACTGCGTGGTAATTGACGGTGTTGACTATGCTGATGATGTCCTCTGCGGGGAGTAATACCTGCAACGTAGCCATGCCATCTTCATCAGCCCACCATGAAACATTTCGACGTTCACGCGCCTCCTTGTGTCGTTCTTCGACAGGTTTTGGATGAAGGCGTTCTCTCATACGTCGGGCGCGTTGCGAAATCGCGGAATCTGTGGCTGTCTTGGCTAAGGGGAGCAGAACATGCTCCATTTGCTTAACGTCTTCAGGGTCTAGATCTTGAGAATTCTTGACGATTTCTCTGGCCGATTTCGTGGTGATTTCGCCGTTGGCCAACGCAGTGAGTGTGTCAAGGCAAAGATTACGCAGCCCTTCCGCAGTAAACAGCTTGTCCTGAATGTGTTTTTCTGAGTCTCGCATAGCAATAGCGGCTTCGGCGATGAAAGATGGTCTGACGGTATTCTCATCGGCCAAATTAACGCCGTAGTACTGAGCTGACAGTTGCTGTGCTTGATCGTCGGAATCATCAAACAGCGAATCTTGTACTCCTAGGTTCGCAGCGTTGCGAGAGCACATTTCAAACGTATCTGCCAAAAGTGATGCCTCCGCAGCCTCTATCATGCTTCGGAGTTGACCAATACGTTCGAGTCTCTTGAGTCCATCCGCTGGGTTGGCGACAGGAGGCAAGTTGTATAAATCTAGGGCCGTTGCGGCGAGATTGTTATAAAACTTTTGATGGTCGAGTTCGCCATCCCAGACTCCGCCTGAGCCGAAATTCTTACGAAGGCCAGGAGGATACATCGGCAGACGACGAGCGTCGTCGTCACTGTGAAATACCTCTCTTTTACTCATGTTATTCAGTATCCTCCGGGCAACCGACACTTTGGAGGACACCCGTTCGTCGTGTGGAAATCGCCGAAAATCCGCTAAATCTCAGGGTTCATCGGGCTTGCTTATGCGTGGTTTACCGCCATGTAACCTTCGATTCGTGATTGTGCGGAAATTTAGATATGCTTGATTCTGCTCCACGGAGCAACTGAGGAGGATTCGCCTAGCGGCCTATGGCGCACGCCTGGAACGCGTGTTGGGTTAACGCCCTCAGGGGTTCAAATCCCCTATCCTCCGCCAAATGAAAGCCCCCGAGAAATCGGGGGCTTTTCAATTTTTAGAACATGAGCAGGCGGGATCTGGAACTGAAGCCTGCGACTACCGTCAGGTGCGGTGGCGGAGCGTCTGCGAACAATTTGGCCCAACAGATTCGGCCTCTTGCCCGATCCACCTGCGCGCGAACTCCGAGTCGCTCTTGGTCCGGCATTGCCTCTTTCTTAACCTCCAAAAGCCCGATTTCGCTATCTTGCGCCGTGGGCAGGCGTATCATCCGTGGCGAAGGCTGGTGCGAAGTGCCTGCCGTTGAGATGGGAGATGAGTAGGTCATGCCTGTAGCCATTAGTGAGATCGCCATCGATTGCCGGAACCCAATGCTTATTGCCAAATTTTGGTGCGAAGTGCTCAACTATGAAGTACGGGAGGAATCCGCGGGTCTGGTCACCATTGGCAGGTGTGGTGGCGATGAGCATGAGACGGTGATCTGTTTTGCGCAGGTGCCGGAAACTAAGAGCATTAAAAACCGTCTGCATCTTGATCTGAGGCCTTGGCAGAGCACTCAGCAGGATGAAGTTGATCGAGTACTGGCGCTGGGGGCGCAGTACGCCGATATCGGGCAAAGCGGAGACGAAGATTGGGTCGTCCTCTTTGATCCGGAGGGTAACGAGTTCTGTGTGCTCTCCGGTAGCATGTAGTCCACGCGGCGGACTGTAACGTTAGGCCGCCGCGATCGCCTTAACAGGGGATTGGGGAAAAACGTGGTTGGGGAAATTGCAAAGGCAGTCGTTATTGAGTACGACGAGTCTGTGCGCGGAAAAATGACGACTTCATTGCGGCAAATCGGATATGCCGTGCATGAGGAGTCCAGCGGGCAAAGGGGAGTCGCGCTGGCTCAACGGGTCAAGCCGGATTTGGTGGTTGTTGGTTTTGGCCTTCCCGATATTGACGGAATTGAAACCATACGTAGGCTCAACGCGAACCTCGAGGCTGATATTCTCGCCGTGATGGACATCAGCGAAGAAATTGAAGTGGTGTTGACCTTCGATGCTGGAGCAGATGGATACTGCCCTAAACCGCTGCGCGAACGTGAGTTCCGAGCTAGGGTGGATGCTTTTTCTCGTCGTAAGGCGCGGATCAACCAGTTATTGAGCGACAGGCACGGGGCTACGCCCAGGGTGCTCAGCCATGGAGCACTTCGTTTGGATTCATCAACGTGGGAAGTGCATTTGGATGGAGCGCCCATCGTCTTGACCGCTACTGAATTCACGCTTCTGCATGTACTGATGCAAGTGCCGGGCAGGGTCCGGAGCAAGAAAGAGCTCGCGCGAAAAGTCAGCGCTGACAGCGACGATCTTGAACTTGGTTATGTTTCGGACTCGGACGTGCGAAGTATCGAAGTGCATATCGCGAATCTGCGGCGTAAACTCGGAGATTCTGCGCGTTCGTCATTATGGATTGAGACCGTCAGAGGAGTCGGATACAGATTGGTAAATGACCCCGGTTCATACTAGTGATACCTCAAGCTTTTTAAAGCCACGTTTTGGATTTTTTGAGGCTTGATGCAATCTTGAGCTAATTGATGTCACAGCTTGAGTGTGATCTTGCACAATAAGTCCCATGGTCGAGAGGCCTAGCGAGAACTACGAAACTGAACGATGGCTGCAATTTGGGGGAATAGCCACATCGCCTTGGGGGAGGCGTCGGGTAACGCAGCAAACTCGCAAAAACGTGAAGACTTCGGTGCGGTGGCGCAATACCCCGTCGAAGTCTTCACGTTTTTAATCGCTGAAGCGATCCGCTTCAGGTTGTACCTAGGCCGTGGCGCGTTTTTGCACCAACTGCGGGTAGTGGATTGCCGCGGTCTGAGGGTGGGCGCGTAGCCAGCCCTTCAACACGTTGGCTCCATAGGAAGCCAGCATCGGGTTATGCGGATCATCGGAAACCCCGCGCGCGTCGGCGGCCAACTCGGCAGGAAGCTGAACCTTGTCGATCACGGCGTCCAGGCGTGGCGAGTAGAAGAACGGAACCGAGTAGCGGTCGACGTTGGCTGGCGGGGCAATCACGCGGTGGATCGTGGCCATCAGGTAGCCGTCGGTGGCGACCTCGAGCATTTCGCCCAGGTTCACCACGAGGGCACCGGGAGTTGGTGGAACCTCGATCCACTCTTCCTGTCCGTAAGGCTGGACCTGCAGTCCGCCAACCTGGTCCTGCAGGAGCAGGGTAACGAAGCCGTAGTCTGCGTGCAGGCCAACACCCTGGTTGCCGGCCTCTGGAACAACGCCGCCGCCAACGTAGTGAACGAGCTTGCCCATCCAGGCCGGAGCGCCGGAGAACGGTTCGTCGAAGTAGTCTTCGCCCAGGCCAAGCCCGACGGAGATGGCAGATAGCAGCTCGTGGCCGGTGGTGTTCATCAGTTCGGCCCACTCGGTGGCACGTTCGCGCAGCTGCGGGAAGTCATCGGGGAACTGGTTGTGGCCCTGCAGGTTCAGATAAGGCTTGTCCGCTGGAACTACGCTTAGCGGCTCGCGATCCGGACCGTAGTCGATCTGTTCGCGCGAGTCGGCGCGGCCGCGGGTGATCTCGGTGCCCAAGCGGGTGTAGCCGCGGAACTGGGCGCTGTTGCGGTTGTCGAGCTTGATCTTCTCGTCAACGGGTTTCGCGAAGAACTCAGCAATCGTGTCCAGCAGTTCCTGATCTTGGTCGGGACGCGAAGCGTATCCCACAATCTGGAAGAAACCGACGCGGTGGGCGGCGTCGAGCAATGCGGCGACGAACTCGCGGTTGAACGTGCCATCGGCATTCCGGGAGGTGGAGATATCAAGGACTGGGATCTCGGTTACTACGTTGTTCATAACCCTAGAGTGCACCCGGCACGTGGATTGTTACTATCTAAAATTACGCACCGTTCCGCCAGGTTTCAGCAGATGTAACAATCCTTGCCAGGATCTGGGAAATCGGTCATAATTTGCGGATTCCGGCGCCAAGGAGCCTAAATGACCCCTGAAAGAAATGCTTGAAGTTCTTGATTCGGACGCTACCGGTTCCGTGTGCATAATGCCCGAATCGACGTGGTCCGCGGCCATCGGGTCGCGCCTGCAGATAAATTGTTACGCGGTTCCCTATGCTTGAATGGTGATTTTCCGAGCAGTGGGCGACTCGCGCCCGTACCCCGAGCATAAGCTGACCAGTACGAGTGACTGGAGCGCGATCCCGCCCTCCCAGGTCAAGCTCGACCAGTTGGTAACCACCAAGTCAACACTCGATCTGGAAACTCTGCTCTCCGAGGATTCAACGTTCTTCGGTGATTTGTTTCCCCATGTGGTCCGCTACCGCACGGTGCTGTATCTGGAAGACGGGTTGCATCGTGCGCTGCGCTCCGCGTTGCACCACCGCTCCGTGATCCACGCAAGGGTCTTGGATTTAGACGTGGATTAGGTATGCTGTCGCCACAAAGGGTAGTTGCCTGAAAGTGGGTGCGATGATGCACGAACGCGAGGATCCGGCCACATGGCATGGGGCTCACATCGTCAACGAGCGAGAGCTGAGCTTCGTGTCCAACGCCCAGGCGAAACGCAGGGCCCGCAAGCGGCAAAACGTCATCTTTTCGGTGATGGCTCTGGTGGTGCTGGTGGCGTTTGTCGCGGCGACACTGGCCTTCACCGGGGTGCTGAAGATCGGCGGCAGTTCCAACCAGTTGCAGGCGCAGGCGCAGCCGGCCGCGGTCATCGAGAACCCTGCCTGCCCCGAGGCCAACTTCGCCTATCAGGACCCCGCAAGTTTTAAGGTTCGGGTGTTGAATACCACCACCATTTCAGGGCTTGCCGGGAAAACCGCAGAAGCGCTGGAAAAACGCGGTTTCAAGATCTCGGCGACGAGCTCCGGCCTGGAGAATTATCAGGACCGCGTGGCCGTGGTACTGGCCGGGCCTCACGGTTATGCACAGGCGCTGACCATCCAGCGGCAGGTACCCGGATCCGAGTTCGTCTACGACGAGAAGATGTACGGCACCGAGGTGGACCTGGCGCTGGGCAGCGGATTTGAGAACCTGGTCAAGGAGCGCAAACTGAATACCGCCCCGGGCGCGCTGACGTGCGCCGGGGCGGATTAGCTATGGCCGCAGGCCGGTTTGGTGCTAGTTGGTTCCGACCGTTTCGGAATGGACCTGGGTCAGCGCGTTGGCGAAGACCTCGGCCGGCTGGGCTCCCGAGATCCCGTACTTGCCGTCCAGGACAAAAAACGGCACCCCGGTAACACCGATCTGGCGGGCCTGGTTGATGTCCGCGTTGACCTCATCGGTGTAGCGCCCGGCCTGAAGTGCCGCGCCCAGCTCCTGCGAATCCAGGCCAACCTCGGCGGCCAGCTGCAGCAGCGTGGCAACGTTTCCGGTGTCCAGGCCCTTCTCGAAGTGCGCCGAGAGCAGCGCTTCCTTCATCTGGTTTCCGCGGCCGTGCTGTTTTGCGTGTTCCAAAACCCGCAGCGCGGTGAACGAATTGGCGACAACCAGGTTCGCGAAGTCGTAGGACAGCCCTTCTTCGGCGGCCTGGGCGGTGACATGCTGAAGCATTGACTGGACCTGGGCCGGATCCATGCCCTTGGCCTGGGAGAGGTAGTCCAGTTCGCTTCCCTCGTAATGCTCGGGCAGGGTCGGGTCCAACTGGTAGGCGTGCCAATAGACGTCGACCTCTTGGGCCAGGCCAGAGGCGTCCAGGCCCGATTCGAAACGGCGTTTGCCGATAAAGCACCAGGGGCAGGCGATGTCTGAAAAGATGTCGACGCGTAGGCGTTTGGCCTCGGCGGTGGTTGGGGATTGCGCGGTTTCACTCATACACGGTGTAACACTTCTGGGCGCGCGGGCATTCCTGAGGCGGGGGCGGGGCGGGAGCGGGATACTTGCAGGGGGCTGCGATGCACCGCAACCGCGCCCATGGCTGGATTTGCCGACGAGGTGGGGTTCGTCTACCTGGGCGGGTACGTCCCGTCGTTCATGTCGGGTAGCTGACCCCCGCGAGTTGCAGGTGCATGCCTCCGCAGACGGCCTGGCCGGCCCTTGGCTAGCGGCCGGAGTCCACCGAATCGGCTCGTTCCGCCGGTGCGTTCGCGGCCGCGGTGCCGCGTGGGTAGATTGCGATGCGGTACACCGCCGCCAGGATGAGCAGCCAGGCGGCGCCGGTGTACAACGCCACCCGGGTCTGCGCGCTGAGCGCCAGCAGCACCACAACAAAAACCATAAACGCCAGGGCAACCCAGGCGGTGGGCGAGCCTCCGGGCACCGCGTAGTCGCGCGGGCCGCCGGCCGCGGCGTCGCGCTTTTCCGCCCGGCGCATGGCCAGGTAGGAGGCGAGGATCATGATCCAGACCCAGACGGTGGCAAAGGTGGCGATCGAGGCGATGATGGTGAACAGCTGCTCGGGCAGCAGCGCGTTGAGCACCACGCCGGCGAGCAGCACCGCCGACATCACCACCACGGTCATCCACGGCACCCCGTGGGCAGAGACCTTCGCGAAGGACTTCGGCGCGTGGCCCGCGTCTGACATCGCGAAGAGCATCCGCCCGGCACCAAAGGTGTCCGCGTTGATGGCGGAGATGGCCGCGGTGATCACCACGGCGTTGAGCACGTGGGCGGCGGCCGGAATGCCCAGCGCGTCGAAAATCTGCACAAACGGGCTGGCCTGCCCGTCGATCTGGCGCCAGTCGAACAGCATCATGATCACCGCCAGCGAGGCTACGTAAAACAGCAGGATCCGCCACGGCACGGTGTTGATGGCCGCTGGAACCGATCGGGCGGGGTCATCGGCTTCCCCGGCGGTGATGCCGATGGTTTCGATGCCGCCGAAAGCGAACATCACCACCGCGAACGACAGCAGCAAGCCGGTGAAACCATGCGGGAACAGGGTGCCGGCGGCCAAGAGGGTGTCCAGGCCGGTGGCATGCTGCGACCCCGGGGCGGTGAAACCGAAGATGATCAGCAATACACCGCCGACGATCATCGCGATGATGGCGCTGACCTTGATGATCGCCAACCAGAATTCGGTCTCCCCGAAAACCTTCACCTTCATCAAATTGATCGCCGCAATCAGCAGCACCACCGCCAGCACCCAGATCCAGGTGGCGACCTGCGGGAACCAGAAACCCATGTACACCCCGAAGGCGGTCACGTCCGCGATGGCAACGATGGCCATCTCAAAGGTGAAGGTCCAGCCGGTGATGAAACCCGCGAAGCGGCCCAGATAGCGTGAGGCGTAGTGCGCGAACGACCCGGAGACCGGATGTTTCACCGCCATCTCTCCCAGCGCGCGCATCACGATGAACACGGCGGCGCCGCCGATCATGTACGCGAAGAGCACAGCCGGCCCGGCGGCCTGAATGGCGGCGGACGAGCCGTAGAACAGGCCCGTTCCAATCGCCGAGCCAAGGGCCATAAAACGGATATGCCGGGCGGTGAGCCCGCGGGCGAGCGATGCCTTGATGTCGGTCACGATGAACTGCTCGGATCCTCAACTGGGGGATGGGGGACAGGGCTCCGAGGCCGCAAAAACGGGCGGAACTTACCAAATGCTACGCGTCGCGGCAAGCAGTTCGGGGATAAATGTGTCTGGTGGAACCCGTGGTTTTGCGCACATCGGGGCCATGGCGCGGGGCAACCGGTGGAAGAATGTGGGGTATGAAGCTGGGATTCGTCCGCCACGGACAGACACAATGGAACCTCGAAGGCCGCTTGCAGGGAAGCAGCGATATCCCGCTGAACGCTTCCGGGCGCATGCAGGCCGCGCAGGCCGTGCAGGTGCTGGGCGCCGGGCAGTGGGACGTGATCGTTTCCTCTCCGCTGGACCGGGCGCGGCAGACCGCGCAGATCATCGCCGACGGGCTGGGCCTTGAGCTCGGCCCGAGCTATGAGCTGCTGATCGAACGGGACTACGCCCAGGGCGAGGGAATGATCGAAGCCGAGGCGCTTGAACGCTGGCCGGGGAAGATCGGCGGCGGGATCGAACCCCTGGAGTCGGTGGTGGACCGGGGGCGGCGGGCCATCAGCCAGATCATGGCGGATTTCCCGGAGAAAAACGTTGCGGTGATCTGCCACGGCACCATCATCCGCTACACCCTCTCCGACATCGCCGGGTACAAACTGGACACCATCCGCAACGGTTCGGTGGCCGTGGTGGGCCAGGACGAGCACGGGGTGCTGCGGCTCGAGCTGGTCAACGACCAGGTTCCCAGCGTGAACTAGGTCCGCCGCACGGCCCGTTGCACGCTGGAGGTCAGGGATGAATCGTGTTGCCGGTTCTTGACCGCGGCCAGCCAGGCCCCCAGATCCAGATAGGCCTGCGAGCGCACCTCGGGGATGGAGAGGAACACGTCGTGCAGCGCATCGCACAACCGCACCAGGTGAAGTTCCCGGCCCAGATCCAGGCTGCGTTCGGCGACCAGCTGCACATTCAGGGCGACATCGGATTTGGACGCGGCATCCTGCCAGCGCGGCAGCAGGTAGTGGTTGGCGGAGAGCAGCACCAGCACCGGCATCTGCAATTGCAGGCCCTTTTTGACCTTGGCTTGCGCCTCGAACACCGCGGAGATGAATCCGGTGGTGATCTTGAATCCGTTCACCGGGCGCCAGGCAAGGTCGTAGTCCCATTCGCCGTCAAACTGGCTGGAGACCGTGCGGGTGTAGAAGCCCGGGTCGATGCTGGGAAGAAAGCGTTGGGGATTAACCTGCCGGGCGGCCTGCAACAACGTGGACAGCGCGGTGCGCCCCAGCTCGCTGGCCTGGAATTCCAGCCACGGGCTGTTCAGCGCCAGGGCGTCGATTTTATCCGGGTGCGCCGCCGCATACAGGCTGGTGCTCAGCCCGCCGGTTGAATGCCCCAGCAGCACCACGCGGGTCCCGGGGTGGGCGCTGGTGATGATGCGCAGCGCGGCGTCGAACTCCTCGAAATACTGTTCCAGGTTCGTGGTGAAGCCCGGCGGGAATTGCGCACTGAGCCCGCGTTCGGCATCCAGCGGGAGGTTCCGCCCGTAGTGGCGCAGGTCCAGTGCGTAGAAGTCCACGCCGGCATCGGTGAGGAACTGGGCCAGTTCGCGCTGGAAAAAGTAGTCGGACCAGCCGTGCACATACAGCACCGAGAGGCCGCGCAACGGCGGGGCCAGGCGCAGGCGGGCCGAACGGTGGCGAACCAGCGTGGCGGTGGAGCCATCAGACAACGGCAGGGTGCGCCGGGTGAATCCCTCACCCAGCAGATCGGGCTCCCAGAGGCCGTCGGCCGGGTTGCTGAACGTGAACGCCATGGGTTCAGCCTATCCAACACGTCAAGCCCCCAAGTCCAGTCCGGAGTCCAGTTCGGAGTCCAGTCCTGAGTTGAGTCCGGCGGCGCAAAAACGGCGCAAAAAAGCGGCATCCACCCGCGGGAATGATTACCAACGGATGAATGCCGCCCCTTGCGGCCGATCAACATCGGACGACTGGTGGACAATCGGCCAGGAATTGGGTGCGGCTGGTGCCAGCCGCCGGGTTAACCTGCCATTTCAAGCACGGGGACCGGCAGGTCCAGGTAACGCAGGTAGGCGTTGCGGGTCATGTAGGTCGGGAAGTCGTCGCGCAGGGCGCAGGCCTCGAAGATCTCCATGGCGGATTCGAAACGATCCCCCTCGAAACGCTCCATCCGCTCCATGGTCTCCTCCGCCAGGTCCTGCACCCAGCGGCGGGTGACGATCTCACCGTGGTTGGTGATGGCCGACTGGTGGATCCACTGCCACAGCTGCGAGCGGGAGATCTCAGCGGTGGCGGCATCCTCCATCAGGTTGCGCAGGGCCACCGCGCCGTTGCCGCGCAGCCACGACTCGATGTAGCGGATGCCGATCTCGATGTTGTCCCGGATTCCCTGCTCCGTGATGGTGCCTTCCAGGCCAGCCACATCCAGCAGCGCGGAGGCGGAGACCGCCACATCTTCCCGGGTGCGCTGGATCTGGTTCGGATTTTCGCCGAGCACCTGCGTGTATTCCTCGCGGGCCACGGCCACCAGGTCCGGGTGGGCCACCCAGGAGCCGTCGAAACCGTCGGCTGCCTCGCGGGCCTTGTCTTCGCGCACCTTGCCCAGGGCGATCTGGTTGATCGACGCGTCCTTGCGGCTTGGCACGAACGCGCTCATCCCGCCGATGGCGCTGGCCCCGCGGCGGTGGCAGGCACGCACCAGCTGCTCGGTGTAGGCCCGCATGAACGGGGCGGTCATAGTCACCGAATCGCGGTCCGGGAACACAAAACGCGGCCCGCGGGAGCGGAAGTTCTTGATGATCGAGAAGATGTAGTCCCAGCGCCCGGCGTTCAGCCCGGAGGAGTGCTCGCGCAGCTCGTAGAGGATCTCCTCCATTTCAAAGGCCGCGGTGATGGTTTCGATGAGCACCGTGGCGCGGATGGTGCCGCGTGCGATCCCCAGCATGTCCTGGGCCATGTTGAACACGTCGTTCCACAGGCGCGCCTCCAGATGGTTCTCCAGCTTCGGCAGGTAGTAGTACGGGCCGCGACCGGCGGCCAGCAGGCGCTTGGCGTTGTGGAAGAAGTGCAAGCCGAAATCAACCAGTGCCCCGCTCATCGGGGTGCCGGCCACCTGCAGGTGCTTCTCCGGCAGGTGCAGCCCGCGGGGGCGGACCACGATGGTTGGCAGCTTGCGCAGGTCGTAGCTGTTCAGCACGTAGTCCCGGCCGTCGGGGGCGGTGAAGTCCAGCTCGTGATCCAGGACGCGGATCAGGTTCACCTGGTTCTTGATTACGTTCTGCCAGGTGGGGGAGCAGGCGTCCTCCATGTCGGCCAGCCACACGTTGGCGCCGGAGTTCAGCGCGTTGATCGCCATCTTGCGTTCGATCGGGCCGGTGATTTCCACCCGGCGATCTTCCAGTCCCGGAGCGATCGGTGCGACCTGCCATGAGGTGTCTTCGCGGATGCCCCGGGTCGTTTCCAAGAACTTCGGATCGCGGCCATTGGCGATCCGGGCCCGATTCAGCTGGCGATTCTGCATCAGCTCGGCGCGGCGGTGCTCAAAACCCTGGTGCAGGGCGGAAAGGAAATCCAGTGCCTCGCTGGTGAGGATCTTTTCCTGGTAGCGCACTTCGGTAGCGGTGATGGTGATGTTGTTCAGGGTGATCGGGGTGTTCATGGCAGCGTCCTTAAAACTTTAAAAAATGGTGGTGGTGCTAGCTGGCGGCCTTGCCAGCTAGCACCATCGACCCGTGGAGGGTCTAATGGAATTGGCCTTCTTCGGTGGAACCAACCAGGGCCAGGGTGGAGCCGTTCGGGTTCAGCGCGGTGGCGATGGCGTCGAAGTACCCGGTGCCGACCTCACGCTGGTGCTTGGTGGCGGTGTACCCGGCGGCCTCGGAAGCGAACTCGCGTTCCTGCAGCTCGACGTAGGCGCTCATCCCGTCCTTCGCATACCCGGAGGCCAGGTCGAACATCGAATGGTTCAGTGCGTGGAAGCCGGCCAGCGTGATGAACTGGAAGCTGAAGCCCATGGCACCCAGTTCGCGCTGGAACTTGGCGATGGTCGCGTCGTCCAGGTGCTTTTTCCAGTTGAAGGACGGCGAGCAGTTGTAGGAGAGCATCTGGTCCGGGAAGTCCTTTTTGACTGCCTCGGCGAACTTGCGGGCAAGCTCCAGGTCCGGGGTTCCGGTTTCCATCCAGATCAGATCCGAATACGGAGCGTAGGCCTTGGCGCGGGCGATGCATGGTTCGATCCCATTGCGCACCTTGTAGAAACCCTCCGGGGTGCGCTCGCCGGTGATGAATTCCTGGTCGCGCTCATCCACATCCGAGGTGATCAGGGTTGCCGCTTCGGCATCGGTGCGGGCGATCACCACCGAGGGGGTGCCGGCCACGTCGGCGGCCAGGCGGGCTGCATTCAGGGTGCGGATGTGCTGCTGGGTCGGGATCAGCACCTTGCCGCCGAGGTGGCCGCACTTCTTTTCCGAGGCGAGCTGGTCTTCCCAGTGAACACCCGAGGCGCCGGCGGTGATCATTGACTTCATCAGTTCGTAGGCGTTCAACGGGCCGCCAAATCCTGCCTCGGCGTCGGCGACGATCGGGACCATCCAATCTTCGACGGTCTGGATGCCCTCGGCGAATTCGATCTGGTCTGCGCGCTGCAACGCGTTGTTGATGCGGCGGACCACCTGCGGCACCGAGTTCGCGGGGTAGAGCGACTGGTCCGGGTAGGTCTGGCCAGAGAGGTTCGCGTCCGCCGCGACCTGCCAGCCGGAGAGGTAAATGGCGCGCAGTCCGGCCTTGACCTGCTGAACTGCCTGGTTGCCGGTCAACGCACCCAGCGCGTTGGTGTAACCACCGGTTGGGGTTTCCTCGGTCAGCTGCTTCCACAGTTTCTGCGAGCCGCGCTTGGCCAAGGTGTGCTCTTCTTGGACTCGTCCCTGGAGCTTGACCACGTCTGCTGCCGAGTAATCGCGGGTGACACCGTCCCAGCGGGGGTTGTTCGCCCAGTCGTTCTCAATGGCCGCGATGCGGTTGTCGATCGAATTCTCGTTGGTAGTCATGTTGCTGGCTCCTTCAAACAATCTCGGTGGTTCTTCCAGGTTCGAAGCCTTGCGGATTCGATCCGGTGAACTTCTTCGTGACAACAACTATTCCCTGCAAACAACACCTCCAAAAGGGGAGTTTTGAATAAAGATCGTGTGTTTTTTGTTTGAGTGGAAAATTTGCACTTCTTGATGTTAGATGTGATCCACAGCCCAAAAAATGCGCCATATTGCCCGTTTTCGTATGAAAGAAATGTAAAATTTACCGATTGTTTGGGTGTTTCACCGCGTTGTTGTGCTCCGAGGGAGCCTGCGGCGGACAAACGAAGTTTCAGGTGATAGCCCTTTTCTTTCAGGGTGGAGCCAGTTTTCGGCCATGTTCTCCGGAGTGAAGGGGGCATCGGGATTCGGTGCTTCCGAGGAATCGCGCGGAATGCTGGCTGTGTTGCCAGTCAAGGGTGCGCGGCGATTAGGAGGCTCGCGAGCTGGCGGAAAAAGTGGAGAACTTCCGAAAGGCAACTCGTCGGGACGGACCTCAAAGGGCCACGATGTCACCGGTTGGCCGCGCGGCGTTTTCGGGATTCGGCTGTCCAAAGCTGCCAACAACCTCGAACCCGTCGATAAACGGCCGGCGGCTCGTTAGACTCCTGTCACGTCAGGCCCGTTGGATGACCGCGGGCTTATCTCCACAGGAATGGGGTAAACCCATGAGCAGCCGGACCGTCATTTACCCTGCACGTATGGTTCACACCATGGATCCGGCGCGGCCGCAGGCTCAGGCGGTGGCCGTCAGGGATGGGCGCATTCGAGCGGTGGGAAGCCTGAACGAATTGCTCGAGTATTCCGATTGCGTGGTGGACGAGCGTTGTCTGGATAAGGTGATCGTTCCTGGATTTGTCGAAGCCCACGCGCATGCGGGATCCGGTGGAATGTGGGATTCGGCGTTGTATGTCGGTTATTTCGACCGGACGGATCCGGCGGGGAAACTCTGGCCCGGATGCCCGGATGCCGCGGCGATTTTGGAGCGATTGCGAGAGGCCGAGGCGAACCTGGCCCCCGGCGAACCGCTGAAGGCGTGGGGGCTGGATAATATTTATTTCCCGGACACCCGGATTCTTGCTCGGGATTTGGACTCGGTTTCCACACAGCGGCCGGTGCAGATTACCCACGCCAACGGCCATGTGTCGGTGGTGAACAGCCTGGCGCTGCGCCGGGCGGGTATTGATGCCTCCACGCAGGTTGAGGGGGTTGAAAAATTTGAGGACGGCACCCCTACCGGCGAGCTGCGTGAATTCGCGGCACTGGGTTTGGTGCAAGAACTTTTCGGCCCGGGACTGCTGGAGCTTTCCGAATCCAGCCTTCGCAATTTCGCTCAAGACGCGGTCAACCACGGGGTGACCACAATTACCGACTTGGGCAGCATGCGCCCGCTCAGCGAACAGGGGAGGCGCGACTACGCGGACACCGTGGATGAACACTTTCCGGTGCGTTTGAGTGTGTTCCAGTTCGGCATGGGACTGGGGGACGGACCGCTGCTGGAGCAGGCGGCGCAGCGGCTGGCCCAGATCCGGGAGTTGGGTCATGACAAACTGCGTTTCGGGCATGTGAAGCTGATACTCGACGGCTCGATTCAGGGTTTTACCGCCCGGCTTCAGGAACCTGGCTACTTCACTGTGCGTGAGAACGGGATCTGGAACATCAGCCCGGAGGAGTTCGAGGAGGCTTTCAGCGCCTTTCACCGAGCTGGGTTGCTGATACATGTGCATTGCAACGGGGATGAGGCCAGCGAGCTGTTCCTGAATACGTTGGAGAGGGTGTTGACCCGGTATCCGCGGCCCGATCACCGGCACACCATCACCCATTCGCAGCTGACTACCCAGGCGCAGTACCGCAGGGCGGCGGCGTTGGGGGCTTGCGCGAACATTTTCGCCAATCATCTCTGGTTCTGGGGTGACCAGCATGCCCAGCGGATCCTCGGGATCGACCGGGCGTCGCGGATGAACGCGGCGCGCTCGGCGTTGCGTGCGGGAGTTGAGATCTCCTTGCATTGCGATGCTCCGGTGACCGAGCTGAACCCGCTGCAGAGCATGAAACACGCGGTCACCCGGTTGACCCCGTCGGGGCGGGTGCTCGGCGAGTTTGAGCGGATCGAGGTTTATGAAGCGTTGCATGCGGTGACCCTGGGTGCCGCGTATATGCTCAAAATGGATCATGAGGTCGGTTCGCTGGAGGCGGGCAAATGGGCTGATTTCGCGGTCTTGGGTGATGACCCGTTCGAGGTGGAGCCCGAGCGGCTAGGTGATATCAAGGTCTTCGGCACACTGATCGGCGGTGTGCCTCAATCCAGCTGCCAGCACCAGGAATCCTAGTTGAGAATCCTTGGCTCCTGAGTTCACGCGGTTCCGCCGTGAATCACTGGCGTTGGACGTTCCCGGCGTAGTGGAAATAAGTTTGGGCATAATTCGCCTCAGGCACCACGAAGCGCGGTGTTTTGAGGGAAATCTGGCGGATTCTACTGGAAAGTTTCCAACTTCTTCCTCTAGTCTTGTGATGTGACTGCTACCACATGGAATCGTGAAGCTCGGTTAGAGGGCTCCGGCGCGGGTGCCGGGACGAACTCTGAACTAGACGTGATCGCGCTGGGCCGCCGCATCCGCTACCTGCGTAAGGAAAAGGGGCTGACCCTTGACGACATCTGCGCGTTGGTGAATACCGCGCCGAGCCATCTGTCGATGGTGGAAAACGGCAAACGTGAACCGAAGCTGTCGCTGCTTTCTTCCCTCGCCTCGGCCTTGGAAGTGAGTGTGGATGACCTTTTGGGGGCCGAACCGCCCTCACGCCGGGCGGCGCTTGAAATCGAGTTGGAACGTGCCCAGCGTGGACCGCTGTATGATTCCCTGGGGCTGCCGAAGGTGCGGATTTCAAGCCGTTTGCCCATGGACGTGCTTGAATCCCTCGTAGGGTTGCAGCGCGAACTGGAACACCGCTTGGACGAGCAGGCCGCCACCCCGGAAGAAGCCCGCCGGGCCAATACCCAGCTGCGTGAGGAAATGCGCCAGCGCAACAACTACTACCAAGAGATCGAGCAAGAAGCCGAACGGATTCTCAAGGCTTCGGGTCATACCGGCGGCCCGCTCTCGCACCATCGTGCGGCGGATATCGCCGAATACCTCGGTTTCAGCCTGCGGTACGTTGGCAACCTTCCGCATTCCACCCGCTCGGTCACCGACCTGAAAAATCGCAGGATCTACCTGACCCAGGCGGCGGCCCGAGCTGACCATGACCCGCGTTCGGTATTGTTGCAGGCGCTGGGCCACTACGTGCTGGGACATCAAACCCCGGTGGACTATGCGGACTTCCTCTCGCAGCGTGTGGCCACCAACTACTTTGCCGCGTCGCTGATGATGCCGGAGAAGGAAACCACGGCGTTCCTGCAGCGTGCCAAAAAGGAGCGCACGCTGGCCGTGGAGGATATTCGTGATGCCTTTGCGGTGTCTTATGAATCCGCCGCGCACCGCTTCACGAATTTGGCTACCGAGCATCTGGGGATTACCTGTCACTTCCAGAAGGTTCACGAATCCGGGATCCTGCACAAAGCCTATGAGAACGACGGGGTGAATTTCCCCGCTGACCATACCGGGGCGATCGAAGGACAGAGCATCTGCCGGTACTGGACCAGCCGGGTGGTTTTCGACGTCGCGGACAAGTTCCGTTCTTTCGAGCAGTTCACCGACACCATCAATGGCACCTACTGGTGCACGGCGCGTACCGAGCGGCACTCGTCGGGCATGTATTCCTTGTCTATCGGGGTGCCGTTCGAGCATGTGAAATGGTTCCGCGGCCGCGATACCAAGGAACGTTGCCAGTCGAAGTGCCCGGACGAGAACTGCTGCCGCCGCCCACCGGCAGACCTCTCCAGTACATGGTTCGGCAACGCCTGGCCGGCTACCAGGGCGAACACGCACCTGCTGGCCGCCATGCCTACCGGGGCGTTCCCCGGGGTGGATGAAACCGAGGTCTACAAGTTCTTGGAAGCGCAAACCTGAGAACTGCGGGACGGCGCTCTGCTCACGTCTACCGCTGGTTTGTCCCGGCGGCTTCCCTGGCGGTGAGGATAGGGCGTGACACCGGGTAACCGGTCAGCGAACGCAGGTCGGCCAGGAGTTGGTGCGGGGGCCGGGAACCGTCCAAAACGACCCAGCCGTTGGCCGCCGCGAGCCGCAGGTATTCCTTCCGGCTTGCCTGCAGGTACTCCAAGGTTTCAAAATCGTCCTCGCGTGAGGAAATTCGATCAAAGGCGGTTTGCGGGTCGACGTCGAGGACAACCACCAGCGAACTGCCGATGGCTCGGTGAGCCAGCCAGGGCAAGAGCAAACCCAACGGCTGACCACGCACGCTGCGCAAGACTAGTTGGCAGTACAGGTGCCGGTCCATGACGGTCAGTCCGTCCAGCGTGTTTGCGCGTCGCGTATTGAGCGCTACGTTGACGGTGCGGATGGCCATTTCGATAAAGTCTTGGGTGAAGGTGGGGAAACTGATGCCCCACGACCGCGCGCGCTGGGTGAGCCAACGCCGCCCGGAAACGTTCGCGGCGAATTGCGCGCTGAAGCCGTTGCGCCGAAGATCCTCAACAAGCGCTTTGGCCAGGGTGGTTTTTCCCGCGCCGTCGGTACCCATGATGATCAACGATTGCCGAACACCGTGGGCCGGGCCTGCGCGGGAATTCTCCTGCGGTGCACCTCGTGTCATGACTCTCCTCGTTGGATGACTTGTTATTGTATCCAACGAGTGGGGGCCGGGTTGTTCTCCGCTTTTCTCCTGTGGGTTTCATGAGCATGTCCGCGCACCGGGCAGCGCTAGGTGTTAGCCACCGTGCGGTTGATAAA
Source organism: Glutamicibacter sp. NPDC087344 (assembly GCF_044744225.1). Lineage (NCBI taxonomy): Bacteria > Bacillati > Actinomycetota > Actinomycetes > Micrococcales > Micrococcaceae > Glutamicibacter > Glutamicibacter sp. NPDC087344. The sequence continues at coordinate 254,458 of NZ_JBIUXY010000005.1, read as the reverse complement.
ACCTGCGGTCGCCTCCGCCAAGAGCGCTCCGTCTTCTTCCACGCTGCGGCCTGAGCGGGCCGCCTTAAACGAATGATTGCCGCCGTCGAAGAAGACCAGCTCGGTGTGCTGGTTCAGTTTGTCCGCAACGTCCGCCATGAGTTGCACATTGGCAAAGGGATCGCGGGTGCCCTGGAGAAAGAGCATCGACAGCTGCAACGGGTACAGGTGCGCATCTCGAGGTTTGTCTTCCTTCTTGGGCGCGTGCAGCGGATAACCAAGGAAAATCAGTCCCGACGTTTTCATGCCTTCGGCAACGGCCAGGGAGGCCATCCGCCCGCCGAAGGATTTGCCGGCGCTGAAGACCGGCAGATTCTCCGCAAGGTGTTCACCGGCCCAAGCCTGCACCTGATTCCACACCGCCACGGCGGTCGGCGCCTTGTCCGGGAACTTCTTGCCGGCATCCATATAGGGGAAGTTGAAACGCAGGACGCTGATCCGCAAGGCCGCAACAGCTTGGGCGTACCCGGTCATAAATGGGTGGTCCTTGCCAGCGCCTGAGCCATGGGCCAGGATCAACAGCGCCGTAGGGTTTTCTGCGCGGTCCAGCAGTGCGCTAAGTGAGGTGTCACCGAAAGGGATCTGTAGTTCGTGGCTCATGTATTCAAGACTAGTTGCTTCAGAAAGGCGAGCCTGGCAACGGTGCTTAACGAGGTCATTGCGCCAGATCGCGTGGCATTTCCACAGCGGTATCCTCACCATTCCTTGCGATGACGGTGAGTTTGTCGACTTTTCCTTCGCCAACAGCCTTTTCATTGATCCTGATGAGCATATTGCTTGAGACGAAGCGGGAGGCGGGAATGTCGTAGTCGTCGCCCATCCAAGGGCCGTCGGCAATGGAAACTACCAGTTCCCCCTTCGCCGGAGACTCAACCGTGTCAACATAGGCATGCGGGTCGTTGGGGATACACGACCTATAGACCTTTAGCGAAGTGATGGGGGTTCCGCAGAAGGATTCGTAGGTATCATTCATGCTGTTGAGCCACTGAGCGTACTTTTCGTCGGCCCAAGCTTGTCTGTTGGAGGGATCTGCTCCGGTTCGACCGCGCGAGTAACTGCCGGAGTACTTCCCGTCTTCCGTCGAAAAAGTTACCGTCTCCAACTCCGGAGAAGCTTCTCCGATGCTGTCAAACATGATGCGGCCCATAAAACCCAACTCATCTTTGGGACCCTCGTAAGATTCCTGGGCTGAATCGCGATTGAACACAATGTCGTTCGAGAGCTTGATATCGATAACTCCGTCCTCGGGCGAGTCCCAGGAGGTCATGAGACTATAAGGATACAAAAATCCTGCCGTGGATTTGATTCCGGAGTTATCCACCCACATTTGGATTTTTGCATCAGCCCAGGCTTGCCCGGAATTCACCACCGGGGCCGAGGGGCTTGCTGACGCAGATTCAGCAACTGCTTCTGGACCCGCAGACGTTGTGGCCTCGTTGCTCGGCGAGGAGGTGGATGAGGCAGGCGGCGCAGTGGCAGCAGTGCTTTTCTGGCTGTCGGCGGCGCTGCATCCGGCCAGCAGCAGGGTGGCAATGGCGGTAGCAGCAAGAAGTTGAGGTCGCAAAACACGCTCCAAGGGTAGGTATTAAGACCATCCTATGGAACGTGGGCGACAGAATAGGTGTTTATTGCGGGTGCACAGGGCGGGGCATCGCGAGCGGAGCGGCAACCAGGCCTAGCTAGTCCCCGTGGGGATCCGACAGGCAGAAAACGATGCCGAATGGGTCGCGCAGCACGCTCCAGCCGAAGTCCGGGTCATCGATATGTTCTTCAACCAGGGTGGCCCCGGCGGCGATGAGTTCTTCAACTTCCGCGGCCCGATCGGCCTTGGCTTCAAGGTCCAGGTGCACCCGGTTTTTCCCGGCAGTCACCTCCGCGACCTGCTGGAAACCCAGACGGGCGGGGAATCCGGGGACCGTGAGCATGGTGAAGCCGGGATACTGGCCCGCGTATTCACCATGCAGCACCAACCGCCACCAGGCTGCTGCCGCTTGCTCGTCCAGGGTATCGAGGGTGATCATGCCAATAGTTGCCATGGGTACCAACCTACCGGGGGACAGGGGACTTGGGTAGGGTCAAGCGCCAGCGGTGGTCGCCGAACAGCACGAAGGGCGGTGCGCCCAACCACGTATGGTTGCGCGAACCGCCCTTCGCTGAGGGGGATGCAGGCTAGCTGCCGAAGAAATCCATTACCTTTTCTTCGCTAGCAGGCGGAAGGCTCGGCGCCACCTGCTTGGCCACCTTGAGCTGGCCGTCGGCGTAGTCCACCGCGATGGTGTCCCCGGCGCTGACCTCGTCGCTGATCAACAGGTCGGCAATCGCGTCCTGGACCTTGCGCTGCACCAGACGGCGCAGCGGGCGGGCGCCGAACTCGGGGTCGTATCCCTCATCCGCAAGCCACGCCACGGCGGCATCGCTCACCTCAAGGCCAAGCTCCTGCTCGCTCAGGCGCTCGCAGGTTTCGGCCAACACGAGCTTCACGATCTGGCCGATCTCCGACTGGCTCAGCTTGCTGAACAGCAAGACCTCGTCCAGCCGGTTCAGGAACTCCGGACGCATGAACTCGCGGACCTTGCTCATCACCTTGGCCTTGATCTCCGCGGATTCACTGGTCGCGCTGGACGACGTGAAACCGAAGTTGCCGGCCTTGTTGGCCAAGTATTCGCCACCTAAGTTGCTGGTCATCAGGATCAACGTGTTGGAGAAGTCCACGGTGCGCCCGGACGAATCGGTGAGCCGACCGTCGTCGAGTACCTGCAGCAGCACGTTGAAGACGTCCGGGTGGGCCTTTTCGATTTCGTCGAGCAGGATCACCGAATACGGGTTGCGGCGTACCTTTTCGGTCAGCTGACCGGGCTGGTCATGGCCGATGTAGCCCGGAGGGGCTCCGATCAGGCGCGCCACGGTGTGCTTCTCGCCGTATTCGCTCATGTCCACACGGATCATCGCGTCGGCTGAGCCGAACAGGTTGGTCGCCAGTGCCTTGGCCAGCTCGGTTTTGCCCACGCCGGTCGGACCCAGGAACAGGAAGGACCCGATGGGACGCGCTGCGGGGGACAGGCCCGTGCGGTTGCGGCGCACCGCGCGGGCGACCGCGGTCACGGCCTGGGACTGCCCGATCACCGAATGATGCAACGACTCTTCCAGCGTTGACAGGCGGGCCTTGTCATCCCCGGAGATTCGGGAGGTCGGGATGCCCGTGGAGCGTGCGATCACCTCAGAGATCTGGGTTTCGTCCACCACACGGGTGACACCTGCATCGCCGGCGGCTTCCGCGCTGGCAATTCGTTCACCCAGCGCGGTGATGTGATCGCGCCAGGCGCTGGCATCCTCAAAACGCTCCTCGCCCACCGCGCGGGCCTTATCCCGTTCGGCCTCGACCAGTTCGGCGCGCAGCCCCTGCACGTCTTCGGTGTCACCGGCGGCGATCGAACGGCGCGCTCCGGCAATATCGATCAGGTCGATCGCCTTGTCGGGCAGCCGGCGGTCGGTCAGGTAGCGAGCCGACAGGCTCACCGCGGCCTTGAGTGCTTCCGGGGTGTACTGCACCTGGTGGTGGTCCTCGTAGGATTCGCGCAACCCTTCAAGGATCGCCAGTGCGACCTCTTCAGAGGGCTCTTCCACGGTGACCTTGCCGAAACGGCGGGCCAGGGCGGAGTCTTTCTCCACCTTGCGGAACTCGTCCAACGTGGTGGCGCCGATCAGGTGCAGCTCGCCGCGGGCAAGTCGCGGCTTGAGGATGTTCGCGGCATCCATATTGCCCGATTCGCCCGAGCCCGCGCCGACCAGCAGGTGCATTTCATCGATGAACACGATTGCCTGGCCTTCGGCGTCCGCGACTTCCTCCAACAAGCCGGTCAAGCGCTGCTCGAAGTCGCCGCGGTAGCGGGTCCCGGCAAGCATGCCGGGCAGGTCGATGGAAATCAGGTGGGCGCCGCGGATCTGTTCCGGGACTTCGTCGGCCACGATGGCTCGCGCCAAACCTTCGGCGATGGCGGTTTTGCCCACACCGGCTTCACCGATGAGCACCGGGTTGTTTTTGGTCCGCCGGGCCAGGATCTCGATGACCTGGGCTAGTTCGTCGTCGCGGCCGATCACCGGATCAATCTGCCCGTCGGCGGCCAGCGCGGTCAGGTCGGTGCCGTAGCGCTCCAACATGGAGACCTCGGACTCTTCCGAGTCTTGGTTCTGTCCTGATTGGGCACGCTGGACCTGTTCCATGGCTGCCTGTTGCAGCGACTGCCCGGTAATCCCATGCTGGGCCAGCAGGTTGCTGACCGGGGACTCCGGGTTGAACACAAACGCGAGGAACAGGTGATCCGGGTCGATATAGGTGGATCCGTAGTTGCGAGCGACCTGGTAGGCATCGAAGAGGCTGCGCTGGGCGGCAGATGAAAGCCGGGTTGGCTTTTCCTTTTGCTCATGGCGCTGGGGCAGATGAGCGATCGCGTCCTTAGCTAGCGACTCGACGTCCGTGCCCATGGCTTCGAGATGAGAATTGATTGGCTCGGTGCGCAACAGCGCAACAAGCAGGTGCAATGAGTCGATTTCGTCGTGGCCGTGTTCATGCGAGATGGACGCGGCGGTGTTGACTGCCTCGTGGGTACGCGCCGAAAGCAACCGGGTGATGTCAATCGGCCGGGCAGCTTGTGCGCGCGAGGAAAGGAACCGGGAGAGAAATTCCTCGAACGAGCCGTTGTCGGGAGAGCCGAAGAATGCTGGCAAGTGAGCCTCCTAGTAGAAACTTGAGTGGTCTATGCTCATGTTCAACGTATTCGGCGCGAATCTATTCCCGGCATCCTTCGTGAACGTCCACAAAGAGGTTCAACTCACGTCCAGCAGGACCGTCTATTGGTCGCGAGGAATCTCAATAAGTCCCATACGTGTCGCGGCTACAAGTGCCTGTACCCGGTCGCGAACCTCTAGTTTTGCAAAAATTTTGGCCATGTGTGTTTTTACGGTGGCTTCGGAAATCTTCAGGGTTCGACTGATTTCGGTGTTATTAAGGCCGTTCGCCAAAAGTTTGAGAATTTCGACCTCGCGCGCGGTGATCCCGAGGTCTTCAATCAAATCCCTGACTTCCTGGCGGGTGTCGCGGTAGGCCGACTGAATTGCCGAAACCAGGTCTGAAGATACGGATGGAGAAATGGCCGCCGTTCCGTTGTAGACCGCATGGATGGCGCTGATGATCTCAGCTGGTTCGGTGTCTTTGACGAGGTATCCACCCGCGCCAGCGGCGAGAACCGGAACAAGATAGTCATCGGAAGAGAACGCTGTGATGGCGAGAATGGCAGGGCTGTTTTGCGCTGACTTGATTTCGCGGGTGGCCTCAACACCGTCCATGATCGGCATCTGCAAATCCATCAAAACAACGTCAACAGCATTGTCTTGGCAGAATTCAACTGCTTTTAACCCATTATCTACGGATTGAAGCGTTACAATTCTCTGATCCGTTGCTAGGATTGTGCCCAAAGCACTTCGGATAAGAGGCTCGTCGTCAACGATGAGCACTTTAATCGGTTCCATCAGTTTCCTTAGAAAGATACTGCAGACCAACTCCGGACTGCCCACTCGAACTATATAAGATTACTCAAACATGGGGTGTGTTATGAAAGCTTTGAAGATGCTCGCCGTTGCAGCGTTGGTACTTGCGCCGATCACTGCTGTTGCAGCTCCGGCCTCCGCCGACAGTGGCTCGACAGTAATTGGCGGCGGCGCCGTTGCTACTCCTGCTGGCTGGGGAACTGACCTGTCGAACTGGTTCTGCAAGCACTACGGCATCTCCTGCTAGTAGAGCTGTCCGCTTGACTTCAGTGTTAACCCAGTGAAGTATCGGCGTATGAAAGCACGGCTTAAAGACACCCTGACCAAGCAGTTTGATGGTCGGGGTGTCATTGTTTGGGCGGGTACAGCCACGTTGTTGGCTATCTCAGCGACTGAAATTGTTACGATCCTGCAAGACGGGGTTATTGACTCAACTGCGAAATCTATACGTGGGGCGCTGGCTGGTGTCACTTTGTGTATTGCCTTGGTTATCGGGCGCCGTTGGGTTGGTGCTTCGCTTGGCATTTATATTGCATCTGCGTTCTTTTTCTTCGGCAACGGTCAGTTGCTTTTCTGGATGGTTTTTTCAGTTGTAATCTTTTCGGCGCTTGCTGCGACGGCCAAATCGCGTCACGTCAGGGTCTGGTATCTGACATTGCTGGTTGGGTGGATGCTTCAATTCATCATTCGTGCAGGTGCTGATGCGATCTTGATCCTCTTTCTTGCCCCGCTGGCGGCGTTGTCCTACGCGTTGACCCGCAGTATTTTTCTATTGCGAGAGCGAAACGCAAAGGCAATCAAGGCAATGAGGGCCGCGGACGCTAACGCTCGTCAGGCGATCGAAGCGGAACGCAAAAATATCGCGCGGGATCTGCATGACATCGTGGCTCACGACATCACCGTGGTTGCCATGCAGTCCAAGGCCGCAAAATTTGCCAACGACGGGCAGATGGCGTTGGACGCTATTGACGTAATCGCCAAGCTCAGTACCGAGACATTGCACGACTTGCGCCTGATGCTCAACGTATTGAGAACAGACGGAACCATGGCGGACCCGGCGTTCAGTACAGGGGATAAGCCCGCCGCGACGACGGTTTACGCAGTTCAAGGAGTTGAACTCTTCTCTCAGCGCCTGCGGGAAGCAAATTTTGTTGTGTCATCGCACACCGAGGAAAAAATTTCTGATCTTCCGCGCTCTGCGCAGACTGCGCTGTATCGGGTGATGCAAGAAGCGACAACCAACGTCATTAAGCATGCTTTGCCAGGCGGTGAATGCACCATTTCCTTGGCTGTTCAGGGCTCCGAAGCTCGGCTCAAAATTACTAATCAGATGCCGGAATCAAGCTCTGAAAACCATTCACTTCCGGTGGGTGGCAGTGGACTGATTGGTATGGAGGACCGGATGAAAGCGTTCGGTGGTCGTTTTAAGACCGCAGAGCGCAATGGCCACTGGATTTTGACGGCCAGTATCCCGTTCTGAGCCCTACCCTCCTACTTAAGTATGATTTCGCAATTCTTGCAGACGCGATAAGTTATATACGTATCGGTGAAGACCGATCACCGGTTAGGTACTTGGTGGTGTTTTGCGAGTGGCATCATCAAGGACCAAGGGTGATTAAAAGGTACGTTGCGTTACTGAGCGAACGATCTTTCATCGGCGTTGTGCCCCCATCGCACGCCGTTGTTCGCAAGTGACGTAACGTACCTTTTATAACTTAATCCCCAGGAATTTTCTCGTGACAGTGTTCACAAAATCGCGAGGGCGGCGCGGAATCTCTATATCCTGATTCCAAGAATCCGTGAACATTGCGAAAGCGAGCCCCCATGACTGTCCAGACTGAATCAAACGTCTACGAAGCGCTCACCATCGATCCGGCGTCCGCGGATCAGCTCTTCTTCGAAGCCCGCAGCGCGAACTCCTTCAGCGACGAACCAGTGTCAGATGAAACTCTTGACGCAATCTACGAAACGATGAAGATGGGCCCCACGCTGATGAACAATCAGCCGCTACGTATTACCTGGGTCAAGTCCGAAGAAGCGCGTCAGACGATCGCTGGAACCATGTCCGGCACCAATGCTCAGAAGGCGCTTACCGCCCCGGCACTGGCTGTGCTGTCCTTCGACACCGAATGGCATGAAGAATTCGAGAACTTCTTCCCGCATGCGCCGGAGCGCAAGGCGATGTTCGAGAACGCCGAGGTGCGTACCGCCGTGGGCAACAACAACGCCTGGCTCCAGGCTGGTTACTTCATCATGGCCGTGCGAGCTGTTGGATTGGCCGCCGGACCGATGGGCGGTTTCGATTCGAAGGCTGTTGATCAGGCTATCAACGCCGAGAACAACCAGAAGTCGTTCTTGATTGTTAACGTTGGCAAGCCGGGAGAGAACCCTTGGTTTGATCGCCTGCCACGTCACGACAGCGAACTGGCTACCCGCAGCATCTAGCCAGCGGGACGGGCTGAGAACAAAAAACATCGGGAGTGCAACGTCGCGTTGCACTCCCGATGCTTTTGGGTCCCGCAGAAAAGTATTACCGCGCGGTCGTTGGACCTTCGCCGGTCGAATCGGTCCCGAGGACATGATCCGAGACCTTGGTCAGTGCACGCTCCAATGCTGATCGGAGAACTACCGGTACGGTGATCTCGTCTTCGATGACAACCAGCCCTTCGCGTTGGAAGCTGCGCAGCAAGCTTTCCACCTGCGGGATCACTACCTCAAGGCTGGCGATCAGGTGATGCTGTTCTTCTGGCAGATCATCGGTTGTTGGCACCTGCAATGCGAATTCGGTGCGCGGCGGTGTGCTTGACGCTGCATTGCTCAAGACCCCGGCAGTCATTTCTGCGATGGTCGACTTGCCTGGCGTATCCAGCGTGTTGATCAGCACGTGGGAGAAGAGCACCTCTGCAATGAGTTCCTTGACCAGCCGTGAGCCGGGGCCGGAAGCGCCCTGCAGTGCCTGCGCCAAGGATTCGGTCGGCATGGCGTTCGGTGCCTGATAGCGAAGCATTGCGGTGCCAATCAGCGCATCCCAATAGGCCGATAAGCGTGGGATCTCAGCCAGGCCGCCCACCGTGCTGCCGTCCGCAGGCTCCCACTGGACCGAGCCGGTCTCGGCTGGCTCGGCCGTCTCGTCAACGGTAACGATCAGGCCCAATGCGGAGGCCGCATCTTGCAGTGTTTCGCCGGTGAGAACACCGGACGGTGAGGTTGGTTTGCCTTCCCCGACCCAGTTGACCAGTTCGCGAGCGGCAAAAACAAAAGGCATGGATTCCAGCTCGGCATTGGCCTCGTCGTCCTCCAGGAAAGGCACGACGATCGGAGAATCTCCGGCCATCCGGGAGAGGAACTCAAAGGTCTGCTTGAAGTCATCCACGCTTCCGCCGAAGTTGGCAGTGGTGCCGAGGAAGGTGAGGTAGTGCTTGAGGATCGCCGCACTGGCCTCGGCCACTTCTTTGCCTAATGACGACAGATGCCCCAGCTGTTCGCCGAGCACCTCTGGATCCAGGGTTTTGACGTCAACGGTCTTGCGCAGCTGAGCATGAACCGTGAGCAGCGTCGTGAGGCCTTCTACTGCTGCCCGGGTCTCGCTGGCCGGTTGGCCTTCTTCCTGGAAATGACGGAAGAGCTGGGATTTGAACGGTTGCAGTTCCTGGCGCACTTCAGACTCGAAAGGAACCGAGCTTGCGCCTTCGCGGCGTGCGGGATGACCCTGTGACTGCTTTTTCTTGGCTGGTTTACGTGATGCCATAAGTTTGCTGGTTTTCCTTAACTAGGCAGGAAAGATGATTCCCCTCCAGTCTACTTAGACATCGAATCCTTCAACCCGACCACAGGGCTTTGACCGATGAGGGTGAGGGAATCTATTCAACTATGCGATGCAAACCGTAATAAATACGGTACTCATTGTTGATCTCCGCAAAAAATTCAGATCACATCAGTGTGTGTCTGCGATCACCGTGGAATCCTCAGACCCCGTTGATTTTCGGCCAATTTCAGACGAGAGTGAGTTGCAACGGCCCTGTGCGGAGGGGCTGTGACTAGAGGAGTGTGGATCATGGGTGCGGCTGTTCCTGAGCATGTGGTTGTTGTCGGTGCGGGATTTGTTGGTTTGTCGACTGCTTGGTACCTGCAGGAAGCTGGCGTTAAAGTCACCGTCGTGGATCGCGGAGGTGTGGCTTCCGGGTCGTCATGGGGAAATGCTGGCTGGCTGACTCCCGCCCTGACCCTGCCGATTGCCGAGCCATCGATCTTTTCCAATGGTCTAAAAATGATGCTGGATCCAGCCTCGCCCCTGTATATTCCGCTGAAGGCCGACACTAAACTGCTGCGCTTCCTGCTCGGTTTCGCTTGGCATTCAACCCCGAAGAAGTGGGAAGAGGCCATGCGCATCTTCTCTGAAATCGGGACGAGCGGCCTGGATGCTTTTGACGAGATTGCTCAAGACACCGAAAAGGGCCCCGGCACCCGAGAGCTGACCAAGCCAGCGGAGCCGTTTTTGACTGGGTTCGTGTCCATGAAGGACCGCGATGCCTTGCTTCACGAGTTTGAAATGATCCACAAGACCGGCGGCCATGTCGATTTTGAAACTCTGACTGGCGACCAGCTTCGAGCTATCGAACCCACCCTGTCCGAGAACGTTGTGGCAGGTGTCGCCGTCAAGGGGCAACGTTATTTGAACCCACCGAAGTTCATGGCTTCCCTCGCTGAATCGGTGATTGCCCGCGGTGGAGACATCATCGGCGCGTTTAACGTCACCGACGTGCGCGATCACGGGGGTTCGGTCACCGTCATCGGTTCCGAAGGACGTGCAATTACCGCAGATCATGTGGTGTTGGCTACGGGGGCCTGGATGACCGACTTGGCGGCCAAATTCGGGGTGAAGGTCGTGGTGCAGGCCGGTCGCGGGTATTCGTTCACCGTTGAGCCGGAGCATATGCCGACCCATCCCATCTACTTCCCAACCCAGCGTGTTGCCTGCACACCTCTGGGCGATCGCTTCCGCGTGGCCGGCACTATGGAGTTCCGCGACGTCAACCACAAGCTGGAACCGAAGCGTATCGAAGCGATTGTCGCCGCGGCCACCCCGGTCTACCGGGGGATCAAATGGGAGAACCGCAAAGAGGAATGGGTTGGCGGGCGCCCCTGCACCGCCGACGGACTTCCCCTGGTCGGACATACTTCGTCGCCACGCGTTTCGGTAGGCGGCGGGCATGGCATGTGGGGTGTGGCCCTCGGGCCACTGACCGGAAAGATCTTGGCGGCGCAGATTACCGGCCAGAATACCCCGGCCATTGCGCGTCATTTCAACCCGCTGCGCAAGGGTTTCTAAACCCTTCTAAGACATACCCGAAACACCAAAAGGCAAACCGGCCCGAATGCACGCATCCGCGAGCAATCAGGCCGGTTTGTTGTTTGTGGTGAGTTTAGCGGTGGCGGATGGACTCTTCGGCCAGCACCGAACGATAGCCTTCGCGGTAGCCGGGAAATTCTAAGGCGAATCCCGTGGAGAGCAGTTTGGAATTCTTGACCCTGCGGTCCGCGGCGCGACGAGTCGACGGTTCGGCGGCTTGCGGGGGAACTGGCAGATCCAGCTGCGCGGACAGGAAAGCGAAGATGTCCTCCAGCTGGGCCGGCTCATTGTCGGTCACCATGTACAGCTCATCGGCGCGTTCGCCCATGCTGGCCACGTGGACGATTGCCTGAGCTAGGTCGTCGCGGTGGATGCGGTTGGTCCAGTGCGACCCAACGGGCAAACGCGCGGTGCCATTGCGTACCTGGGTGATCAGGTGGTTGCGCCCGGGGCCGTAAATACCCGACGCACGCAATATCGTCACCGGCAGTCCGGAACCCAAGAACTCTTGCTCGGTGAGGGCAAGAATTTGGGAGGTTTCGCGGTTTGGCTCAGCCGGTGTCGACTCATCGATCCATTCCCCGTGATCCCCGCCGGATACCGCGGTGGAGGAAACGTACACAAGACGTTTGAGATTGGGCGCCTGCTCCTGAAGTGCGTGAACCAGCCTCCGCGCAACCTGCAGGTAAGCGCGCTCGTAGCCCGGGACATCGCGGCTGGAAGGCACCGGGGTGAGGAGAACAACCTCGGTGTCCGGGTCAATTCGTGGCCAAGGCCGCTGATCCTGAAGATCAACATCTTCCCCGTGTAGCGTGGCGGGAAGTTTGGAACTGTTCCGGCGCCATCCGGTCACATGATGTCCCAGCGCGGCGAATCGCAACCCCGCTTCGGTTGCCACATCTCCGCAACTGATCAACAAAACTTTCACGCTACTCCTTGATTGGACGTGTTGAAGGCCGCTTGAGCCACATGACCCCAGCCTAGGCGCAGGCTGGCGGCGGAGCCACATTGACCTTCGCCGGAACCACCAGCGCTGTATCTGCAAAACAGGGTACAATCTCAATTGTTCGAAAGTATATCCGAATAAATCTTCCGTGGGATGTTTTGAAGTAGGTGAGGCAGCGGTGGTAGATGCAGACCCATTTGTGCCCGAAACAGCCAGTCAAGGGCCGGTGCAGGCGGTCTCCGCCATGGGTTTCCCCTCGCCTGCCAGGGATTATTTCGACGGTGGTTTTGATCTGAATCGACTGCTGGTCAAGGACCGGGTCTCCACCTTCATCATGCGGGTGGGTGGTGATTCGATGCAGTCTGCCGGGATCTATGACGGGGATGAAATCATCGTGGATCGCTCCGTCCCGGTGCGTCACAATTCGGTGGTGATCCTGACGCTCAACGGCCAATTGCTGGTACGCCGATGGCAGATCGACGGCCAGCGGGTGGGATTGTTGTGCGATGAATCGCCGCTGCCGGTGGTGCTGACCGAAGGCGATGAGGTCAGTGTGTTTGGTGTGGTCACGAGGTGCATTCACCATGTCCGGTGACCACGTTGCGCTGGTGGACGTGAATAATTTTTACGTTTCCTGCGAGAGGGTTTTTGATCGTTCGTTGATCAACCGTCCAGTGGTGGTGCTCTCCAACAACGACGGCTGTGTGGTCGCCCGCTCTCAGGAAGCCAAGGAACTCGGCATTGGCACCGGTGAACCGTTCTTCAAGGTGCAGCGTTACATGCGCAGCCACGATCTCGCCGTGCGCTCAAGCAATTACGAGCTGTACGGAGATATGTCCGCGCGGGTCATGGAACTTCTGGGCCGTTACGGGACCTGGCACGAGGTGTATTCAATCGACGAATCTTTTGTCGGGTTGGAAGGCACCTTGGAGCAGGTGCGCAGCACCGCGGCGCAGATCCGTGCGGCAATAGACCGGCTGATCGGGGTGCCGGTGTGTGTGGGAGTCTCCTCAACCAAAACGCTGGCGAAGTTCGCTAACCACGTCGCCAAACACAACACGAACCTCGGCGGGGTCTGTGTCCAGGATCTGATGGATCCGCAAGTCCTCGAGCGGATCAAATCATTGGTTCCGGCTACGGATGTTTGGGGTGTCGGACGTAAAACCGGGGCCAAACTAGCTGGCATGGGCATTGTTTCCATTGCTGATCTTGAAGCGGCCGACCCGCTGCTGATCCGCCGAAAATTCTCGGTGGTGCTGCAACGTACTGTATTTGAACTCAACGGGCAGCGTTGCATCGGCCCGGTTGAAGAACGCAGCGACAAGGGACAAGTCATGTTCACCCGCTCGTTCTCAACCCCGGTGCGGACCCGTGAATCCATGGAAGAAGTCATGTCCATCTATGCGCAAAAAGCGGCTGGGCGTTTGGCCAAGGAGGGACGCTACGCCTCACTGTTAACGGTGACGGCGGGAACAAGCCGATTCGCCAACGGGCAGGCATCCTTTCCCAGCACCCAGGTGCGCTTACCGTCGCCCACACGAGACCCCATCATGCTCACTCGCATCGCGGTGGCGGCCATGAACGAATTGATGATACCCGGAGTGGATTACGTCAGGGGCGGAGTGATCCTCTCCGGGCTCAGCGATACCCCGGGCGAGCAGCAGTTGGATCTTTTTGGCCAGGGTGAGCACACGGAAAATGCCGATCCGGTGAACGTCTCGGACGTGGTGCAGGATATCTCGGCCAGATTCGGGTCCAAAGCAATTGGGTTGGGGCGTGCGGGCATTGCGCAGAGTCCTTCGTGGTCGATGAAGCGCGAGCATATCTCCCAGCGCTACACCACCGAGTGGGATGAGCTGCCGCTCGCGCGAGCCTGAACTGCTGGTTGGGCGGCACCATGTTTCCATGCAGGATCGAGTGAAAGAATGGTCCCATGACACCTCGTACACACCGGTTTGTTGCCCTGGGTTTGCTTTCCCTTCTGGTGGTGAGCGGGTGCAGCAGCGCTGGATCGGACGGGCAAACCTCGGCACCCGACACTGCGTCCACCGCGGAGCCGACTAGCTCGACGTCCGGTGTGAGCCCGTCGGCTTCCGGCTCGGAACTAGTTCCCAGCGAAAGCCCGGCCCAGGAAACCGAAGCTACCCCAGAACCCACGTCCAGCAACGGTTCAGAGTTGCGGGATCGGGCCGCGGGCCTGGTTGCCCGGATGAATGTCCAAGAGCAAGCCGCAAGCCTGGTGATGGCCGGTGTTCCCGCCACCGGGGCGAGCAGTGCTGAGATCGCCGCGTTGCAAAAACAAGGAATCTCCAACATCTTTTTGCGCGGGCGCTCTTCGCTTTCGGTAGCCCAAACCGCGGACAAGGTTGAAGATATTACCGACAAATTGGAGAAGAATCTCCCGGAAAAGCTGCCGGTGTGGGTTGCGACGGACCAAGAAGGCGGCTTTGTCAGGGTGCTTCAAGGACCGGGATTCACCCAGTTGCCCACCGCGCTGACGCAGGGCACCTGGTCCCAGGAGAAACTCGAATCCCAGATCACGCTGGTTGGCGATGAACTTGCCGACGCCGGGATCAACGTCAACTTGGCACCGGTGGCCGATGTGGTTCCAACCAGCATCGGCACGGAGAATGCGCCGATCGGCTACTTCGGCCGCCAATATGCTGATAATGCCCAGCAGGTGTCCGACGCCGTGCTAATGGTGAATCAGGCGCTGGAAGCCAAGGGCATCCAGCCGGTGGTTAAACACTTCCCCGGGCTGGGAAGGGTGAGCGCGAATACCGACACCTCCAGTTCCGTCACCGATACCGTGACCGGTGTCGATTCCCCGGACCTTGAACCCTTCAAAGAATCGATTTCGCAGGAGATCGCTTGGGTGATGATTTCAAATGCACGCTACACCCGCATCGATGCGAAGACCGATGCACCTTTTTCAGACAAGGTCATCACCGGGTTGTTGCGTGAACAGCTGGGCTACGAAGGCTTGGTCATCTCGGATGACCTGTGCGACGCGAAGCAGGTATCCCACCTCGCGGTGGGCCAGCGAGCCATACGATTTGTGGCGGCCGGCGGCACCATGCCGTTGTGTGTGAGTGCCCCTGATGCGATCACTATGGCCGTGGCGCTGGCCAAGGAAGCGGCGAACAATCAGGAGTTTTCAGCCCAGGTGCAGCAGCAAGGCCTTGGCGTCCTTGGCATTGCGGTCGACGGTCACCGGAAGACGGGTGTCGTCCAGATCGGTGAACAGGGTGCCGGTGGCCCCGAAGTCGACCTTCGGTTTGGCCACGTTGAACTTGACCCATCCGGTCTGGTCGATCGGAACCATCGATCCTTCCTCATTGGTGTTGTACCAGGAGTAGCTCGCCACCCGGTATGAGATGACCGCGGAATCCTCGGTCAGGCCCAGCGCCGCCAACGACACCGGCAAGATCGCCGTGTTGGTGTCGAAGCTGTTGGTGTCCACATCTCCCAGCACCCCGTTGACCGGTTGCAGGTCGACCTGTTCGCCGGTCTTCAAATCGAAGGTGGCGGCCAGATCAAGGTCGACTTCATCGATGGCCGTGGTGAAGGTGACAAAATCCGCGGTTCCGTCGTTATCGGTATCGATTTCAACATCAAGCTCCGTGCCACCGGCAAGGTGTGCCCAGTTGGCCCAGGTGGAGATGCCGATATTCAGCAAGCCATCGGCAACACCGGTGCGCGGTGCGGTGCTCGAAGCGCCGACATGCTGCAGGTCCATCGATCGTGCGCCGGGAATGGCGTCGAGCGAGGACGGGCCGCGTTTGCTGCTGGCACCCAATTCAAAGGCTCCCAGCAGGGAGAAGACCTGGCTAGGACCCTGGCCGGCGGTGATGTCATGACCCTTCAGCGACAACTCCAGAGCCGAACCGTTTTTGCCCTTCTTGACCGTCTTGATTTTTCCGGACATATCGGCGGCGAGTTTGGGCGCAGCCTGGACCGGAACCCGCAAGGTCGGAGCCGACTTGCTGGTCAGCTCCACCCGGCCGGTGGCATCCGCGACCCAGGCCCGTTCCAAGCCGGACTGCGCGGTATCCAGGGTCGGATCCATGCTCTTGGCCCACCGTTTGGGGTCGACCTTGAGGGTGATCTTCACCTTGGCGGTTTTACCCGGTGCAAGACTCACCGTCCGGCGGTCGAGGCTGTAACTGGCGCCGGGAATTTCCGTGGCCGGCACATACTTCACCGTGTAGTTCTGGGTTTTGCGGCTGGTGTTTTTCACCGTGATATCCCGGCTGGCCTTGTACTGCTTTTTCCCTTCAAGCTCGATGACGCCAAACACCACACTGGTCAGATCTTTGTCCTTGGATGCGTAGGCGTAGGCAGGGGTGGAGATGGCTTGCCGCGCCATCACCCGGCCAGCACCCACCCGGGTGGGGCCGTACGCGTTGCCCTTAGCATCAAGGATGTCGGTGGCGGCCGTGTTCATCACGATGCTCTTGGCCTGCGCCGGAGTCAGGTCCTTGTCTTCAAGGACCAGCGCGGCGATTCCGGCAACCAGCGGGGTAGCCATGGAGGTTCCGGACATGACCGCCACGCCGTTGCCGGTGCCGACACCAACCGAACCGATCTGGGTGCCCATGGCGGCGACATCCGGTTTCACGATGCCGTTGGAGCCGTGGACCCCGCGGGAAGATGAAGGATTGAGGGTGTCAAGGACACCGGAAGGGCTGGAAGCCGCCCCGGCGAAGTCAGGGGACAACGTGACTTTCAGCGTGCCCGCCTCGGCGGCCGGACGCAGCTTGGTGGAGTTATCCAGGGTCAGCTGGGCGCCGGGGATCGTGGTGTTGCCGGCGATGCCGGCATCGAAAACGTTTGCCTCGGAATCCAGCAGGATACCGGTGGCGCCTGCAGCCTGGGCGTTGTTGAAGCGGGCCGCGGAACCGCACGGGAATTCGCCGTTCTCGCTCCACTTCAGCCAGACCCACTTGCCGGTCAGCGATCCTGCCTCAAAGGCGTTGCAGCCAAAGGCATTGGCCGCTGGGGCCATGACCACCTCGCCGGACAGCGATGCCGGATCTGCGGCGGTGTAGTTGAAGTTCGCCGAATACTGTCCGGCAACGTCGCCGGCGACATCCGAGGGGGCATCAACACGGATCTTGTCCATGGTCAGGGAGGAGCCAACCGAGTTCGCGACGGTCAGCGAGCTGCGGGAGTTGCCCGGTGAGCCGCCGACATCGGTAACGTCTCCGGCATTGCCGGAAGCCACAACCGACAGAATGCCGGCCTCGGAGAGTGCGTCAACGATGTCATTTTCCGGATCTTCGACCGGGGAATGGTCCGAACCCAGGGACATATTGACCACGTCTGCACGATCCGAGAAGTCGCCGTCGCCGTTTGGATCAAGGACGTAGTCCAAGGCCTGCCCGACCACATCGGAGGAGCCCGTGCAGCCGAAAACGCGGATGCCGATCAGCTGGGCTTCTGGTGCGGAGCCGGGGCCGACCTTCATGCCCATCACTGTCTCAGCGTCCAGCGTGGAGTAGTCGCTGGTGAAGGTCGAGCCGTCAGCGTTCACCCCGTAACCGGCGGCGGTGCCTGCCACGTGGGAGCCATGGCCGGCGAATTCGCAGTCCAGCGGGTTGGGGTCTGGATTGGGGATCGGCTGGTAGTCATCTGCGTCCGGGTCTGCGTTGTAGTTATCACCTACGAGGTCCCAGCCGCCGACAAACTTCTTGGGATCCAGCAAACCTGAACCAGCTGCCGGAAGACCAGAAGATGCCTGAGCTTGTTTGTATGCCTCCAACGTTCCAGGGCCGCCGAAGCTGGCATGGGTGTAGTCGATACCGGTATCCAGCACCGCGATCTTTATTCCGTCACCGGTTTTGTCCAACGCGGTCCAGGATTCAAGGGCGCCGGTGTCGATGACCGAACCGCGGTTGGCGGGTTTTTTCGGAACGATGGCACTGATTTTGGTGACATCGGTGCGTTCTGCCAGATCACGTAGCTGATCCGCGTCACCGGTCAGTGCGACTCCGCGCAGGGCATTTGACGTTGAGTAGATGACCTCGGAATCTGCCTCGTCCGCGAGTTCCTTTCCTTTGAGCTTCACTTCGGAACGGATCTTTTTGACCTTGGCCGTGTCTTTGGACTTGCCGGACTTCTCCACTTCTTGGAAGGCGCCGTCGCCTTCCAACTGTACAAAGACCGAAACTTCACCGCTGGCTTTTGCCAGAGGTTGCGAAACTTTGAGGTTTGACAGGGTATCGCTGCGGGTGATGGGCAACGAGGCCGCCTCATCACCGCTTGCAGGTTGGGGGAGGTTGACTGCGCTTGCGGTGCCCGTGACGGAAACTACCAATGCCAAAGCAGTGGCGGATCCCAACACGAGGCGCGGCAACTTGTCAGAGCGCCGTGTGACCATGATTCTCCTAGCCGAGCTGGACAGCGGAAATGCGCCCATTTCCGGGCGGCCGATGCGACAAAGCGGTGCGTGCAATGATGATCGTCCAGGGGCCAACGTCCGCTGACGCACTGAACCCCTAGTCTGGAATTTTAGGTGACCTACGTCATATATCAAGGGGATATTGAACAATTTATTGCTGTCGTTCTCGGCGGAACCATCAGTCTTTCAGACTTGTTTAGTGGAGTTTGCACCGCAGAAGTGGATATAGCTCGTTGCGGAGGCGGCTAAATTTTTAGATTTTCGGTACACGAATTTGAGGTGTGTAGATCACCGCCAGTGGTGGAGAATCGGGGAGTTCCGGCGGAACCGCAAAATCTCGATTGCGGTTCCGCCGTAGTGGTTCACACGCGCTGGATGAAACTATCCACCCGTTGATCGAGCTGAACGATGCGTTGCGCAACAACCACCAGCGGATCGGGGTTGATCGGATCCTTGGGTGGTGCGATTCGCACATTGGTTGAGCACTCGAAATGTGTACACATCAGTGTTCCGAGGGTGTCGCCATCACGCCCTGCCTGGCCTGAACGGCGGGTGGTGAACATCCCTACCGCGCAGGGCAGGGTGACGTCGCGGCACATCTCGCACATTGCCGCGCTTGCGGCCTTGCGAGTTCCATCGGTGGCGCGCAACAACAGGCCCCGGGTTTCACCTTCGGCATTGGTGTACACCATGTAGCCGCGTTGCGGCATCTTTGGGTCTCGCCAGCCAAGGTATTCCAATGATTCCCACTCCAGGGAGTCGAAGTTCTCGGGCAGGGTGAGCTTCTTCGCTTCTTGGCGGCTGGCATTGATGAAGCTTGAGCGGATGGTTTTTTCGGTTATTGGCTGCATGGCAATTCCTTGGAAAGTCCGTCCGGGGACCGCTTAGGGTCGGCGGACGGCGCGCAAAACGTGCGCAAATGGTGGGAAATGGGCGGGTCCCAGCACTGGCGGAATTGTTTCGGGGTCGCTGACAAGGCGCTGCAACATGGGTGTTGAAGCTTTAGCTACTTGCGAGTTGCCCCGTCCGCCGTGGAGACGAACGGGCAGAGCGTCAAAGTGGCGTGCATCGCCGACCGCCCTTTCCCGTGCCCAGGCACGCAACAAATTAAAAATCTTCAACCACTTTAGCAAGGTCAAAGCCATGTGCTCAAGAATTACTGGTCAGAAGGCAAAAACACGGCGCCGAGGAGAAGCTCCTCGGCGCCGTGGCGAAACAACGGTGTGACTACCGGCGGCCACCCTGCCAGAGGGCGTCGAACGGAGTATTGCCGGCTACGCGGTTGCGGATGCCCTCGGTGACGAAGGCCTTGGCGGTGCGGGCTGCTTGAAGCGGGGTTGCGCCCTTGGCGAGTTCTGCGGTCACCGCGGCGGCCAGCGAGCATCCGGCGCCGGATACGGCGACCTCGCCGATCTTCTTTTCGCGCAGGATTTCCAGGGTGGTGCCGTCGTAGAACACGTCCACTGCGTCTTCGCCCGCAATGCGGACACCGCCCTTGGCCAAAACGGCCGCGCCGGAGATCTCATGGATCTTCTTGGCGGCAGCCACCAGGTCGTCCTCCGAAGTGATGCTCAAACCCGAAAGCTGTTCGGCCTCGAAGTGGTTCGGGGTGACGAAGGTGGCCAGCGGCAACAGGTTGGCCTTCAGTGCTTCATCGGTGTCCAGGGCGTGGCCTGGCTCCTGGCCTTTGCAGATCAGTACCGGGTCAAGCAGGACGTTGTCCCACTGCTGCGACTTCAAGGCGGTGGCAACGGTGTTGATGGTGGCCGGGGAGCCCATCATGCCTAGCTTGACGGTTCCGAGCTTGTCTTCGTAGCAGGCCTGGATGGCTTCAAGCTGGTCGGCGATGACCTGCTGATCCACCGGCACAAAGCGGTGGTTCCAGGAATCCTTGGGGTCGAAGGACACGATGCAAGTGAGCGCGACGATGCCGTAGGTGCCCAGCTCCTGAAAGGTCTTAAGGTCGGCTTGGGCGCCAGCGCCGCCGGTTGCCTCGGAACCTGCGATGGTCAGTGTGAGCGCAGGGCTGCTTGCGATGTTTGAAGTAGTCATAGTCCCATGAATGGTTGTGCGTATTGGTGGAAATAGTTAGCTCTGTTGCCAGAAGCTGAGATCTGTCGCCTTGGACCAGCCTTCGGCCAGCCGCTGCGCGTTGTCACTGGAAGCGACCAGTAAGAGCCATGGTATCCCGTGGCTGTAAGCCGCACCGGCGAAATTCGCCAGAACTGCCCGACGTACGGTATCCGGATCGCTGGGGGCGTGCAGGTCCGGGTCTGAGAGCAGTGCGAAGTTTGCGCCGTAATGCATCCGGCCGCGAGCCACGGGGCGATCGAAGTCGGTAACCTCGACGACGTCATAGTCGTTCATCGGGGCTTCGAACAACGCCGAGGTATCCGGAAGTTTAACAACCTGCTCGACGTCATCGGGTTTGCCGGCCAACAGCGACATTCGTGCGGTTTCACTCCAGCCAGCCTGCTGCAGGGCGAGCGCGGTGTGCTCCTTGGCCGGTCCCAGAAGGACAAGCCGCTGCGCGTCTGCGGCCGGAACCCACGAATCATCCGGCCAATAGCTGAGTATTTCGACGTCTTCACCGTCGTGGTTCACCGATCGGATCTCACCGGGCGTGGGGAACGAAGCAATGCGGTCGCGCAGCAGCGCGTAGGCTTCGGTCCAAGCTGGTAATTTACGTCGTGTTCCGCTCATTGTGTTTCGCACTCCTTCTCGGCCGGGGTCACCGGTTCTCACCTCAGACTTTACGCCCAAACCATGATGACTTCAGAACCCGGGCCACCGATGGCCGATGAGCGTCATATTCCCGCGAAGAGGTGGGGATCAGCGGGTGCGGCACTATGAGGCTTTGGAGACCCTGTGCGCTGGATCTTGGGTGTTCTTTTGCTCGGGTATCGAGTTCCCGGAATCCATCAGCGACAGGATGTCCTCAAAGAGCGAACGCACCACCGGAAGCCGGCACAGGACCGCGAATTTGGCCACGACCGGGGCGGCGTTGTTCATGAGCACCAGTGAACGGCGTTGATTAGCGGATTGGTCGTAGGCCCAGGCGGAGAACAGCTGTCGTGAAAGTAGCCAAAGGAACTTGGGCAGATCTCGCCTGATACCCAGTGGCGGCAAGGGGCGCGCTCCAGCGACGGCCTTTTCCCACAGCGAGAACTCAATGGCGGCGAGTTCCTCTTCCATGAGGTCCTGTGAGAGCAATACCTTCAGGAATGCCGGACCGAATTCGTGATATGGCCGAATGACCTCAAGGCCCGACTGAAAAACCACCCGGATATTGCTCTCCAGGGTGTTTCCTTCATCTAACACCGCGTGGCACCGCTCGAACTGTTCGGTCCGCAGATTCAGCAGCAACCGGGCAATGATGTCCTCTTTGGAGGAGAAATAGTAATAGGCGTGGGAAAGCGACACCCCGGCGCGGGCTGCGATTACCCGCATGCTCGATGCCTTGTACCCCTCGGTGGCAAAACAATCCAACGCGGTGTGCAGGAGTTTTGCCTGGGTTTCCTGCCCCTTGAGTGTGCGCGGCTGAATGCTCATGTACACGATTCTAGCGATCTTTTTGAACGCGTTCAAAAAGTCTTTCGCTTCATGCGGATTCGGGGGAGGCGCGTCACCATGCCCGTTCGTACCTCGAATACATGTTTCAAAGAACATCAGGTGAGATGTCTGATTTCGGGATCAGAAGTTCTGAGTTCATTGTTACTATGAGGTAGGTCAACGAAAAGGGCCTAGTGGCCCGTGGGATACTTGATCGGTAAGTGCTAATACAGCGGGATTGCAAGCCCGCCGACTGCTACCCCCTTGAATTGCGCAGGGTGTAGGGGCGGTCGGCGCACAGGGAATTCTGGCGAACCACTTTGACAAGGACAAATCATGGGCGAATCCAACGCCAACACTTCTGTGCACCCTTCTTCCAAGGCAGTTTTTGCCGCAGCGGGGTCGCCGTACTTCTCCACCGTGTTAACTCTTATGGGCGCGGTGGTCATCCTCTCCAACATCGGAGCTTCCAAAGGCGTCACCATTGGCCCCTTGGTGACCGATGGTGGATTCTTCCTATTTCCGTTGGCGTATATCCTCGGTGACGTCATTTCCGAGGTCTACGGGCTGAAGGCCGCCCGGCGCTCAATCATCACGACGTTTGTGCTCGCGTTTTTTGCTGTTGTCTGTTTCTGGATCATGATTCAGCTTCCAGCCGCCGATTTTTATGATGGGCAAGAGGCGCTTGAACGCACCCTCGGACCGATCTGGCAGATTGTCCTTGCTTCGGCTGCCGGTTTCCTGGTGGGGCAATTGGCCAATTCATGGGTGCTGGTGAAACTCAAGGAGCGCACCGGCGAGCGAGGGCTGATCGGCCGGCTGATCGGCTCCAGTGGTGTCGGCGAGTTGCTGGACACCATTATTTTCTGCAGTATCGCCGCCCCGGTTCTCGGGATTTCCGATGCCCCGACGTTCATCAACTACGTGGTGGTTGGCTTCCTGTACAAGACCGCGGTGGAAATCATTTTTGTCCCTGTCACTTCCTTGGTGATCCGCTGGTTTAAGAAGCGGGAGCCTGGGTACGGACAGTTGTTGGCTGGGCGGGAGTAATCCCCGGATTCATCATTTCGGTCTACTGCCTGAAGCTCCGGCGATGGTTAGGCTGAAGCCATGGAGAGTGACTCAGAAATCCGGTCCTTGGTGGATGCTCGCGGGCTGATTATCGGATATCCGCAGCGCCGGATCTGCGGGCCCCTCGATCTGCAGTTGCGTGCAGGGGACGGGTTGGGCGTGATTGGTTCGAACGGCAGCGGTAAATCAACGCTGCTGGCAACACTTCTTGCGCGGATTCCGGCGCTGTCCGGAAGCACCGAGTATCGCGGCCTGCCACTGGATGAAGACCGCCTGGACTTCCGCCGGAACGTTGCGGTCCAAGTCAGCGACGGCGCGTTTTTAGAGGAGCTGAGCGTCGCCGAACACTTGGAAATGGTGGCGCGGGGGCATGGGCTCGCGCGCTGGGAATCCAAGGTCGAGCACGAGCTGGAGTTTTTCGAGTTGAGCGCCGTGGCCGACCACGTGCCGGGTGAATTGTCCTCGGGGCAATGCCGAAAGCTGCTGCTGGCCGCGACGCTGATCCGTCCAGCGGAACTGCTGATCCTCGACGAGCCGGAACAACGCCTCGACCTGCGTATCAGGCAGCGGTTGTATGAGCGTTTGGCCCAATTGCGAACCCAAGCGGTCAGCATCCTGGCGGTGACCCACGACCCGAAGATGTTGCGGCACTGCCTGAGCCGGGTACTGCTTGTGGAAGGGGATGCCGGGGAATACCTGAGTGCCGAGCAGGGAGCGCAGTGGCTTGAACGCTGACACCGAGCGCGCCAACATCAGCAACTACAACCCTGGCGATATCCTTCACCGCGTGCGCGCCAGGCGCAGCTTTGCGCAACGTTTCGACGTGTTCTCCGAGATCTATATTTGGGTGTTGGCCGCTGTGGTGGCGCTGGCCTACCTCAGCAGTGCGCTCTATGGGGCTGTTTTTGTGCTGTTGAGTACCGGCGTTGCACATCTGGAGCTTGGCACCGCGCGCTGGGGACTGAACGCGGTCGTGCTGTTCGCACTGCCGATGCTGATGCTGTTGGTTTTCAGGCTGATGCTCTACCTCGGTCCGAATGCGCTGGAACCTCAACAGGCAGACTGGTGGCTTCCGTTACCAGTGGACCGCTTGAAACTGCTTCGCCGGCCGTGGTGGCGGAGTCTGGGGTTGGGGGTGGCAACCAGTGTGTTTCTGGGGCTGCTGTGGGTCATCACCACTTTTGCGCTCACCTCGAACTGGTCTGCCAAGTTGCTGGTGTGGGTTGTCGGGTTTTTGATCGTATTCGGCCTCGGAGCCGGAGCCGCAGCTAGCCTCGCCCAATCAGCCGGCCGGCAACGAGCCGCCATCAGGTTCTGCTCGACCGGGGTCTGGGCCGTCGCCGCGGTGTATCTGCTGGCATGGACGGCCCAGCTTTGCGGGCTGAACCTGGACGCGCCACTGGCATGGATGGATCGCGCCGTGATGAACGCGGAGCTGTGGATTGTGGTGACCTGCATCATGGTTCTCGCCGCTGTCCCGTGTGCTCTCTGGGCTACTCGCAGGCTCTCTGGCACACCCGGTGCCGCGTTGCGCACCGCTGGTCTGCATCAGCAACAGCTGGCCGGAGCATTGATGCAAGGTGATCTGCGTGGAATCGATCGCCACCGCGGGCGTCGCGGCCCGGCGAAACGGGGCCGTCGGCGGCTGGGCAACGTCTTGCCGGTGGCGGTGCGGGTTCTTGTGCTGCGCAGTGTGCGTGGCGGGTATTGGAAACCAGTGATGGGATACAGCCTGGCGGTACTGGTATTGCTGCTCAGCGTATTGACCGCGGCCAATGCCTTGGTCATGACCGTGGCCCTGGCGATTTTGCTGCTGGTGCTGAACAACTGCGTAGCAGAAATCCTTCGCCCCGCCGCAACCCAGCCGGAACTAGGGCTCATGCTGGGGATTGGCTCTCAACAACTTGAACGGGCATTAATTGGCGTGGCAGCAACTCTGGCCCTGCTGGTGCTTGGCATCTGGACCTTGGGTTTGTTTGGTCTGGGGATGCTCAACGGGATCACCTGGTGGGCCTGGGGTGCGGCCGTGGTGCTGGCGGCGTTGGGCCTGGCCGCTGCCAGCTTGGCTCATGCCCGCCGGGCAGAGCGGGACTGGGAAGAAATCTTCGCCGGGGCTGCCAACGAGCTGTCCATGGCATCGGTGCTGATCGGGCAGCTGTGGACCGTGCTTCGCGCGGTTGCAGCTGGAGCGGTGTTGTACTTCCTGCTGCTGACCCCGCAGCTTGCGGTCCCGTGGGGGATTTGGGTGATCTGCCTGCTCGGTGCGGTCCCGGCGGTTAAAAAACTGGCCGGCTAACCAACCCTCAGCGATATCAGGGTGGATTAGCCGGCAGCCGTGGTGAAGCTTATTTGGCAGGCTGTGCGACCGCGGTGCCCTGCGGATCGGGCTTGCCTGCGTAGTAGCTGCTCAAGACACGTTCCTTGAGCTGGAAGAACGTACCGTCCTCGATCGCCTGGCGAGCGGACTCCACCAAACCTACGGTGAAGTGTTCGTTGTGGATCGAAATCAGGGTATGGCTGAGCAGCTCCTTGGACTTGTACAGGTGGTGGATGTACGCGCGGGAGAAATTCTGGCAGGCATAACACTCGCAGCCTTCAACCAGCGGGGTGAAATCGCGTTTGTAGCGGGCTCCGGAAAGATTAAACCGGCCCCACGGGGTGTAGAACGCGGAGTTGCGGGCCACGCGGGTTGGCGAGACGCAGTCAAAGGTGTCCGCGCCGTTTTCGATCGCGGTGAAAATATCATCCGGTTCCGAGATGCCCAAAAGGTGCCGGGGTTTGTCCTCGGGCAGCTCCTCGGCGCACCAGCCAACGATGGTGCCGAGGTTTTCTTTTTCCAATGCCCCGCCAATACCGAAGCCGTCAAAGGCCATGGCCCCAAGATCCTGGCAAGCCTTGCGGCGCAGGTCCTCGTACTGCGCCCCCTGGATCACCCCGAACAGGGCCTGGTATTCCTTGCCTTCGCGGGCGTCGGTGAGTGCAAAATGCTCGGCGATGCAGCGCTGCGCCCACCTGCGGGTGCGTTCCAAGGACTCAACCTGGTAACCGCGGGAGTTCTGCAAGGTTGTTAACTCGTCGAAGGCGAACATGATGTCCGCGCCGATCTGATGTTGCACACCCATGGAGATCTCGGGGGAGAAACGGTGGCGGGTGCCATCGAGATGGGACTTGAACCAGACACCATCTTCATCCACGTTCGCCAAACGTTCCTTGCCCGGGGCGACGGCGTCGTCGGGGCCAGACTGGTCCACGGATTTCATGTCGATGACCTTTTTGAACCCCGAGCCCAGGCTCATGACCTGGAATCCGCCGGAGTCGGTGAAGGTCGGGCCCTCCCAGCCCATGAACTTGCCCAGGCCTCCGGCCTCATCCAGGATGTCTGCCCCTGGTTGCAGATACAGGTGGTAGGCGTTGGAGAGCACCGCTTGCGCGCCGAGTTCCTTGACATGTTCCGGGGTGAGCGCCTTGACCGTGGCCTTGGTGCCAACGGCAATAAACGCCGGGGTTTTGACTTCGCCGTGCGGCGTACGGATCACTCCGGTGCGGCCAAGCATGGGCGTTCCGTCTTCTGCGGCAAGTCGGGTCCCGACGGTGAAGCCGAAATCTTGCTGGCGTGGGTGGAGGGCACTGGGATCAAAATCTGTATCGGGCACATATCAAGTTTGCCGTATTTAATGAGCCGGTGAGTAAACCGACAGTGTGATTCGATACCCAAACTTAGGTTTTCGTGCGGGAAAAGGCGAATAATGGAGGCTGTCTTGTTGTGTTCAACGTGACGGAAGGAAACTGTGGGCCTGGAACAATTAAGAGAATCGGCAAAGTCGTTAGTTACGTTGGGCCCGGCCCGCAAGGATCACTGGATCGGCTTGCGAACAGCCATCGGTGTTTTTGCCCCACTCATTACCCTGCTGCTTATTGACCGCTTGGACCTGGTGGTTTTTGCGGTCTTCGGAGCCTTTGCCGGTGTGTACGGCCGCGTTGACGGCTACTGGAATCGACTGCGGATGCAGACCCGTTCGGGAATCTTGCTGCTGGGCGTGATTACCGCGGCCCTGCTCGCGTCGCACTATTGGATCGCCCATGATCAACCGGAGATCAAACAGTGGCAGATTGTCGGTGCGACCACATTGGTTGCCGGTATCTGTTCGGTGCTGGCTGGATTTATGCGTCTACGCCCGGCCGGGTCTCTGTTCCATATCTTCGCCTTTGCGGCGATTGCCTCGATCTCCCAACCTGCGCCAATCTGGCAGGGGCTGCTGGTTGCGGTGCTGACCATGTTGCTGGCCCTGGCGATCGGTGCCGTCGGCGCGTTGGGCCAGTGGTCAAGCCTGTGGAAACGAACCCCGCTGCCCCCGTTGTCGGATAACGTCCGTGCCGCGATCTGGTGGGAAGGGCTGTTCTACATCTTGGCGGCCGGGATTGCCGGTGCAGTGGCGAACATTGTTGGCAGCCAGCTGGAGGCCGGACACAATTATTGGGCCATGGTGGCGGCGGTTGTTCCGTTGGTCGGGCATACCACCAAGCTGAGGCTGCATCGCGGAATCCACCGTGTGCTGGGGACCCTGGTGGGTTTGAGCCTGGTTGCACTGTTGATCGTGCTGAATCCGCCGCTGTGGCTGCTGCTGGTCCTGATCGGGTTTTTCCAGTTCATGACCGAGATGCTGGTGATGCGCAACTATTTCCTTGCGCAGATTTTTGTGACCCCGCTGGCCCTGGTGGGAGTTTCGGTGGCGGCTGGCCTGTCGACGAATCTGCTGTACGACCGCATGGTTGAAACCGTGATCGGCTCCGTGGTGGGTATCTGCGGGGTGCTCTTGGGAAGCTGGTTTGGCGGAATCATTCGGCGCCGTGCCGGGATCGATCCGCCAAACCAGAATTAGGATTGCTAAATATTCACACCGACATGGGCTAATGCTTGACGGAGTATATTTTCTCGACCGCCTGCGAACTCACCTTGGATGTCGCTGCTCAGCGCTTCCGACGGGGTGAGCCAGGTGAGTTCCAACGCGTCCTGGCGAGGGGTGGACTCCCCGCGCACCGGCACGATGTAGCACATCGATACCGCGTGCTGGCGGTTATCGGTTAAGCCGGTTTCGCTGGGCGCGGGGAAGTATTCGGCCACGGTGAACGGCACCGGCGAAGCTGGCAGCTGCGGCAGCACCATGGTTCCCAGGTCCTTTTCGATGTGCCGGATGAGTGCAGCGCGAATTGTTTCGCGGTACATCACGCGTCCGGAAACGAAGGTGCGCAGCATGCGCCCGTCGTTATCTCCGGTCAGTAGCAAACCGACTTCGTTGACATAGCCCAGCGGGTCCAGACGCACCGGAATGGCCTCGACATACAGCATGGGCAGGCGCTGGCGGGCCTCATAGAGATCTTCCTCAGAGAGCCATCCAGGATAGGGATCAGGCGTGCGCACGTTCATGCTTCCATCTTCGTACACAAACACCCCACATGCCATGAATCTGATTCCGTGTTGCGTAACTCACCATTCTGAGGGAAACGCGCCCTAGCGCGGAATGGGAGCTCTCTGTAAAATTGATTGGGGTATCTCAATCAGAACCCAACTGATGCTGAGAGCCAGACCTCCTTTTCGCCCTTCACTTGGAAGCAGACCCTGCCGTGTCACAGGCTCCAGAGCGCTTGAGCAAACAAAATTTCACAACGATTACGGTGCTGATCGTCTCCAGCTTCGTCGTCATCCTCAACGAAACCATCATGAACGTGGCGTTGCCCGTGCTGATGGAAGAATTTAACGTCACCGCGGATGCCATCCAGTGGCTCTCCACGATCTTCATGCTGACCATGGCCGTGGTCATCCCAATGACCGGATTCCTGCTGCAGCGGTTGAGCACCCGCAAGGTATTTGTGCTGGCCATTGGCCTGTTCACCCTGGGTACCGCTTTGGCGGCGGTCTCCCCGGGCCTGGCGGTGCTGCTGATTGCCCGAGTCATCCAGGCTTGCGGCACTGCAATCATGATGCCGCTGCTGATGACCACCATTCTTGACCTGGTGCCACCGGCGCGCCGCGGTGTGCTGATGGGCAACGTGTCCATCGTGATCTCGGTGGCCCCGGCCATCGGCCCGACCCTGTCCGGAATCATCTTGCAGTACCTCACCTGGCGATTCATGTTCATCGTGATTATCCCGATCGCCGTGGCCGCCTTGCTGATCGGCACCCCGCGGCTGTCGAATGAGCCGGGGGACAACTCGGCTCCGCTATCGGTTCCGTCGCTGATCTTGGCCGTGCCGGGCTTCGGCGGTCTGGTTTACGGCCTGAGCGGCCTGTCGGCCGGTGTCACCCCGCTGGGAATTGGCATCCTCGCGGTGGCGGTGCTGTGCCTGATCGCGTTCGTGCTGCTGCAGGTTAAGCTGCAGCACGCCGACAAGGCTTTGCTTGATCTGCGCTCGTTGACCTACCGTGACTTCACCTTGTCCCTGGCGCTGATGATGTTCGCAATGATTTCACTGTTCGGCGTGATCATCTTGTTGCCGCTGTTCTTCACCACGGTGCTGGGTATTGAAACGCTGACCACCGGACTGATCATGCTGCCCGGCGGTTTGCTGATGGGTCTGCTGGCGCCGCTGGTCGGCAAACTCTACGACAAGGTCGGTGCCCGACCGCTGATCGTTCCCGGCGCCTTGGTGCTGATGGTTTCGCTCTTCGGCTACGCCTTGATTCTGAACGCGACCACCCCGATCTGGTTGCTGGTGGTAATGCACCTGGTGATGAGCCTGGGACTGGCATTCATCTTCACCCCGGCGTTCACCACGGCGCTGAATCCGCTGCCGCATCACCTGCACTCCCATGGATCCGCACTGCTCTCCACCTTGCAGCAGCTGGCAGGCGCCATGGGCACCGCACTGATCGTTGGCGTTGTGGCCGCGACCACCGCCTCGAAGATTGCCTCGGGCACGGACACGCTCACCGCAACCGTGGAAGGGTTCACCCCGGGATTCTTGGTTGGCGCGGTGTGCAGCATCGGCATCCTGATTATCGGATTCTTGCTTGGCGGCAAAAAGGAGAATGCCGAGCAGGCTTCGCAGCAGGCTCCCATTGCGACCCACTAATCCCTGAGTGAAAAACTAGATCACCTTCCAATGCCCGGCGCCCTGGTGCCGGGCATTGGCGCACCTGGCGGAAACCCGCACAGTGGGAGTTGGATCTTCACGTTCACCGCTGTGGGCGATAGGCTGGCCGAAGATTCACGAATATTAGAGGGGTTGGCATGCAACTAGAGGATTCGCTTGCACTGGTCACCGGAGGGCTGTCGGGCTTGGGCCGGGCCACCGCTCAGCGGTTGGCGGCCCAAGCCAAACATGTGGTGGTGATGGATTTGCCCCACGAAGACGGGGACGCCACGGCGGCGGCCATCGGCGCCAATGTGCGATACGCCCCGGCGGATGTGACCAGCGGCGGGCAAGTTGCCGACGTGATGGAGCGTGTGCGTGAACTTGGCCAGCTACGCGTGCTGGTGAATTGCGCCGGGGTCGCGACCCCGGGCAAGGTGCTGGGCCGAGACGGGGTGCTGCCTTTGGAAAAGTTCGCAAAGGTCTTGGAAATCAACGTCAACGGAACGTTCAACGTGATCCGCCTGGGCGCCGAACTGATTGCCCACAGCGAATCGTTGATTGATGCGCAGGGCACCGCCGAGCGTGGCGTGATCATCAATACCGCCTCGGTGGCGGCTTTTGACGGGCAGATTGGGCAACCTGCCTACGCCGCCTCCAAGGGGGCGGTGGCGGCCATGACCTTGCCGCTGGCCAGGGAATTGGCGCAGCATCAGATCCGGGTGATGACGATTGCCCCGGGGATCTTCCACACACCCATGATGGCAGGCCTGCCCCAGGCGGCGCAGGACTCGCTGGGTGCGCAGGTGCCGCATCCCTCGCGGCTCGGACGTCCGGAGGAATACGCGGCCCTCGTTGAGCATATTGTGGCGAACCCGATGCTCAATGGGGAAACGATTCGGCTCGACGGCGCCATCCGCATGGCACCACGCTAGGAACCCCGGGAGGGGCAAGGGGCCTAGAAATCCAGCTCCTTACCCGCATTGACCCGGTGTTCGGCATGGCTGACCTGGAAGCGGCGGTTCTCCGCGCAGATCAATACCACGATGGCCAGGAACACCCACAGCATGCTGACCCACAAGGGCGTCGAACCAGCCAGCCATCCCTGGAACGCCGCGGCAACCATGGCTAGGGCGAACCCGCTGGCCAGGGCGTGACGCCCGCGTTCGGAATGGGCGAACACGGCGGCCGGCACCGTGGCGGCCACCGCGAAGAGCGACACCGCAAGCGCATGGCTCGGGTCATTGAACCCGGCGGCGGCGAAAAATAACTGGAGTGTGTACACCAGGGAGAAACCGGCAAAAAATCCCAACGGCATATCCGTGGCAATACGTTCAACCCGGTTGCGGGCCGTATGAAGGTTCAGCTGATGCACACCGTACAACGCGATGACGGTCGCCACCAAGGAAAGTACCGAGGCGGTCCAGAGCAGGAACCCGGAGGCCAGGGTGAGCGCGCAACTCATCAGCGCCGCGCTGCTGAGTGCATACACACTCACTGCTCGTTGCCGGCGGGAGGAAAGCTGATGGGGCAGGGCGCTGTAGGCTGCGCTGCCGATCAGCGCGATGGCAATCAGCGGCCAGAGCACTGCGTGGACCAGCCCGGTATCCAGCAGGTTCGAGGGTAAACGTCCACCCAGAACTGTTCCGAAGGCCAGAGAAGTAGCCAGCAAAAGCACCCCGGCCAGTCCAAACAGCCCGGCACGCGCCTTGTCGAAAACCTCAACCGAGGGGTTGGGCCGCCGGTCGGGTTTGGCGTAGGGAAGCTCGAATGTCGGTTGGCGAGCGGACTCGGCGAGGGCCCGCTGGGCGGAACCCACCAGCGTGAGCAGCTGCATATTGGGCTGGGCCTGGGACATGGGCGCACCATCCTTTGCGTCGGTGAGCAACAGCCTAGGATAAATGCGCCAATTTGAGAAGAGTTTTCAGGCTCCTGGCGCCTCGCGCAGGTTTTGTGACGAACTGAAACTCCGCGCTTGGCCCGTGAGCGGGTCGATAAACGAAATACTGTGCGCCAGCAGCTGCAACGGCCGGTTGTAGTCATCCGGGGCCAGGTCCCACAACCGCGGGTAAAACGCATCATTGATGATTCCCAGGCCCAGCGAAGCCAGGTGGATGCGCAGCTGATGGGTTTTGCCCGAATGCGGTTCCAGATCCATCAGGGCCACTTCGGTCCCGGCATGAAAACCTGTGCTGCGGCCGATCGATTCAACGTTGATTAACGTCTGCGCGTTCGGTGCGCCCTCCTGCACCACCGAACGCAGCTGGCCCTTGACCTTGGACATCCGATTTTCGTAGGTCATTGGCATATCGTCCAACAAAAGGCGCAGTTGCTCGGGGGTGCGCACCACCTCGGGTTTCCCGTCGGCTTGAAGCACTCGACCGGTTTCAAGCCCGTCGCCGGGGCTCAGCGCCACCACTGCCTTGTAGCGTTTGCTGATTTCACGACGCTCAAACAGCATCTGATAGGCGCCACGGGTCGCAGGATTAACCGCGAAGAGGATCACCCCGGCGGTGGCCCGGTCCAGCCGGTGCATGGGAACCAGGTCATCGATTCCGGTTTGATTACGCAACCGCACCAGCGCTGATTCTTGGATGAATTTTCCTCCCGGGGTGGTGGGCAGGAAATGCGGTTTGTCCACCACCAGCAGGTGTTCATCTTGATGCAGGATGGGTGCCTGGAAGGGGATCGGGGCTTCCTTGGGCAAGGATCGGTAATACCAGATGAACTCGTGTTCCCCGAGGGCGGTTTGTCGGCTCAGCGCTACACCGCCCAGACCCACAATCTCTCCCTCATCGAAACGACGCAGGATACCCTCGGGGTCCACATGCCCAAAACGGTCCAGCAGGTAGTCGGCTACGGTGCTCCACGGCCCGGTGCGCGGCAGGTGCAGACGGGTGGCATTGACGCCGTTGCGGACGGGAAGGGGAGAAACCATGACCATGGCTCCCATTCTTTCATCTTTACAAGCTGGCCATGGCCGCTGCTAGTTCGCGGCCGATTGGCAGTGCGGGCAGAAGAAGCAGTCTCGTTGCAACTCCGAATCCTGGGCGGCGATCCGCAGAACCTCAACCTTGGCGCCGCAGCGCAGGCAGGGTTTGCCGGTGCGCCCGTACACCCAATAGGGTTCACGGGTGCGGGCCAGGCCGGTGGTCACGCGACGGCCGCGGTCCTTGTTGACGACCAGCAACCGGTGCGCCATCTCGATGACCTTCTCAAGCTGCACAATGTCTCCCACCGCGGTTAGCGGGTGCAAGCGGGTGAGGAAAAGGATTTCACTGCGGTAAATGTTCCCCACCCCGGCCATCAGCCGCTGGTCCAGCAACGCCTCGCCGATCCCACGGTGCGGATGGTCCCGGAAGTTCGCGGCGGCTTGGACTGCATCCCAGTTCGCGCCGAGCAGATCCGGTCCCAGGTGGCCGACGAGGTCCGCTTCTTCGGCGGTGGGAACGAGCTTGACCTGGGCGATGTCGAAGCCGACCGCAGTGAGATCCGCGAAGGCGAGCAGGACACGGACGGTGTTTGCCGGGCGCCTGAATCGTTCACCGGGACGATAGAGATCCCAGCGGCCTTCCATCAGCAGGTGCGAGTGCAGGGTCAACGGCGGTTGGCTGAAGTCCGGGTCCGGGGTCAGCGGGGGCTGCAACCTCATGAGCAGGTGTTTTCCCCGGGGAACCACTTCGGCCACCGCGTAGCCGGACAGGTCAACCGTGGCCAATGAGGGAACACGGAAATCCGAGCGCAGCAGGGTTTGTCCAGCCAGCGCGCGATGCAGCGTGGCAGTTGCCCGATAAACCGAGTCGCCTTCCGGCATCAGAGATCTCCTTTCGGCTCCAGGCTAACGCCTGAAACGGATACCTTGCGGGGTTGAATAAAATCCTGCACCCAGCAGCGCGGCCGCCACCGGATGCTCCTGCACCGGGGTTCCGTTGACGGTGGCGATGGCGATCTTCTCCACCGTGGCTTGGCGCAGCACGGCAACCAGTTTGGCTGCAAGCAGGTTCCAGGCTTCGGTGCCGGGCTCACAGAAGGCCAGCACGGTGCGTCCGCCGCGTTCCAGATACAACACCAGCTCGCCATCCAGCAGTCCCACAATGGCCCCGGCCTTGCGCCCCGGCCGGTGCCCGGTTTGGGTCGGTGGCCAAGGCAACGCCGCCCCATAGGGATTCGCCGGGTCGGTTGACGCCAGCACCACGGCTTCCGGCTGGCGACGCGGATCATCGGGAAGCTGGAAGGTCCGCAGCCTGTCGATGGTGTTTGAGGTGGAAAATTGGGCGGCGCCCAGCTTTTCAATGAAGTAGCCGCGTCGGCTATGCCCGGCCTCCTCCAGCTTGGACAGTACCCGGTACAACGCGCCGAAGCCTCCGGGCACTGCCTCGGCGGCAACCGACCCGCGGGTCAGCACCCCGTACCGTTCAAGCATGATTTCGGCGGTGGCATGAGCGTAGATGGTGGGGTCCTGCACCGGTTCGGGCAGCAGCGACCAGCGTGCCGAACCCCGGGTGCTCACCACCGGGCCGCCGGCCTGTTCGCGGGCAAGGCGGCTGAGGCCGGAGAGCCGGTTCAGCCGCGCGGCCCGGGCCCGTGGCGCAGGTTTGGCAATTTTGTGCGCCGTGCTTCCGCCGGCCAGGTAACCGCGCACCGGCGCCAGGGTATCGGGTGAGATGAACCCGGCCCAGAACAGCTGCCAGCAGGCTTCGGTAATCTCATCTTCGCGCGGTGCACGTTCCTCGGTCTGCTGGAGCCGAGCGGCGATTTCCTGCACGAAGTAGGCCCCGGTGGGCTCGAAGGCCGCCAACACCCGGCGCGCCAGCGCGTCCAAGGATGCCGGATCCGGGGTCGGCAGGCTCAATGTTGCGTGTTCTGCGGTGTGCAGCGACAACCAGCCGTCCTTGCCGCCCGCCGCCCCGGCGCCGCAGACCAGCACGTCCCCGGAACTGGTCACCTCGTCCAGCCAAGCGGATTGATAACCGGGAAGCCTAGCGGGCAAGACAAAGGACTCGAGGGCGGACGCGGGAATCTGGGCCCCTGCCAGCTGCATCACCACCTCGTACACGCCGTTGCTTCCCTCCAAGCGGGACCCGACTTG
Organism: Glutamicibacter sp. NPDC087344; assembly: GCF_044744225.1. Taxonomy (NCBI): domain Bacteria; kingdom Bacillati; phylum Actinomycetota; class Actinomycetes; order Micrococcales; family Micrococcaceae; genus Glutamicibacter; species Glutamicibacter sp. NPDC087344. The sequence goes on along the minus strand of NZ_JBIUXY010000005.1, from coordinate 219,393 downwards.
TTGCCATGCCGGAAGGAATCGCGCGAAGGCAGGCTGGTCGACCGGCTCCACCTCGGCGCGCAGGGCCGCCAGCGAGCGGGTGCGGATGGTGCGCAGCACCTGGACATCGCAGTATTCATCCCCGCTGATGCCTTCCGGGATGAGCTCAACCGGGCGGAAGGCACCCAGTGAGAGGCGCCCGGCATGCGCCAATTGATCCAGCACCGGGCGCAGCACCGCAACACCCAAACCCAGGACCCCGGCAATCTCGGTGACTGTAAACGGGGCATGGGTGCGGGCGTAACGGGAGACCAGGTCCTCGACGGGGGCGGCCGCGGGTTCCAGAAAGGCGGCCGGAATGCCGGTGGGCAGCGGGGTGCCCAGCGCATCACGCAGTCTGGCGGCGTCCTCAATGGCGGCATAGGCCAGCTGGCCGGCCAGCCGCAGGGTGAAGGCACGCCGTGTCGCGACCAGGGATTCGGCGTGGGTGCGGGCAACCGCCGGATCAAGGGACTGCTGTTCGTCCAGCGGGTCACGCAGGCGGGCGGCCAGCTGCTCGGCGGTTAATGGTCCGAGCAGGCGCAACAGGTCGGCTGCTCCCTCCATCCCGGCAAACCGCCGATTTGCCTCAAGATGCTGCAGTTGGCGTTCTAACTGGGCGATGACCTGGGAATCCAAGATCTCCCGGACGTCATTGCGGCCCAGCAGCTCACCGAGCAATACCGGGTCGAGGCTCAGCGCGGCGGCGCGCCGCTCGGCCAGCGGGGCGTCGGATTCGTAGAGGAACTGCGCCACGTAGCCGAAGAGCAATGATTGCGCGAAGGGCGAGGGCAGCTGCGTGGTGACTTCCACCATCCGGATGGCGCGCGAGGAGATGCGGGACAGGATCTGGCGCAGCGCCGGAAGGTCGTACACGTCGTTCAGGCACTCGCGCACGGTTTCCAAGATGATCGGAAAATCCGGGTAGTTGCGGGCGACATCCAGCAGTTGGCTGGCCCGCTGGCGCTGTTGCCACAGCGGGGTGCGTTTGGTCGGGTTGATCCGCGGCAGCAACAGGGCGCGGGCGGCGCATTCACGGAAGCGGGAAGCGAACAGCGCGGAGTTGGCGACCTGGCCGGTGACCACATCGAGAATCTCATCGGCCTCGAAGGCAAAAAGCTCCGCGCCCGGCGGCTGGTCGTCCATGGCGGGGATACGCAAAACAATCCCGTCATCGGCCGCCATTGCCGAGGCATCCAAACCCCAGCGTTCACGGACCCGCGCGCCGACGGCCAGCGCCCAGGGGGCGTGCACCGCCAGGCCGAAGGGCGAATGCAGGATGACACGCCAGTCGCCGAGCTCGTCGTGGAAACGTTCAACCACAAAATTCTGGTGGTTGGGCACCTGCCCGGTGGCCTGGCGCTGCTCCTCCAGATAGTTCAACAGGTTCTGGGAGGCAAAGGGATCCAGCCCGGAAGCTTCCAGCACCTGTGAGGCATCGGTGCGTTCGCGGGCGAGGAGACCGGTGGTGAATTCTCCCAGCGCGGCTCCCAGCTCCACCGGCCGGCCAAGCCCGTCGCCGTGCCAGAACGGCAGTTTGCCGGGTTGGCCGAATGCCGGGGTGACCAGCACCCGGTCGTGGGTGATGTCCTCGATCCGCCAGCTGGTGGCACCCAGGGCGAACACGTCCCCGACCCGGGACTCGTACACCATCTCTTCATCCAGCTCGCCGACGCGTTTGGGGGCTTTGTCATCTTCCGACCCCGCGAGGAAGACCCCGAACAATCCGCGGTCCGGAATGGTCCCGCCGGAAATGACCGCCAGCCGCTGCGCTCCAGGGCGTGCGGAGAGGATACCCGCGTCGCGGTCCCACACCATCCGCGGTTTCAGCGTTGCGAATTCATCCGATGGGTACTTGCCGGCCAACATGTCCAGTGTTGCCACAAATACGCTGCGGGGCAGCTGCTGGTAGGGCGCGGCCTTTCGCACCGTGTCGAACCAGGCTTCCACGTCCAGGTCCTCAAGAGCCACCGCGGCCAGGGTCTGCTGGGCAAGCACATCCAACGGGTTGGCGGGGATGACCATCTTTTCAATTTCGCCCTGGCGCATTCGCGTGACCACCAGCGCCGTGGAGAGCAGGTCTGCGCGGTGTTTGGGGAAAAAGATCCCTTGGGAAACCGAGCCGACCTGGTGGCCGGCGCGGCCCACTCGTTGCAACCCGGAGGACACCGAGTTGGGGGATTCAACCTGGATCACCAGGTCCACCAGCCCCATATCGATTCCCAGTTCCAGGGAACTGGTGGCTACCACCGCGCGCAGCCGGCCAAGCTTGAGGTCCTCTTCAATCTGGGCGCGCGAATCCTTGGATACCGAGCCGTGGTGGGCTCGGGCAAGCAGCGGCGCCTCGGGATTGGCGGCTTGGGTGGAACCGGCCTGCGCCATCATCACCGCCGGGGTGGAGGAAAGCGGGTTCTGAACCGCGAAACCCTCGCGCTCGGCGTAGATCTCATTCAGCCTGCCGGTGAGCCGTTCGGCCAGGCGCCGGGAGTTGGCGAAGATGATGGTCGAGTGATTGGCCAGCACCAAATCCACCAGCTGGTTTTCCACGTGCGGCCAGATGCTGGCCGACGCGGCGGGGGAGGAGCCTGGTCCCAGATCATGTGCGGCGGCCGCGGAGGGCAGATCGGTCATGTCTTCGACCGGGACCTGCACCTGCAGATCCCACTGCTTGGTTGATTCCGGGCGCACGGTATTCACCGGGGCTGAACCGGCCAAAAACCGTGCGACCTCTTCGGGCGGCTCGACGGTGGCTGACAGGCCGATACGCTGAGCCGGTGTGCTCAGCAAGCTGTCCAATCGTTCTAGGGACAGCGCTAGGTGGGTGCCGCGTTTGGTGCTGGCGATCGCGTGGATCTCATCGATGATGACGGTGTGCACCTCGGTGAGGGTGCTGCGGGCCTGGCTGGTCAACATCAGGTAGAGCGACTCGGGTGTGGTGATCAGGATGTCCGGCGGATTACGCAGAAGCTGGCGACGCTCGTTGGTGGGGGTATCACCCGAGCGGACCCCCACGGTGACAGATGGTTGCGAGAGCCCGAGGTCGTGGGCGGTGGCGCGGATCCCGGCCAGCGGTGAGCGCAGGTTGCGCTCCACGTCCACACCCAGGGCTTTGAGCGGGGAGATGTACAGCACCTTGGTGCCGGTGCCGGTTGGATGATCGGTATTCTGCTCCAGCCCGGGAAGCGCCGGAGCCTCAAGCTCTGCATGGTGCAGCCGATCCAGCGCCCAGAGGAATGCGGCCAGGGTTTTGCCCGATCCGGTCGGGGCAATCACCAGCGTATGGTTTCCGTCGGAAATAGACTCCCAGGCTCCGGTCTGAGCGGTGGTTGGCGCGGTAAAAACGTCGGTGAACCACTTTTGGGTGGCGACACCGAACCGGGACAAAACATCACTCATGGAATTGATCCTACGTTCTGAGACCGACGGGTGGGATCAACCTTCGCCAGCGGTGATTTCCCGCAAGGCGGCAACGTGGCCCACGTAGGCTGTACGGCCGGCCTCGGTGAGGCTGACCCGCAGATGGCTGTGTCCCCGTTTGGCGAAACGTTCAACCCGGACATACTCCGCGTCGGCCAATTGCTTGATGTGTTTGCTCAGCACCGAATCGGCCACCCCCAGATTCTGCTTGAGCAGCGAAAAATCCGCCCACTGCACCGGGGCGAGGCTTGCGCAAATGCGTAGCCGCAGTGGTGCATGGATCAGTTCGTCGAACCGTGCCTGGTCAGAGGGATTGTCCATGGCTGTCCTCGACTCGGAACTTGTTGTAGGAATCGCGGAGTTTTGCCAACAGGAACATTGCGGCGATGAAGGTCACGACGATTTTTGCGATGAGTTCGTCCACCTGGCTTGCATCCCAGAATCGCAGGCAGTTCACCAGCAGGATGGTGAGGAAAAAGTAGCCCGTATAGGAGCTGGCGTAGAGGTCGGCCGAATTCACCAGGGAGCGTGAACGCGCCCGGTTGCGTTTCCACAGCCAGTACCACACAGCCAGCGGCGCATAGAGCAGCAAGAGCCAGAACCCCTGGGGCGGGTAGGCCTGGATAAGGGTCAGGCAGATGGAACTCAGTGCCGCAATACACGTAAATAATCCGCGCGGACTGTCGCTGGCGCGGACCATCTGGGAGGAGTCCTGGCTGATCGATTCCAGTAACTGTAAAGCGTCTTGGCGGTCGGGTTGGGCTTTGCGAGATTTCATGGTTACTCACTTTCCGTTACGGAAAGTCTTTAGTTTCCATGACGGAAAGTCAAGGGGTGGGCTAAATATGGTGATATTTCCCGCCGGCAAGGATGTCTTGCGCACGGTAAAGCTGCTCGGTGAGGATCAGGCGGACCAGCTGATGCGGGAAAACCAGCTTTGACAGGGACCATGCGAAATCAGCGCGGGCATGAACCGAGGCATCGACCCCGTAGGCGCCTCCGATGATGATCACGACGTTGCGCGAGGCATCGATGGGGGTGCGCAGCGTATTGGCCAGTGCGGGGGAGTCTACGTTTTTGCCGCGTTCATCGAGCAGCACCACAAAATCGCGGTCATCAATTTTGCTCAGGATCCGCACCGATTCTTCGGCGCGGGCGGCCTCGTTTTCACGAGAAGAGTGGGGCAGCAACTGCCACGAGAGATTAAAGGGCTTCTTCAGTCGCTTTTCGTAGCGGGAAATTCCTTCATCCACCCACGATTCATGTTTTTTACCTACGGCCAACACCTTGATAGTCATGTTCCCATTCTCCCGCAAGCAACGGGACAAGGTATCCATAGTTCAGTTGACTACGATGGAAGGCATGCGATCATCTTGGTTTTTCCGTCCTGGGCAACGTTCCCGAACGGCGCAGATATTGTGGATCGTGTTCGGACTGATTGTGGTGATGTTCTATTTCACCCGTCGCGTGATTGTTTCGGTGCGGGTTGGAGGCTGGGCGCGAGATGTCGACGCGCCGGTCTACCAGTGGGTGCTAGAACATCAAACGCCGTTTTGGCATGCGGTGTCTTACGGCTTGTATCTGTGGGGTTCGACGCCGGGCATGTTGATCACCATGGCGGTCTTGGCAACGCTGTTGTGCTGGTGGGTTCGAAACCTGTGGCCGTTGGCCACAATTGCCTTCACCGCGCTCGGCTCCGTCCTCATTACCGTGATTCTCAAAGCCTCGCTGAGTGTGCAACGACCAGATGGGGTACCCGGTGGTCCCGCACCGCCGCAGTCTTTCTCGTTCCCCAGTGGGCATACACTCAATGCCGCGGCGCTGCTCGGCATTGCGGCCTATCTTTCGGTGGTTTACGGGTTGCGCCGGTATGCCTACCTGATCGGCAGCATCACCGCCCTGTTTGTGTTGGCGATGGGCGCCTCCCGCATCTACATTGGCCACCACTGGGTCTCGGACGTGATGGTTGGGCTGGTGATCGGTGCTAGCTGGGGCGCAGTGGTTGCAATCTTGCACTACTACTTTGTCCCGCTGGGACAAAGAATAAAGCCGCTCAGCTAGCACGAAACACGGTCAGCCTAGGCCTGGAGCACATTGATCGGTGAGCCGCTGGCCCACGCACGGATGTCTTCCACTGCATCGCTGAAAAAGATCTCAAACTGTTCCGCGGTGACGTACCCGATGTGCGGGGTGGCGATGACTCCGCGGGTGTTGGTCAGCCGGTCTGCCTCGGGCAAGGGCTCGACATCAAATACGTCCACGGCTGCCAGGTAGAGCTGCTGGTTTTCCAAGGCCTGGATCAAGTCCTCGGTCCGGACGATCTTGCTGCGGGAAGTGTTCACAAAAATCGCATCGGGTTTCATCCAGGCGAACTGGGTGGCGCCAATGAGGTCAGTGCTGCGCTCCGAAAGTTTCAGGTGCACCGAAAGCACGTCGCTGCTGGCAAAAAGCTCTTGCTCGGAAGCGAGTTCAACTCCGACTTCCTCGGCGCGTTCAGCGGTGAGGTTTTGGCTGTAGGCAATGACCCGCATACCGAAGGCCAACCCAACTTTGGCTACGCGTGAGCCGAGGTTTCCTAAACCGTAAACACCCAAGGTCTTACCTGACAGCCCGGTGCCGAGGGTGCTTTGCCAACCACTGGGATGGGCGAGGGGCCGTTCGGCAGAAAACAGCTCGACATCGAGCCTGCGCGCAGCGGCCAAGATCAGGGCCCAGGTGTGTTCGGCAGCGTCGGTGGCCTTGTAACCGGTGTGGCTGACCACAATGCCGTGCTTTTTGGCCGCGTCAAGATCTATGGATCCGTTGCGTCGTCCCGTGGTGACCAACAACTTCAGGTTGGGCAAGGCAGCCAACCGCGACGCAGGAAAAGGTGTACGTTCGCGCATCGCCACGATGACATCAAATGGCTGCAGAGCCTCTATTACCGCTGCGTCTTCGTGACCTAGATGCTCTGTAAACACGGTGATCTGGGCACCTAATTGGTCTGCGAGCGAGTCAAAGTCCGCCAAGGACCGGGCAATGTCATGGTAATCATCAAGCAGGGCAATTCGCATGCTTTTATCCTAGAACGCCGCCCTGCAGCGAACACAAAGATCTAGTTAACTTGTTGCAGATTTCTGATCTTCAGATCTTGTTTTCTGACACACCATCCTTGGACGAGTAACCGCAGCGGCTTGCCTAACCGCACAGGCTTTGATTCGCATTGCGGCTGGTCGCCTTAACTTCTTTCTCCGGCGTCTTGACCAACGAAAGATAATCCTGGCCCAGGATCAACTGTGTTGTCTCGACGTCGCTTGCAACAGGTTTGATCTTGAGCTCAAGCGCTTGTGCGAGGGCAGTTGCAAACTTCTGGGCATCGACATCATCGGGAATGAGAAGCTGAGTTTTATCTGCTGCGGTGGCCGCAGTTGTGATCGAAGAATTAGTGAACCCCTGGTCCGCGGCGCTTTGAGCAAATTGGGCGGCCAGCCCATTGACCCTAGCCCCATTAACAATGGTGAATGGCAAGGTTGCGTCCGGGCTTGAAGCCTCGGCAGTGTCTTCGGTGGGTTTGTCAGTTGTCAGCTTCACCGGGTTGCCTTGGGCAATTCGGTCAAAAATGACATACGCATCTTCGGAGGGGACCACCCGGTTGGGGTTCTCGGGAGCCGGTTGATTCGGCATCGTCATGAAGGTGATTTGATCTGTCGGGACGGCTTGCACCCGGGCTGCCAATGATGTCAGATCAGCGATTGAACTGAGGCCGCGGTCCACGGTCATCGAGGAAGTAGTGGCATCAAGGAAGGAATACAGCCGGTCTGGCCGAGACAGGACTTCCTTGCTGGTTGCGCGCTGCACGATTGCTGACATCACCATTTGTTGATTCCCGAGCCTGGCGATGTCGCTTCCATCCCCAATGGCATGCCGGGTGCGGGCCAAGGCGAGTGCGTCGTACCCACCCAGGGTTTGCTGCCCGGCCGGGAGATCAAGTTTTGCCTTGGAATCGACAAGGGGAGTAGCGAGGCAGACCTTGATTCCGTCCATGGCATCCACAATGGAAATGAATCCTTCGAAATCAAGCATGATGAAGTGGTTCACGTGTACATCCGTGAGCGCTTCCACTGCGGCAACTGAACATGCCGGCCCATAATTGAGCGCAGAATTGATCATTCCACGGCCACCGGCGTAGGCTCCGGAGCCGGTATCTTCACAGGCGGGAAGCTGTATCACGGTATCGCGAGGAATCTGCACTGCGTCAATTCGTTGATTGTCCGCGCTCAGATGCACCAGGAGCATTGAATCACTACGTTGCGTCCCGGTGTTCGTGCCGAAACTGGCCGACTCGGAATCTCGACTGTCGGATCCCAACACCAGGATGTTCACACCCTTGCTCGAGTCGGGGACATCGACCTCGGAGACCCTGATTTCGGAGGTAGTGATGTTTCCTTGCAGGCGTGCAACCAGTAGTCCGACACCTGCCACGAGCGAAAGAACAAGAACGATGGCCGTGAGGCCAACCCAGCGTTTCCACGACCTTGTGGGTCGCCGATGGGCAGATCTTTGCTTCCGCGGCGTCCCCAGAGTCATGTGTGTCCTTGCCCAACGTGAGATTTAAATAGCTACTCCAGCTGAACACGGTGTGAGAGTCCATTTCCAATAGACTGGACGCGCGGATTCATGCACTGAACGCATAGAAGTTTGAATCAACGCCGTAAATAAAGGGAACCTATGCATCGTCGAGACCCAAGTCTCAAAGATTTTCAAGGAAAACTCTCAGCGCGGGATTCCTGATTTCCGCCTCCCGGTAGAAAACACCCAATTTTCTGGTGGCCAAGTGGTCCAATTGAAGCTGCCTGCCCCCAGATACACTCGCCGTGTTGGCTAAGGGCTCGGGAACGAAGGTGATACCGCCAATGGCAACACTGAGATTCACCAACGCGTCTCGTTGCGTTGTGGTAATTATCCGTGGAGCAGTTGCATGGAAGCGCCGATAGACCTCGTCGGTAATTTTCCGTATCGAGGTTCCTTGCGGAAGGGTCACCAACGTTAACGAATTCAGTGCCTCAACCGTTAGCTCGCCGCCCGATGCAAGATCCATGTCTTGTGCGACGACCGCCGCAAACTTTTGCTCACCGATGGAACGGCTGAGCAGATCGGATGGGATCTGATGGTTCACACCGAACGCAAGGTCAACTCGGTTCAGGCGCAACGATTCGACGAGTTCCTCGTGGTCTTCGACGCTGATGATTTCTAAACGGATACCGGGATGCTGACGATGGAATTCGCCCAAATACGCCGGCATCACACCGGCAACCAATGAAGGCAGTCCGGCAATACGCAGCGAACCAGTGATCAATGAACGTTTGTTGAATGCCACGGTACCGATCGCCGCAACTTCTCTTAGCGCGCGGCGTGCGGATGGGACGATACTCCGTCCGATATCGGTGAGCGCCATTTCACGGCCGACAGGTTCGAAGACCGGAAGGGCCAACGACTGTTCGAGTGCGTGGATACGTCGGGAAAGCGATGACTGGGAGATCCCGAGGACTTCTGCGGCCGCGGTGAACGATCCATGATCCACAATCGCAATAACTGCCTCTAACTGCGGCAGCGAAACGCTTCCCTGCAGGGGATCTCGACCCATGTGTTCCGGAGCCTCTCAGTGTTCTCGAAAACCTTGCCGTGAAGATCCAATCGTACGTGACCAAATTCGTTTACCAGATGACCGAGGAAGGTTGTCTCGCGGGTTGATGTGCCAGAACCAATACATTACCGCAGGCTCCTTTAGCTAGGACTATTGGAAATGATGGTCAACCTTTCCGCGGACTCTGCGGAGGCTATCGCTACCTGTCAAGGATGGAGAGAACCGGGAAACCTCATCGAAGTGGCGTGTCCCCGCAGCTATTGAACTGTGCAATGTTCGGGGACATTGGTTGTCGTCATGGTTTGGTCGGTGATGGGGAAACCGTCCGTCCTGTCTTTTGGGTGCGCTGGGGGAAGCCTCTTGTGAATTCATGTCCGACGAGGCACTTGTGAAATTCTCTGGACCTCAATTCACAGATGTCAGTTTCGGGCAACGAAACGTTTCACAGCCATTGGACTCCGAGGCGGTTAGTGCGGCTCCGCATGTCTCATGCGAAGGAAACCGATGGCAAAGGGCAAGATCACCCACAGGGCAAACGAGGACAGCGCGGCAACAGGGCTTCCATCACCAATCAGGGAATTGGACATTGAAGATGTTTGGAAGAATGGGCCGATTCCACCTGGCAGTAACAACAGCAAATTGTCGATGAGCAAGACTTGGATAATCACGACGACAATCGACAGCGGGGTTGATAACAAGGCCGAGCCCAATGCCGCACCGCTGAGCGCTCCAGCAAAGGAGAGCACGACCAGCATGGAGAGAACCTCCATGGATCCTTGCGCCGTCCACGACAGCCTAAAGGCAGCGGCTAGACCGAGGCTAACCGCTAATCCCGTCAAGATGAACGCTGCGCAGAGAGCTACACCGATGAGCACGGAGGAAAGGAGTTTTGCTAGGAAGATTCGATGCCGTCGCGGCTCCAGTGTCAGAATCATCAGCATGTCTCGATGCTGCCAATCCGAGGTGTAGATCAATATTCCGAGAATCGGGGTTCCCAAAGCGGCGCAAAGGGTAAACGCCATCATGACAACGGAAAAGGACAGCTCGGATTCTTTCTGGGGAATAAGCACCCAACACATTCCCAGAGACAGCAGCAGCCCGACACCCAACATGCTCCACAGCACCGACTGCCCGGACCGGACCGTGGTCAGTTTTTGAAATTCCAGTCCCACCAAGCGGGCTAGCGACGGCCGAGAAACAACGGATGATTGCCGTTCTTGTATTTCCGTGGTTCTCATAGGTCTATTACTTCCGTCCGATCAACGCTGTATTCACCCTGTGTCAGGCGCAGGTACGCTTCCTCTAGCTGATGTTCCTGCTGCGCTCCCAGTGAGGTAATTAGGATCCTGTGCTCCATGGCCAGCTGAGCTACCTGCCGGTTGCTGGCCTGAACTTTGAGCCACCCGGGAGCTGCATGATCCGCAACGGAGTACCCATGAGCCCGCAATAGAGCTGCAAGTCTCTCAGGTTCATCGGCCTCGACATTAACCTGTTCGTTCGGGTTGTTAAGGTCCGACAAGGCGGATTCCGTCGCAATGCTGCCGCGGTCGATGATCACCACACGATGCGCATAGGATTGCAGCTCCTGTAGGAGATGGCTGGAAACCAGTACGCTTCCTCCGTCTTGAGCGTATTTGGTCAACAAGCCACGTAGCCAGCTGATGGATTCGATGTCCAAACCGTTCACCGGCTCATCTAGGATCAGGCACTGAGGGCGGCCAAGGATCGCAATCCCCAGCCCGACTCGCTGGCGCATCCCCAGTGAAAGGGACTTGAATCGTCGTTTAGTGACTGACCCCAGGCCCATCTGTTCAATAACTTCATCACGGCGTCCGTTGCTGACACCGAGCATGCCTGCTGCAAGGCTGAAGCTGTCCCGGACATTTCGGCCCGGGTGCCGAGCAGCCGCATCAAGCAGCGAACCGATTCTGGCTCCCGGGTTCGGCAGGTCGGCGTACTGAACACCGTCGAAAAGGATCGTCCCGGAGTCAGGCGTTCCCAGCCCCAGGATCATTCGCATTAACGTGGATTTGCCCGAACCATTGGGTCCTAGGAGGCCGGTAATTTGGCCAGCTGGTATTGAGCAGGAGATGTCCTTGAGGATATGCGCTTTGCCATAGTGTTTGGACACCGACGAGACCTGTATATGCATACTTATTCAACGCCCTTGGGAATACGGTGATCAACCAGTGCACCAACAACTGAACCAATAAGAACTATGGCCGCTGCGGCAACAAGCATCAGAATGCTGAACAGCGGGTTTGACTCAGTGGAGGTGACTAAAGCTGTGATCACCCTGCCAAGAATCAGCAGTACCGAGGTCGCAACGGCAAAGGTGATAATCCAGAATCCCTTAGAAATGGCTTGCCCTTTGGCGAAAGATTCGGAGTACCTTTTCTCCGGACCGAAAAGTTCAAGGGGTGTGCTTCGCGCTGCCATGGACTGCGCACGAACTTCGCGAAGGGTTCGCGCCACGGCATCCTCAGGCATACGGCGCCAGCGAAGCTGATAGGCCAAGTTCTTAACGTATTCATCGTTCATGGGGGCAGTGATTCTCTTCATCTGGTAGTTGGTTCATGAGCGCGGGGAAATTCCTCCAGTTTTCCTGCGCCGCAATCGGGTGACAGCCCAATCCCTTCAGGTTCATTTGCTCCGTTGTCGAGGTGACCTGATCTCAACTCAATAATCGGCTAGGTGGCTTTTAGCTATCTGCTTGGTCTTTTATCCACTAGAGCTATGCGTAGATTGTAATTTGATGTATATCAAAAAGTCGCAAATATTTCTTTGCCGGTCGGAGTATCGTATGAGCAGGTCGTCAAAACCAAGCTCAGGTTTTCGTCGAGAATTGATGCGGCTTGAACAAGTAGCGTCACGGAGAATGACGAGGAGAAGCGCCCTGATGGATTTTGCGCAGAAGTTGGTGCACGGACGCAGGGGGCGGCGAGCACTGGCCTTTCTGTCCACCGCGGGTGATTCGCCCGCCGCCAAGTTTTTGAGGCACAAGATTTTTGAAGCGTCACATCGGATTGAATTTGAGCGATCAGACCCGGCTACAAGATTCACTGTGGGTGCCAAATCTTCAGCACCAGAGGCACCGCTGACCGATGAATCTTGGTGGCAATCTAGGGAGCGAATTGCGCAGTTGTTCGCTGACTTCAGATTCGATGGTGTGCTGGACACTGAGGTGTTGCGCAGTGCTTTGGTCGAGACCGTGGAATCGGCGATGTACTGGCAAGCCGCCGACGGGCAGGACACGCTTTACGCGGATCCTTTGCTGAGTAAAGCAATGAGCGGGATCGCCGAGCAGGTCGCTTCGATGGGAGGCTACGCGGGGTGGGGAACGCAAGCTGCTGCTAGCGCGCAATGGATGGTCTCGTGGCGTGGAGAAGACTCTGAAGGCACCTGGCAACCGGGGATGGAACCTGCAAACTCCCAACTGAAGGAATGGAAGACGCGGGTCCATCAGGACGAACTGCGGCATCGGAAGAATCTGACAAGCGAAATGTCCGACGTAATGAGCAACTCGTGGTGGTCTACTCCGCCCGGCGGGCTGTATCGAAGCTATTCGCGACCGGTAGGTTTGGCACCCTTGGGGTTGGATTGTGTGGAAGACGGCTTGGGGTGGAAACAAGCAACAATCCAACGGTTGGAAATCGCGCAGAGCAAGCCGGTCTTCGAGATCTCAGAACCGGATGATTGGGCGAATCTTTGCCAGCGCTATCCTTTAGATGTCAGTGGCACCATGCGTGGATGTTGGTGCGAAACCACCGGTCGTGATGGTCAATGGGTCCAACCTGACTGGTTATCGGTCGCACAGGACTATGACGGTGTTCACCTGAGCCTAGGTGCCTACCTGTCCGGCGCTGGTGAGGGCATCCCGGTTGGTCCTACCGTGGCCACAGTTGTTGCGGGGTGGAATCCGGATGAAACATTCTGGTTCACCGACGCCGTCAAACCAGTAGGTGCGGCCGAAGCTTGGGAAGTTTTCGATTACAGCGCACATGAGCAATGGCGGCGCAGCGGCGAAGACCGATGAAGCGCAGTCGCTGGGTTTAGCGGTATCAAACCGGTGCGTGGTTCGCCTGTAAGCAGTGAGTCACGCACCGGTCGCCAGCACCAAAGGCTAGTTTGCCTTGTATTCGGCGAACACCTTTTTGCCGATTTGAAGGCGACGTTGGCCGCCGGAACCGAGCAGTAGATCGCCGACTGCAGGAATACCTCTTTGATCTCATCCGGGGTCATACCGTTGCGCAGGGTCACGAGCAGTGAAGGCCGAAACTCGTCGGAAGTGGTGTTCGCGTCGGCTTTCAAACGTCCTGACCCTCGATTTTCCTAGAGGGCAACAAACCGGTGTTAAGTGAGAGGCTACGAGGCTGTCTGGGCAAACCAAATCCGTGTCAATTTTATACCGATAACGGTATAGTAATGACATGAAACGAAGCTACCGATCCGTTTTGCGAGAGATCGCCTACGACAATCATGGCTACGTGACGGTAGGCGATGCGATGGATGCTGGCGTACCAGCAGCGGAGCTGCCGAAACTTGCAGCCAGAGGCGGGTTGGAGCACTCTGGCTACCGACTTTATCGGTTCACCGATATTCCTCCCGGTGAACATCAGCAGTTCGCAGAAGCTACCTTGCGTGTCGGGGACGGTTCGCACCTACGCGGAGAATCCGTTCTTGCTCTGCTCGGTTTGGCAGACGTGAATCCACGCAAGATAACCGTGGGGACACCACAACGAATCCGTAGAAACTTACCCACTTTCATCGATCTTGTCCGTTCTCCGGCTGATACCACAGTGAGCAGCTACCACGGAATACGATCCCAAACGGTTGCCGAGGCACTCCTAGAATGCCGTGGGCGAATTCCCGCATCGCGTCTGCACGATGCGGCTGCTCACGCTCGCGCGGAGGGTTTGCTCACCACCGCGGAATGGCGACTTGTGCGTACGGAGCTGTCCACATGAGCTATCGAGCTCCACCAGCCAGCCTCATTGCACTCAATCACCGGTTGAGAAACCTTACAGGCGAAGAGCTGCTCGTGACCCGACGCCGAACCTCCATGGCTTTGGTTATTGTCGGCCAGTTGCTTCCCGAATGTTCTGTTAAAGGCGGAAGCGCGATGGCGCTGCGCTACGGCGCCCAGACCCGGTTCACCAAAGACCTGGACGCGGCACGCACTAGTGGGTTGTCGAAATTTCGAAGCGACTTCGAAGAACGCCTGCTCGAAGGATGGGAAGGATTCACCGGTCGTTTGGTAGAGAAAAAGGCACCTAGGCCCGCAGGAGTTCCAACCGCCTACGTGATGAAGCCCTTCGAGATCAAAATCTCGTACAAGGGCAAAGCATGGTGCACCGTGTCATTCGAACTAGGCCACAATGAAATTGGGGACGCTGAAAACCCGGAGCCGATTCTTGCGCAAGATCTTGCCGACCTGTTCACGTCTCTGGGGTTCCCAGCTCCTTCTCCTGTCCCCGTTGTGCCCGTGGTGCATCAGGTGGCACAGAAAATCCATGCCTCTACGGCCCCCGGCAGCGAGCGTGCCAGAGACCTAGTTGACTTGCAGCTTTTAGGAAACCGCGAGCAGCTGGACCTTAGGCAAATCAAAACAACATGTCTGCGCCTATTCGATTACCGTAACACCCACCTCTGGCCTCCAACCGTGGTTGAAGGACCAGACTGGCAGACGCTGTATGCTGAAGCCGCTCAAGGGCTTGACGTGGCTCATGACGTTGACTCCGCGATCGTGTGGGTTAATGCCCTAATCGTCAGCATCGACCGCGCCGTCACAACCGCCTAGAAACGCTCAGCTGCCTGAATATTCGATAGTGCTACGTAGGCGCAACCGCATTTGGAGCTTGCCGCAGTTCGCTGAACTTAGGACTGCTCCTCGTATTCGGCGAGCACCTTTTTGCCGATTTTGAAAGCGACATTGGCCGCCGGAACCGAGCAGTAGATCGCCGACTGCAGGAATACCTCTTTGATCTCATCCGGGGTCATGCCGTTGCGCAGGGCCGCGTGCACATGCATTTCCAGCTCTTCCCAGTAGCCGCCGGCGATCATCGCGGTCAGCGTGATGGCGCTGCGGGTGACGCGAGGCAGCCCATCGCGGGTCCAGATGGTGCCCCACGCAAAACGGGTAATCATTTCCTGGAATTCATCGGTGAACTCGTTGGAGCTGCTGGTCGCCCTATCTACGTGCTCGTTGCCGAGCACTTCCCGGCGCACGGCCATGCCGGCGTCGTAGGTGTCCCCGGGCAGTCGTTGTGAGTCAGTCATAAAAATCTGGCCTTCCTAGTTGGCGGAGAAAAAATCGGCAAGGAGCGCGGCGGTGGCCTGCGGATCTTCGGCCGGGGCCAGATGGGCCACGGTGTCAATGATGGCAAAGCCGGCATTTTGCGCATGCTGGGCAATGAACTCGGCGTCGGCCGGCGGGCAGACCTGATCCTGCGCGCCGTTGATGACCAGCAGCGGATCACGCAGCTCGGGCAGCTGCTCGCGCAGGTCGAACCCGGCTAACGCGCCGCAGGCATGGGCGTAGGAGAAACGGTCCGCATCCTGCAGGTTATGCAGCAAGTTGGTGGAGGTGACAGCGTCCTTCTCAATGAACCCGGGGGCGAACCAACGCTGCGCGGAACCGACCACCATGGTCGGGGTGCCAGCTGAAGCTACCAGTTCGGCGCGTTCGTTCCACCCTTTGGGGGTGCCAATTTTGGCCGCGGAGCACACCACGGACAGGGCATCGAAAACCCCGGCATGATCATGCGCCAGCTGCAGGGCGGTGGCCCCGCCGATGGACACCCCGGCGTAGTAGAGCTTGGCGCCTGGCGCGATGACCCCGTCGGTCCGCAGGGCGGCGATCATGGTGATCACGCCCTGGGCCAGTTCGGCCATGCTGAAAGCCTCGGTGGAGGGGCTGCTGGCGCCGTGGCCTGGCAGGTCCCACGCCACCAGCTGGAAGTGATCCTTCAGGTACGGCACGGCCGGACCCCACAGGTGCAGCGAGGAGGTTCCCAGCGAAGGGCCGAGGATCAGCGTTGGCAGTTCGGAGTTCTGCTGCAGCAGGGAGGGGGTTAGTTGCGGGATTGCCATGATTCCTTCCAATTGGTGTAGTCGGCCAGTACGGCATCGGTGAAGCGGATGGCTGAGCCGAGATAACCGGCAGGGTCCAGCAGGTTATCGAGCTGGGCATCGGTGAGCTGGTCGTGGGGGATTTCCGCACGCAGCAGCTCGCGCAACGATACCCCGTCGGACAGCGAACGGAGCACCAGCTGTTGGATGGCCGGTTTTCCGCCGGTGACAACCGGAGCAAGCACGGTCGCCAGGCGTTCGGAGAGCACCGCGTCCCCGCCGAGTCGCAGGTTGCGGTCCAAGGCTGCGGTATTCACCTGCAGTCCGACGGCTAGCACCGCTGCCTGTTCGGCGGCTCCGACGGCCAGGCGTAGCAGTTCACGCAGGGCGGGCCACTCGGCATGCCAGCCGCCGTCGGGGCGTTCGTCAACCGCGGTACCCGCGGCGGTGAACAGGGTGGAAAGCAGGCCAGGGGCGCTGAAAGCGGCGTTGCGCAGCAGCACCGAACGCACCGGGTTCTGTTTTTGCGGCATGGCCGAGCTGCCGCCCTTGCCGGCCTCGCGGGGTTCGTTCAGCTCGGCAATTTCGGGGCGGGACGCGGTGAGCACATCCGCGCCGAAGGTCCCCAGCGCGGCAATCACACCGGCCAGGGCGCTGCCGGCTTGCACTATCGGCTGGCGGTTGGTGTGCCACGGCAGCTGCGGGTCATGCAGCGACAACTCGGTGGCGAGCGCTGAACTCAGCGCGGCGCTGGTGCGATCCTCCGCCCGGTGATCGGCCAGGAACTGGTCCAGCGAGGCAAGCGTGCCCACGGCCCCGCCCCATTGCAGCGGCAGGCTCTCGGCCACAAGTCCCAGCTGGCGTTCGGCGGCGAGCAGGGAACTGAGCCAGGCGGCGGCCTTGTATCCGAACGTGGTGGGCAGCGCGTGCTGGGTCAGCGAACGCGCAATGCACACGGTGTCCCGGTGCTCCAGGGCCAGGCCGGCCAATCCTTGCGCGGCGGTGCGCAGGTTTTCACGCAGCGCGAGGATCCCGCGCCGCAAGACCAGCACCAGTGCGGTGTCGATGATGTCCTGGCTGGTGGCTCCGCGGTGCAGGCTGCGCCCGGCTGAGGCCGGGGCGCCATCGGCCGCCAGCTGGGCGCGCATCATGCCCAGCAACGGGATCAGTGCGTTGGCCCCGTCGGGGGTTTTGGATGCGAGTTCGGATAGGTCATACCGCGCCGCCTGGGACACGGCGGCGACAGCCTCCGCCTCCTGCTCCGGGCATAACCCGGCGGCCGCCTGCACCCGAACCCACGCCGCTTCGGTGTCCAGCATTGCCTGCACAAACGCCGTATCGGAAGCCAACTCGGCGGCTTGGCCTCCGGCCCAGGTGGGGGACAGGATTCCGTAGTCCACGCCTGTCATCAATGCTCCTCAATTCGCTCAAAAAAGTATCTGGCCCGTGAAACGGGCAAGACCCCGCTTGGGTGAAATGCCCGCAGCCACGTGGTGCCTGATGGAATTTCACCCTAGCGGGGTTGACCAGCCGGTATCAGCTTTCGCGCGGGTAGGACAAGAACACGGTCTCGCCCTCACCCTGCAGGCGAATGTCCAAACGCAGCGAACCGTCCTCTTCGCGGGTGGCGATCAGGGTCTGGCGGCGTTCCTCGGACAGCGAGGCCAGCAGCGGGTCGTTGGCTAGCGCTTGGGTGTCCTCCGGCAGGTAGATGCGCGTGAACAAGCGGTTGAGCAGGCCGCGGGCGAACACCGTCAGCATGATGAACGGTGCCTTGCCCGGCTCGGTAGCCCCGGGATTCACGGTGGTGAAGGTGTAGTGCCCCACGTTGTCCACCGCCACGCGGCCCCAGCCGGTGAAGGTGTAGCCGTCGCGAACCAGCGAGCCGTCACGGGAGACGACATTGCCGTTCTCGTCCGCCTGCCAGATCTCCAGCAGCGCGTCGGGAATGACCTCGCCCTTGCCGTCGTACACCACGCCGTGCAGGCGCACCGAGTTGGGGTTTGCCTGGTTGACCAGTTCGCCGCCCTTCTCGAAAGGCAGGGCGTAACCGTAGAACGGGCCGATGGTCTGCCCCGGGGTCGGGGTGAGCTTCAGTTCAGGTGCCTGTTTCATTTAGTGCTCCTCCTCTTCGTCTTCCATCCAGGTGCGGTTGCTGCCGGTGAGCACAATGTCCCAGTTGTAGCCGGTGGCCCATTCGTGGCTGGTGATCGAGTGGTCGTAGGTGGCGACCAGGCGGTCGCGTGCCTGCTGATCGGTGATTGCCTGGTAGATCGGATCCAGGGCGAACAGTGGGTCGCCCGGGAAATACATCTGGGTGATCATCCGCTGGGTGAAATCGGTGCCGAACAGCGAGAAGTGGATGTGCGCCGGACGCCAGGCGTTGTGGTGGTTCTTCCACGGGTACGGTGCCGGCTTGATGGTGGTGAACGAGTACTCGCCGTTGGGTCCGGTGATTGCGCGGCCCACCCCGGTGAAGTTCGGATCGATCGGTGCCGGGTGCTGGTCGCGCTTGTGCACATAGCGGCCGGCGGCATTGGCCTGCCAGATTTCGATCAGCTGGTTGGATACGGGGCGGCCGTCGCCGTCCAGCACCCGCCCGGCCACCACAATGCGCTCGCCGATTGGCTCGCCGTTGTGCTGGATGGTCAAATCCGACTCCAGCACGTGCACATCACGCTGTCCGAAGGCCGGAGCGTACAGTTCGATGGTCTCCGGGTCGGTGTGGTGCAGGTCCTTGGTGGGGTGGCGCAACAGCGAGGAGCGGTACGGCGCGAAGTCCACCCGAGGCTGGGTTTCGGCCTTGGCGCCGGCCAACACCTGCTGGCGGTAGGACTCGTGGATCTCAGTGATCTCCGCGGTCATTTGCTCCTGGGTCGCGGTGGAGGCGGCCGGGTCCAGGACGTGGGCATTTTCGAAGGGCTCGTCCGGGGCGGTCTGGGTGCTCACGGTTAGGCTCCTTTCGGTGTGTGGTGGGTGTGGTGGGGTACTTCAGGGATTAAGCGTGGGGCCAGCCGGTGTAGGACTCGGCCAGGTACTGCTGTCCGTACCGGGAGGAGGTCACGGTATCCAGTTCTCCCAGCGCGCGCTGGGTCATGAACGGATCGGCGTTCACCGGGGTGTGCAGCATGGAGGTCATCCAGTAGGAGAAGTTCTGTGCCTTCCAGACCCGCTTCAAGGCGAGGTCCGAGTAGCCGCCGAGCAGCTTGTCGCTGCCGGTGGAGAAGAACGAGTCGAGTGCCTCAAAAAGCACCTTGACATCAGCGAACGCCAGGTTCAGTCCCTTGGCTCCGGTGGGTGGCACGGTGTGTCCAGCATCCCCGATCAAAAACATCCGTCCGTGGGACAGCGGCTGGCGCACAAATGAGCGGAATCCCAGCACGGTTTTATCAAAGATCGGTCCGGTCTTCAGCTCGAAGCCGTCCGGCCCGGCAACACGTTTTTGCAGTTCGCTCCAGATGCGGTCTTCGCTCCAGTCATCCACGTTTTCGTTGGGATCGCACTGGAAGTACATCCGCTGCACGTTCTCGCTGCGCTGGGAAATCAGCGCGAAACCATCTGGCGAATTCGCGTAGATCAGTTCGGCCGAGGATTTTGGCGCTTCGGTGAGGATGCCGAACCACGCGAACGGGTAGCTGACCTTGAAGTCCTCGCGGACGGTGTCCGGCATCTGGCGGCGGGCGAACGAACGCGAGCCGTCGGCGCCGACGATCACGTCTGCGTGCACCTCGAAGAGTGTGCCCTCGGCATCGGTGAAACGGAACTTGGGGGTGCTGGTCTGCATGTCCAGGATTTCGGTGACCTCGCAGTTGAAGCGCACGTCGCCGTTGTCACGGGCGCGGGCCGCGGCAAGGTCCACAAACACTTCGTTCTGCGCGTAGAGGGTGACCGTGGCATCCACGAGCTCGCGGAAATCCAGCGGGTGGGACTCGCCATTGAAACGCAGGTCGATGCCTGCATGCTCGTCACCAAGGGTCAGCACTCGCCCATCAACACCTGAATCGGTGAGCATGCTGACCGCCTGGGATTCCAGGATGCCGGCGCGGTGGGTGTTGCGGATGGTCTCATGGTCGCGCATTTCGACCACGATGTTCTCAATACCCGATTTTGAAAGCAGGTGGGAGAGCATCAGGCCGGCGGGGCCGCCGCCGATGATGCCGACTTTGGTTTTGAGAATACGTGCTGCCTGCGTCATGAGTTTCCTTCGAGATGTGGCCATGTGTGGTGGGTGAAGGACGAGTTGCTCTGCCCGCCCGTCAACATGGACGCCGACTTGAATCTTCTACAGCATGACGGTGTTGTGGTTCACACTTCTTGTTCGTTCTTATTGAATGAGAATAATGATCGTGAGGTGCTCAGCGGCTTGCGCGTACGGAGAGCAGGGCTGTCAGCGCAAGCAAAAGCAGCAGCAATGCCCCGAACCCCAGTACCGCTGGAACCAGTGGGATTACCAGCATGAGCGCCCCAAGCATCAGCACCGGCAGCGACATTCCGAGGTAGCCGGCCAGAAAAATTCCGGCAATCACCTCTCCACGCTGCTCGGGTGACGAGATTCCAATCGCGGTGCCCAGACCGGCCTTGAAGGCGATACCCGAGCCAGAGCCAGCAACCACGCCGCCGAGCAACAGCAGCGGCATCGAGGCAAACAAGATTCCACCGGTGACCAGAACCAGGCCGAGGCCTAGGGTGAGCAGTCCCGAGCGGATCTGGGTTGTCAGCGCCCAGCGCGAGGAGAACATCTGCATCACCGCGGCCGACGCGAACACCACAAAGGTGACACCGCCGGCCACGGCTAGCGAGGTGATACCCAGGGTGCCCCGGATGAGCACCGGGGCCAACGAACTGAAGAGGCCGAACATTCCGAAGCTCACAAAGGCCATCATTGCCGCCGCGGCGAAGCTTCCCCGGTGTTCGCGAGGTACCGAAATGCGTTGCAGGCGATATTCCCACCTGTCGCTGACGCTTACCGTTTCTGGCGTGCGCAAAAGCAGCGCCAGGCTCAAGAGGAGTAGGAAAGCGAACACCAGGTAGGTCAATTGCAGCGGCGCAGGAGCGAACTGAGCCAGCAGTCCGGAGATCAACGGCCCCAACCCCAGGCCGCCAATGTTCGCGGCGGTCGCGGTAATCTCGGCGCGTTTCAATCCGGCGCCCGGACGTGCGACGGTGTGCAGTTCGGTGAGGTAGGCGGTGGCGGTGGCTGTCAGCATGCCAACACCCATGCCGGAGACCAAGCGTGCGGTCAGCAGCCCCGGCAGATCCGGGAAGAAGATGAAAATTGCGGCGGAGATCAAAATCAATCCGACCGACGGCAACAATAATCGGCGGCGCCCCACCCGGTCGGATAAATGCCCGATCGTGATCAGGGTGGACAGGACACCCAAGGCGTAGGTGGCGAAGATCAGGGTGATGGTGAACGCGCTGAATCCCGAGCGCTGTTGGTAGAGCGCATACAGGGGTGTTGGCGCGGTGGCGAAGGCCATGGAGGTCAGGAACGCGAAGGTGACGATCCAGAAACTGCGCCCATGAAGTGCACGGTTTTTGCTCTTGATGGGTGGGGCGGAAGTGATGCTCATGTCTTCAGTATCGGAGGATTATCAGATCAGATCCAACGATATTTATTGATCAAATGCATCAAGGATTGTGATAATGGATTTATGCAGATCACCCAGATCGAGTATTTTCTTGCCGTTGCCCAGCAGCTGAGTTTCACCCGCGGGGCGCAGTCGCTGCACGTGGTGCAGTCGGCGGTGTCTGCGGGCATCAAGCAACTCGAGCAAGATCTTGGAGCGGAGCTATTTGTGCGGCAGGGGCGCTCAATCCGGCTCTCTCCGGCTGGTGAGGCCTTGTTGCCCCGGGCGCAGGCGATCCTCGGTGAGGTTCAAGCCGCGAGGGATGCGGTAGATGCGGTGCGCGGAACGGTGTCTGGCACCGTAGAGCTGGGAACCTTGTCCTATTTGGGGCCGCTGGATATGTCGCGGGTGCTGGTGCGTATTCACCGCGAGCACCCGGGGGTGGTGGTGAGGCTGAGGCAAACGGTGCAGGGGACCCGTAGCTCCTTGGCTGGGCTGCTGGACGGTTCCTTGGACTTGGCGTTGTTATCGGTCGCGGAAAACTCGGTCCCAAACCTCAAGGTTCATCAATTCCACGTGGAACCAATGGTTTTTGTTGTTCCGTCTGCCCACCGCCTGGCTGGCCGAAAACGTATCAACTTGGCCGAAGTTGCTGGCGAAGAATACGTGGATTTTCCCCAAGGGTGGGGAAATCGTGTCACCGTGGACGCCGCTTTCGCCGCGCAGGGCCTGCAACGCATCGTGCGGACCGAGGTGGTTTATCTTGAATTTGCGTTAAATCTTGTCCGGCAGGGCCTAGGGGTTGCCTTCTTGCCGCAATCGACCGTGACCCGTGGCGGGGACGAGGGGATCTGGAGCATTCCGGTGTCCCTTGAATGGAAAATTCAGCTCGCCCACTCCACCGCGCGTCCGCTGACGGCCGCGGAAACCGTACTGATGCGCGCGATCCTGGAGGATGTGCAGCCCTGAGGGTAGGTCGATAAAACTTGGTGAACTGGGGTGCCGGGTTTCGCAGGCTCCACCCCATTTGCTGCTGATGCGATGTTTCCCAAGCTCGTGTTTGGAACTGGGTCTAGGCGTCGAAAGCGATACGCGTGAGCAAGTCCCGCAGGGTCTCGCGCTCGGCGGCGCTGAGTGCCTTGAGCGAGACTTCTTCTGCCTCGCCTGTCGCTTTGCGCGCCTGGGTGTACAGATCCTGACCCGCCGGGGTTCCGGCAATCACCTTGGTGCGTCGATCGTTCGGCGACGTGACACGTTCAACCAGGCCGCGGGATTCCAGCTGGTCCACCAGCGGGACAATCTGGCTGGGGTCCAAGGACAAAAACTCCGCCAATTCACGCTGGGTAGGCGCCAAATCGCTGCAGGCCAGAGACAACACCGAATACGAGCGGACCTTCAAGCCCAGCGGTGCTAGCAGCAGATTGGCGCGGGTGCTGCCCTGCGAGCGCATCCGTGCGGTGAGAAACTCGATTTCTCCAGCCAATTCGCTGTGTGCGAGTCGCTGTACGGGGGTCAGGGTGACGGAGTTTTTTGTATCCACGGATAGAACCTCATCTGTTAGTGAAAAAATCAATCGTTGACTTTTTTAAGTATTCAAGATTTTATGTATCTAGGAAAGGTTCCCACGTCTCGCATCATGGGGCAATCAGGGAGCCGCATAAATCGCGAACCACTTGAGGAGTCGGTATGTCGTTGTCAGGGAAAGTTGCAATTGTTACCGGTAGCGGTCGAGGTCTGGGACTGAGCTACGCTCAGGAGCTTGTGCGCCAGGGTGCCGCGGTGGTCATCAATGATATTGACCAGTCTGCCGTGGATTCTGCGGTGGCAACCATCATTGAGCAGGGTGGTCAGGCGGTGGGTGTGGCCGCGGCTGTAGGTTCCACCGAGACCGCCAAGTCGCTGGTTTCCGCCGCCGTAGAGAACTTCGGACGCCTGGATATCTTGGTCACCAACGCCGGGGTGCTGCGGGACAAGTCCTTGCTGAAGATGACCGATGAAGATTTTGATCTGGTGATCAATGTGCACCTGCGGGGTACCTTCACCTGCGTGCGCGAGGCATACGGCTACTTCAAGGAAAACGGTATTTCCGGACGTATCATCGCCATCGGTTCGCCAACCGGCCAGCGTGGCAACTTCGGCCAGACCAACTATGCCGCCGCCAAAGCGGGCATCGTAGGTATGGTGCGGACCTGGGCGCTGGAAATGAAGCGCTCGGGTGTGACCGCCAACGCCGTGATCCCGGTCGCCGCCACCGAAATGACCAAAACTGTGCCGTTCTTCCGCCCTGCCGTTGAGGCCGAGGAGCGCGGAGAAGTTATGCCTGATTTCTACCGCAAGGACCTTGGTTTTGGTTCGGCCGAGGACGTGGCCGGTATTATCGCCTTCCTCGCTTCCGATGAGGCGCAGAACATCAATGGACAGGCTATTGGCGTGGGTGGTGACCGTTTGCAGATCTGGACCCACCCGGAGGCCGCGGTCACCGAGTTCCATGAAGGCGGTTGGGACTATGCGACCTTGCAGGCAGAATTCACCGAGCGTTTCGCCGGCAGCCAGCAGAGTGTGGGGGAGAAGTTCCCTGAGATGCCTGCCGAGCTTGCCGCGCAGATCGCTTAGTAGACGGAGCGTATCTTCATGACAACCCGCTACGAGCTGGGCATCAACTTCCAGAGCATCGACGCTATTGATATGCACGTGCATCTGGAAGTAGACGAATGCGGACACAAAGCCATGCCGCAGGACCTGTTTGATGCATCTGCGGCGTACTTCAAATCTTCCGAACGCACCCCGTCGATTGACCGGATTGCGCAGGTGTACCGGGAGAAGAACATGGCCGCGGTGGTTTTTACCGTCGATGCGCGGACAGCGCTGGGTCATGAACCAAACTCGGTTGAAGACTTGGTCGCAGGCTGTTCTCGAAACAACGATGTGCTGATCCCATTCGGGTCCGTGGATCCGCGCCGCGGCGCACCAGCCTTGGATGACGCCCGGCATCAGGCGCAGGAGCTGGGGGTTCGGGGATTCAAATTCCACCCCTCGCTGCAGGGTTTTGACCCGAGCGACGAAGCCTTTTACCCGTTGTGGAAAGTATTGGAAGAACTGGGACTGCCCTGCATTTTTCATACCGGGCAAAACGGTATGGGCGCAGGTCTTCCTGGCGGTCGCGGTATCAAGCTGCGATACTCCAACCCTTTGCTGTTGGATGATGTAGCCGCGGACTTCCCGCAGCTGAAAATCATCATGGCCCATCCCTCGGTGCCGTGGCAGGAGGAAGCGAACTCCATCGCCACCCACAAGGCGAACGTTTTTATTGACCTTTCCGGGTGGAGCCCCAAGTACTTCCCGGAATCATTGGTGAAACTCGGTAATAATGTGCTTTCCGGCAAGCTTCTATTCGGGACGGATTTCCCGCTGATCACACCGGAAAAGTGGCTTGGCGCCTTCGCCCAGTTGCCCTTGAAGGACGAGGTGCGTGCCAAAATCCTGAAGGCCAATGCACTAGCTGTACTGGGAGTTGATTCCTAGTGGTGTCGGCACCCGGCAGCGACCTCTACGGCATGTGGGACCTGCTCAGCCAGCCCGAGCAATCGGCCGTGGGCAGGTTGCGGGCGGCGCTTGATCAACACGTGCGCCCGGTTGTCAACGAGTATTGGGAACGCGGCGAGTTTCCGGAACAGATTGTGGATCCGCTGATCGAAGCGGATCTTATGGACCCGGTTGAGCTCAAGGAAGCAGGTGTTCAACCGTCGGGCTTGTACGCTGGTTTTCGCAATTTTGAGCTGGCCCGGGTGGATGCTTCGGTGGCGACGTTTTACAACGCACAGTCGGGCCTCTTCCGTACCACGGTGAATCTTGGTGGAAGCCCGGAACAGGTTGCCGCGCTGGATCCGCAGATCACGTCCTATCAATACAAGGGAGTGTTCGCGTTGACCGAGCCGGAGCACGGCTCGGACATTGCCGGCGGGCTGGAAACCAGTGCCCGCGCAGCGCAACGCGAAGGCCGTTCGGGCTGGTTGATCACCGGAGCCAAGCGGTGGATCGGCGGCGCGGCGCAGGCGGACGTGCTGGCGGTATTCGCCCGCGATGAGGCAGATGCGCAGGTTAAGTGTTTTCTGGTGCCCACCGATGCGCCAGGCGTGGAGATCACCAAGATCACCGGCAAAACCAGTTTGCGAATCATGCAGAACGCCGACATTTCCTTGCAGGAAGTCTGGGTGGATGACTCGGCACGGTTGGTGAAGATCAACTCCTTTGCCGACGTGGCCTCCTGTCTGCGCAATTTGCGTTCGGACGTTGCCTGGATTGCCACCGGGGCGATGGCAGGAGCCTACGAGGCCGCCCTGCGTTACACCACCGAGCGTACCCAGTTTGGCAAACCGTTGGCTGGCTTCCAGCTGATCCAGGAAAAACTCGCCCACATGTTATCCAATGTCACCGCCAGCCTCGCCTTGGTTACCAGACTGACCCAGCAACAGCAGGCGGGCAACTATAAGGATGAGAACTCCGCGTTGGCAAAGATGTTTACCGCGCGCATGTTGCGCGAAACCGTCGCATTGGCCCGTGAAGTCTGCGGAGGCAACGGGATCCTGCTGGATAACGATGTGGCACGTTTCCATGCGGATGCCGAGGCCATTTATTCCTATGAAGGCACACACGAGATCAACTCACTGATCGTCGCACGCGCCGTCACCGGGATCAGCGCCTTCCGCTGATTTCCAACCCTAATTCAACTATTCAGCAATACATTTAGAGGAGCATCTCATGGCAAAAACAGTTATTAACTACGCAGACCTCGCCAACGCCGCAGGCACCGACCTGGGTTACAGCGAGTACCGCAACGTTCCGCAGGACCAGATCAATACCTTCGCGGACGCCACCGATGACCACCAGTGGATTCACACCGATCCAGAAAAGGCCAAGTCCGGTCCCTTCGGTGGTCCCATCGCCCATGGTTATCTGACCCTGAGCCTGCAGATCGCCTTCTGGAGCGAGCTTTTTGATGTTGATGGCGTGAGCACCAAGGTGAACTATGGCCTGGAGAAGGTGCGTTTCCCTTCGCCGGTGCCCGTTGATTCCAAGATCCGGATGAAGGCCACCATTGCCGAGGTTGAAGAGGTCAAAGGCGGTTACCAGATCGCGGTGGACCAGATGATCGAGGTAGAGGGTGCCACCAAGCCGGCAGTGGTATCGCGTGGTCTATACCGGTTCTACGCCTAAGGTTCAACGGCAGGTTCCGCTGATCCGGCGTAGTGTACGAATAATCGAAAAGAGCGACAGATGTTAAATAAGGGATTTGGCAACTGGATCCACCGGCGCCGCGTGAAATCAGCGGATCATCCGGCAGTGATTCACGCCGGAGTGAGCCTCAGCTATGCCGAGCTTGCCGAGCGCATCAACAAACTCTCCGATGCGTTGCGCGAGCGGGGAATTGGCGCGGGCAGTCGCGTCGCATTTTTGGGTGCCAATCATGCGGCGTTTCTGGAAACCATGTTCGCCACCACGCAGCTCGGTGCCATCTTTGTTCCGCTGAACATCCGGCTGGCCCCTCGTGAACTGAATTTTGCGCTGCGGGATTCAGGCAGTGAGTTACTGATCCATGTCGCAGATCTCGCGGCTGACGCCCAAGCAGCAAGTGCGGATAGTCCGGTGTCCCAGCTGCTTGAGGTCGCCATGATTCCGGGCCAGGATTCAAGTTATGAGCGTGCGCTGCAGGCTGGATCCAGTGAGCACAAGGATGTGAATGTGCAGCTGGAAGACCCGGCGATCATTCTCTACACCTCGGGTACTACCGGAACGCCCAAGGGTGCGGTGCTGACTCACGGGAATATGACCTGGAATTCGTACAACGTCATCGTTGACTACGACATCACCAGCAAGTCCGTGGGGCTGCTGATTGCTCCCATGTTCCACGTAGCGGCCCTGGGGATGGGCGCACTTCCCGTGCTGCTTAAGGGCGGCACCTTGGTGCTTCAGGAACGTTTTGAGCCGGCGGCGGTTCTGGATGCGATTCAACGCTACAAGATCACCCAGCTTTCGGGGGTGCCAACAACCTTCCAGCTTTTGGCCGAGCATGAGAATTGGGCGGCCGCGGACCTCTCGTCGCTCCAGATGCTCACCTGTGGTGGTTCTGCGGTGCCGCTGCGTGTGCTTGAAGCGTACGAGGAACGCGGGCTGGGATTCAGCGGGGGTTACGGCATGACGGAAACCGCCCCGGGAACCAGCATGCTCCAGGCAGCGTATTCCCGGCCCAAAATGGGGTCGGCAGGATTGCCGCACTTCTTCACCGATATTCGAATTGCTGATGGGCAGGGACAAGCGCTGCCGGCAGGCGAGGTTGGCGAGATCCTGATCAGCGGACCAAACGTGATCGAAGAGTACTGGCAGCGGCCCGAGGCCACCGAGGCGTCCTTCCACGAGGGAGGATGGTTCCGCTCAGGGGATATTGGGTACCTGGATTCCGAGGGTTTCCTGTTCATTTCGGATCGTCTCAAAGACATGATCATTTCCGGTGGGGAAAACATTTATCCCGCGGAGGTTGAACAGGCCATTATGGAACTGCCCGAAATCGAATCGGTAGCCGTGATTGGTGTTCCGGACGACAAGTGGGGTGAAGTTCCGCGCGCCATCGTTGTATTAAAACCCGGAAGCACCTTGGATGAAAGCGACATCGAAGGGCACCTCAACGGGCGTCTGGCGCGCTACAAAATTCCTCGTACTTCGGTGTTCCTCAACGAGTTTCCCCGTACTGCAAGCGGCAAGATACGCAAGTCTGACTTGCGTAAACAGTTTAGCTAGGCGCCGCTGGATCGCGTGCCCACGAAGGCGCCAGCGGGCTTTAGGCTCAAGGCGACAGCAAAATTCATAATAATCAGAAAATCAACCATTGACATTCTCAATAGTTGGATTAGTCTTGAAATGTGGCTCAAGTCACACCTTTCCCGGCTTGCCACTCGAGGCCGCGGGAACGGGTTTCTAAGGGGAGAAAATGAACAAACGCTGGTCCATACTGCTTGCAGGCGCCGCTGTCCTATCACTGGGATTGGCTGGGTGCGGCTCGGGGTCCCTCTCTGGCTCCGGGGATACCCAAAACACGGAGTCATCGGGTTCTGCTGACGGGTCGCTGACCAAGGTCACCGTGGGTATTCTGCCCATCGCGCCGTCGGTTGCGGTACAGCAGGGTGTTGATGCTGGAACCTTCGAAAAGCATGGCCTTGATGTCGAGCTGAGCACCTCAAACGCAGGTGCTGCCATGCTTCCCGCTGTTTCCACCGGTGAGCTCGCCATTGCAGTGGGAAATCCACTGTCGGTGCTGACCGCGGTGGATAAGGGCCTGGACATGAGAATTGTCAGCGGATATTCCGCCTCGAAGGCCGAGGGCAATGACATCAACGGTGTGGTTGTGCGCAAAGACTCGGGAATTGACGGTTGGGATGATCTGGCAGGAAAAACAACAACGGTAAATGCGTTGCGCACCCAGGGGGACCTGACCATCATGGAATCCGCCGAATTGGCCGGAGCGGATCCAACAAAACTGAAGTTCAGTGAAATGCCCTTCCCGGACATGGAAGCCCAGCTTGAGCGCGGCAACGTTGATGCCATTTGGGTTCCGGAGCCGTTCCTGTCCAAGGCGCTGACTGATGAGAATAATGAGCTGCTTGGGTACCCGAACCAAACCGCAAGTCCCGGGATGCCAACCATGGTGAGCTTCACCAGCGGTAAGTTCGCTGAGGAAAACCCTGAAGTCATCAA
The DNA here is from genome assembly GCF_044744225.1 of Glutamicibacter sp. NPDC087344. NCBI lineage: Bacteria > Bacillati > Actinomycetota > Actinomycetes > Micrococcales > Micrococcaceae > Glutamicibacter > Glutamicibacter sp. NPDC087344. Next base: position 189,948 of record NZ_JBIUXY010000005.1, on the reverse strand, counting down.
GCAATGGCAGGAGGCGTTGGCGGAAGTCCTCACGGCTGCGCAAGACGATCCGGATTCGGCGCGTGCGCTGTTGCCTGACTTTATGAGCATGGATCCTAAGGTTGCCGAAGGGCTGAATATGGAGTCGTGGAATGCTGAAACACCGGTGGCAGAACTGACTGATTTGGGTGAGCTGGCAGCTAAGTTCGGATTCCTCGAGAACGTGCCGGACATCAACGCAATTATCATCCAATAATTCCACTACAACGCCTGTTGCCGCTGCGGATGATCATGTGAGCACCGCAGCGGCAACGGCACCATATGGGAGAAAAGCCATGAGAATTCCGTTCATGAGCGCACCAGTTTCTCAGCCAGTCTCCGGGCGCGCAACCGGCGGCTCGGATATGCCGAGGCATAGAGAAACGCAGAAACCAGCGCAGGCGCAACGTGCGCTAGGGCAAAACGCCTCAGACCTTGCGGAGATGCTCGGATGAGCGCGGTAACTATGGCGCGGAGCAAAGCCAAAAGGACCCGCAGGAATCCTTCTAAGTCCGCGATGCCCAATGGGGTGTGGGGGTTGATTGGCATCCTAGCGTTCCTAGGAATCTGGGAATTGATGCCGGCGCTTGGGGTGGTTCAGGCCAAATATCTGCCCCCAGCATCAGAAGTTCTTAGAACCTTGTTTGCAGACTTCACGCTAACTGCCTTCTGGGTGGCCGTGGGTGAAACCCTTTTGGCATGGTTTATCGGTTTGGCTATTGCCGTACTGCTTGCACTAGTTCTTGGGCTAGCTATCGGAATGTCTAGTTTCCTTCGACGCGCCACCAACTCGACCATTGAGTTTTTGCGGCCAATTCCATCGGTGGCACTGATTCCGCTGGCCGTGCTGATGTTTGGCACGAAGATCGAATCCTCGCTGATGCTGATTATTTATGCCTGTTTCTGGCAGGTGCTGATCCAGGTGCTTTATGGCGTGGCAGATGTGGATAACGTGGCCATGCAGACCGCGCGGTCCTATGGTTTTTCCAGGTTCCAACGAATCCGGGATGTTATTTTTCCAACCATGCTGCCGTATCTGATGACCGGCATCCGCTTGGGCGCAGCAGTGGCGTTGATCCTGGCAATCACCGCAGAATTGATTATCGGAGCACCGGGTTTGGGTAAGGAAATCCAGCTGGCTCAGTCCGGCGGTGCCATAGCGGGTATGTATGCGCTGATTGTGGCGACCGGACTACTGGGAGTGGCCATCAACCTATGTATGCGTGTGGTTGAGAGGCGTGTGCTTTCCTGGCATGCTTCTGTTCGAGGGGAGCGCATCTCATGAAAACCCTGAAGTCAGTTTGCTTTTTATTGGCGCTGCCTCTCCTGCTGATCCTGTGGTGGGCTGTGGCTACCGCGGGCGGCACGAGCTTCTTTGTGCCCACCCCGGGCGAACTGGTCAAAACCTTTGCCGAGACCTGGATCGGTGAGCGTATGTTCACTGACGTGTTTCCAAGCATCCTGCGGTTGATCCTCGGGGTGATCGGAGCGATTGTGCTGGGTGTGTTGCTCGGCCTGCTGGTCGGTTTGAATCGCACCGCTCGGGCAATTACCGAGCCGGTTTTCGAATTCTTCCGGGCTCTGCCTCCGCCGGTGCTGATTCCGGTACTGATGCTGCTGGTTGGCATCAACGACGGAATGAAGATCGCGGTGATCATTTCCGGAGCGATCTGGCCGGTCCTCTTGAACACCATTGAAGGTGTTCGCGCGATTGACTCGGTGCAAAATGAAACCAGCCGGTCTTATGGAATTAGCGGATTGGCCCGTATTCGCTATCAGGTGCTCCCCAGCGCCATGCCTACCATCATGGCCGGCATTCGCCAGTGCCTTTCCATTGGCTTGATCCTGATGGTGATCTCCGAGATGTTCGCGTCTTCCTCTGGGCTGGGGTTCGCGATCGTTCAGTTCCAACGATCCTTCGCTGTTCCGGAAATGTGGTCCGGCATCGTCATGCTGGGTCTGATCGGAGTCATCATGTCCTTTATCTTCCAATGGGTCGAACGCCGTGTGCTGCGCTGGTACAACGGATTGAAAGAGGTTGAAAATGCTGTCTAGCCAGAATGGAACCATTGGCGGGCGAACCCTGCCTGAGGGTGAAGCGCTGCTATCGGTCCGCGGACTGAAGAAGGTTTATCATACCGACGGAGGCGATATTGAGGCCGTCCGGGATCTAACCTTTGACCTGGGGCACGGAGAGCTTGTGTGTCTAGTAGGCCCTTCAGGATCAGGCAAAACTACGCTGCTTAAGTGCATTTCCGGCCTGTTGAGCTCCACCAGCGGCGAGGTGCTACTTGACGGGCAGAAAGTCACCGGGCCGCCCAAAAAGATGGCAGTCGTTTTCCAAGAGTACGGTCGTTCGCTGTTCCCCTGGCTGCGAGTTGCCGACAATGTTGAACTGCCACTGAAAAACGCTGGAGTGCCAAAGGCTGAGCGCCGAAAGCTGGTTGATGAGGCTCTTGAAGCTGTAGGCCTGAGCCATGTGCCAAAGTCTTACCCCTGGCAGCTCTCAGGCGGTATGCAGCAACGCGTGGCCATCGCCCGTGCCGTGGCGTACCAACCGGAAGTGCTGCTGATGGATGAGCCATTCGCAGCGGTGGATGCGCAGACACGTGCCGATCTTGAAGATCTGATCCGTAATGTCTGGAAAAATCTGGGTGTTACCGTGCTGTTTGTGACTCACGATATCGATGAATCAATTTATCTCGGTGAACGAGTAATCATCCTTTCCTCCTCACCTACCGTGGTGCAGGAAGACATCCTCATCGACCTGCCGGTGGAACGCGATCAGCTCGAAACTCGATCGTTGCCTCGTTTTACTGAACTACGCCACCATGTTTACGCTGAAATTCAGAAGGCGAAACAGGGGCATCGTCCGGAAGAAGCGAAAACGAAGTTCCTCACCAACCCGAAATAAAGATTCAAGCCGCCGGTTCCAACACTGGAGCCGGCGGTTTTCTCCTGAGCCGCCGGTGAATCCCTATGATCCGGGGTAGAGGTCGTCACGGATTGAGCCGGTTGATCAGCTCGATTCCCCGCGTGGCCCACTGGATTTCCGCTTCGGCACGGGCAATCAGGCCCTCATAGGTGAAACGTTTGTAGGCGATGGTTGCCTCTTGCTGTTCCGGCTCAGTATTTGCCAAGCGGCGTTCAAGCATCGAGTTGGTGCCCTGCTCCATTTCGCTGATTTTCTCCTGCCACTGCGCCAGGAGTGCCTGATGGTGGGCGATATGCGCGCGCATCTGTTCCTTGGCGGGTTCCGGTTGCGCCCATTCCAGGTAGGCCGCCTTCAGGTGCGCCGGGTCGCGGGTGCGCGCGTAATCCAGTGGGGTGTTCATCCAGGCCTTGAACTCGGCGATGCCCTCTTCGGTAATGGCGTACTGGCGCTTTTTGCCTCTCGGACCCCACGGCACATCCTGGCCGGTGATCAGCCCCTCGGCCTCCATCCGCTTCAGCTCGGGGTAGATCTGGGAATCGGGAGCGTGCCAGACGTGGCCAACCGAGGTCTCAAAAACTTTGTAGAGGTCGTAACCGGTCATGGGTTCCACCGTCAGCAGTGAGAGCAATGCGTTGCGAAGACTCATGGAGAACTCTTTTCGAAATTGTGTTGCCAATCACTATCTGTGTAGTTAGTCTATAACCAGAGCAACTAACTATCTCCATAGATAGTTGGGATTATTTTTCCCCTGAGCATATTTCACCGAATCCTTGACCGCCAAGCGCGCTGATTCGAAACCGAGAGGACCGTCATGACCGACGTCGCCGCCAAGAGCACCACCACCGCAAAAGTACTCGGCCACCCGCTTAACGCCTGGTATGTGGCCGGCTGGGACCACGAAATCACCCGCAAACCAATGTCCCGCACCATCGCCAAACGGCCGGTCGCACTGTACCGGACCGAGGACGGAAATGCCGTCGCATTGGCCGATTCCTGCTGGCATCGACTGGCCCCGCTGTCCATGGGCAAAACTGTTGGCAAGGACGGGTTGCAGTGCCCGTACCACGGCATCGTGTACAACTCAGCTGGGCGTTGCATCTCCATGCCGGCCCAGGAAACCATCAACCCCTCCGCGACGGTGCCTTCCTTCCCGGTGGTAGAGCGCTACCGATACGTGTGGATCTGGATGGGTGATCCAACCTTGGCGGATCCCGATCTGGTGCCGGATATGCACCAGATGTCTTCCGATCAGTGGGCCGGTGACGGGCTGACCATCGAAGCCGCATGCAACTACCAGCTGATCCTCGATAACCTGATGGACCTGACTCACGAGGAGTTCGTCCACTCATCCTCGATCGGCCAGGATGAACTGAGCGATTCGGAATTCATCACCACCCATGAGGGAAACAAGGTCACGGTGACCCGCTGGATGCACAACATCGATGCCCCGCCGTTTTGGCTCAAAAACATGCGTGACAAGTTCCCGGGTTTTGAAGGCAAGGTCGACCGCTGGCAGATTATCCACTTTGACGCGCCGGCAACCATCACCATTGATGTGGGTGTGGCCAAGGCGGGGACCGGTGCACCGCAGGGTGATCGCAGCCAGGGAGTCAACGGTTTCGTGATGAACACCATCACCCCGGAAACCGACCGTTCATCACACTATTTCTGGGCATTCATGCGCAACTACCGGCTGGACAGCCAGCTGATCACCACCCAGCTGCGCGACGGGGTGCACGGGGTGTTCGGTGAAGACGAAGCCATGCTGAAGGCCCAGCAGGAAGCAATCGACGCAAACCCTGATTACGAGTTCTACAACCTGAACATCGACGCCGGCGGCATGTGGGTTAGGCGTATCCTCGAAAACATGCTGGACGCCGAGGCGCATCAATCGGCCGCAGCCCTGTAGCAGCCCCTGCCGAAACGAAAGGTTGGAGTCAGCGACATGGCAGCAACAAATATTGAAGTATGGCAAGAAGCCACCGTCAACCGCACCGAGGTAATTGCCGACGGAATCTTGCGAATCGAACTGGAACCCGCACAGCCCAAACGTGCCGACCCGGGATCGCATATCGATCTGATGGTGCGGCTTGAGGGTATTGAGGCCAAACGCTCCTATTCGATTGTCGATTCGAGTGCAGACGGCAAGCAGTTGGTTATCAGCGTGCTGAGGGCACCGCTCTCACGCGGAGGTTCAGAGTTCATGCACCAGCTTGCGGCGGGGGACCGGCTGAAGATTACCCAACCGCTGCAGAACTTTCCCCTGCGGGTGGGAGCCCCGCGTTACATCCTGCTGGCCGGCGGGGTGGGAATCACCGCCATTGCGAAGATGGCATCGGTACTCAAGCGGATCAAGGCTGACTACACCCTGGTTTTCGCGGGCCGCACACGCACGGCCATGGCCTACCTCGCGCAGCTCCAAGCAGAGCATGGCTCTCGGCTTGAAGTGCACGTAGATGATGAAGGCAGCTCTTTGAACGTGCAAAAATTGCTGGCACGGGTCCAGGACGGAACCGAGCTGTATATGTGCGGACCGATCCGCCTCATGGATGCGGTACGCCGCGGTTGGGGTGAACGCGAACTCGACCCCTCGGCGCTGCGTTACGAGACCTTCGGGAATTCCGGGTGGCACGATCCGGAAGAATTTATTGTCCGGGTTCCCCAACTGGACCTTGAGGTGCGGGTGCCGCAGGGCCGCTCGATGCTTGAAGCGCTGCAAGACGCCGGGGCCGAGATGATGTACGACTGCCGCAAGGGTGAATGCGGACTGTGCGAGGTGCGAATCACCGAACTGACGGGGCGGATCGACCACCGGGACGTTTTTTACAGCGAGCGGCAGAAACGCCAGGCCAGCAAGATGAACTGCTGTGTTTCGCGTGCGGTCACCTCGGAGACCGGAGCCCAGCAAGATGCGCGACGTTCATCCCCTGCGGTCGTTACCATCGAACCAAACTAGAACAAAAGCACCGAGGCAGAATGCCCACCGAAAGGACTTGATGATGGATCAGCACCCCGCACCACCGGCACTTGAATTTGTGGCGAGCATCGACGTGGAGGTCAGCCCCACCATTGAGGTTGGCTCCACCGCGCAGGGGATCCGCCGGGTTGCCCCGATCCGCGGAGGAAAGGTGCACGGCCCCGACCTGGCAGGCAAGGTTTTGGATGCCGGGGCGGACTTCCAGCGCTACCCCAGCGCCGATCTGGCGTTGCTGGAAGCGAACTACGTGCTTGAACTGGAGGGCGGCCAGCGGATCTTGGTGGAGAACCGGGCCGTGCGTGTGGCGGATCCGGCGGATCTTCAACGGATGATGGCCGGCGAATATGTGGATCCGTCCCGGGTCTACTTCCGCTGTGTCCCGGCGCTGTCGGCCGATGATTCCGGGCCGCACGCCTGGATGAACCGCACCCTCTTCCTGGGGGTCGGCGAACGCAAGCCCGGCGGGGTGCGGATCGATATCTTCCGGGTGCGTTGAGCATGGTCGGCGGGGCCGCCTTCGCGGTGCTCCCACTGCGTTAGTCTGGAAGAAACCGATGCCCTGAGGAGTTGCCCCCCGTGTCATGCTGCCAGCCTGCCCAGCGTCCAGAATCCGGCTCCCTGAGGCCCGATGCATCGGCGGCCCGGCCGGCTTCTCCTGCAGGCGTCGTTGACCCCGCGACGCGAATGATGGATACGGTCACCCTGCCCGGAGGGCGCTTCAGCATGGGTGATGCCTTCAACGAGGGGTATGAGCCGGATGGCGAAGTGCCGGTGCATCCGGTGGAACTGTCGAGTTTCTCCATAGACACCACCACCGTGACGAATGCGGAATTCGCGCGTTTTGTGCAGGCCACCGGGTACCAGACCGAGTCTGAAAAGTTCGGTTATTCCGCGGTTTTCCACCTGCTGGCCCAGGCGCCGGCAGAAGACATCCTGGGAAGCGCCGAAGGGCACGGCTGGTGGTTAACCGTGCGCGGGGCCAACTGGGCCCACCCCCACGGCGCCGGATCGAACTGGCAGCAGATCCCGGAGCATCCGGTGGTCCAGGTGTCCTGGAATGATGCCCAAGCCTACTGCACCTGGAGCGGGCGGAGGCTGCCCACCGAAGCGCAGTGGGAGTACGCGGCGCGCGGCGGCCTGGACTCCAAACGTTACGCCTGGGGTGATGAACTGCGCGGGCCCGCCGGCGAGCACCTGTGCAATATCTGGCAGGGTGAATTCCCGGTGCGCAACACCGGGGAAGACGGATTCCTGGGCACCGCTCCGGTGAGGTCTTTCCCCGAGAACGGCTTCGGATTGTATGAAACCGGCGGCAACGTCTGGGAATGGTGCGCCGACTGGTTCCTGCCCAAGTACTACCGGAATTCCCCGCTGGTAGACCCGGCCGGGCCAACCATCGGTCGGGGCCGGGCCATGCGCGGCGGCTCATTCCTCTGCCACGATTCCTACTGCAACCGCTACCGGGTCGCGGCCCGCAGCTCCAATAGCGACGAGTCCTCCAGCAGCAATACCGGTTTCCGCACCGTGGGGCCGCGCCAGTAGAACTTCGCGCCGCGATATGCCGCGCAGGGTGGGCCTAATTATCCGCGGTACCCAGCGCGCGGGATATGCCGCGCGCGGCGGTGCGCAAGGCCAAGGCGGCGGCCGGAAGCGTCGCCGAGCCGCGCGGAACCACCACGGATAAGACCGCCAGGGCATAACCCTGCATATCAAGGATGGGGGCGGCGACCCCGGTGGTCTCCGCGTCGATATACCCGTCCATGGAGGCAAAACCGTTGCGCCTGATCTCGGCCATCTCCACCCGGAAGTTCGGATGGGTGGCCCGCATGAGCTCCCGGTGGCGTTCCAGGAAGCCGTGGATGACCTCTGGTTTGGAGAACGCAAGCAGCGCCATGCCCATGGAAGTGCGGTGAACCGGCATGCGCCCGGCCACACTTGCCTGATTAACCACCGATCCGGGGCGGGAGAGCCGCTCGATGATCAGCACCTCGTCCTCGTGCAGCATCGAGAGCTGGGTGTTCTGCCCCAGCAGCTGGTTGATATCTTCCATGAAAGGCAGGGCCGCGCGGCGCAAGCCCTGGGGCGCGGCGCTGCGGTTTGCCAGTTCCCACAGGCGCAACCCCAAACTCACCTGGCCGTCCTTGCCGCGCGCCAGCATCCCGTGGGAAACCAGGTCGTCAAGCAGCCGGTACATGCTTGCCTTGGGGATCTGCGCGCGCCGAGCCAGCGCGAGCACACTCATCGAGGGCGTCTGCTGATCAAAGGCATCCAGGATGCGGACCAGGCGGTCCAGCATGGAGTCACCGCTGGGCGAATTGGCCATGAAATCAACTCTAACTGCACTGGCTGGGGTCCGGGGAAAACACCAACGCCGGGCCTGCGAATCGAGGCCCGGCGTGATGAGAGGTATTACTGGGGTGGGATGCCGTTAGGCGCTTTTGGGTTTGGGGATCTGCGCGATAACCAGAACCGCAATCAGCGCCGCGCCGCCGTAGAGGAAAAACGCTCCCGGGTACGCGGTCCCGGCGGCCACCATCAAGCCGGTGACGTATGGGCCGATGATCGCGCCAAAACGGCCAATGCCGGAGGCCAGGCCGATGCCGGTGGCCACCATGTCGCGCGGGTAGACGTGGCCCGCGTAGACATACATCAGGCACTGCGCGCTGAACACGAAGATACCGGTGATGAACAGGACCACGGTGAGCAGCACCTGATTGCCGAACGGAACGGCCAGCAGCACCAGCAGGACCGCGGAGGCCGCGAACCAGAGTAGCGAGACCAGTTTGATTCCCTTGGCATCGGCCGCGTAGGCGCTGATGATCAGGCCGGCGATGGCGCCCAGGTTCAGCACAAAGAGCATGGTCAGCGAGTCGGCCACCGGGTAGCCGGCGGCGCCCATGATCTTCGGCAGCCAGGCGTTCAGGCCGTAAACCAGCACCAGGCCCATGAAGGCCGCGATCCACAAGCCGATGGAGCTGCGCAGGTACTTCGGCTTGAGCACATCGGTGATGGAGGTGCGCTCACCCGACGGGGTGACTTCGCTGTCGGGAAGCTTGAACCACAGCAGTGCAAGCAGCACCAGGCCCAGCCCGCCGCCCAGGTAGTAGAGGTTTGCCCAGTGGATTCCGGCGGCCTTGCCGGCCAGCGAGGCAAGCACCGCGCCCAGGTGGTAGCCGACCATCGGCAGGTTGTTCGCCAGCGCGCGACGGCCCACCGGCGCGTTTTCCTGCATCAGCGCCAGGGCCACCGGCATGCAGCCGCCCAGGCCCAGGCCGGCGATGAAGCGCACCGCGCCCATCAGCACGGCCGAAGGCATCAGCGGGAAAATGAGGGTGAAGATCGAGAAGATCAATACCGCGATCAGCAGCGGGCGGCGGCGGCCATAGCGGTCGGCCAGGCGGCCCATGAAGGCCGCGCCCACTCCCACGCCGATCAGCGAGAAGGTGTTGACCCAGTTCATCGCCTGGACGCTGAAACCGCCAACGTCCGGATCGGTGAGCACCGGGATGGTCGCGCCGAGCGCGACGATGTCGTAGCCCTCGAAGACCACGATGAAGAAGCAGAGAGCGGCAATCCAACCACCGAGTTTAAGCGGTGTGGTGCCGGCGGGTGTCGTGGCCAAAACGGGGTCCTTTCAAAAACGCTCTGCCATGGAGGTGATGCGCATCATGGCACAGTGAGACTAGCACCTCATTCGCCTAACGTACAAATGTTCACTGTGCGAACTATTGCCTGGCTAAATTTTCCCGCTAAACCTTGAGGTCGGATGCGTTCTGCTGGTAAAGTTCATTTCACGAACAGAAGTTCACAATGTGAACATTCCCCGCAACGGAGTTAGTGACTTATGCAGCAGGCCTACCTGTACGACGCAATCCGCACCCCCTTCGGCAAAATCGGCGGCACCCTGTCCGGGCACCGCCCCGACGATCTGGCCGCGCATGTGGTCCGGGGGCTTGTTGCACGTTCATCCTCGCTTGACCCGGCTTCGATCGACGAAGCGATTTTCGGCAACGCCAACGGCGCGGGCGAGGAAAACCGCAACGTCGCCCGCATGGCCACCCTGCTCGCCGGGCTTCCCACCTCCCTTCCCGGCACCACCATGAACCGGTTGTGCGGTTCCTCGCTGGATGCGGCCATCGCCGCCTCGCGCCAGGTGGCGTTGGGGGATGCGGACCTGGTGCTGGTCGGCGGCGTCGAGTCGATGAGCCGCGCCCCCTGGGTGCTGCCCAAAACCGATCGCCCTTTCCCCATGAGCAACCTGGAACTGTCGAACACCACCCTGGGCTGGCGCCTGGTCAATCCGGCGATGCCCGGCGAATGGACGGTTTCCCTGGGGGAGGCCACCGAGCAGCTGCGCGAGCGCCACCAGATCACCCGTGAAGACCAGGACGAATTCTCCGCCCGCTCGCATCAGCAGGCCGCCGCGGCCTGGGATGCAGGCAAGTACCAGGACCTGGTGCTGCCGGTGCCGCCGGCGTCCAAACGCGGGGTAGAGGTCACCCGGGATGAAACCATCCGCGCCGACTCCACCGCCGCGACCCTGGCCGGGCTGCGCACCGTATTCCGCACCGGTGAGAACGCCACCGTCACGGCCGGCAACGCCTCGCCGATGTCCGACGGCGCCTCGGCCGCCTTCATCGGATCCGAGCGCGGCGGGCAGCTGCTCGGCGCCAAACCGATCGCCCGGATCGTCTCCAACGGCGCCTTCGCCCTGGACCCGCAGTTCTTCGGTTTCGCCCCGGTTGAGGCGGCCAACAAGGCCCTAGCCAAGGCGGGACTTTCCTGGAAAGACATCTCAGCGGTTGAGCTGAACGAGGCATTCGCCGCCCAGTCGCTTGCCTGCGTGCGGGCTTGGGAGATTGATGAGTCGATCGTCAACGCCTGGGGCGGGGCCATCGCCATCGGCCACCCGCTGGGCGCTTCGGGCCTGCGCATCCTCGGCACCCTCGCCCGCCGTCTGGCCGAATCCGGCCAGCGTTACGGCGTGGCCGCGATCTGCATCGGCGTGGGCCAGGGGCTGGCCGTCGTCCTGGAAAACACCACCGCCTAAATCCACCAGAGAATTCGGAGAACACCAGTTATGGCACCACGTATTGCCACCTCGGCGGCCGACGCTGTCGCCCAGATCACCGACGGTTCAACCGTGCTGATTGGCGGCTTCGGCAACGCCGGTCAGCCCATGGAGCTGATCGACGCGCTGCTTGATTGCGGGGCCACCGACTTGACGGTGGTCAACAACAACGCCGGTCAGGCCGATGCCGGCCTGGCGCTGCTGATCAAGGAGCGCAAGGTCAAGAAGATCATCTGCTCCTTCCCCCGCCAATCGGACTCCTGGCATTTCGACGCGGCCTACCGCGCCGGGGAGATTGAACTGGAACTGGTCCCGCAGGGAAACCTGGCCGAGCGCATCCGCGCCGCAGGAGCTGGCATCGGAGGGTTCTTCACCCCCACCGGGTACGGCACCCTGCTGGCCGAGGGCAAGGAAACCCGCGTCATCGACGGCAAGGGGTATGTGCTTGAGTCGCCTATCCACGCGGACTTCGCACTGATCAAGGCGCTGCGCGCGGACACCTTCGGCAACCTGGTGTACCGCAAAACCGCCCGCAACTTCGGCCCCATCATGGCCACCGCCGCCGCGCAGGCAATCGTCCAGGTGGACGAGGTTGTGCCGGTGGGAAGCATCGATCCGGAAAACGTGATCACCCCGGGAATCTACATCGACACCGTGGTGGCGCTGGGAGGCAACAACTAATGACTACGAACACCGCAGAAAAACTCACCCGCGATGAGATGGCGCAGCAGGTGGCCGCGGATATTCCCGCCGGCGCCTTTGTGAACCTGGGTATCGGGCAACCGACCAACGTCTCCAACTTCCTCACCGCGCAGCAGGGGGTCACCCTGCACACCGAAAACGGCATGCTGGGCATGGGCCCGGAAGCCACCGGGGAGCAGATCGATGAGGACTTGATCAACGCCGGCAAGATCCCGGTCACCGAACTTCCCGGAGCCAGCTTTTTCCATCACGCGGATTCATTCGCGATGATGCGCGGCGGGCACCTGGACGTGTGTGTGCTGGGCGCCTTCCAGATCTCTGAAGCCGGAGACCTGGCCAACTGGCACACCGGCGCCGAGGGCGCGATCCCGGCCGTGGGCGGCGCCATGGACCTGGCCATCGGCGCCAAGGCAACCTGGGTGATGATGAGCCTGTTCACCAAATCCGGCGAATCCAAGCTGGTGAAGGAGCTGAGCTACCCGGTCACCGGGCTGGGTTGCGTCTCGCGGATCTACACCGAGGTCGCGGTCTTCGAACTGCGCGAGGGCAAGGTCTTTGTCCGCTCCACGCACGGCATCAGCTTTGAAGAGCTGCAAGTTCGCCTTCCGGTGGCGCTGACCCGCGTCTAAGCGGATCAGGTCTTCGCAGACCAAGTAGATTGGTGGGGGTGCCTTCTGTGGGCGCCCCCACTGGTATTTTTAGAGACAATAAGAAGGATGGCTGATGAGCGAGCAGAGCACGGGCACCGCTTCAGTGCAGTCCCTGGCCCGCGGCCTGAAGGTGATTAGCAGCTTCGACGCGGAACACGCCTCCATGACGTTATCCGACGTCGCCGCGCGCACCGGGCTGTCGCGGGCCACCGCCCGGCGTTTTTTGCTCACCCTGCAGGAACTGGGGTATGTGCGCTCGGATGGAAAATACTTCGAGCTGACCGCCAAGGTTTTGCAGTTGGGCTACGCCTACCTCTCAAGCGCCACGCTGCCGCAACTGATTGAACCGGTGCTTGAAAACCTGTCCGCCGCGGTGGGTGAATCCGCGTCCGCCGCGGTGCTTGAAGGCAACGAGATCATGTATGTCGCCCGGGTCCACACCCGCTCAATCATGCGGGTGGGGATCTCGGTGGGCACCCGCTTCCCCGCCGCCAATACATCAATGGGCCGGGTGCTGCTTGCTTTCGCGGACCCGGAAACCGTGGAGCGGATCCTTGCCGATGGGGTGCGCTCGCTGACCGGCCGCGGCATCGAGAATGCCGAGGACCTGCGGGGCGAACTGGCGAAAATCCGCGCCCAGGGATACGCGCTGGTCGATCAGGAACTGGCGGTCGGGCTGCGTTCGGTGGCGGTGCCGGTATTCGACCGCGCGGGAGAAACCGTGGCCGCCATGAACGTGTCGATGAGTGTCGCCTTGAACTCCACCGACAGCGTCCACGAAGCCGCCGAACTGGTGCTCCCCAAGCTGCAGGAAGCCGCGCAGCAGGTCCAAGACGCCCTGGCCGCGCGGCGCTGAGATAAGGATCTGCACCGGAGCCGAAACACGGAAGAGCATCAGAAACCTATAGATGCAGGGCAGTTCCTTGGGCATGCTGCCCGCAGTTGGCTGGTTATGCAGGATTGAATTTAGTGGCCGCAAAATCTTCAAGCCCGCCGCCGCGGACGGTTCCAAGGTCAGTAGCGCCCATAACGGTTGGCGTTAAGAGAATTTCGGCGGCTGCGACGGGGTGATCGAAGACGGTGTCTGCCAGAGTGAAGCGCGCACGGCGGAATATAACGACATCGACCGCGCGTTCGGCGATGGCGGCACCGGACCCAAACGGCAAATTCAACGGTGCCTGGCTGGATGCCGCGTCGGCCGGGGCATCCCGACGGGCCGTGGAAAATCATCGTCACCGACTCCGGCTACGACTGGAGCAGCGGCGGGCCTAAGGCCTAGGTCCGCGGCTCGTGCCGTTGTGCCAGCAGCTGCACCAGCTGCTTCACGGTGTCAGCTGTCAGGAACTGGTCCTGGTGGCCCCGGGAGATATCCAGGTGGTAGCTGACCCCGTCGCCGGCCAGCAGCGCGAGTTTGGCCAGTACGGGGTCGCCCAGCGAATCGTTGAGCACCTGGAACCACAGGTCCCGTCCGCGGCGCAGCGCCGCGGACGCCTGGTCGTTGCCGCGCTGGGCAAGCCGGGTGGCCGCCACCACAATGCGCTCAAGTGGTGAATCCTCCTCCAAGGAGGAGGCGAAGTAGTAGTGCACCGCCTGTGCCGGGTCGGCGAGCATGGCGGCCACATCCGCGTCGATCAGCTCGTTCAGGCGCCGGACCAATTCGGTGTCCAGCGCCTGGCGCGAGCGGAAGTGATGCAGCAGCCCGGCCTTGGACAAGCCGCTGCGTTTGGCCGTGGCATCGATGGTCGCTTCGCGGGCCCCGTGTTCGTAGAGCAAGGCGACGTAGGCGTCGAGGATGATCTCTTGCTTGGTGGCGGTGCTCATTGGCTCGGTGTCTCCAGGGGCTTGGGCGCTGCGGTTTACCTCTCGACGATACCCCACGGCGAGCCGTAGCCTGCAGGTTCGGCCGCCGCCAGCAGCTCCAGGAACGGCGTGGCCGCAAAGGCTTCCGGGCCAAGCACCCCGGCGCCGGACCACACCCCGGTGGCCAGCAGTTCCAGGGCGATGACCGGGTTGATGGCGGTCTGCCACACCACGGCCTGCGAATCATCGCGGGCCATGGTGTCCTGGTTGTCGGCCACATGGTAGAGGTAGCGTGAGCCGGTGCTCCCGTCCTTCAAGGTGCCGGTCACCAGCACCCCGGCACAGGTTTTGCCCTTCATCAGCGGCCCCAGGGTTGCCGGATCCGGCAGGCAGGCGGCCACCACGTCGCGCGGGGAGATCTGCACGCCGCGCACCGGGACCGGATCGGTGGAGTCCAAACCCAGTTTGTTCAGGGTCTTGAGCACCTCGATGAACTCGTTGCCCAGTCCGTACTTGAAGTCGACCCGTTGCGCATCCAGCCAGCGCGGCATCATGGTGACCTCTTCGTGCTCCACGTTCACGCATTCAACTTCGCCAATCCCTTCCGGGAACTCGAAAACGGTCGGCTCGGAAAACGGCGCGGTGGTGTACCAGCCGCCCTTGTCCTTCTCGAAGATCACCGGAGGATTCAGGCATTCCTCGATGGTGGTCCAGATGGAGAAGGACGGGGCGAATTCGTAGCCCTCAACACTCAGGTTGGCACCGTCACGCACGCTGAGCTCGTCGATCTGCTCGAACAGCTCGTCGGCCGCGTAGCGGGCCAGCACGTTGGACAGCCCCGGCTCCACTCCGATCCCCACCAGGGCCAGCTGGCCGTCGCGCTCCCACTCGGCGGCCGCGGCGAATTGCTCGTCGCCCAGCTTGATGTGGGTTTTGCGAAACGGCTCGTCCGGATGGCGCTGGGACAGGCTCATGGCCATGTCCAGGTAGGTCACCCCGGCGGTTTTGCAGGCGTTGAAGATCGGCATCACGAAACGCGGATCCACGGCGTTGAGCACGTGGGTGGCGCCGGTGGAACGGATCAGGGCAACCAGCGAGTCCTGGCTGGAGGCGTCGACCTGGGCGGCGGCGTAGCGGGTATCGCCGATGGCCTCGACGAGCTGCTGCGGGCGGGCGGGGTCGTAGTCCGCAATGGTCAGTTTCTCGAAGAAGCCGCGGCGCGAGGCGATGCGGGCCGCCGCACTGCCGACTCCGCCGGCGCCGATGATGAGGATCTGCATGGAAGGTTTTCCTTAGGTGTAGTAGCAAGGTGGGGTAGTGGCAAGGTTCGGGCAGGGTGGGAAATGCTTAGTTTTCGGGTACCAGTACCGGGGTCTGGCGGTTGAGCGAGCGGCCGGCAAAGTATTCGCGTGATTCCGGGCGCAGCGCCCACCAACCCATCACCGCCAAACCTGCGGCCAATGAACCGACACCCATCACAAAGGTTCCGCTGATGCCCAGAATGGTGGTGGTTCCGTACTCCGGGTCCAGCATGCTGATGGCCGAGTAGATGAAGACAGCTGACATCATCAGCCCGCCGAGCAACGGCATCAGCAGCCGGAAAAAGAGGTTGCGCACCGAGTCAGTTAGCGTGGAGCGGAAATACCAGATGCACGCGAAGGAGGTGATCGCGTAGTACAGGGCCACGGCCAGCGAGGTGCTTTCAATGGTGTCCGCCAGGATATCCCCGGAGATGATGGTCATGCCCACGTAGAACACCAGGGACGCCGAACCGGTGAACAGGGTCGAGTACGCCGGGGTCTTGAATGCCTGGTTCACCACGCCGAAGCGCTTGGGCAGTGCCCCGTAGACACCCATCGACAGGGTGCCGCGGGCGGTGGGCAGGATGGTGGTTTGGCAGGTGGCCAGCGCGGAGACCGCCACGGCCAGCACCAGCAGCCAACCCCAGGAACCCATGGCGTCCAGCCGCAGGGCAAAAAACACGTCATCCGCGCCGTCCGGGTTGCCCAGCCCCTTGCTGCTCTCGCCGACGCCGGCGAACATCATGGTCAGCACGGTGATGCCGATGTAGGTCACCAGCAGCATCACGGTGGACAACAACGCCGCCAAACCCGGGGTGGTGCGCGGGTTCTTTGTTTCTTCGGCCAGCGCCAGGCAGGTATCCCAGCCCCAGTAGATGAAGATGGCGATCAGTACACCCTGGACGAATCCGGCCGGGTTCTCGCTGGCCAACGGGTTGAACCAATCCCAGGAGAAGGCCGGCCCCAGCTGCGGCATGTTCTGCAGCGCGAAGTACAAACCGATGCAGAAGGCGATGATCGCAACATACTGCAGGGCCATGAGCAGGTATTGGGTGATCGCACCGGTTTCCACATCGCGATAGGAGATCCAGGTCATCGCGATGATAATCACCGCGCCAAAGGCGGTGACCAGGACCTTTGAATCCGCGATCGACCCGTCGCCGATCAGCAGCAGGAGGTACTTGGAGGCAACCTCAGTCTGGCTGGACATGACAATCACCCCGGCAACCATGACGGCCCATCCGGCCATCCAGCCGGTTTTCGGGCCGAAGGCCTTGGCCGCCCAGGTGAACGCGGTGCCGCTGTCCGGGATTTCGGTGTTCAGCTCACGGTAGGCAAAGGCGGTCAGGCACATTGGGATAAATGCAACGATCAGCGCCGCCGGGGTCTGCGCGCCGGCGGCCATGACGATGAAACCAAGGGTCGCGGCCAGCGAATACAGGGGAGCGGTTGAGGCGAGCCCGATGACCGTGGACTGCATCAGCCCTAGTTTTCCTGCCGCCAGCCCCTTGGATGTCAGCTGGGGGCCAGCCTTCTGATCGATGTTTGTCATACGGATTGGACCTCCAGGAAATTGCATGAAACCGGAAAATAGACCAACCAACTGGTCGGTCTGATTTATCTTGCCAATTTCCTCGATGTGAGTCAAGTTACAACTTATGGTGATTTATCGCACTGGCCGAGGCTAGTGGCATCAAATGCAGATCAATGGAGTGGCTGCGGTACTAATTTCAAGGGAAGCGCAAAAATTCTTGTGCTTGGCATCGGGCGAAGGGTGGATGTGCCCTTGAGGTTGAGCTCGTTGCCTGAGGCGTGGTGTGGTTGCAGGGTGCCGTGAAGAATGAAGGTTAAACACGCACGGCAACTTTCCTGGCGGAAAGCTGCCGTGCGTGTGAGCGCGTTTGAAGTTATGCGGTGACTGCCAATGCGTCGATCTCCACAAGCATGACTTCGTGGGGAAGATCCACAAAGACGGTGGTGCGGCTTGGGAGCTGACCGCTGGGGACGTTTTCGGTGATGAACTCGCCGTACGCCTCGTTCATTGCGGTGAAATCTTCGCGCTTGGTTAAGTAGACGCGGAACATCATGACATCCTCCACCGAGGATCCGCCCGCTTCTAGAATTGCTTTGACGTTCTCCAAGGTTTGACGAGTCTGCGCCTTGACGTCGCCTTCTGCGATGTACTGGTTGGTGGTTGGATCCATGGGGCCTTGGCCTGAGACCTGGAAGAGGCCACCTTTCTTCACACCCTGGCTGAAGGTGTGTGCTGGGGCGGGTGCGTTATCGGTGCGTACGATTTCCTTGCTCATAAGGAGTTCCTTTCGATGGATACAAAACCGAGGTCAGCGGATATTGCCTCGGCGGCGGATTTGATGTCTGGCACCAGGGCCAGCAAGTCTGTTTTGTTCAGCAGGACCACTGGTACCGAGCAGGAGATTGCCGCGACGACGTGCCCCGTTGCGTCGCGGATCGGAGCCGCGACGCAATGCACAAATTCCTCGTGTTCTCGGTCGTCGAAAGCGAATCCTTGGGCTCGGGTAGCGGCTAGCGCACGGAGGAATTCTTCGCTGTTGCTGACGGTGTGCTGCGTGAAACGGTGATAATTCAGTGATTGTGCGATATGTTCCTGACGCTCTATTGGCAGGTCGCAGAGGAGTACTTTTGCTACGGCGGTGGCGTGCAAGGACGCGGTGAGCCCGATTCGCGAATACATGCGTACCGCATGGCGGGACTCTAGCTTGTCGATGTAGACAACTTCCGGTCCTTCGAACGCTGCAAGGTGTATGGTGTGGCCGGTAAGGCGATTGAGGGCGGTGAGGTGAGGCCGGGCCACGTGGACAATATTTCGCTGTTCCAAGGCGAGCGACGAAAGTTCGAAAAGCTTGGAACCGAGCTGATATTTGCCGTGCCCGTTGCGTACCACAAAACGACACTCTTCCAAGGTGTGCAGCTGGCGCATAATCGTGGTTTTGTGCACCTGTCTCTGCGCGGCAAGTTCATCGAGACTCATGGGTTCAACGGCGACGAGGTCCAGTAGCCCGAGAGCGCGCTTCAGCGTTTCGCTCACGATACTCCTATTCTGTAGATCTGTTCACCTAGAACACTAATGCCTGCCGCATCGACGCGAACATCGGACCACTGGTAGTTGTCAAGGCCTAGAAGGCGTTCGATGACGAACTTCGGTGGCAGATCTCCGCGATCAGCGCGTACCGTCAGGGTGCATGCGGCGGCTAGATGCCCGCGGCGCAGCGCTTGCGGAATGCTTAAGCCGCGCAACAGGCCGGACAGGAACCCGGCGGCGAAGGAATCGCCAGCGCCAACAGGTTCCACCACATCCACGTGCAAGGCGGGAACTTCAAAACGACCTTCGCGTGTCAGGGCAATCGCACTGGTGGACTCATTTTTTATGACCAGAACCGATGGATTTGGAAGCAGGTCGCGGATTTGCTGCTCGTTGCTGGTGCCAAATGCGAGCTCGGCTTCATCAAGCCCAACCATCACCACGTCGGCACTGTTAGCGAGCTGTTGCACGAGGCTCGGATCGCGATCCTGCCAGAGCGCGGCGCGCCAGTTCACATCAAAACACACCGTGCCGGGCTGAGGCGTCTTGAGGAGCTCGAGCATCATCTGGGCGCAAGAGACCGAGAGCGCTGCGGTGATGCCGGAAAGATGAATGAGTTTCGCATGCTGTAGTGCATGGGCCAATGATTCGGTGCGAAGGAACTCGGGGCTCATTGCGCTGGCGGCGGAGCCGGCGCGGTAGTACAGCACCTGCGCTGGGTTGTGATCTTGGGCTGGGGCCTTGACGTAGAGGCCGGTGGGCCGTTTAGGGTCGATTTCCACAAGGTCGGTATTGACTCCCGACTTGCGCAGTTCTGTGATGATGCGTGCTCCAAAGTCATCCGCCCCAACACGGGAAGCCCAAGAGGTGTTGACACCCATGGCGGCTAGTCCCAGGGCAACGTTGGATTCCGCGCCGCCCACGGAAAGGGACATTTTTTCGCTATGGAGCAGGGATGAGCCATTGGTGGGGGTGACCATGGCCATGGTTTCACCCAGGCAAATGACCTCGCTCATAGGGTACGTCCTTTGTGATTTGGAGTCTTGGATTCGAACCAGTTGTGTTTCAGGATCGGTCTCGTGGGGGCGTTGACGGATTCGCTGGATCAATGCTAAACATATCGAAGCAACATTTGCAATCACCATTGCATTATATGCAACGAAGGGGATGTGGTTATGGAATCACCGAGCAATCAGCTGATTGATGCACAACGTGTCGAAAAGCTGTCAGCACAGAGACTGGACTGGCAACACCAAGCGATTCCTGCCGCCTACCACGGCCAGAGTGTGAGCGAATTCCTTGCCGGGGGTCCGCGACTCGAAAACCTGCAGACCCCGGTGCTGACACTCGACGAGTCGGCACTAGCGCATAACGCGCAACTACTGAATACCTGGTGCCAAGCGCATGGGGTTCTGCTTGCGCCGCACGGAAAAACGACCATGTCCCCGGAGCTGTGGAAGCGCCAGCTGGATCTTGGCGCCTGGGGTATTACATTGGCCAATGCGCACCAGCTGCGAACCGCACGGGCATTTGGTGTTCAGCGCGTGATGATCGCGAACTCGCTAACCGATCCGCAAGCCATCAGTTTCGCATCCGCTGAGACTGCCAAAGGTGCGCAAATTTATTCATGGGTTGACTCGGTTCGCACCGTCGAGTTGCTCTCCAAGGTCCTTGCTTCTACGCCAGGGGTCATTCTGCCGGTGATTGCCGAATTGGGTGCTCCTGGCGGACGCACCGGTGCGCGGACGGATAACGAGGCGCTGGAAATCGCCCGCGCGGTAGCCGCCGCACCACAATTGAGCTTGGCCGGAGTTGGCGGTTATGAAGGTTCGCTAGCCCACACCACCGATGCCCAGGCCTTGGAAACCATTCGTGATTACCTGCAACGGGTTGGAGTACTGCATCGGGCGGCACTGGCCGAGAAACTGTACGGTTTGGGGCAGGTAATCATCACCGCCGGCGGCAGCGCATACTTCGACGAGGTAGCTGGAGTCCTTGCCGAGCTCAGCAACGCGGCCACGGCGGATGAACCCGAGGTGCAGGTGGTGTTGCGCTCGGGAGCCTACATCATTCACGATGACGGTTTCTACCGAATGATTTCGCCGCTGGGACGGAACGATCCTGATGCAGACCAAGCGCTGCGTGCTGGTATGCATGCCTGGGTCCGTGTCGTTTCGCAACCGGAACCGGGCTTGGCAATTTTGGACGCGGGCAAAAGAGATCTCCCCTTCGATGAGGGGATGCCGGTGCCGCAAGGGTTCGCCCACCAGCTGGGCGAAGAACTGAGGGAACTTCCAGGAGCCCGCATCACGGCGGTAAATGACCAGCATGCATTTTTGCACTTTGAACCCGAACTGAGCTTGAACCCAGGAGACGTCATCCGGTTGGGACTTTCTCACCCCTGCACGGCCCTTGATAAGTGGGTCTTGATCCCGGTGATCGATTCCGTGCACCATAGCAATCCTCGCGTGGTCAACGTGGTCAGGACGTTTTTCTAATGAGCGCGACAACATTATTCAGCAACGCAACCATCATTGATGGAACCGGTGCTGAACGCTACGAAGGCGACGTGCTGATCGAGCAGGGGCGTATCAAAAAGATCGCTCCCGGAGGAAGCTTGAGCACCGGCGGTGTGCAGATTGATGCTACTGGATTGGTGCTCAGCCCTGGTTTTATCGACATGCACGCACATTCGGATCTCTACCTGCTCACTTCTCCAGCGCACCTACCCAAGATCACCCAGGGCGTCACCACCGAGCTGCTTGGCCAGGACGGGATTTCCTACGCTCCGGTGAATGACGAGATCTTGCCGCAGATCAGGGAAAAGATTGCCGGCTGGAACGGCAACCCGCAAGACTTTGATTTCAACTGGCGCACCGTTGGAGAGTATCTTGATCGGCTTGACGCACCCGACGCGCAGGGGCAACGCATCGCAACCAACGCCGCGTACCTGATTCCGCAAGGGACGGTGCGTGCCCTGGTGATGGGATTCGGCCAAGAATCGGCTGGACCCGATCAGATTCAGTTAATGCGCCAGATCATTGCCGAAGGGATGCAACAAGGCGCCGTAGGGATGTCCAGCGGCCTGACGTACACGCCCGGCATGTATGCTTCCACCGCGGAACTCGGTGAGCTCTGCGCGGAGGTGGGAGCACACGGCGGGTTCTACGATCCGCACCATCGGTCATATGGCAAGGGTGCGTTGGACGCCTATGCCGAAATGATCCAGCTCTCTCGAGATTCGGGATGCGCATTGCACCTGGCCCACGCCACCATGAACTTTGCAGAGAACAAGGGGAAAGCCCCGGCGCTCTTGGAACTGATAGACCAGGCTTTGGCCGAAGGCGTCGATGTCACCTTGGACACCTACCCGTACCTGCCGGGTTCCACAACTCTTTCAGCCGTGCTTCCGAGCTGGTCTTCTGCGGGCTCCGTTGATCAGACGCTGGCCCGCTTGGCCGATCCTGAACAACGTGAAAAGATCCGTGAGGCCCTAGAAGTGACGGGATCTGACGGTTGCCATGGGGTCGTCGCCGAGTGGGAAACCCTTGAGATTTCCTCCGTGCAGAATCAAGAACTCGCCAACTACATTGGGCGAACCATTGACGAGATTTCACGGACCGAACAACGCGACCCATTTGAATTGTTCTGCTCGATCTTGCTGGCAGACCGCCTGGGAACAGGGATACTGCAGCATGTCGGACACGAGGAGAACGTGCAGACCATCATGGTGCACAAGTCCCATACTGGCGGGTCTGACGGTTTATTGCATGGGGCAAAACCGCATCCACGCGCATGGGGAACCTTCCCGCAGTATTTGGGACGCTATAGCCGTGAGCTCGGAGTGATGAGCCTGGAAGAAACGATTAATCATCTCACCGGTCGTCCGGCTCGACGGCTCAAGCTTGTCGAACGGGGCGAAATCCGTGAAGGATACGCGGCTGATCTGGTGCTCTTTGATCCGCAGACGGTGGCCGCCGCAGCAACTTTTGAAAACCCTAAACTAGCGGCCCGGGGCATTCACGCCGTGTATGTCAACGGCGTTGCAGCGTTAAGCGACGGCCAACCAACCGGCGCGCGAGCTGGACGGGCCTTGCGCCGCACAACCGAAGGAACCCGAGCCATATGACCATGAAACTTCACCAGCTGCTACAGGCCGACAAAACCCTTGCCGTTGTCCGAGCAGAGCATATCTCCGACGCTTCGGAACTGGCACTAGCACTAGGTCGCGGCGGCATTCGCACCCTTGAACTCACCTTCACGACACCAAATGTTCTTGAGCATATCCGCAGGGTCGCGGACACCGCGGAACAACACGGTGTGATGGTGGGTGTAGGTACGGTGCTTACCGCTAGACAAGCAGAGGCCGCACTAGACGCCGGCGCGCAGTTTCTGGTGACACCAGGGCTGCGGCCCGAGGTGGCGGCAGTCGCCCGTGAACGTGAAATCCCCTTTAGCCTAGGGGCTTTGACCCCCACCGAGGTAGCCCAAGCGGTGGACCTCGGCAGCGAGATCGTTAAGATATTCCCGGCCCGGCACGTGGGGCCTAACTATCTTAAAGATCTGCTGGGCCCCTTCCCGGAACTGAAACTATTGCCATCGGGAGGTATCAACGAGCACAACGCAGTCGAGTTCCTCAAGGCCGGTGCTTTGGCCGTATGCTGCGGCACTTCCGTGGTTCCACCCGCGTTGGTGGCCGAAGGCGGCTGGGAACAGATCACCGAACGCGCCAAGAAATTCACTTCATCACTTTCATAACCTTCAGCTAAGAAAAGAGGTGGCACCGTGGCCACATTCCTCGATTGGCTCAGACACGATACCCTCGGCCTGCTTTTGCTGGCCGCCGCGGGTATCGCGCTGCTGCTGACACTGATCATCAAGTCAAAGATCGAACCGTTTATCGCACTGGTCGTTTCAGGAGTATTGGTGGCGCTGGTCGGCGGAGTATCCCTGACCGACCTGGTGGGCACCCCTGTCAAAACCTCCGATGCACTGATCGAAAAAGGTTTTGCCGGAATCCTGGGCCATATCACCCTGATTATTGGTTTAGGTACGGTGCTCGGCGCCATCTTGGAGCATTCCGGTGGCGCCCAGGTCCTGTTGGAAAAGCTGGTCAAGGTTTTCGGCGAAAAGAACACACCAATCGCCATGGGCGTGACTGGTTTTGTGCTGGGCATCCCAATCTTCTTTGACATCGGCATTTTTGTGCTGGCGCCGTTGGTCTACGTTGCCGCCGTTCGCGGACGACGCTCACTTGCGCTATATGCGCTGCCGCTACTCGCAGGCTTGTCGGTCACCCATGCTTTCCTGCCACCTCACCCGGGGCCGGTCGCAGCTGCCGGATTCTTTGGAGTTTCCCTAGGCTGGATCATCGTGATGGGTTTGGTCTGTGGCATTCCAGCTTGGTTCGCATCAGGTATCTTGTGGGGCCGCTGGATAGGTGCCCGTGTGCAAGTTGATGTTCCCGGAGAACACGTACGCGGCACCAAGGAAGGCAGCGACCTTCCCGCTCCGGGCCTCGGTACCGTTTTGATTTGCATCGGTATGCCGATGCTGCTGATTTTGGGGGCAACCTTCGGCAACCTGTGGTTGCCAGATGGCTGGCTGAAGAACCTGCTGGTCTTCACAGGCAACCCTGCAATCGCATTGACGTTGGCGGTTTTGCTGGCCATGTGGCTGCTGGGAACCCGCCGGGGTATTAGCACCGCGGATCTTTCGAAGGTGACCAGCGAATCGCTGCGTCCAGTCGGAATGATCTTGTTGGTGGTTGGTGCAGGTGCATTCTTCGGTGCCGTCCTTGCGGCCACCGGAGTGGGGCAGGCCGTGGCGGACTCGCTCTCCCAGGCGGGGCTTCCCCTGATCCTTTCGGCCTACGTGATTTCCTGCGGTATGCGTATTGCCCAGGGGTCGGCCACCGTCGCAATCGTGACAACCTCAGGTATCTTAGCTCCGACCCTGGCAGCTAGCGATTTCACCCAGCCGCAGATGGCTCTGATTGTGATCGCAATTTCCTCAGGATCGATTATCGCCAGCCACGTTAATGACGGTGGTTTCTGGATCATTTCCAAGTACTTCAACATGTCGGTGAAAGACACATTAAAAACATGGACCGTGCTTGAAACGGTACTTTCCGTTGTCGGATTCGGGGTGGCGGCAATACTTTTCGCCATCATTTCCTAGCCGCGGGATCAGCGCAAAAGCAGTTTGGCATGGCACCGTTGGGTGCCATGCCAAACTGCTTTGAACAACCTAACGTTGCACCTGGTGTCCACCCTGGCCGAGACGTTGGCTCAGCAGGTGCTCGAGGATCGGTTCCAACACCGCCAGCCCGTCTTTCACCCCGCCGGAGGAGCCGGGCAGGGTGAGCACAAAACTTTCCCCGGCAAATCCTGCCACCCCGCGGGTGATCACCGCCATGGGAGTGGAAGCTTCACCGCGGCGGCGGATCGCCTCAACGATCCCGGGCAATTGAACCTCCAACAGCGGCTGGACCATTTCCGGGGTCTGGTCATCGGGGGAGACTCCGGTGCCACCGGTGGTCAGCACCACCGTGGCCCCGGAGGCGAGACTGCTTTCCACCGCACGGCGTACCGGTTGGCCGTCGGCAACCACCAGTGGGCCGGCAACACTGAAACCACGCTCAGCCAACCATCTCACCAACAACGGTCCGGTGGTGTCCTTGGCAGTTCCGGCCGCGGCACTGGTGGAGGCGACGATCACCGCGGCATTCCTAGGCATCGGTGTCACGTGCCCAGTCGCCGCTTTTTCCACCAGACTTTGCAAGCACCTTCACTTCGGTGACCTCAGCGTTCTTATCCACTGCCTTAACCATGTCGTACAGGGTCAACGCGGCGACGCTGGCGGCGGTGAGTGCCTCCATCTCCACCCCGGTCACACCCTTGGTGGTGACCTGTGCGGTGACCAGCACCGCAGAATCCTGCGCCTGGAAGTCCACCGATACCTTGGAGATTGGCAGCGGGTGGCACAGCGGGATCAGCTCCCAGGTGCGTTTGGCGGCCATGATGCCGGCGATCCGCGCGGTGCCCAAGGCTTCCCCCTTGGGCAGATTCCCGGTCATCAGCATCTGCACCACCTCTGGACGGGTGGTGAACAACGCCTGCGCGGTGGCCACGCGTTTGGTGACAGCCTTATCGCTGACGTCGACCATGTGGGCGCTGCCGTCCTCGCGCAGGTGGGTGAGTTTCTCAGACATCCATTCTCCAAACATCAATCATGGTGCCGGCGGCCAGATGGTCAACACCGACCGGGATATGCACCAGTGCGTCCGCACGAGCCAAGTCGTGCACCAGGTGAGATCCCGGCTCCAGGACGGTGACCGTTCCCTGGCCCAGCGTGGCACGGCGCACCTGGTGTTTCGCAACGGGCGATTGCACCGCCTCCGCCAGCTCGTAGCGCTCGGGAACCGGCTCGGGCAGCCCGGCGACCTGGCGCAGCACCGGGGCCAGGAACAATTCAAGGGACAGCAAGCAGCTGACCGGGTTGCCCGGGAAACAGAGCACGGGGGTGCCGCCAAGTTGGGCGAATCCCTGCGGGCCCCCGGGTTGCAGGGCCACATGATGGAATGTTCCGCCCTGCGGGGTCAGCGCTTCACGGACCACCTCAAAGGCGCCGGCGCTGATCCCGCCCACGGTGAGGATCAGGTCTACCTCACGGGCTTGTTCTTTCAGGGCCAGGCTCAGTTCTTGCACCTCATCGGGTAGCTGCAGGGTGTGGACCTGCACGCCGTAACCGCGCAACGCCGCGGCGAGCATGGGTGAATTTGAATCCGGAATCCGGCCCTCGTGTGCTGTCCCGCCCATCAGTTCGTTACCGGTGGTGCACACCAGCACCCGGAGCTTGCGGCGCACCGGAACTTCGGGCACACCGCTGGCGGCCAGCGCTCCGATCAGGGTGGGGGTGAGTCGGGTGCCAGCAGCCGCAACCAGTGCACCGGCCTGCAGGTCTTGGCCTGCGGGGCGGATGAAGGTACCGGGGGCAGAGGGTGCGCTGAAGGTGGCGGTTCCGGTGGGTTCGCCCTCGCCGGCGCGCACCAGGGTAACGAAGGAGCCTTCCACGGTGGCTTCCACGGGGATGACGGTGTCCGCCCCGGCCGGAATCACCGCACCGGTCATCACCGGGGATGCCGTGCCGGGCAGCAGTTCGATCTGCCGGTCTCCGGCCGCGGCGGTCAACCCCAACGGCAACGTCACCGGGTGCTCGGCGCTGGCCTGGGCCAACTGCTCGCTGCGTACGGCGTAGCCATCCATCTGGGAATTGGTGAAGGCGGGGATGGGCAGGCGCGCGGTCACCTCCGCTGCGATGACCCGTCCGGAAAGTTCCGCGGCGGTGACGGGCAGGGTTTCGGTTCTCAGCGCGGCAATCACCGGGTCAAGCAGGCGGGCAATTTCCGCCCGGTGGGATTCAAGGGTGCAGGTCATGGGTTATCCGCCGGCAAAGGGCGGCAACACGTCAACGGTCAGCTCGCCCTCGGCGCCCAGCTCTCCGTTATCACGCCTGACCACGCCGTTGATCAGGAAACTTCCGGCACGCAAAACCTGGGCCATTTGATCGCCGTAGGCCTGCACCAGTTCGGCGCGCAGCTGGGCCAACGATTCGGCGCGTGGCCAGTGTTCCTGTTCTTTGCCCGCCGCGGCTGCGGCGGCCGCGAAGTAGCGTATCGTAATCTGCGACATGACTTCATGCTATCGCCTATCATCCGGCGCGATCGCGAGTTTAGGATTTTGTTATGACTGATCGCGCCTTCCAGCCCCTGGTTGACCCGGTTCCTGCGTTGAGCAACGAGCAACTGGCTCGCGCCCAGCGCCAACTTGCCCTGCCCGGATTCGGGCTTGAGTCCCAGCGCCGGCTGGCCGCCGCTCGCGTGTTGGTGATTGGCGCCGGGGGGCTGGGCAGCGCCTGTATTCCCTATCTGGTGGGCGCCGGGGTGGGCACCGTGGGCATTGTGGATGATGACGTGGTTGAGTTATCCAACCTGCACCGCCAGGTCACCCACACCACCGCAAACATCGGTGCTCCCAAAACTTCCTCGTTGGCCGACGCTGCCCGCGCCTTGGATCCCGGTGTGCGGATCATCGAGCACAACCTGCGGCTGACCGCGCAGAACGCACTGGAGATTTTCTCCGGCTACGACCTGGTGATTGACGGAAGCGACAACTTCCCGACCCGTTACCTGAGCAATGACGCAGCCCAGCTGAGCGGCATCCCGCTGGTGTGGGGATCGATCTTGCAACACCACGGGCAGGTCTCCGTCGCCTGGCACCAGCACGGACCGGGCTACCGCGACCTGTTTCCGGTGCCGCCGGCCCCGGGCGTCGTGGCCGATTGCGCCACCGGGGGAGTGCTGCCCGGCTTGTGCGGCACGGTTGGATCGCTGATGGCCACCGAAGTCTTGAAACTGATCACCGGAACCGGCTCGCCGCTGGTGGGCCGGGTCTTGATCTACGACGCGCTGGCCGCGAATACCCGCACGCTTGAGTACTCGCGGGATCCCGCCGCCTTGCCGATCACCGAGCTGATTGACTATGAGCTCTTCTGCGCCGGCAACTTTTCGCAGCCCGAACAGCTGGCCCCGGAAGACCTGGTGACGGCACTGAACTCGCAGAATCCGCCGTTTATGGTAGATGTGCGCAACCTGGACGAGCGCGCGCAGCTGAACGTGCGGGGGTCCTTCCACCTGCCGTTGCCGCAGTTGGAAGCGGCAATCGAATCCGGTGCCGAGTTGCCGCAGCTTCCCAAGAGCCTGGTTGTTTATTGCGCGCAGGGTCCACGGGCGCTGCGCGCGGCGCAGCTGCTGGCCGGACGCGGCATCAGCGCCAGCTACGTGCCAGGGGGCGCCAGCGCTGTGGCCAGCCTCGCACCAGACTTAACCGAATCCGCGCTGCATCCGCAGTCCTGAGAACCTGACACAAAGGAAATACGTGAGCTACGCACTGATCACCGATCTGCCAATCGATGAGGACGCCGTCAAAGCCGCCGTGCAGTCGCAGACCGCCGGGGCCGTGGTGCTGTTCCATGGGATTATCCGCAACCACGACGGCGGGCAGGCGGTGAATTCGCTGGATTACTCGCACCACCCCGAAGCTCAGGGATTTTTGGAGAAAATCCTTGCCGAGGAGGAGGCCCGCACCGGTCTGAAGCTCGCCGCCGTGCACCGGGTTGGCGCGCTGAGTGTTGGCGACGCGGCACTGGTCGCGGCCTCTGCCGCGGCGCACCGACGCGAGGCATTCGAAGCCATCGAAAACTTGGTGGAGCGCATCAAGGCGGAAGTTCCGATTTGGAAACGCCAGCATTTCAGCTCCGGGTCTTCCGAGTGGGTTGGCCTCTAACGGCCTCAGCACCCTGGCCGGTTGGCTGATGAGCAAACGATCCGTTGACTGCGAATCAAATGATCGTGCACCGAGTCCTCCGCACATTCCTGACGGGGCGGGGTTTTTCTGTGTGAAAGAATGCATGGGCGAAGCATCGATGCAGAGTGACGCTGCATGAGGACAATACTGAATTTGGGACTTCCCGCCGACCTCACCGACAAGGTTGAAGGGTTCTGTGCATGGACTGGGATACTGATCTTGTGGACTCTAACAATCGCCGCATGATAGGCAGTCGCTTAACCCCGAACGAGATATTACTGCTAGAACGTTTGAGTTCGGGCGATTGGGCTGGATCACGCCAAGCACCTCAACAAGCGGCCTATGATTCTTGGGGCGGGCTTCAGTTTGAAGACTGTGAAGACTTCTTAATTGACATTCCTGAACATCTGAATTTGGACAAAATTCCGTCGCTTCCGGGCGGGCCTTTTTCGATCCTCGAGGTTTTCGAAGAGAAGCTTTTTCTTGGCCACCTGGAGCTCTGGGTGTTGGACGGAGTGCTCCACTCAGTTGACTACATAACCTTCGGCGCTCCAGATCGGATTCTTCCTGAGGTTCATCAACTCGCTTCGAGCCCGTTCGCGTCGTGGCTTGATTCAGACGATGTTAGCGTTTGACAGTGGAAACCTGCAGTAGCGTACCCCCGGCTTAGCAGATCAGCGACTTTGGGCTGGCTGGACACAGGGACTTCGGCGGCAAGATGGAATCACCGCTCCCGCCTGCCCAGTCGGTTGGCTTGGTGCGGTGGATGCTGGATTGCTCCTGAAGCATTGTGCGACGATGAGCCCATGAGCGATGAATTCGTGCTCGTGCACAGCCCACTGGTCGGACCGTCGACTTGGGATTTCTTGGCGGCTGGACTCCGGGCGGGCGGACACCGGGTATACGTTCCGGATCTGCGTGGAACGCTGGCCGGCGGTCCACCATACTTGCCTCGGCAAACCGCTGCGATTGCTCAAAACGTTGGCGAGAAGCCAGCGATCCTTGTGGGGCACAGTGGAGCAGGTCCGCTTCTGCCCGCACTGGGTAATTCACTGAATCGGGTGGCCGGATACGTTTTCATTGACGCAACGCTTCCGCATCCAGGACGGAGCTGGGTGGAGCAGGCCGAAGCCGAGCTTGGCGAGCAGCTGATGGCCATGGCAATAAACGGATGGCTGCCGCCCTGGCCGCAGTGGTGGAGTCCTGCTGTCCTCGCCGAACTGCTTCCAGGAGCTGACTTGCGAGATCGGTTCTCGAACGGCTGTCCGCGATTGCCGCTGAAGATGTTTGAAGAAATCCAACCCGTGGTGACCGGCTGGCCAGATGCACCGTGCGCCTACCTTCAATTGAGCCAGGCCTACCAAGACATGGCTGAGACTAGCGAGGTGCTGGGGTGGCCAACACGATCCTTGCCCAGCCACCACTTGGCGATGCTCACCGATCCTGAACTTGTATTGAAAGCCCTGTTTGACCTTGTCGCCCGGATCTGACGGGGTCAGTGGAATTCTCCGTCCACGGCCGCACCGAAAAGCCTCCGGGGAACACTGGTCTAGGTATCAGAACCAGGCGCCAGCCTGTTGGACCAGTCCACCAGCAGTTCACGCAATTGCGCCGGTTGCACCTCGGTGACCCGCGCTTCACACATCGCCAAACCGAACGCCACCCAGCGCAGATCCGATTCGGTGATGCTTACCCTGCAGCTGACCTCATCCAACGGCTGAATCTCAAACCATCTGCCCACCCGTGAAAAAAGCTCCTGGGCACTGGCATACACCCGGGCGCTGGCCTGCAGGTTCCCGGAGCCACGCAGTCCGGTGCGGACAAACTGCGCGGCATCGCCGCCGGGAATCTGCCGCGGTGCGAAACGCAACGCCCGCGGCTGCGCGTTTTCCGCGCGGTCAACCCGGAAGCTGCGCCAGTCGGCGCGATCCAGGTCGTAGGCCACCAGGTAATAGCGGTTGCCCACGTTAACCAGCTTGGCCGGCTCCACCCGGCGTGAACTGTTTTTTCCCTGGGCATCGCGGTATTCGAAGGCCACCCGTTCGCCATCGCGGCAGGCTTGGGCGAACACCACCAGCACCTGCGGATCAACCAGGGCAGCGGACGAATGCTGGGAAACCAGCGGAACGGTGCTTGAAGCCAGCGCCTGGGCGCGTTGCCGCAACCGCGCCGGCAGCACCGGAATGACCTTTGACAGGGCGCGCAGCCCGGCGTCGGCCAGGGCATGCTCACCGCCGTGGACGGTTGATTGCAGGCCGATCACCAGTGCCACGGCTTCCTGGTCATCGAGCACCAGCGGAGGCAGCGCCGCTCCGGCGGCCAGCTGGTAGCCGCCTCCCACACCGCGCTCGGCCTGTACGGGATAACCCAGCTCGCGCAGCTGATCCACGTCGCGGCGCAGCGTGCGCAGCGAGACCTCCAGGCGTTGCGCCAGCTCGTCTCCGGACCAGTAACGCCGGGTCTGCAGCAGGGACAGCAGGCGCAGGGATCGTTGGCTTGTGCTCATAAAAATATTCTGCCCTTATTTAGGACAGAAACTGACACTTATGGCTCCTAATCTGGATTTATCAGCCGCACAAACATCGCAGGAACCAAGGAGAAACACCATGAGCACCACCATGAAGGCCACCAACACCACCCTGGCCGGGGAACGCGCCGACCTGCACCAAGCATTGGCCAACGCCCGCCACTTCCTGCGTTTCACCGCCACGAACCTGACCGATCAGCAGGCGGCGGCCCGCACCACCGTCAGCGAACTGAGTGTAGGAGGGCTCATTAAGCACGTGAGCGCGGTGGAGCTGCAGTGGCAGCAATTCATGGTTCGGGGCAAGGCGGCCATGGACTGGGGAGACGTCGACTTCTACAACATGCCGCCTCAGGCGCTTGAGGCCTTCGCCGCGGAGTTCGCCATGCAGCCCGGGGAGACCCTTGAGGGATTGCTGGAAAAATACGGCAAGATCGCGCAGGAAACCGACTCGCTGCTGGCCAGCATCGAGCTGGACACGGTGCATGAGCTGCCCCAGGCCCCGTGGTTTGTGGACACCCACTGGTCGGTGCGCCGCACGCTGCTGCACATCATCGCCGAAACCACCCAGCACGCCGGGCATGCGGACATCATCCGCGAATCCCTGGACGGGCAGAAGTCCATGGGGTAGCTACCCGCCGATGTAGGACATTTCAATCCGTGTGCGTTTGCCCGGGGTGAGCGCGGCGCGCAGCTCCGAGTAGTTGTCATCGCGTTTGCGCCAGTGCCCGCTCAGCGCATCGGCCAGCTGCTGGTCATCGGCCCCGCCGCGCAGCAGGGCGCGCAGGTCGTAGCCGGAACCGGCAAACAGGCAGGTGTACAGCTGGCCCTCGGCGGAAACCCGGGCGCGCGAGCAGTTCCCGCAGAACGCGTTGGTGACACTTGAAATCACGCCGATCTCCCCGGAGCCGTCGGTGTAGCGCCAGCGGTTGGCGGTTTCGCCCGGCTCGGTTTTTGTCACCGGTTCAAGCGCCCAGCGTTCGTTGATGCGGGAGACCACCTCTCCCGAGGGCACCACGGCATCCAGGTTCCACCCGTTGGTGGTTCCGACATCCATGAACTCGATGAACCGCAGGACCTGCCCGGTGCCGCGGAAATGCTCGGCAAGGGCCAGGATCTCATCATCGTTGACCCCGCGTTTGAGCACGGTATTGATCTTCACCGGTCCCAGGCCCGCCGCCTCGGCGGCCTCGATTGCCTGCAGCACCCGGGAGACCGGGAAGTTCACGTCGTTGATCGCCTTGAAACGGGCATCGTCCAGCGAATCCAGGGAGATGGTCACCCGCTGCAGCCCGGCGGCCTTCAGCTGCCCGGCCATCACCGGCAGGGCCGAGCCATTGGTGGTCATCGCCAGGTCCACCGGGTTCCCATCGAGGGTTTTCAGGGCCGAAAGCCGTGCGACCAGGTCAACGATGCCGCGGCGCAGCAGCGGTTCGCCGCCGGTCAGCCGCAGTTTGCGCACGCCCAGAGCCACCGCGATGCGTGCCAGGCGTTCAATTTCTTCGAAGCTCAGGAGCTCGGAGCGTTCGCGGAACTGGAAATCGCGCCCGAAGATCTCCTTGGGCATGCAGTACACACAGCGGAAGTTGCACCGGTCGGTAACCGAGATCCGCAGATCGTGCAGTGGCCGAGCGCGGGCGTCGAGCAGTGGCGCGCCAGGTTGTGCGTTCATCATCCCAGCGTAACCTCAACTTGCCTTGCTGCGAAGATCCGCGGAAATTTAGCAGCATCGGCGGTAATATACTACGGGTTGGCGCCCCGCCTGGCGGTAGCATGACAGGCAAGAGAGCAGTTTACACCCTTGATAAGGACACTCATGCGCCGCATTCCACTCGCCGTTCGCTACCCATTCGCTCTGCTGGCCGCGGGAACCCTGGCCCTGAGCGGGTGCTCGGCGCAGGATGAGCCGGCCGCGGAAACCAGCACCGCACCGACCAGCACGTTGACCATCTCCGCGGCCGCCTCGCTGCAGCGCTCATTTGATCAGATCGCGCAGGAGTTCACCGCGGCGCACCCCGAAACCGCCATCTCCACCATCGCCTACGACGGGTCCTCCACGCTGGCCACCCAGATTGTCGAGGGCGCGCCGGTGGATGTTTTCGCCTCCGCGGATGAGAAGAACATGGCCACCGTCACCGAGGCCGGGCTGGGGGAAAACCCGCAGATTTTCGCGACCAATACCCTGGTGATCGCGGTGCCGGCGGGAAACCCGGGCAAGGTGAGTTCACTTGAGGACCTGGCCGGGGTCACCACCGTGCTGTGCGCCCCGCAGGTTCCGTGCGGCGCGGCCTCCACCACCTTGCTGGAGAACCAGTCGGTGAGTGTGGAACCCGCGAGCCTGGAACAAAACGTGACCTCGGTGCTGCAGAAGGTCAGCGCCGGGGAAGCCGACGCCGGCCTGGTGTATGCCACCGACGTGGTGGGGCAGGATGCGGTTGAATCCATGGTTCCAGCCGGCGCGGATCAGGTGGTGAACTCCTACCCGATCACCGCGCTGAGCCAGCA
This sequence comes from Glutamicibacter sp. NPDC087344, assembly GCF_044744225.1. Classification (NCBI taxonomy): domain Bacteria; kingdom Bacillati; phylum Actinomycetota; class Actinomycetes; order Micrococcales; family Micrococcaceae; genus Glutamicibacter; species Glutamicibacter sp. NPDC087344. The sequence continues at coordinate 156,037 of NZ_JBIUXY010000005.1, read as the reverse complement.
GCCGGGGGCCCAGGATTTTGTCGATTTTGTGCTTTCTGAGCAGGGCCAGCAGATCCTGAAGGAGCACGGTTTCGGCAGTGCGGCCGGTGCCAATGGCTAGCGACACCGGGGTGCGCGCCCCGGGGCTGACCATCGCCCCGGCGGTGCTGGGGATCGCGCTGCTGGTGCTGCCGCTGATTTCCCTGGTGGGACGGGCCAGCTGGGGAACTTTCTGGCAGGACGTGACCAGCAAGGCGGCGCTGGATGCGCTGTGGCTGAGCCTGCGCACCGGGGTGGCCGCCACGGTGCTGTGTGTGCTGCTGGGGGTGCCGCTGGCGGTGCTGATGGCACGCAGCGGGCCCAAGGTGGCCCAGCTGCTGCGGGCGCTGGTGGCCGTTCCACTGGTGCTGCCGCCCATGGTCGGCGGGGTGGCGTTGCTGTTCCTGTTTGGACGCACCAGTCCCGTGGGGCAGTTCATCGACTCCGCCTGGGGGATCACCCTTCCCTTTTCCACCGTGGCGGTGGTGATCGCGCAAAGTTTTGTGGCCCTGCCCTTCCTGGTGCTCTCCGTGGAGGGCTCGCTGCGTTCGCTGGGGACCGGGTACGAGCAGGCCGCCGCGACCCTGGGGGCAGGGCGGGTCATGGTGCTGACCCGGATCACCCTGCCCCTGGCCGCTCCGGGTCTGGTGGCCGGGGTGATCCTGTGTTTCGCGCGGGCCATCGGCGAGTTCGGGGCCACCGCGCTGTTCGCCGGCAACGCCCCGGGCATCACCCAGACCATGCCGCTGGCGATCTATACTGCATTTAACGGCGCCGGCGACGGGCGGGACGCCGCCGTGGCGCTGTCACTGCTGCTCTTGGGCACCGCGGTGCTGGTGCTGATCTGCGTGCGCGCCTGGCGCCCGGGAGCGCTGAAATGAATTGGACACGGCAGTGAACGGGGTGGATGTATGGCGCTGATCGCGCGACTGGAGATCCCACGCACCGGGTTCACCGTGAGCGCCGACTTCACGGTCGAATCCGGGAAGGTGCTGGCGCTGATGGGTCCCAGCGGGGCCGGCAAATCAAGCATCGTGCATACCCTGGCCGGGGTGGAAAAACTCGGGGGCGGGCTGATCGAACTGGACGGCACGGTGCTTGCCGACGCGCGCACCCACGTCCCGCCGCACCTGAGGAAAATCGGGCTGCTCGGCCAGGACCCACACCTGTTCCCGCATCTGGATGCGGCCAAGAACATCGCCTTCGGCGCCCGCGCCGGGGGACTTGAGTCCCGGGCCGCCACCGCGGAAGCCAGTGCCTGGTTGGAGCGCCTGGGGCTGAGCGAGATCGCCCGGCATCGCCCGGGCGCGCTCTCCGGCGGGCAACGCCAGCGAATCGCGCTGGCCCGCGCGCTGGCCGCCCGCCCCCGGCTGCTGCTGATCGATGAACCATTCGCCTCGCTGGACGTGGAAGCCGCCGCGGATATGCGTCTGCTGGTGCGCGAACAGCTTGCGCGCACCGGCATCAGCGCGGTCATCGTCTCCCACGCCGCGGTGGACACCCAGGAGCTCGCCGACGACCTGCTGGTGATTGAACGCGGGGCCGCCACCCACCAAGGACCCACCGCGCAGGTGTTCGCCAATCCCGCTACCCGTTTTATGCGCGCCGTGATCGCCACCTTGCCGGCCGGCGCGCCCCCAGAGCTGAAAGAGGCAACCGATGGCGCCTGAAAACGGTCCGGACACCGCGCCGCTCACCCCGCAGGAGCACCTGCGCGCGGTGCTGGAGCTGGTGGACCCGCTGCCGCCGGTGCGGCTGTCGCTGGCCGAGCAGGCCGACCTGAAGTCCTTGCACACCACCGTGCACGGGACGGTGCTCGCCGAGGATGTGGCCGCCGCCCACCGCCTGCCGTTGTGGGAGAACTCCGCCATGGACGGTTACGCGGTGCGCGCCGAAGATACCGCGCACGCGCCGGTTGAGCTGCAGGTGATTGGTGTGGTGCCGGCCGGCAGCGGCGCCGACCCGGTGCTGGGGCCGGGGCAAACGGTGCGGATCATGACCGGCGCCCCGCTGCCGGGCAGCGCGGACGCGGTGGTGCGGGTGGAAGAGACCAACGGATTCCACCAGCACACGGTGCGGATCAACACCCCGGTAGCACCGGGTAAGGACGTGCGCCGGGCCGGATCGGACGTGAACGCGGGGCAGCTCGTGGCCTTGGCCGGTGAGCGGCTCACCGCGGCCCGGCTCTCGGCGGTGATCGCCGCGGGGGCCACGCACCTTTCGGTGCGCACCGCGCCGCGGATCGCGGTGCTGATCACCGGGGCGGAACTGCGCCCCCCGGGAAGCACACTGAGCCGGGGGCAGATCCCGGAGTCGAACTCGCTGCTGCTGGCCGGGCTGCTGGAAGAATCCGGTTTCACGGCCGCCACGGTCGAACACTGCGCGGATGACCCGGCGCTGGTGCAGGCCCGGCTTCAGGACCTCGGCGCCCGGCACGAGGTGGTCATCTCCACCGGCGGGGTAGGCCCGGGGGAGTACGACGTCATGCGCCAGGTGCTTGAGCAGGAACCCGCGGTGCGCGCGGTGCGGGTGCGGGTGCGCCCCGGCGCCCCGCAATGCGTCGGCCGGCTGCGCGCCGGGGCGCTGATGTTCGCGTTGCCCGGCAACCCGGTGAGCGCCGCGGTGGGTTTTGAACTGTTTGTCCGCCCGGCGCTGCGCGCCCTGCAGGGGTATTCCACCACCGCCCGCCCGGTGCTGCGCAGCACCGCGGTGCGCGGGTGGAAATCCCCGCCGGGCCGGATGCAGGTGTTGCCGGTGGTGTTCGACGAGCGCTTCGGCTGCGCCCCGGCGGTTGACGCCGCCAGCATCTCCCATGCGGTCGGCGGGTTCGGCGCCTCGCAGGGCTACGCACTGATCGACCCGGAGACCACAGATGTGAACCCGGGGGACAGCGTCGACGTATTGAGGCTGCACGCATGAGCGCCACGGATTTCCAGGCGCTGGTGCTGGCCGGAGGCCGCGGCTCCCGGCTGGGCGGGGCGGACAAGGCGAACCTGGAACTGCACGGCCGCCGCCTGGTCGACCGGGCGGTCGACGCCGCCCGCCGGGCCGGAGCCGGCCGGGTCGTGGTCATCGGCCCGGATTCGGCCGGCACCCGCGCCGATGCAGTGCTGCGTGAAGATCCGCCCTTTGCCGGACCGCTGGCCGCGCTCGCCGCCGGCCTGCCAAGCCTCAGCGCGCCGTGGGTGCTGGTGTTGGCCTGCGACCTGCAGCGTCCCACCGCGGTGGCCACGGAGCTGGCAGCCGCCCTGGCCGAAGGGCTGGAATCCGCCGAGGACGGGGTGGTGCTACGCGATGCCGATGGCCGTGTCCAGTGGCTCGCCGGGATCTACCGCACGCAGGCGCTGCACGCCGTGTGCGCGGCCCTGGGCGACCGCGTGGTTAATGCACCCGTACGCCGGGCCTTGGGCGAACTGACGTTGCGCGAACTCCCGGTGGATAATGACACCAGCAGTGATATCGACACCCCGCAGGCGCTTGAGCGCGCCCGAGCAAAGGAGAAGAACAGCATGGGACAGTACCTGCCACCGGAAGCCCTGGAAACCTGGCTGGTCGCCGCGGCCAAAGAACTTGAGCTGGATGATTCATCCGTGGATATCGCCACGATCCTTGATGTCGCCAAACACGTCGCCCATGAGGTGGCCCGCCCGGCCGCACCGCTGAGCACCTTCCTGCTCGGGCTGGCCGTGGGCAGAGGCAAGGGAGAGCTCGCCGGCTTGTCGGAGCAACTTATTGAACGTGCCCACCGTTGGGCGGATGAGCACCCCGAGGAGTAGCGCCACGAGCCGCAGGCCCCATGGATGCCGTCATAGCGAAAGCTGTGTGGCTTCCGCGGGACTTTTTTGATCTGGATTGGTTGTCCATGGTTGGGCACCCCACTTTGGCGAGGCCGGTGTGGGCTCTGGGGACGTTGTCAGTGGTGAGGGAGCGTGAGTAAAAGTTTTGGCGTTGACCAGTTTGTGCTTTGGCTGGGTTCTGACTCATGGGATTCTGTCCTTCTCTCCTGAAATCCAAGAGGGAGCGACAGTAGGTAAATTCGGCATCCTTGCCAATGCAGTGATTAGCGTCTTCAGAACTGGTTAGGCAAAACAAACGAGGGTGACCAGTTTGTTAGTCATTGTCGGTGGTCGTGTTTGCGGAGCGTGTCCATGCTGTGTCGACCATGCTGATCAACCGACATAGGCTTTGCGCTTCGGTCTGGGTACTACGATTCTGGCTGGAAAGATAACGGCTATAGTGACGCAGAGCTTCGAAGAGACTGTAGCTTTCTTCTTCGTTTTCAATGTTAAGCACAACGTGATAAGGGGTGAAGTTTCGTTCTGTGGTCATAAAGTCCGTTCTTAAGTAAGCGTCCAGTAGCACCGAAGTAAAACTGAGGGTCGCGTGGTGTGGACGTTATGCCCTAGACAACTATAGACGTCAAGGATTGAGCGACTGCTTCGTTGGTGAACGTTTAACACTCTTTGTGTGGAGCGTTCGCTTGGGCAGGTGCTCAGTACCTTGATGGGCGCCTAAGCTGTGGCGATGCCCCTGGTTCTGGCTCACAAGCTGCGCCAAAGGGACTGTTGACTCTCAATGGGCGGACGAGCCAGAACCGAGAGGGCAAAGAGTTTATCTGCTGTAGCTTGCAGCGATTGGCGCTGAGGTGTGTCGTAGCGTTGGTAGTGGATAGCGTGTGGATGCGGTGTTCTGAGGTTGCATCCCGGGGCACGTTGGGATCTTGTGCGCTACGGCGGTATGCTTCCAGAATTTTACTCGGAACTCGGCGATGGTCGCGGTTGACAGGCGCTGGAAGAACTCCCCCATGGTGAGTCGGTCTGCGCAGGCCTTTGTGACTTTCAGTGTGATTTGCGGGACGGTGACATGTAGCATGTGCAGCTCTTTGGTCTGCGGATCGAGCATGGCTATCAACACTGCGCGGCCGTGGATCGATGCCATGCCCATTGCTTCGTTGAGCGATTCGGTCGGTTGGGTCATGACGATTGGCATTCCCGGAGCCCAGCCGTAGTTCGACAGGTGAGCTTTGCCTTCACGGGTGGCGAGAAAATCAGCGACTCTGACTGCGGTCTGGGTTCGAGCGATTCGACCTGGCATTTTAGATACTTCCCTTTCTTGCACTGCTCATGAAAATGATGACGTCGAAGCAGGGCTGTGTAGCCAGATGCGCTACACGGCTGGTCCTGCGCCTTGGTGTTGCCGCTCTTCGCGTGCGGCGGGTCTTGCAGGTTTTAGACCAGGCTCAAATCTGTCTGGGGCTCGTCTGTTTTGATCCTCGAATCGGCGGTTCTGCTCCTGACTCCAGCGGTGGGAGTTAGCGATGGAGCGGTGAAGGGGTGTTCCAGCCAATTCTTGGGGAGTTTCGCTTCGGCTGCATGTTCTGGGGCATTAAGGTAGTTCTCCTTGCCGGCTACGGCGAACTGCAAGTTCCGCACTTCGAACTGGATGCCGAGGGCGTTCTCCATCTGTGGCAGTAGCACGTCGTTGACGTACTGCATCAGCTCGGATACGTAGTCCTCGGCCTTAGCGATGCAGGCCAAGTTCACGATGAGCTCATCGAGGGGTCCAGTGATAGTGCAGGTTGCTGAATGCACGGTGTCCAGGCTCTGGCATTGCTGCGAGCCGGAGGCCGCGATTTCCTGTATTCGTGCGGCCCACACCATAGTTTGGCGCGTGGTGGTTTCTACGGGAACTGCTAAGGGTTTTTTCATCTTTCACTCCGGTGCTGGTAGCTGTTTCGTAGTAGAATATGTTTAGCCTAGCTAACTATTAGCTAGGCTACAATATTATTTTTCGGTTAGGCAAGCTGGACTTCAGTCAAAGGGGCAGGGACCCCTGAAGTTCACGGACGTGGCGTCCGCACCCGGCGGAAGGAGTTCTCATGAGCAGTTATCAAGCCAGTGGGTATTGGTATGGCGAGGGTAGTACGGTGCCCGCAGCGGTGGATTTGTTGAATCTGATGCGCAAATATCGTGAAGCGGAGCAGAAGATGCGAGCTTCGACTCGAGGGTCTATGGGGATGAATGAAACCGATATGTCTGCGTTGCGTTTCCTCCTCGCGGCGCACCGTAAAGGGGTGATTCCGCGCCAGCGAGATTTTGCTGAAAAACTGGGTATTTCCAACGCCTCGGTGTCGGTCTTGATAGATCGGTTATGTCGGGACGGGTATGCCGAACGTATTGTGCATCCTGCGGATCGGAGGTCAGTGGGGATTGTGCCCACGGAGTACAGTGATACGGAGGTTCGCGGAACGCTTCAGGGGATGCATGAGCGGATGATGGATGCCGTGGGCACGTTGTCCGAGGATGAGCGGGTTGCTACGGCTAAGTTCTTGGAAGCTATGATCCGCAGCGTTCAGATCGGTGATGAGCCAAGAGAACCCTCCGCGCGGGGGATCGTGATGGCCGAGAGCGTCACACCTTCCCGTTAGATGTAGGGCGCATAGCAGCTGCTTCGCCTCCGTGTGCGTGATCTGACTGATGCATTGGCCGGTAATACACGTCCAGGATTGTCTTTCGCTTGACTTCCTTCAGGGATTTCTGATTCCATATGTGGTTTTCGCGGGTGACCTCCTGAGGTCCGATGGTACTTGTCTCTGAATTTCTGAGGGAAACCTTATGGTCGCTGTCATGGATCGCTCCTACACGTAAGTTGGATGCAACTAAAAAACTTAGCCTGTCTAACAAGTGAGGAAGATTCGAATGCCCCGAAGGCATATTGATGTCAGAGTGAGCCGCGACCAGTTCGAAGATCTGAATAACGCTTTGGAAGACCATCGTGATGGTTTCAAGCGTATGGCTGAAAAAGCGACCAACGGGTTCGGCCTTGAGCCTGAATATTGGGCCGGGCGGGCCAAGGCAGTTGATGGCCTTCGCGAAACGATTTATGAGCACAGCGCTGAGGAACTTGAACAGGGCGAGTCTTCCACCGAGGAATCACACGCTGGCACCGAGGTTGAGTCGGCTCAGGATCGGGACTTCGAATCTGATTCACGTTACTGAGCCTCTGACGGGGCATACGACATATATTTTCGTCCGGAAATCACAACGGTCCACCACGATTCCGTGGTGGACCGTTGCTATGCAGTTGTGATTAGGCACGCTTGCGCGTGAGTAATCCCCAGATGACCAGTACGATCAACGAACCGCAAATGGCCAGGAGCCAAGTGGATAGGGACCAGAACTTGTCCACACCTTCGCCGAAGACTGCTGAGCCGATCCAGCCGCCTACGACCGCGCCGACGACGCCAAGCAACAAAGTGGCGAGCCATCCGCCGCCCTGTTCTCCTGGTTTGATGGCCTTGGCAATAGCACCGGCGACCAGTCCTAGAACGATCCATCCTAAAATACTCACAGGGTTCTCCTTGACTTGTTTATAGTGTGTCTTGTCCGTTTGCGTCAACACATATCTTCTGGTTTAGAAAGTTACCCGCAGGTGAAAATCACTGGCTTAAAGCTGGATTTTTCCTGATCGCCGAGGGGAACGCGAAGCCGGGAAAAAGCACTGCCTACTACCACGTTCAGTACGTCGGAGGCAAAAGGCTTCGCGCTGCGCAGATACTTGCGACTATTCGGCTGCTGAAGTCGCAAGATGCTAGTCGTACCTTTTCTAAAAAGGAAGCCCCGGTAGTCGTGTGATCACTAGGCGGGCCAAACCACCAAAAGCGCGAAACCCGACACATACCCATGCCTAAGAAAAATTACTGCGGTGGTGACCGAATGAGGTAGCTCTTTGAACATGGTGAAGGCCAGAGCGATGTCGAACGAAGTACGTCAAATTCGTGAAATACCCTGAGCCGGTGTCATAGGCTGTAGCCATGTCACCACTACGGCTCGGTCTCATCCTGACAGGCGCCCCGCTGCTTATCATGGGAGCAATTGGCTTGGCCTTGTATTTCCAAGGTGACGTTTCCAACGCCCGAAGCACCTTCGCGGTTGGTGTAATTATCGCGGCAGTCAGTGGCACGTCGGTGCTATATCAGGTGAACCAGTGGTCGCTGAAAAGGCAGTCGTTGATCCATTTTGGAATCATGCTGGTGACCGTGTTGCCGGCCCTGTATTTCAGCGGCTGGTTCAGCCTGAATCGACCCATGGATTATTTCTGGGTTCTTGGCATTTTCCTGATGGTGGGCGCCGTGCTGTGGCTCCTGCTTTATCTCATTTTTGGTGTGCTTCAGCCAAAGCTCAGGACCAGGCCCCGAGGCTAGACCCTTGCGATCTCAGCGACTGCGACGTCCGCGCGCTCGTGGTGGAGTGGTGACCGGGTCCCAGCCCCGCCGTACTGGACGGGTTCCTGCGCCGCGGGATTCATCCCGTGAACGGTAAACGATATACGGGCGGAATAGGTAGGGAATCGGAGCCGAAAAAACATGAACCAATCTGGTGAACGGCCAGAGGGCAAAAAGCAGTGTCGCGGTGATGACGTGTAGCTGGAATAGCAACGGTACCTGCACCATCAACTCAGGGTGTGGCTGGAAGATGATCATTTGCCGTATCCACGGAGAAACTGACTCGCGGTAGGAGTACCCAGGGCCGAAAACCTGATGCGTTAGAGTGGCCAGCGTTCCGAAGAGCAACGTTGCGCCGAGAAATACATACATCACCTTGTCCATCGGGGTCGTCGCCAGAAAGACAGGGCCAACCGTTCGCCTCCGATAAATCAGGATGGCTAGGCCTGCCAAGGTCAGCAAAGCCGCCGCTGTACCCATCCACGTTGCCCCCAGGTGGTACATGTGTTCGTTAATGCCGATGGCGTAAAGCCATTCGCGGGGGATGAGCAGGCCGACGACGTGACCTGCGATCACCATCAGGATTCCAAGATGGAACATCGGAGATCCCCAGCGCAGCAAGCGGTTTTCATAGGTCTGGCTGGAACGTGTAGTCCAGCCGAATTTATCGAAACGATAACGCCAGATATGCCCAACGATAAAAACTACGGCGCAGGCATACGGAAGAACAACCCACAAAAGAATCGAACCGGTACTCACGGGTTCCCCCTCGGGCTGAACGGTGGAAGATTTCCAAGGAAAGAGAGCCCCACTGTTTCCGTGGGCGGCCCCTCGCTGACCAGCGCAAGCACCCGTTCTTGGGTCGCGGCGTCCACCGGTGGCAAGGACAACGTGATGGCTCGAAGCAGCGGCGCCCAAGGGCTGTGAATTGCTTCCAGCGCCGCGCGTAATACTTCAATCCCTTCAACATGGGCCGCCAGCAGTACCTCCGCGATCTCATCTGTGCTCACGGCAGAGAACTCCAGTACCGCTGGCAGATAGTCGGGTAACTCGTCGGCCTCGAAATTCCAGCCGGCGGCCCGATAGGCTTCGATGAAGGTGACCAGGGCTGTTCCCCGTTTCCGGGTGTCACCGGTGGCGAAGTAACTCAGGTAGAGGCTGCATTTGCGTTTCAAGTCAAAGGTTTCCACATAGTCGCGCTGCAGTTTTTCGGCCCCGGAATGACGAGCCGAGGTGATGAACTCGGCGAAAAGGCTCGTGAGAGGTTCCGGCACCCGGCCCAGATGAGACTCGAGTTCATCCAACCGGGCAAACCAGAGGGCATCGGGGTAATCCAGCAACAATGAGGCCAACATGTGCACCCGTGAACGTTCAGCGCGGGTCAGCCGCACCGGAGTCAGCTCTCCGGGCAGCGGACGCTGCGGGGTCGCCCGGTTGAACAACCGCGGAATCATTTTTTCTCCTCAGGCGGGAAGAGCCCATCAGGTGTACCGTTGCCGTCCCAATTCAGCAGGTTAAGGCGTCCGGGGCCGGAAGGCCTGTCAGCGGTCTGCCGGTTCTTCAGCGACTGAAAGTTCTCCACCGCTACCGGGACCGAAGCGCCGGAGGAAGAACCGAACGGTCCGGCTCCGCCCATGCCCGGTCCATCCTCGAAGTCCAGCGAGCAACCCATTTCCTCCAGGTCGTGGGCCTGCTCGGCGTGAGCTGCCGGGATGACGTAGCGCTCTTCATATTTGGCGATGGCGAGCAGCCGGTACATTTCCTCCAGCTGCGCTCCGCTCATCCCCACCGTGTTCGCGATGGCTTCCTCGCGCGTCTCGTGCAGCGAGATGCCGCGCATATACGACCGCATGGCCGCCAGCTTGCGAAGCGAATCCTCCACCGGTGCAGGGTCCCCCGCGGTGAATAGCTCCGCAAGGTATTCAATCGGAATACGCAGTTTGTCGATGGCGGCGAACAGGTTGTTGACATCTTCGCCGTCGTTGCCGGTATTGGTGACCACATCCACCACCGGGGACAGCGGCGGGATGTACCAAACCATCGGCATGGTGCGATATTCCGGATGCAGCGGCAAGGCGAGCCGGTATTCGCGGATCAGTTTCCAGATGGGGCTGGCCTGCGCGGCGGCAATCCAATCTTCGGGAATTCCCTCGGCCCGGGCGGCATGGATCACCTCGGGGTCATTCGGGTCCAGCAACACGTTACGCTGCGCTTCCAGCAGCTCGTGTTCGTTTTGCACACTGGCCGCGCCGGCCACGCCATCGGCATCGTAGAGCACCAGGCCCAGGTAGCGCAGGCGCCCGACGCAAGTTTCCGCGCAGACCGTGGGCAACCCGACCTCGACGCGCGGGTAGCACAGGGTGCACTTTTCGGCCTTGCCCGTGCGGTGGTTGAAGTAGACCTTTTTGTAGGGGCACCCGGAGACGCACATCCGCCAGCCGCGGCAAGCATCCTGATCCACCAGCACGATCCCGTCTTCCACTCGTTTATACATCGCTCCGGAAGGACAGGAAGCCACACACGACGGGTTCAAGCAGTGTTCGCAGATGCGCGGCAGGTAGAACATGAAGGCCTGCTCGTATTCGGCTTTGACCTCTTGGCTCATCTTGGCAAGCACCGGGTCCTGGCTCATCGTTTCCAATGAGCCGCCGAGGTTGTCATCCCAATTCGCGGACCACGAAATTTTGAGGTCCTTGCCGGTGAGCAGCGACTTCGGGGTGGCCACCGGTGTGTGCTCCCCAGACGGGGAATTCAGCAGCATGTCGTAGTCGTAGGTCCACGGCTCGTAGTAGTCGTGGATGGTCGGCAGCTTCGGATTGGAGAAAATCCGTGAGAGTTTGCGCCACCGCCCGCCGTCGCGCAACTTCAGCCGCCCGCGGGGGCTGCGAACCCAGCCTCCGCGCCAGGTGTCCTGGTCTTCATAGCTGCGGGGATACCCCACCCCGGGGCGTGTTTCCACGTTGTTAAACCACACGTACTCCACCCCGGAGCGGTTGGTCCAAGCCTGTTTGCACGTCACCGAGCAGGTGTGGCACCCGATGCACTTGTCCAGGTTCATCACCATGGACATCTGAGCCATGACCTTCATCGGTAAGACACCTCCTGGCTGCGGCGACGGATCGTGGTGATTTCATCGCGTTGGTTTCCGGTCGGGCCAAGATAGTTGAAGGCCCAGGCCAGCTGCCCGTAACCGCCAATCAGGTGGCTGGGCTTCATGAGGATTCGGGTGAGCGAGTTGTGGATGCCTCCGCGTTTGCCGCTGGTTTCGGCGATCGGCACATCAACGGTGCGGTCCTTGGCGTGGTACATATACACCGTGCCTTCGGGCATTCGATGCGAAACGATCGCGCGAGCTACCACCACGCCGTTGCGGTTGTAGGACTCAATCCACTCGTTGTCCTTCACCCCGATTTTTGCCGCGTCCTGTGTCGAGAGCCAGATGGTGGGCCCACCGCGGGACAGCGAGAGCATAAACAGGTTGTCTTGGTATTCGGAGTGGATGGACCACTTTGAATGCGGCGTCAGGTATCGCACGGCGACCTGGGCGTTGCCGGACTCGTGCGCGCCCACCTCGCCCAGTTTGGCATCACCGAACAATCGGTGCATGTCCAGCGGCGGCCGGTAGATCGGCAGGCTCTCACCCAGTTCCTGCATCCAATCGTGGTCCAGGTAAAAATGCATCCGACCGGTGAGTGTATGGAAGGGTTTGAGATGCTCGATGTTGATCGCGAATGCGGTGTATCGCCGTCCGCCGTGCTCCGAGCCGGACCATTCGGGGGAGGTGATTACGCTGCGCGGTTGGACCTGCACATCCTTGAATGAGATGCGTGAACCTTCGTGCTCTTCGGCGAGGAACGCCATCTTCTGCCCGGTATGCTCCTCCAATTCCCGGAACCCGGCCGTGGCCAATCGGCCGTTGGACGTGCCGGAAAAGGCCAAGATCATTTCGCAGGCCTTCTGGTCGGTGTCCAATGACACCGTTCCGCTGGGTGTGACACCGTTGAGCTGTCGCAGCTGGGTAATTTCCGGTTCAACGTGGTACTTCACACCCTTGGTGACCATACCCAGTTTTTGCGTCAGCGGGCCCAAAGAGCTCCAGCGCTCATATAAATTCGGGTAGTCACGTTCGACAACGGTGAGCTTGGGCATGTTCAGTCCCGGGACCAACGGCTGGTTCTGCTGAACCCGGCCTTTGACGGTCGCCATGGCATCCGGGGTGTCGTGCTGCAGCGGGGTCGCGACGAGGTCTTGGCGTTTGCCCAGATGCGTCGAGGCAAAGTTCGCGAAGCGTTTGGCTAGCTGCCCGAAGAGTTCAAAGTCGGTTTTTGTTTGCCACGGAGGCGCAATCGCCGGGTTGAACGAGTGGATGAACGGATGCATGTCGGTCGAGGACAGGTCAAACTTTTCGTACCAGGTGGCTGCCGGGAAAATCAGGTCGGAGAACAAGGTGGTGCTGGTCATCCGGAAATCTGCGGTAGCCAGTAAATCGAGTTTGCCTTCGGGTGCCTGCTCGTGCCAGGTCATGTCCACCGGACGTGAACCTTCGGGGCTTTGCGGGGCGCGGACCGAAGCATCGGTGCCCAGCAGGTGCTTGAGGAAATACTCGTTGCCCTTGCCCGAAGAACCCAGGATGTTGGCGCGCCAAACCAGCACAACCCGCGGGAAATTCGCCGGGGAGTCCGGATCCTCGCAGGCGAAAGCCAGTGAGCCATCGGTCAGCGAATCGACCACGTAGTCTTCCGGCTTCTTGCCTGCGCGGGTTGCCTCATCCACCAGATCCAGGGGATTGCGGTTAAACGTCGGGTAGTCCGGCATCCATCCGCGTTTAACCGATTCAACAAGGCAGTCGGCGGTGGTGCGGCCGGTGAAGGTGCCCTGCGCCAACGGGGATGCCAAAGATGTTGCCGGCAATCCGTCGTAGCGCCATTGGTCGGTGGCGAGATACCAGAAGGCGGTGCCAATGGTGTGCCGTGGCGGGCGAACCCAGTCTCCGGCGGCCGCGTACTGCTGGTAACCGGTGATCGGACGGACCTTTTCCTGACCCACATAGTGCGCCCAGCCGCCGCCGTTGACCCCCTGGGTTCCGGTCATCATGGTCAGCGCCAAAAAGGTGCGATAAATGGTGTCCGAATGGAACCAGTGGTTGGTTCCAGCCCCCATCAAGATCATCGACCGTCCCTGGGATTTCTCCGCGGTGTCCGCGAACTCGCGGGCAATCCGGATTGCCTGCTGCGGCGGGACGCCGGTATGTTCCTCCTGCCAGCCCGGAGTCCCCACGGCGGCGGTATCCAGGAAGTCTGTTGGCCAATCGCCGGGCAGGCCCGGTCGCCCCACACCGTACTGGGCGAGCATCAAGTCGAACACCGTGGTCAGGTGTTTCCCACCGAGCTCGATGATGGGCACACCCCGTGAGAGGATGCCGGAGCCGCCGGTGTGCTCCTGTCCCGCCTGGGGCTCCACGTCGAAACGAGGCAGGTTGATGGTGGCGCTTCGCCCATCCCAGCTAGCCAAATCCATCACCGAAAGCACCGGATTGAGGTCTCCCAAATCCAGATTCCATTTGCCCTTGTCCCCGTCGCCATAGCGGTGGCCCAGGGTGCCGCGCGGGATGCGCGCGGTACCGTCAGCATCCAGCAGCGCGGGTTTGAACTCGGCGTTGGCTTCTTGGCTGAGACCCAGATCTGCTGCGGTGAGGAACTTACCGGGCACCGGGGTGCCTGAGAGCGCATCGACTTCTACCAGAAAGGGCGAATCGGTGAAGCGCCGCATGTAGTCCTCAAAGCGGGCGGTGCGTTTTTCGACGTAGTGCTCGGTGAGGATGACATGCCCCATCGCCAGAGCCAAGGCCGCATCAGTGCCGGGCTGTAGCGCGACCCATTCATCGGCAAACTTGGTGTTATCCGTATAGTCCGGAGAGACGGTGACAACTTTTTGCCCGCGGTAGCGAGCCTCGGCCATGAAGTGGGCATCCGGGGTGCGGGTGACCGGGACGTTCGACCCCCACATGATCAAGTACTGCGCGTTGAACCAGTCGGCCGACTCGGGCACGTCGGTTTGATCCCCGAACACTTGCGGGCTGGCGACCGGCAGATCGGCATACCAATCGTAGAAGGAGAGCATGGTGCCGCCGATGAGGTTCAGGTAACGGGCGCCGGCTCCGTGCGAGACCATAGACATCGCGGGAATTGGCGAGAACCCTGCGATTCGATCCGGGCCGTAGGCTTTGACCGAATAGACCTGGGCCGCGGCTGCGATTTCCAGAGCTTCATCCCACGTGGTCCGGATCAAACCACCCTTGCCGCGGGCCTTTTTGTAACTTTTGGCCTTGGCAGGGTCCTCGACGATTGAGGCCCAGGCGTCCACCGGATCGGGATGGAGAGACTTTGCTTCGCGGTAGAGGGACGCCAGAACATCACGGATGTAGGGATACCGGACCCGCGTGGGGGAGTAGGTGTACCAGCTGAATGCGGCGCCCCGGGGACACCCGCGAGGCTCGTATTCGGGGGAGTCGGGGCCGACGGATGGGTAATCGGTCTGCTGGGTTTCCCAGGTGATGATGCCGTCCTTGACGTACACCTTCCAGGAACAGGAACCTGTGCAGTTCACCCCATGGGTGGAGCGCACCACCTTGTCGTGAGACCATCTTTCGCGGTAAAAGACGTCTCCTTGACGTCCTCCGGAGAGGAACATCGCCCTGAGGTCTTCGCTGGTTTCGCCGCGGCGCAGAAATCTACCCAGTGAAAGTAGCGAATCTGCGAGCGGACCGTCGGTGGCCGGTTGTGTGTGGTGCGGCCGATCTGTCATTGCAGGGTCTCCCTAACTGTGACGTGTACCACTAGCTTGGTCTTAAAGTTCAAGAGTTTCAAGGGCTGCAGTTTTCTCGCAGGTTTGGTCAGCCGCGGCGCACGATTGGTGGGAATTTGGCCCGAGGCACTGGCGCGGTGATCTAGTCAGCGCTTAGGGTGCACAGTAGAAGCTGTGTGAAAAATCCTGATCATTGCCCCTGGAGGGTCAGTATGAGCACGAATTCGGCACCGTCATCTCAACCCGCTGCACCAGAATTGCGTGGGCAATTTCCGCAGGTACTGCTGGCCACCGTGGCCAGCGCCGTCGGCTTCTGGGCGTGGATGCTGATCGCACCGCTGCAGAAGTACTATTCCGAGGAAATGAACCTCTCGGAGGGACAGATTTCCCTGATGCTGGCAACCCCGGTACTTGTCGGCGCCCTGGGGCGGATCTTTACCGGTGCGCTGACCGACCGCTATGGCGCACGCAAGATGTTCACCGTGGTACTGCTGGCCACCGTGCCGGCCGTATTGCTGGTGGCGCTCGCCGGATCGATAGGTAGTTTTGCGCTGTTGATTATTGCCGGGACGCTGCTTGGTGTGGGTGGCACAGTTTTCGCCGTGGGTGTTCCGTTTTCCAGCGCTTGGTATGAACCCAAACGCCGTGGATTTGCCAACGGGGTATTTGGCATGGGGATGATTGGCACCGCGATTTCAGCTTTCCAGACACCTCGGTTGCTCAGCAGCTTCGGTTATGTAGGCACCCACGTGTTGATTGCTGTTCTCCTGGTGATCATGGCGGGGTTGGTCTGGTTTTTCCTGCGTGAATCGCCGGCATGGAAACCCAATACACAACCGTTGATTCCCAAGGTGGTTGGTGCCTTGAAGCTGCCGATCACCTGGGAAATGTCTTTCCTCTACGGCATTGTTTTTGGTGGATTCGTGGCCTTCTCCACCTTCCTGCCCAAGTACCTGACGACCATTTACCCGGATCAGGTTGACCCTGTGGGGGCAGGTACACGCACCGCGTTATTCGCGGTGGCGGCGGTTATCGCCCGGCCGATTGGCGGTGTGCTGGCCGATAAATTTGGTCCGAAAATTATCGCGTTGATTTCACTGGCAGGAATCGTTTCGCTGGCCTACATTGTGGGTCAGCAGCCACCCGAGGGAGTCCTCACCGGAACGATCTTTATCTTGATGGCTTCGGCCATGGGCCTAGGCATGGGGGCGGTGTTCGCCTGGATTGGCCCCTCGACTCCACCGGAGAAGGTCGGCTCGGTCTCCGGAGTTGTCGCGGCCGCCGGCGGCCTTGGCGGGTACTTCCCTCCGCTGGCCATGGGCGCGACCTATCAAGCGGAAAACAATTCCTATGCATTGGGCCTGTGGCTGCTGGTGCTGGTTGGCACTTTTGCGTTGGTGGTTGCCGGAATGCTGAACGGGGCGCCGAGGCAAACCGGCAAGTAGGCTGAATGCATGGAAGAAATCGCGGCACTGTATAACGAACACGGCGAAGTCATTGGCAGCGCACCGCGTTCCCGGGTCAGGGCCGATAATCTGCGCCATGGAGCCACCGGAATTGTTGTCTTCAACCCGCAGGGCCAGATTTTCGTTCATCAGCGGACGTGGATCAAGGACGTCTATCCGGGGTTGTTCGATTTCAGCGCGGGTGGCGTCATCCAGGCCGGAGAAGACCCGCTGGTCTCGGCACAGCGGGAAGCCGAAGAGGAACTTGGTGTCCATAGTGAACTAGTCAGCCTGGGTGAAGCGAACTACCAAGACGAGTCCACGCAATATCATGCATTCTGTTTTTGGGTGATTGCCACCGAACCGCTGAAGTTGCAGCCTGAAGAAGTGATTGACGGGCGTTGGGTGGAGGTGTCCGATCTGATTTTGGACATCGAGGCCAGACCGCAGCGGTACATGCCGGATGCGGTGCAATTGTTTTTGCCATGGCTTGAGACGTTGGAAACGCTGCCACCGTCGAACGACAAGTAAAATTGTGAACCATGGCTATCGGCGCAACTATACGAACCTTTGACATCCAACTTTCGGACATGGACCGAGGTGTGTACGAGGAACTGTCCCTGCGGGTAGCGCAGCATCCTTCGGAAACCGACGCCTACCTGGTTACCCGGGTGCTGGCCTATTGCCTTGAATTTGAAGAAGGCATCAGTTTTGCCGCAGCGGGGGTGTCCTCCGGTGAGGAACCTGCGGTGCTGGTCAAGGACCTGACCGGGCTGACCACCGCTTGGATTGAGGTCGGTGCCCCGGATGCGCAACGTTTGCATACCGGTAGCAAACTGGCCGACCGCGCGGCGGTTTATACCCACCGCGATCCGCAACGACTGCTGGCTTCCTGGAGCGGAAAGAACATTCATCGCGCCGAAGACATCGTGGTGCGTTCATTCGATCCGAAGTTCATCGACGCCGCTGCACGGGAAGTGACTCGCCGCAATACGATGTCTGTTTCGGTGACCGAGGGACAGGTCTACCTGGAGGTTAACGGAACTTCTCTAGAAACTCAGATGCAACAGCACGAAATCCTTTAGGCGATACGTCGAAAGCGGGGACCGGAGTAGTCCTCGCGTTCGACGATTTCATCGAACATCTCCAGCGGTCGAGCCCAAAAACTGTAGTCGCCGTAGAGCGTGCGGTAGAAAACCAGCTGTTCTTCGGTTTCACTATGTTTGCCTACGGCGAGCACCTCATAACGCTGGCCCTTGAAGTGTTCGTAAATTCCCGGTTCGATGCTCATGGGCGACAACCTCTCGATGCGATCAGCGGCTGATCGTAGTTTTCTCGGAAGACCCCAGACTATCGGATTATTATGCGGAATCGACCGGACTGATTGGCGGGCAAATGCGCCATTCGCCCCTTTTGGACTGTGGCGTTCGGCAGGGAACCGAAGCTAATTAGTGAAGCAGATTCGCAGAGCTCCGCACCTCGAATGGCAGTGATCGGGTGCGGCGAAGCATAGAAATCGTCACGCGGTCCAAAGCCGTTTCCAGAGAGGAACTAAGGCATTCGTCGTATTGATCAGATGCATGGTGACGGATTGCCAGCATGGAAAATAGTTTGTCGACGACTATGAACAAGTCGCTTCGTCGACCGATAAGTAGCTCCTCAGGTGATGGTGCGCGTCAGTGGGTATTTGGACAAGCGCGGTGACGTATACAGATGTTGCGAGCGCTGATACCTATGGTGGCATAGATTCCATATTGCAAAATTTGGTTTTCAAAAAACCTTGCATCGTGACTTGAGTCACTGGTAGTCTCCTAATTGCGCCGAGGCGCCCTGGATCAGCAGACAGGCATAACTGAGCTGGCATTTCACTTTTCAACGAAAGGAATGTCGGCCATGCCAGACATTACTGCTCTATGGATCAAAAACCCACAAGGAATTCTCAGCGATACGGATGCCGGTAGCGGCATCGTTGTTCAAGGAAATAAGATTGTCGAGCTTGTTGCGGCAGGAGAAACCCCGACGAGCGCCTACACTCAGGTATTTGATGCAAGCAAGCATGTCATCACACCCGGGCTTATCAACACCCACCATCACTTTTATCAGACGCTGACCCGTGCATGGGGACCAGCAGCCAACGCGCCGTTGTTCCCATGGTTGCAGAACCTTTACAAGGTCTGGGCTCGGCTCACACCGGATGCCTTGGACACCGCGGTACGTGTGGCCCTCGCCGAGCTGCTGCTGTCTGGATGCACCACCGCGGCGGATCATCATTATCTGTTTCCCCAAGGCCTGAACGAGGCAATCGATATTGAAGTTGCTGCAGTCCGCGACTTCGGAATGCGTGCAACGTTGACTCGCGGGTCAATGACCCTGGGAGAGAAAGACGGCGGCTTGCCTCCGCAGTCCACAGTTCAGGAATTGGACGTGGTTTTGGCAGATAGCCAGCGTTTGATCGAAAAGTACCATCAGTCTGAGGTAGGTGCCACGATTCAAATTGCTCTTGCTCCGTGCTCGCCATTCTCTGTCACCGCCGACGCCATGCGAGAAAGCGCGGCTCTTGCTGGCAGTCATGGCGTTAGACTTCATACTCACTTGGCCGAAACCCTGGATGAAGAGGAATTTTGCCTCGAACGTTTTGGGCTGCGTCCGCTTGACTACTTGGAGAGCGTGGACTGGCTTGGTCCCCAGACCTGGTTGGGCCACGGAATCCACTTCAACGAAGCTGAAATACAGCAACTGGCAGCTGCGGGGACTGCCGTCGCATACTGCGCGACGTCGAATATGCGTCTGGCATCCGGGATCGCTAAGGTACTGGAACTGGAAGCTGCCGGCGTTCCGGTAGGTCTTGGTGTGGATGGCTCCGCGTCAAACGACGGATCAAACATGATCCTTGAAGCGCGGCAAGCCCTGTATCTGCAGCGCCTTCGATATGGGGCGCACGTCCCGGTGGAACGGGCATTGAACTGGGCGACGGCAGGTTCAGCCAAGGTTTTGGGCCGCAGCGACATTGGCAAAATTGAAGTGGGAATGCAGGCGGACTTGGCGTTTTTCACGACTGATGAGCTGAGATTCTCCGGCAGCCACGACCCCATTGCCGCTTTGCTGCTATGCGGCGCGGACAAGGCAGATCGGGTCATGGTCGGTGGAGAATGGCGAGTTGTTGATGGGGCGATTCCCGGGTTGGACCTGACGGAATTGATTCAGCGGCACAGAAAACATGCACGAGCGTTGGTTGAGCTCGATGCCCCAACACGGCTGTACGCCTGAGCGGGGAGGAGAATGCGATGTTTAGTTCACGGACTAAGGCAGGTACGAAGCCCCAAGGCAGCCAAAGGCCGGAAGACGAGCGCCTTCCTGCGGTGCAGAATATAGGTTTTGGCCTTCAACATGTACTGACGATGTACGGCGGAATCATTGCACCGCCATTGATCATTGGCACCGCAGCGGGATTGGGCGAAGCTGAAATTGGGGTGCTGATTGCTTCCTGCCTTTTTGTTGGCGGGTTGGCCACGATATTGCAGACCGTGGGTGTCCCGTTTTTCGGTTCTCAGCTTCCGTTGGTGCAGGGAGTTTCCTTTGCCGGGGTCGCCACCATGATCTCGATCTTGGAAGGTGGCGGATCGATCTCCACAGTCTTCGGCGCAGTGATCGCCGCCTCGGTCATAGGATTGGTGATTACGCCGATTTTTTCAAGAATTATCCGGTTCTTCCCTCCCGTGGTGGCAGGAACGGTAATCACCACGATCGGCTTGACGCTGATGCCCGTGGCTGCCGGATGGACAATGGGCGGCAATGCCAGTTCGCCGAGCTACGGTTCAGTTCAGAACCTTGGGTTGGCTGGTATCACCCTGGTTTTGGTGGTGATCTTCAGCAAAATCGGTGTAGCAGCGATCTCTCGATTGTCGATCCTGCTGGCGATGATCGGTGGAACGATAATCGCTGCGGTTACCGGGATGGCAGATTTCAGCAAGGTTCTTGAGGGACCGATATTTGCTTTTCCCAAGCCCTTTGCTTTCGGACCACCTGACTTTCAGGCTGCTGCGATCCTTTCAATGGTCATCGTCATCCTGGTGACGTTGACCGAAACGTCCGCCGATATCATCGCCGTGGGCGCGATCGTCGGTACCAAAACCGACGCAAAGCGTGTCGGAGATGGATTGCGTGCAGACATGGTTTCTAGTGCGATATCTCCTTTGTTTAATTCCTTCACACAGAGCGCTTTCGCCCAGAATGTCGGGTTGGTCGCGATCACTGGAGTAAAGAGCCGGTTTGTGGTTACTGCTGGAGGTGGCATATTGGTGGTGCTCGGGCTCCTGCCGGTTCTTGGACGTTTCGTGGCTGCTATCCCGACGCCAGTTCTTGGCGGGGCGGGAATCGTGCTTTTCGGTACCGTGGCTGCCTCGGGAATCCGGACGTTGTCCACCGTGGAGTACGAAGGCAATATGAACCTGGTGATCGTTGCCGCTGCATTGGGATTTGGAATGTTCCCTATTGTTGCACCGAATATCTACGACCAGTTCCCGAGCTGGTTCGTCACGATTTTCCATTCGGGTATCAGCTCATCAGCGATCATGGCCATTGTGCTGAACTTGTTGTTCAACCACCTAAAAATCCGGGGCAATAAACCGCGATCCGTGATGGCAGAGGCGAGTAGTCGACGAATTTCTTCAGCGATGCTCGGGGAACTGCAAGAAGGGGACTATGTACAAGACGGGAAGCTGTTTGACGCAAAATCAAAGCATGTTCCAAGTGCTGATTAAGGAACTGTTGCTAGCTGCTTAGTTCTAATGCCTCTTGGAGGTCAGTTGCGAGAACTGCGTTGACCTTGGGATAAATCCGGACAGGCGCCGCCCAGACGCGGGTACGCACCAGAAAAACAACACAGGTTCCGGGAGCTTGATTTCTCAAGTTCTCGGAACCTTTGCTTCTGGCGGTGACGGTGGGATTTGACCCATTGTGCCATCCGCATGCTTACTGGGATGATTCGAAGTTCCCCTGTATTTACTGGAATCTCAGCCCATAGGCTCACAGGTGCGCACCACGTCTCGCAGGTGTTCCTGCACCAAAAATGCACCACGGTGCACCACGCAAGAGGTGTTCTGCGCGCTGCTTGCTGAGGGCTTCTACGACGTTGTCGAGGTCGTCGGGGAACAGTGCCGCATAGGTGTCCAACGTGACCTTGGCCGACGGGACATCGTATGTGAGCTACCCGCTAGTCGGCGACGGTGTCCAGCTCGCCACAGCCGGTGCACTCCTGGACAACTCAGGCAATGTTGCGCAGCGCACAGAGAAGGCTTTCGTTGGCGACGATGCATCTGGTCATGCCCGAATGAGGGTTGACGGAAATCTGACCATGGACAAGCAATTGACCACTACTGACGCGGAAAACAACGTCACCACATATGCCGGTTTCTGGGACAAGCTCAACAACTGCCTTGCCAACGCAGGCATCCCTAGCTGGGTTATTACCGCCATCACTATCGCCTGCGCGGCGGTCTGCGTAGGAACCGTTGGGCTCGGCTGCGTGGGCTGCATCGCGGCAGCCGCGGGCATCTGGGGCGGCCAGGTCGGCTATTGCATCGACCAGGCCCAGAAATAGGAAGTGGTCAACATGAAAAAGATCTCGAAAGCAATCATCGCGATGGTTGCAGGCTGGGCAATGCTCTTCGCGGTTGCTAGTCCGGTCAACGCTTCCGAAAGCTCGTTCTTAATCAACGAGCCGCTTTCGGATTCAACTGTTGAGCGAGCGATCGCAATAGCTGAGCCGAGTTTCGACGCACAGCTGCGAAACGGCGCAGAAGTCGATATCAAGCAGGCAAACGTCGCCCGGGTCAATGGATCCAGTTCGCTGATGGTGGCAGTGGCTACGTCTGGCGGCGGCCACGACGAGGGTTCGTTTGCCGTTGCCGTCGTCGACGCCGCTGGAGACGTTGTCCAGAGCTTCGCGCAGGTTCAAGCTACGTACACCAGCGACAGCACTGCCGATGTGAAGCAGTGGGTCGATGGGAGTCTCCTTAAGTAGTGGACTGTTGAAGCCACTCCCGAAGCTGAAGCTCAGGCTGCGAAGGCTTTGAGCTCCATGTCTCCTGCAGGCTCGTCGGTGGGCGTTGCGGCCGCTGGTAACGGGGGTGTGATCAAGTGCCTCAACGCGCTGGGCATCTCCACCATGGCGGCGCTCGTGATCATCTCCACCTGTGCGGCATTCTGTGCTGTTACCGTTGGAACAGGCTGCATCATCTGCGTGGCTGGGTTCACCGCTGTCGCTGGCGCATCCGTCGGACAGTGCCTGAGCGGTGCCAGCTAGGCACGAGAAAGGAAACGGCAAATGACAAAGCAACCTAGCAATTCGTCTGCCGCCAGGAAGAGTGCCGTGGTGGTGCTTCTGTTCCTTGCGGTAGCCGCGATCAATCTGCCTCGGGTCCCTCAACTTACTGACTACGCCGTGGTTGGGTGGGCTGTCGGTGGAGTGCTGCTGCTCGCAGCGCTGATCCTGGCGTTCACCAACTATCGGCACCATCCGAAGGCCAGCACTTCACGACAGTAGGCAATGCCTGCTCTTTCACCGAATGAGCGGAGACGAGCGCGTCCAGATCCGCTGAGCCTAACCCGAAGAGCTCCCCTTGCCGCATCCAGCAGCAGGCGGATCTTTCTCTGTGCCCGGCTTCCTGAAGGCAAGCGCGCGTAGCGCGTGTGGCAGCCGGCCGGGAGGCTAGCGATCTATTTCGTCCTGCTTGCGCGACACCTAGTAGGGGCATTCTTCGTTGTGTTTCCCCAGTTGTAGGCGTGCGGGCCTGCATGGTAGTGGAAGCCGTGTTCGCAACGTATGACGGGCATGCCCCGACGTCCCTCCACTGAAATGTGCACCATAAGTGCACCGCGTCAGTTCTTTAAAAGAAGAAAACCCCTGGTTGACCAGGGGTTTTCATTGGCGGTGACGGTGGGATTTGAACCCACGGTACGGGGTTACCGTACACAACATTTCGAGTGTTGCACCTTCGGCCGCTCGGACACGTCACCAGACCTGATAACTCTATACCGAACCCTGGGGGATTACCAAAACGAAGGGGTCTAAAACCGCCCTCAAGTGGCCCGAAACACAGTGGGGCTATCGTTTGGACCGGAAGAACTCGCGCAGCAGGTCGGCGCATTCGTGCTCTTTGACCCGCGGGTAGACCTCGACCCAATGGTTCAGGCGAGGTTCACGCACAATGTCGAAGACCGAGCCGCACGCGCCTGCCTTCTCATCCCACGCGCCAAAAACCACCCGGGGGATCCGTGAAAGCACAATGGCCCCGGCGCACATGGCGCAGGGTTCTAAGGTGACCACCAGGGTGCAGTCCTCCAGGCGCCATCCGTCGTCTTCACCACGAGCGGCGAGGGTGGTCACCGCATTGCGGATGGCCACCACCTCGGCATGGGCGGTGGGATCCTTAAACGCTTCGCGCTCGTTGCGACCGGTGGAAAGCAGCTCGCCGTCGGGGGAGATGATCACGGCGCCAATGGGAACGTCATCGGTCGCCAGTGCGGCCCTGGCCTCCTGCAGGGCGAGGTCCATCCAGGCTTCGTGTTCACGGTTCATAGTGTTCCAACCATACGTGTTTCGGGGTTTGCAGATGGATTTACTGTTTGCTTGGGCACATAATCTGGATTTCGGGTGGGGAAAAATCCGGTTTTTCTCGATCAGGCAAAGCGCGGGCTGATAGATTTTGATGCATGCGCGTACAGGTAGTCGACCACCCGCTGGTGGCACACAAGGTCTCAGTTCTTCGTGACAAGAACACCCCATCCTCAATTTTCCGTCAGCTGACCGACGAATTGGTCACCCTGCTGGCCTACGAGGCTACGCGTGAGGTGAAAACCGAGCAGGTTGAGGTCGTGACCCCTGTGGCTGTCACTACCGGCACCAGCATTGCCAAGCCGACCCCGCTGGTGGTTCCGATCCTGCGTGCAGGCCTTGGCATGCTCGAGGGCATGACTCGTCTGGTGCCGACCGCTGAGGTGGGCTTCCTGGGGATGGCCCGCAATGAGGAAACCCTGGACATCATTACCTACGCGGACCGTGTGCCCAACGACCTGACCGGTCGCCAGGTTTTTGTTTTGGATCCGATGCTGGCTACCGGCGGCACCTTGGCTGAGGCTATCAAGTTCATTTTCGACCGCGGCGCCGAATCGGTGACCTGCATTTGCCTGATCGCCGCACCGGAAGGTGTTGAACGGTTGAAGTCGATCCATGGAGAGAATGACCGCGTGCACGTGGTGCTTGCCTCGCTGGACGAAAAGCTGAACGAAAAGTCCTACATCATCCCAGGTCTAGGAGACGCTGGTGACCGCCTGTATGGTGTCACCCCGCCGATTGCCTAGGGGTTAATAGCATTCAGGGGTTGCCTGCACCGATGGTGCAGACAACCCCTGAATGCGTTAACTCTCCCGGACTAGCTGTGAGTTATCCGGGCCTTACACCTTTGCCTTTGGCGAGCGGCCGGTGGATCCTGCCGGCTCGCTATCCTGGTCGAGCAGCGGCAATCTGACCTCGAAAACGGTATTGCCGGGGACCGAAGTCACCGAGATGCTGCCGCCATGGGCCTCCACGATGCTCTTGGCGATGGGCAGCCCCAGTCCGGTGGTGCCGTCGGATCCGGAGCGGGCCTTGTCCGCGCGGGTGAATCGTTCGAAGACCTTTGGCAGGAAATCCGCGTCAATGCCCTCGCCGGTGTCATGCACCAGCAGCACCGCTTCATTGGTTTCGGGGTCTTGACGGACCGTTGTGGTCACGGTGTTTCCCGGGCTGGTGTGCTTGCGGGCATTGGCCAGCAGGTTGGTGATCACTCGACGCAACGAGGCCGAATCGGCATTGACGAAGGTTTGCGGGTCTTCGCACTCAAAATCCCAATTGTGGTCATCTGCCGTGACCTTGAAGTCTTCGGTGATATCCGCGGTGAGCAGCGCCAAATCAAGTTTGCTGCGGTTGAACGAATGTGCTTCGTCCAGGCGTGCCAGCAGCAACAGATTCTCCACCAGTGTGCCCATCCGGTTGCTTTGCTGCAGCACGCGTTCAACCGAGCGCTGCCCGTCGGGGGAGAAATGCTCGGTGGCGGCAAGCAGTTCGGTGTATCCGCGGATGGAGGAGAGCGGGGTACGCAGCTCGTGGGACGCATCGGCGACAAACTGGCGCATCTGGGCCTGTGATTTCTCGCGGGCCGTCAGCGCGGTGGAGACATTGTTGATCATGGCGTTCAGGGCGTAACCCACGTTGCCGACTTCAGTGCCCGGGGTGGCATCCTTCTGCGCTACCCGTTGGGTGAGCTCAACCTTTCCGGAGTCCAGATCGGTGTCCGCCACCGAAGCGGCGACCCCCGCCACACGTTTAAGCGGCGCCAACGATCGGCTGATCAACCAGGAGCCGGCCAGACCGGCGCCAACGATGAGGATCATGGCGATGAACAGCGTCAGCCACGCCATTTCGCGCAGGGCCATGTCTACATCGGACAGCGGCAGTCCAACCACCAGCACGGTGTTGGTTCCGGAATCCTTGACGGCTACCAGATAGTAGTCGCCGACGGTCAGGCTGGCGCGGCGCGGATGGAAATCGCCGGGGGTGTGCACATCGCTGACCGGAAGCTGCACCATGGGGATGGCGTCCTGCTGACCGAGCTGCTTGAACTCGCCGGTCTTTTTATCCAGCACCCCGCCTGCGAAGACCAGGCGGTCGAAGCGCGCGGTGAGTGTACCCGCCGACTGTCCGGGAGCCTCGATGCGGCCGTTGCCGGTCTCCTGCGAGTAGTTCAGCGCACGTTCGGTGGTCAGCTTCAGCTGATCACCCAATTGGTCCATGAGCGTCTGGCGCATGCCTGCGTTGTAGAGCAGCCCCAGCAGGACTGAAACTGCGGTGACCGAGGTCAGCAGGATGATCATCAGCTTGCGTTGAAGCGCATGCGGTGAACTCACCTTGGGGGTGGTGGTAAACATGCTCATGCAGCGGGCTTCAAAACGTATCCCACGCCGCGCACGGTGTGAATCATCGGTTCTGCATCGACGTCGATCTTTTTGCGCAGGTAGGAGATGTACAGTTCGACGATATTCGCTTGGCCGTCGAAATCGTAGTGCCAGACGTTGTCCAGGATCTGCGACTTGGACACCACCCGGCGCGCGTTGTTCATCAGGTAGGACAGCAAATCGAATTCGGTGGCGGTCAGCTGAATCTCGCGTCCGGCACGAGAAACATCGTGCGAATCAAGGTTCAGCACCAGGTCCCCGACGACCAGTTCGGAGGTGTCCGCGGTGGTGGCGCCGGAGCGCTCAACCAGGCGGTGCAAGCGGATCAGGACTTCTTCCAGGCTGAAGGGTTTGGCGACGTAGTCATCCGCGCCGGCACCCAGGCCTTCGATGCGGTCTTCAACGGCATCCTTGGCGGTCAGGAAGAGGACCGGGACATCGGGAAGGTGGGTGCGGACCTTGCGCAGCACCTCGGGGCCGTCGAAACCTGGCAGCATCCAGTCCAAAACCAGGACGTCGGGGGTGAAGGAACGGGCGGCGGCAACGGCCTCGGGGCCGTCATGGGCCATGGTTGCCTCCCATCCGAGCATGCGGGTTCCCATCGACACCAGTTCGGCAAGCGATGGCTCGTCGTCAACCACCAAGACCTTGATGGGGGTGCCGTCTGGGTGGGTGAGACGTGGAAGCTGTGCGGGAGAGAATCGGGAATCGTTCATGTTTAAGAGCATCCCCTATTGCCTTGGGCTGACTTTATGTTTTACCTGTGAGGACCCTATGTCCGTATGACGATTTTATGCGAGATTTCCACAATCAGATAGTGGTTAATTTGGTCAAGGGCGCGGAACGGCGAATGTTTGAAGTGTGATCATCGAAAGTCAATGAATGAATATTCAGCCCCCTGCATGGCATGGGCATACTGCGCATTGAATCGAAAATGCCTGAGCATATTGAGTAGTTAAGCGCTTAGATCACCGTAATTTGACTAAAGTGGCACGCGTCACTTTCGGACGCATTTGTCTCACATGTTGGACAGGGGTGCTCATTGTTACTTGCAAGTTGCCAATGTTACGAGGAAACTAGAGGTGTGAGTAAGGCGCAGAGCAGTAAGCGAAGCCCCGGTGAGAGACCGCCGATGGTTAGTAATTGCTGTTGTCGAATGCTCGGCGTCAGCGGTACCGCATCGAATTTCTAGGTCACTAAAGGTTCGATTCACGGGCAGCCGTTGACGGGAAACCCAACTGCTGCTGGTGGACGAAGGCCGCTGGCAGCGCAAGCAAAACCCGAAGCATCAGCGCCAAACCACTTGGCCTTCGCACACATAGAGGAATGCAATATGTCGGCAGGATCCGGATACGTTCACGTTTCAATTCGTAATGCTCAGAACCGAGCAGCGGCCGCGCAACGCGCAGCCACGGGAAGTTATGCCCCGGCAGGTTATCGCCCGCTGCGTGCAGTTTCCAACGTGCATGAAACCCGCGAACCCATGCAGCAGCCGACCGACACTCCGGTTCAGTCGACCGGCACGGCGAGCACCGATACCTCAGCTCGCGGATTCGTCCTGTATGTAGGGCTGGACGAGGCCGCAGCGCAGGCTCAGGGCACATCCTTGGGCAAGCTGGCCACCCAGGTCCGTGCCTTCCTTGCGACTCTCTCCCCGCAGGCGCAGACCCACGCCGCGGTGGCGCTGGCGCCAACCAACGCCCAGGGTGAACCAATTGACGTCGTGCGCCAGGCACTGGGTGATCCAACCCTTTCCCGCCGGCCACGCGCCGAGGCCCGCCCCAGCGCACCGCGTCCGTCCGGCGTGCTGATCGATCTTTCCCGTCGCGAGGTTTACCTGGACGGCGAGACCTTGAACCTGACCTTCAAGGAATTCGAGCTGCTGAACTTCCTGGTGGAGAACGGGACCCGCACCGTGGGCCGTGAAGAGTTGCTGGAAAACCTGTGGCGCAATGCCGACGAGGTGCCTAACGAGCGCACCATCGACGTGCACATCCGCCGCCTGCGCTCAAAGCTTGGCCGTTTGGCCAACACCGTGCGCACCGTCCGCGGCCAGGGGTACCGCTTCTACGAGCACCCAGAGGTTGTTGTGTGGGCAGCTCCGGAGTACTCCATCTAGTTTTATCCCTGGCGACGCCTTCGAGACGCGCCAGTACCACGGCGGGCAAACCATTGGGTTTGCCCGCCGTGTGTGTCTTAAGCTTGGGACTATGAATGCAGCCCAGACCCGCCGCCTGATCCTGATGCGCCATGCCAAGGCGGATTATCCGCTGGGGGTGCCGGACCACGACCGGCCGCTGGCCTCGCGCGGCAACCGCGAAGCCCCCGCCGCCGGCGCCTGGCTGGTAGACAACGATCTGATCCCGGACTACATCATCTGTTCGGATGCGCTGCGCACCCGGTCGACGTGCGCCTGGGTGCTCTCCGAGCTGGGCGAGAAGGGTCCGACCCCCTACATCGATTCGCGGGTCTACAGCGCGTCGGTCGCCGAGCTGTGCTCGATCATCAATGAAGTCCCGCCAACGGTGAGCACGCTGCTGGTCATCGGCCATCAGCCGGTGCTGCAAGACCTGGCGTTGCGACTTGCCTCGGCCGAATCCGACGAAGAATCGGTGTATGAGCTGGCCATGAACTACCCAACCCTGGGCACCACCGTGCTGGAAACCGCGCATCCCTATTCGCACCTGGATGCGCGGGACGCCAAGGTCACCCATTTTGTGGTGCCGCGCCCTTAAAAAATCCAGAGAATTCTGCGCAAAGATACTCATCGGGGCAAGATGAGAAAACCCTCATGGGTTTCTCCTGACCATCTCATCGGATATCCACGTTCGGTTAATCCAGGACGACTTTACTGTAACTAGTCGAGCCGAACGGCCGGCCGCAGGTTGCCAAAACCTGCGGAATCCGAACTGAGGAGAGCCCGCCATGGGTATTGCACCACTGATCGAAGAGCACCTGAGCCTATCCGCCGCCCTGCAGTGTGAAGACCAGCGACTTGATGCCCGCACCGTGGCAGCGCTTAAGGTCGCCTACACCACCCGTTTTGTGGGTGCCGAACTGCAGCGCAACCCCGAGGACTTCCACCTGGTCGGCGGCCCGGCGCTCGTTCCGGCGGCCGGCGACGTGGTGGTGGCGCGGGTGAGGGAGATCGGCAAACACACCGCCGTGCAATCCGCGCAGGGTCGACGCCAAAAACTCTTCGTCGGACAACTGGTGCTGATAGCCTATGGCGACCGCTACGCCCCGGACCAGTTCCTGGCCCACGTGCCGGCGGACCTGGGCCCATGCCAGCTGGTGGCCGGCGGCGGGGTGGCCAGCGCCGTGGAATCGATGCATGCATCCATCGACGCCGCCACCGAACTTGAACCGGTGGGTTTGCTGGCCCGCGGCTCGCAGGTGGTCAACCTCCAGGACTTCGCGCCGCTGCAGGTCCATATTCCATCCCCCGCTGCCAGCGTTCCGCGCGAACGGCACGCGGTGCCGGTGCTCGCGGTGCTGGGCACCTCCATGAATTCCGGCAAATCCACCACCTTGGGATGCCTGGTCAACGGGCTGACCAACGCCGGGCTGCAGGTAGCGGCCGGCAAAGCCACCGGCACCGGGGCGGGCAACGACCCGAACCTCTTCCGCGACGCCGGTGCCTCCGCGGTGGCCGACTTCACCGACTTCGGCTACCCGACCACCTACCGGGTCAGCTACGAGAAGGTCCGCGACCTGCTGGTGGCGATGATTCGCGAGCAGGCGGCCAGCGGCGCCGACGTGGTGATCATCGAGATCGCCGACGGCCTGTTCCAGGGGGAAACCTCCCGGCTGTTGAACGATCCGGTGTTTTCCGAGCACGTGGACAAGGTGCTGTTCAGCGCCCAGGATGCGCTCGGCGCACTGGCCGGAGAACAGATCCTGCGCGCCGCCGGGCTGGATCTCGCGGCGGTTTCCGGGTGCCTGACCTCCTCCCCGCTGGCGACCGCCGAGGCCCGGGCGCACCTGAGTACCCCGGTGATCGATACCTATCAGCTGTGCGACCCGCAGGTTGCCACGGCGCTGCTGCCACGGCGATGAGCCTGGCGCAGCACGGTGAGAGAATGAAGAACCCGGTAGCCAGCGAGCTCGAAGACGAGGGGCAGGGAAGCCTGCCGGCCCTGTGGGGCGCCGGACGCAAGGCACAGCTGCTGTGCCTGCTGGGCCTGGGGCTGTCCATGGGCGCGCTCACCGTCTTGCTGGCCTGGCTCACCGGGCAGCTGACCAGCAGTTTCAGCGTGGCCGGGCTCTGGCTGGTGTTGGGGCTGGCACTGGTGTTTGGGGCGGGGAAGTTCGCCGAACGGGTGGTGGCCGAAAAACTTGGCCAGCACTACGTGGCGCAGCTGCGCGGCGGGCTGCTGCGGCAATCGTTGACCGCCGAACGCGCCCCGGGACTGGGGATTACCGTGGCACGCTCAACCAATGACCTCTCCTCGGTGCGCAACTGGGTGATCCAAGGTTTTGTGCCGCTGCTTTCCGGCATCCCGCTGCTGCTTTTTGCGCTGCTGGGGCTGTACCTCAATTCCCCGCCGTTGGTGCTGGCGCTGCTGATCCCGCTGTCCGTGGAATTGCTGCTGCTTGGATTTTTGGCCCCGGGGGCCTACGGAGCGGCCCGGGTTCTACGCCGGCGCCGCGGGGCGCTGGCCTCCAGGATCGCTGAGACGGTAGGGGCCGCGAGCACGGTGCGCGCCGCCGGAGGGGTGCAACGCGAGGTGGACCGGCTGCAGGACACCGCGTCGCGGATGGCGACTGCGGCGGTGCATCGGGCCCGGTTTGCCGGGGCGCTACGCGCCAGCGCCCTGGCCATCCCGTTGATGGGAAGTGTGCTGCTGGTCGCGGTGGCGTCCAGCACCGGATTGCCGGCCGCCTCGGTGGCCAGCGGCCTGCTGTTGCTGGGAATCAGCAGCGCGGTGCTGGGCGAATTCGGGCGCATGGTTGAATACCGGCAGAACTACAAGGCCGCGGTGCGGATCCTGGCCCCGCTGCTGGCGCAGAACTCCGGCGCCGGCGGGAGCCAAGCGAGCGATTTCGGCTCCAGGCTCCCGGTGGGCGCGGTAGGCAACGCGCCGAATCTGGTGCGCCTGCAGCCGGCCCCGGAATCAAACGGTCAGCACTGGTCCACGCTGCTGGCTCGCCCCGGGGAACGGATCGAGGTTGCCGCTACAGTGGCCGGGCAAAATATGTTGCACCGCCTGGCCACCACCGGCTTGGCCTCCGAACGCCTTCCCTGCGGGGCGTGGGTCGGCGGGCGGAACCTCGGGGCATTGCCCGAGCGGACCCGTCGCAAGCTGATCGGGGCAGTGCTGCCCTCCATGGTGCTCGAGCGCGGAACGCTGGCCCGGGCGCTGCGCTACCGGCGCCCGCAGGCGGACTTGCCCGCGGCGCTGGAACTGGCCAGGGTGTGCGGCCTGGACGTCGAGGACCTGCCAGATGCCCAGGACACCATGCTGCGCCGGGGCGGTGAACCCCTGGATGAGGGGCAACGCGCGGGATTGCTGCTGGCGCGCGCACTGCTGGAAGAGCCGGCGCTGCTGGTCCTCGACGGGCTGCCCGGGGCATTGGACCCGCAGGTTGCCGAGGAGCTTGGACGGCTGCTGCAGAATTATCCCGGGGTGCTGCTCTACCGCGGTGAATTACCCGGCCTGGACCCCACCGGCCGGTGGGAACCGTCCTGAGCCGCGCACGATGCACCTGCGCGGCACGCTAGCTGGACGCGCGGGACATGGCCCGCAATCCGTGCACCGTGGCCAACACCGCCTGCACCGTGGTTTCCAGATCCGGTGCCGGCCCGTTGCCGGCCCGCCCGCGGGCGGTGATCAAGGTGGCGCCGAACATCGCCTGGGCGGAGGAGGCCAGCAGCGGTTCGGGAACCTGCACCGCGCGGCGCAGGGCCGCGGTGATCTTCTCGGTGATCTGCTGCCTGAAGTCGTCTACCTGCGCACCCCACGGGCTTTGCCCGCGCTGCTGCTCGCTGACCCACAGCTGGGCGTAGGAGGGGTAGGCCCGCACAAATTCGAAGGCCGAACGCACCATCGCTTCCAGGGCCGCCATCCCGTCGGCGAGCGCCGCATCCTTGGCCAGCTGCTCGAGCAGTTTCTGCGCGCCGAATTCAAGCAGCGCCCCGATCATCTTCTCCTTGGACCCGAAGTTGTAGTACACGGTGCCCTTGGAGACCCCGGCGGCCTGGGCGATCTGGTCTACCGATACCGCGTTGACCCCGCGCAGCCCCAGCAGCGTCATCGAGGCGGCGAACAGCCGTTCTTGCGAATCTGTGGCGCGCACCCGGTCCCGGGTGCCGAATTCCTGGCTCATTCTCCCAGCTCCGGTTGCAGCGTTTTCAGGTTCCAGGTTTTATGCAGGCGCACCGCCAGCAGGCTCAACCCCAGCCCCAGCAGGGTGTAGGCGATCAGCACCCCGCCGATTGCACTGAGCACTCCCAAGTCCGCCCCGTACATCAGGTGGCGCATGCCCAGCACCACCGAACTCATCGGCAGGATCTGGTGCAGCACGTGCAACGGCGCGGGCAGGGTCTCCCAGGGGAAGGTGCCGCCGGCGGTGACCAGCTGCAAGACCATCAGCACCAGCACCACGAACTTTCCCGCGGTGCCGGCCAGGGCGTAGATCCCCTGGATCAGGGCGCTGAAGCACAAGGCCGCGAGCAGGAACAATCCCCAGGTCAACCACGGGTGGGCGGTGTTCAGGCCCAGCCCGAAGTGCACCACAGCGAACAGCAGGCTGGTTTGCACCAGTGCCAGCCCGGCGAAGGGCAGCCAGCCGCCGATGGCGATTTTCCAGTTCACCCCGTTGGAGGCCAGCGCGCGGGTGGTGATCGGGCGGACCACCTGAGTCAGGATCAGCACCCCGATGAAGGTTGCCAGGGTCATGAAGAACGGGGCCAGCCCCTCGCCGTAGGCGTGCGCCTCGGCCTGCTTGTGCTGGGTGACGGCCACCGGGTCGCCGATCACGGTGGCCAGCTGCTCGCTGGTTTGTTTATCCGGGTCGGGGACCTGCCCCACGCCGTCTTCCAGTCCGCTGGCCAGCTCGCCGGAGCCGTCTTGCAGTTTGCTGGTGCCCTCGGACAGTTCGCCGACGCCGTCGGAGAGCTGCACCAGGCCGGAATTCAGCTGGTCAGAGCCGTCCACCAGGGAGCTCGCCCCGGCATCCAGTTTTTGCGCGCCGGTGGCGGCGCTGCTGGCCCCGTTCAGCGCGTCGTGTGTTCCGCTGGCCAAGGTGCCCGCGCCGGTGGCCAGGGATTTTGCCCCCGCAGCGAGGGTGGCCGACCCGTCGGCAGCCGAAGAAATCCCGTCGGTCAGCGCGGGGACGGCGTTATTGAGCTTGCCGGTGCCCGCAGCCAGGGTTCCCAGACCCTTGGCCAATTCCGCGTTGCCCTGGGCAACCTGAGCCGACCCGTCGGCTAGTTTGTCCAGGCTTGAGTGCAGGGTGCCGAGTTCGGTGTGGATGGCGGCGGCCTGCTCCTTGAGGCCCTGGCTGATCGCGGAGTCATCCACCGCGTGGCTCAGCTCCGTGCGGATCGTTGCGGCCTGCTCTTCGCTCAGCGTCCCGCTGCCCACCAGGGTGTCCAGACGTTGGGACAGGGTGTCTTCCACCTGGGCCGCACGGTCCTGGGCTTCGGTTTCCAGCTGGGTGATGACCTTGCTGGCCTCATCCGCGGTGCTGGAGAGTTTGCTGTTTCCCTCGGCGACCTGCGCCGAGCCGGAGGCTAGTTGATCTGCGGCGTTTTTGGCGCTCACCGCCCCGTCGTTCAGCGCCTTCACCGAATCCGGCAGCGTGGCGGTTTTGGATTCCAGGGTGTCCAGTCCGGCGGCGAGTTTCCCGGCGCCGGTGGAAAGCTGCGTGGCGCCGTCGGCCAGGGTATCGGCGCCGTCGGCCAGCTTGTGCTGCCCGGCCACCAGGGAGTTCAGCCCGGTGCTCAGCGAACTGGTGCCGTTTTTGAGGTTGGCGCTTCCCTCGGCCAACGCCGAGCTGCCGTCCACCAGTTTGGTGGTTCCGTCGGCCAGGGTGATCACGCCGTCGCCCAGGGACAAGGTTCCGTCGTACACCTGTTTGGCCCCGTCGGCCGCCTCTCCCATGGAGCTGTGGATGTCCACAAAGCCGGCGATCATCGCCGAGGCGGTTTCGGTGCCGACCTCGGAGGCCACCGACGAGCGGACCTCGGTGGCGAGGGTTTTGGCAAAGTTGCTGACCATGAAGTTGTTCGCGTCGTTGGTGAGCAGCTCGATGTTCGCCTGCGAGGCGTCCTTGAAGTCGCCCGGGGAGGTGAGGGCCGCGGAGAAGTTCTCGGGCAGGATCAGCGCGAAGGCGTAGGTTCCGTCGGCGACCGCCGCCTCGGCTTCGGCCCGGGTATCGAGGTGGGCCCAGCTGAAGGTGCCGTCCTCATCCAGGCTTTCGAGCACCGTGTCGCCCACCTGCTTGTTTTCGCCCTCGATCGAGGCTCCCTCGTCGAGGTTGACCACCACCGCGGTGACGTTGTCCAGGTTGGACTGGGGGTCCCAGTTGGCGTAGAGGTACAGCGCGCCGTACAGCAGCGGTACACAGGTGATGGCGATCAGGGCGAGCTTGGGCAGGGTGCCGCGGCTCATCCGTTTGAGTTCGGAAAGCGCCAGACGCAGTGTCGTCATGGGTTAGTCCTTTGGTTGGCTGGGGTCGCTGGTTGGCGGGGCGGGCCGCGCTGGCAGGTGCGCGGGATCCTCGGCGTCCGGGATTTCAGCGGTAATGATTGTGTGGGGCTCGGGGGAATCGGGGTCCGGCCCAACGTCGGCAAATGGCGTTTTGCCGGTTGGCTCGGTGGCATCGGCTGGCTCGGTGGGGTCCTGGACTTCGGAGTCGGGCACGGAAAGCTCCGTTGCTGGCGCCGGCTGCTCAGCCTGCTCCGCCTGCTCCTCTTGCTCAACCAGTTCGGCCGGCTCATCCAGCTCATCCGGATCACGCTGCGTTTGCTCGGCAAGGCCCGCCACCGCGATGTCCGGCAGCGGGTTAATGGGTGCTGGCTGTTCGGCGAACCCAAGATAGGCCACCGGTCCATCCCAGCATTCGGGAACCCGCGCCACCGTGGCGATCACCGCAAAGTTGCCGCTGGAGTGGGCGAAACGTTCAAGGCTTTCCAGCCACAGCTCATCCTCGCCCCCATGCCGGTCCGGTGAATCCGCGACCAGCACCCTGGTCTGCGGATTCTCTACGGCCAGCAGGGTGAGCATCTCGGTCAGCCGTTGCGGGTCAACCGCATCAACCCAGTGCCCGGCAATATCCGCGTACCCATGCTGCCTCATCCACTTTTTGGGGTTCGGGGTGCGCCAGGGCGGCGCCGGAATCAGTGAGAGGTCCTCGCTGACGACGTCGCGGATCTTGAGGTGAGCCTCGGGTTCATTAATTTTTGGCGCGTTGATCAGGGCGCTGTGTTTGCGCAGATATACCAACCGGGGGTTGCTGCCCCAGTTCACGGTACCGCCGGTGGGTTTCATCCGGCCCGAAAGCAGCAGGGCCGCGGCGGTCCGCGCCTCCTGGGTCTCGCCGACCATCAGGAGCAGTTCTCCGGGCGCGACGGACAGCGAGGTGGGCGGCACCAGTTCGTGGTGGCGCCCCTGGAATGATATCGAGTCTGCAACAAGCACGTTAACGAGACTAATTGAACTGACCGGTCAGTTCAATTAGTGCGGATATCTTTTCCGTCACCCTAGACGCGGCCCACCCGATGCGTTTGGATGAGTCATAACCTCTCACCGAGTGTGCCCAGGGCGTTCATGGGGAGTTTAGCTTCGTCTGGTTTATTCGATGCAGAGTTCACCGGTGCGCTCACCTGTCCGCGCCGGTCACACCTATGTTGGGAAAAACATGTATCAACACACAAGAAGAGTCATGCTGGCGCTGTCCATGAGCGCCGGCCTCGCGCTTGGCGGGATCGTACCGGCCGTGGCCGAAGAACCTGCGGTTCGCTCGATCGAAGAGGTGCAGGGGTCCACCGACACCTCGCCCTACGCGGGGCAGCAGGTCGCCGTGCGCGGTGTGGTCACCGGGGCCTATGCGGAAGGCGGAATCAGGGGATTTTATCTGCAGAGCGCCGGCAGCGGCGCCCGGTTGTCGCCCGTGGGCAGCTCGGGCATCTTCGTTTATGCCCCGCAACAGGTTTCCCAGGTTGCGGTGGGCGATCACCTGCAGGTCTCCGGTACCGTCTCCGAGTACTACGGGCTCACGCAGATCAGCGCCGCATCCGTGTCGCAGCGCAGTGAACCGGCCGCGGCGGTCAAGCCGCTGGATCTTTCGATCCCGGCCTCGGACGCGCAACGCGAGCGTTTTGAGTCGATGCTGATCGAGCCGCAGGGGCGTTTCACGGTGGCGGACAACTATGCTTTGAATCAATACGGAGAGGTTTCCCTGGCTCAGGGAACCAGCCGCATCCTGCGCGGGGAGAAGACCTTGCGTCAGCCGACCGATGCTTTAGCGCCGGGAAGCGCCAAGGCGCGGCAACTGGCGGAAGAAAATAAGGCCCGTGCCATCGTGCTGGATGATGGAGCCACCCTGAACTTCTCCACCGCGGCCAACACCTCGGTGCCGCTGCCGTACCTGGATGAACAGCGCCGGGTCAGCGTCGGTGCGAATGCCACCTTTACCGCGCCGGTCATCATGGACTACCGCTATGACCTGTGGAGATTGCAGCCGACGGGACAAGTTACCGGCTCCCGGGACGCCGACAGCCCGGTGAAATTTGAGCAGCTCAAGAACTCCCGGCCAGCGGATGTTGGTGGCAATGTGAAGGTGGGAAGCTTCAATGTGCTCAACTACTTCACCACCACCGGCGACAGCCTTCCAGGATGCACCTACTACAACGATCGCGACGGGCAGCCGGTGACGGTCCGCGGCGGTTGCGACGCCCGAGGGGCGGCTACGGCGGCGAGTCTTGAGCGGCAGGAAGAAAAAATTGTCGCGGCGCTGAACAAATTCGATGCCGATGTGGTGGTTCTGGAAGAAATTGAAAATTCAGCCCATTTCGGCCAGCATCGGGATGCCGCGCTGGCGCATTTGGTGAAAGAGCTGAACGCCGCCGCCGGGAGGAAAACCTGGGACTTTGTTCCCAGTCCGCGTGTTGTGCCCGCAGGAGAGGATGTCATTCGCACCGCGATGATTTACCAGCGTGATGCGGTGAAGCCGATTGGAGCCTCGCAGATCCTGGATGACCCGGCTTTTGATAACGCCCGCGACCCGTTGGCGCAGAGTTTCCAACGCTCCGGCGGCAATCAGAAGAGCCGTTTCCTGGTGATCGCGAACCACTTCAAATCCAAGGGATCCGATCCCGCCGACGGGTCGGCGAACGCTGATCAGGGTGATGGGCAAGGAGCCTGGAATGCCTCGCGAGTAGAGCAGGCTACCGCCTTGGTGCGCTTCGCTGATTCGCTGAAAAAATCGGCCAATACCAAACACGTCCTGTTGGCCGGCGACTTCAACTCGTACTCGGCCGAGGAGCCCGTCAAGGTGCTGCAGAAGGCCGGGTATGTCGATCTGGGGGCGAAGGCGGACTCGCGCAGCTACCTGTTTGACGGGTTGACCGGATCTTTGGATCATATTTTTGCATCGAAGCCACTGGCGGCCAAGGTGGCCGGCCAGGATATCTGGAACATCAATGCCACCGAATCCATCGGCTACGAGTACAGCCGGTACAACTACAACGTGACGCAGCTGGTCACCGGCACTCATTATCGTTCCTCGGATCATGATCCGGTCCTGGTCGGATTGCGTCTGGACAAACGCTAGTTGACGTGTAACAAAGCCGAGTTGGCAACTTGACTCGAGTGCTCACTTCGAGCGCTCGGGTCAGGTTGCCGCGGGCCGAGGCCACGATGTTTTTTCAGTTCAGGGGTTGACACTTGGCAATTCACCGGGCAATCTTAGTGGAGATGAATTGTGAGAGCGCTCACAGAATGTTGGGCGGGCGCTGTTGTGACTCATGCTGCACTGGAAGCTCTTCGGAGTTTTATTTTTTTCTTCAAGTTTGAGAGCGCTCTCACAAAAGTGTGAAAGCCTCAAAAATTCACTCGCAAGCTCAGCACTTTGAACGGAGTCACTGTGGACATCTCGCGCACATCCCGCATTGCCAAGGCGACCGCATTGGTAGGAACCTTGGCCCTATTGGCCACCGGTTGCGGCGGCAACATCAACGCCGCCGAAGAAGAACCAGCATCTGCCGACAACCCGATTACCCTCACGGTCACCACCTTTGGAACCATGGGCTTGGACTCCCTGTATGACAAGTACGAAGCCGAAAATCCCGGAGTCAAAATCGAGGCAACCAACATCGACACCGGTGGCAACGCGCTCACCGACTGGAAAACCAAGCAGGCTGCCGGTGCCGGCTTGCCTGACGTGCAGGCGGTCGAAGAGGGCTGGCTGGGGCAGGTCATGGCGGTCTCCGATTCCTTCACCGACCTGCGAGACCATGGTGCCAGCGACATCTCCAGCCAATGGGTGGATTGGAAGGTCCAGCAGGCGACCGATGCCGAGGGCCGGATCATCGGCTACGGTACGGACATCGGCCCGATGGGTCTTTGCTACAACGCCGACCTATTCAAGGAAGCCGGCCTGCCCAGCGACCGCGACGAAGTCGCAGAGCTCTTTGGCGGAGACACCGCCACGTGGGAGAAATTCGTCGACGTGGGCAAGCAGTACGTCGGCGCCTCGGACAAGGCATTTTATGATCAGTCCGGGTTCGTCTGGAACTCCATGGTGAATCAGCTGGACGAGGGCTACTACAAGGCCGACGGTACCCTGAACATCGAGGGAAACACCCAGCTGCGTGAACGCTGGGACCTGCTGGCCGATGCCGCGGCCGGGGGGCTTTCTTCCGGCCAAACCCAGTGGGACTGGGGCAAGGGACAAGCCTTCATCGACGGCTCCTTCGCCACCATGCCGTGCCCAGGCTGGATGCTCGGAGTGGTGAAGGGCCAGATCGAGGGCGCCGGCGGCGACTCGACCAACGGATGGGACTTCGCGGATGTGTTCCCCGGCGGCCCGGCAAACTGGGGTGGAACCTTCCTCACGGTTCCCGAAACCTCAGAGCACCCAGCCGAAGCGGCCAAGCTGGCGCAGTGGCTGACCAGCGCGGATTCTCTTGCGGTGGCCTTCGAAGCAGCCGGCGCCTTCCCAAGCAACCTCGAAGCCCAAGCATCCGAAGCGGTCACCGGAGCCAACGACCTGACCAAGTTCTTCAACGATGCCCCGGTCGGCACGATCTTGGCCAACCGCGCCGAGGGAATTAAGGCACAGTTCAAGGGCCCGAACGACTCGGTGATTCAGGAGCAGGTCTTCGGACCGGCAACTATCGCCCTGGATTCCGGAACCGATGGGGACAGCGCATGGAATGACGCGCTGGCAACCCTGAAGGACCTTGACATCAAGTAGCCACCGACGCAATCGGTACCCGGGCCCTTCGCGGCCCGGGTCCTGCGGAAGAAGAGAACATTTCATGAGCACCATGACCAACAAGGCACCCGGGTCTGGCACCGGGAACGCTCGACGGAAAGTGCGATCCACCACACCGACACCTGAAAAACTTCAGGAGAATCGGGGATCGAAAAAGGAACAACGACGCCACTTTCTGAGCCGCTTAGACTACAAGTACTCACCGTACCTTTATGTCTCTCCCTTTTTTATCCTGTTCGCCCTGGTTGGGCTTTTCCCGCTGGTTTACACCTTCATCGTCTCGATCAACGACTGGGATCTGCTTGGCGGCGCGGGGGACTGGGTGGGACTGGAAAACTACCAGGCTGAACTTTCCTCGCCGTTGTTCTGGAACTCGCTGTTTAATACCTTCAGCATCTTTCTGCTCTCGGCCATTCCCCAGCTGATCGTCGCGACCTTTATCGCCGCGATGCTGGACCAAAACATCCGGGCCAAAACCTTCTGGCGGATGAGCGTCCTAGTTCCCTACGTGGTCACACCGGTCGCCGTGACACTGATCTTCTCAAACGCATTCGACGAGAAATACGGTTTGATCAACAACCTGCTGCAAAGCCTGAACCTGGACCCGGTGGCCTGGAAAACCTCGGTATTCCCATCCCACATGGCCATTGCCACCATGGTGAACTGGCGTTGGACCGGCTACAACGCACTAATCCTGCTGGCCGCCATGCAGGCGGTGCCTCGGGAACTGCACGAATCAGCGGCACTTGACGGTGCCGGAATGGTACGCCGGTTCTTCTCGATCACCTTGCCGAGCATCCGGCCAACGATGATCTTCGTGATCATCACCGCCACCATCGGCGGCCTGCAAATTTTTACCGAACCCAAGCTCTTCAACGCCAGCAGCTCGGTACCAGGCGGACCGGACCGGCAATATCAGACCACCGTGCTCTACCTCTGGGACCTCGCGTTCAACCGCGGAGATTTCGGCAGGGCCTCGGCAGTGGCCTGGATGCTGTTTTTGATCATCATCGTGATCGGCGTGATCAACTTCTTGCTCTCGGGGCGGATCGCGTCCTCGGGAGAAAAACGCAAACGACGCAGGCCCAAACGATCACGCCAACACCACGAAGCCGCCGGTGAACCGATGACGGTGCCGGACACCGAAACTGAGAGGAGGACAGGTCATGGCTAATGCAACGATGGAAACCACAACACCCACACCGCGCCGGGCCCGGAAGCGCAGCTTTTCGTCCGATCGCCGTCCGGGATTTTTGACCTACGGCCTGTTGCTCGCCTTTTTCATCGGCAGCACCTACCCGCTGTGGTACTCATTTGTGATCGGCTCCTCGGACTCCGGGGTGTTCGCCTCGACCTGGCCGCCACTGCTGCCTGGAAGCCAATTCTGGGACAACGTGGCAGAGGTGTTCCACACCATCGATTTCTGGGCGGCCCTGGGCAACAGCCTGGTGGTGTCCTCGGTAATCACCCTCTCCGTGGTGTCCTTCTCCACCTTGGCGGGATATGCCTTTGCGAAATTGCGGTTCAAGGGCCGCGAAGGCCTGCTGGTTTTTGTGATCGCCACCCTGGCCGTTCCCACCCAGCTGGGCATCATCCCGCTGTTCATGATGATGAAAGAATTCGGCTGGACCGGATCCTTGGGGGCCATCATGATTCCCACACTCGTCACCGCATTCGGCGTGTTTTTCATGCGTCAGTACCTGGTGGATAACATCCCCGATGAACTGATCGAAGCAGCCCGTGTGGACGGG
The DNA here is from genome assembly GCF_044744225.1 of Glutamicibacter sp. NPDC087344. NCBI lineage: Bacteria > Bacillati > Actinomycetota > Actinomycetes > Micrococcales > Micrococcaceae > Glutamicibacter > Glutamicibacter sp. NPDC087344. The sequence continues at coordinate 114,356 of NZ_JBIUXY010000005.1, read as the reverse complement.
GCAACCATGATCGGCACGTTCTGGCATGTCGGGGTTCCCGCAGCCCGACCAGCCATGGCGATCCTCTCGCTGTTCACCTTCATGACCGCCTGGACCGACTACCTGTGGCCCATGCTGGTTGCCCCGCAAAACCCCACCCTGCAGGTGGCCCTGAGCCAACTGCAATCCGCCCGCTACGTCGACTACACCATCGTGATGGCCGGGGCCCTCTTGGCCACCATCCCGCTGTTGCTGCTCTTCGTGGTGGCCGGCAAACAACTTGTCTCCGGAATCATGGCAGGAGCTGTGAAAGGCTAATGACTCAACATCTATCTCAATCATTTATCTGGCCCAAGAACTTCCTCTGGGGTTCGGCCACGGCAGCTGCGCAAATTGAAGGAGCCGGCCATTCCTACGGAAAGGAAGATTCCATCTGGGATGCGTTTGCGCGCACCACCGGCGCCATCGCCGGTGGCGACAACCTGGAGATCGCGGTGGACCATTACCACCGTTACCGCGAAGACGTCGCCTTGATGCGCGAGCTCCATCTGGACTCCTACCGCTTTTCCACCAGTTGGGCCCGTATTGTCCCTGGCGGGCGAACCGTCAACGAGCAGGGGTTGGACTTCTACTCGCGGTTGGTCGATGAGCTGTTGGAAAACGAGATCATGCCGTGGCTGACTTTGTACCACTGGGATCTGCCACAGGCGCTGGAAGAACGTGGCGGGTGGACCAACCGGGAGACCGCCTACCGTTTCGTGGAGTATGCCGAAGCGGTGTATGCGAAGCTGGGGGATCGAGTCACCCACTGGACCACCTTCAATGAACCATTGTGTTCCTCGCTGATCGGGTACGCGGCCGGAGAACATGCTCCGGGGCGTCAGGAACCGGCCGCGGCGATGGCCGCGATGCACCACCAGCATGTGGCCCATGGGTTGGCCACCACCCGGCTTCGCGAACTGGGAGCCGAAAAAATCGGTATCACGCTCAACCTGACCAACGCGGTGCCCAACGATCCAACGGACCCGGTGGATGTGGAAGCCGCGAGGCGGATTGACGCGCTGTGGAACCGGATGTATCTAGATCCGATCCTGCGAGGTGCCTACCCGGAGGACCTGCTTGAAGACGTCGGGGCCTTGGGGCTGAATGAGGTCATCAATCAAGGCGATGCGCAGCTGATTGCGCAGCCCATCGACTTCCTGGGGGTGAACCACTACCATGACGATAATGTGTCCGGACACCCGCTGCCGGCGGATGCCCCGGCGGCCGTAGTGCCCACGGACTCTCCCAAGTCCTCGCCATTTGTGGGAAGCGAGTACGTTACCTTCCCCGCCCGCGACCTGCCGCATACCGCCATGGGGTGGGAGGTGAACCCCCAGGGATTGCGGGTGTTGCTCAACCGGTTGCACCACGATTATCCAAATATCCCACCGCTGTACATCACCGAAAACGGGGCGGCCTATGAAGATTCACTCACCAGCCAGGGCACGGTAGAAGATCCCGAACGGGAAGAATATATCTTCAACCACCTCGACGCGGTGGCCGGGGCAATAGCTGACGGCGTGGATGTCCGCGGCTACTTCCTCTGGTCGCTGCTGGACAACTTCGAGTGGGCCTGGGGCTACAACAAACGCTTTGGCATTATCCACGTGGACTACCAGACACAACAACGCACCATTAAGAATAGCGGCCGAGCCTACGCTGGGCTCATCGCCGCCAACCGTACAATGGCATGATGCCCGGCCGGGGCACGGACTTTGATTCGTGCCCCGGCCAGCGCAACACCTTGGATCGTCGCAAGACACTGGAGTAAAGAGAACGAGCATGTCCGAATCACGCAAGCAGCAACCCACGCTGGAACTCGTTGCAGAACGCGCCGGCGTTTCCCGCGCCACGGTTTCTCGTGTGGTTAACGGATCGGACAAGGTTAAACCCGAGGCCATGCGCGCGGTGGAACAAGCGATTCGCGAGCTGAACTACGTGCCGAACCGGGCTGCGCGGTCGCTGGCCCAGGGGCGGACCAATGCCATTGCCTTGGTTGTTCCGGAAAACACCGCGAAGTTTTTCTCGGATCCCTATTTCGCCAAGGTGGTTCAGGGAGCAGCGCAGTATCTAGCCGATACCGAGTTTATGCTCTCGCTCTTGCTGTCCACCGAATCGGATCCGGGCAAAACCACACGCTACCTTCGCGGCGGCAACGTCGACGGGGCCCTGGTGCTTTCACATCACGCGGCCGACCGCTCCTACGCGGACATTGGTGGACAGCTTCCCCTGGTTTTCGGCGGCCGCACCATGAGCACCGATCAGAATGAAATTTACGTGGTTGATATCGACAATATCGCCGCCGCGAAACAGGCGACCAACGTGATCCTTGAACGGGGACGTCGAAGGATTGCCACCATCGCCGGCCCCCAGGACATGGGCGCCAGCTTGGACCGACTGACCGGTTTCACCCAGGCTCTCGCCGAGGCCGGGCTTGAGCCGGTCTCGGTGCTGGAAGGCGACTTCACCCCGGACAGCGGGCATGCGCTGATGAAGCAGCTCATTGACTCAGGTGAAAAAATCGACGGTCTTTTTGTCGCCAGTGCGCAGATGGCCTTCGGCGCACTGCAAGCCATGGCTGATGCCGGGTTGAAGATTCCGCAGGATGTCTCGGTCACCACGGTTGATGATGACGCGTTCGCGCGGAACGCAACCCCGCCGCTGACGACTATCGCCCAGCATCCCGAACGCCAGGGCGCCATCATGGCTGAAATCCTGATCAAACGGATCAACGGCGAGAGTGTGCCGGAATGGAGCATTATGGACACCGAGCTGATTTCGCGCGCTTCGCATTAGGCCTGTACCCGGGCCCGGGTTTATCAGGGTTAAACAAAAATTCCCACTCTGTTGAGTGGGAATTTTTTTGGTGCGCCCAAAGGGATTCGAACCCCTGACCTTCTGTTCCGTAGACAGACGCTCTATCCAGCTGAGCTATGGGCGCTTATTTATTTTTTTGTCGCCGTGACGACTTGAATAACAATACACGAGATCGGCCGGCGGGAAAAATCGAAAAGGCGAAAAGTGCCCGGTCTCACATCGTCGCGGGTGGCTTCCCTGGGGTGCAGTGCGGCTAGCGGTGAAGTATGCGTTGATAGAGGTTGTGGTCCTGCCAGTGTCCGGCGATCTGTAGGTAGTGCGGCGCCATGCCGATCTGTTCGAATCCGCATTTGTTGAGGACTTTCTGCGAGGCATGATTGTGTCGCAGGGTGCTGGCCTCAATGCGGTGCAGCCCCAATTCCGAGCCCGCGATGTCGCAAATAGCGCGAACCGCTAAGGTGGCTAGACCTTTCCCGGCTACCGACTTGTCGACCCAATAGCCTAGGCTCGCGCTCTGGAAGGGTCCTCGGATAATTCCGGTGAGCGTGAAACGGCCGATGAGGCGATGGCCCTCGAACAAGGCGGCGGGGTAGGTGGTGCCAGCTGCGAGGCCCTCGAGTTGGCCTTGAAGGATCTTGTGTTGCCCGGAGTCGGTGAAAAACTCTTCTGGCCGCTCAGGTTCCCACGGTGCTAGGTGAGTTCGGTTGCGCACGTATGCGGCAGTCAGTTCCTGAAGATCAGGAAGCTGAATTAGGCGCAGGCTCACACCGTCGGTTGAATGCTCTGGAAAATTCACAATGCTCTCCGGGGAAACAAAAATTCCCACTCTTTCGAGTGGGAATTAATTTTGGTGCGCCCAAAGGGATTCGAACCCCTGACCTTCTGTTCCGTAGACAGACGCTCTATCCAGCTGAGCTATGGGCGCATATTCAGTTTTGATTCACCGTGGCGAACCTCGAATAACTATACAGGTGGTTGCGTGTAGTTCCAAATCGAGACCCTGGCGCATCCGGAATATCGAAGGAGGAGAATTGTGAAGACATCAAAAAGGGTACCGGTATACGTGACCTTCATCACATTAACGCGGGGTGTTGAATTGGCAAACCCCCGGATTTCCGGGGATCTTCCCTTTGCAAATCTAGCGCAGTTCGGATCGTGAGGTTTGAGTCACAGGGTTTGGTCAAGAGTCACCCCCTAGCCTTGATTTATCGCTAGATCAGCCCAATGGAGGGAATCGATAATGAGCACGAGCTCGGATCAGAACGTAATCGACGTAGCGCCCACTTCGCATGTGAAGCTGGCAGCTTGGGTCGAGGAAGTTGCCGCACTGACGAAGCCGGATCGTGTTTATTGGGTTGATGGATCAGCTGAAGAAAACGACCGCCTGTGCGCCGAGCTTGTCGACGCCGGCACCCTGGTCAAGCTGACCGACCCGAACTTCCCCAACTCCTACGCCGCATTCTCGGATCCCAAGGATGTTGCCCGAGTTGAAGAGCGCACCTTCATCTGCTCCGAAAAGGAAGAAGATGCGGGCTTCACCAATAACTGGGAAGACCCGAAGGTCATGAAGGAACGCCTGAACGGACTGTTCGACGGTTCCATGCGCGGGCGCACCATGTACGTGATCCCATTTGTCATGGGACCGCTGGACGCCGAGCAGCCGGCATACGGTGTTGAGCTGACCGACTCCGCCTACGTGGTGACCTCGATGCGCATCATGGCCAAGATCGGCAGTGACGTACTGCGCAAGATGGAAGCCGAGGACGCCTTCTTTGTTCCGGCACTGCACTCCATTGGCGCTCCGCTTGAGCCGGGGCAGCAGGATGTTGTGTGGCCTTGCAACGAAGACAAGTGGATCGTTCACTTCCCTGAAGAGCGCGCCATCGTGTCCTACGGCTCCGGCTACGGCGGAAACGCGCTGCTGGGCAAAAAATGCTACTCGCTGCGTATCGCATCCGCGATGGCACGCGACGAGGGCTGGCTTGCCGAGCACATGCTGATCCTGAAGCTGACCAGCCCGCAGAACAAGTCCTACCACATTGCCGCCGCGTTCCCGTCGGCGTGCGGCAAAACCAACCTGGCGTTGCTGGATCCAACCATTGATGGATGGAAGGCAGAGACCCTTGGCGACGACATCAACTGGATGCGTATCGGCAAGGAAGGCGAACTGCGCGGCGTGAACCCGGAATACGGCCTGTTCGGCGTTGCGCCGGGCACCGGCTGGTCCACCAACCCGAACGCCATGCGCGCCATCACCAAGGGCAACTCGATCTTCACCAACGTTGCGCTTACCGACGAAGGCGGCGTGTGGTGGGAAGGCATGACCGATCAGGCGCCAGCGCACCTGACCGACTGGTTGGGCAATGACTGGACTCCTGAATCCGGGACTAACGCCGCACACCCGAACTCGCGCTTCTGCACCCCGATCGACCAGGTCGACATGCTTTCGGAAGATTACTACTCGCCAAACGGCGTGAAGATCGACGCAATCCTGTTTGGCGGCCGCCGCAAGACCACCATCCCGCTGGTTACCGAGGCCCGCAGCTGGACCAACGGCATCTTCATGGGCTCGACGCTGTCCTCGGAGACCACCGCTGCCGCTGCCGGCGCCACCGGACAGGTGCGCCGTGATCCGATGGCGATGCTGCCGTTCATCGGTTACAACGCCGGCGATTACCTGAACCACTGGGATAAGATTTCGGCCAAGCTGAACCCAGCGCAGATGCCAAAGATCTTCCTGGTCAACTGGTTCCGCCGCACCCCGGAGGGTGGCTTCGCATGGCCAGGCTTCGGCGATAACTCGCGCGTGCTGAAGTGGGCCATCGAACGCATCGAAGGCACCGTGGAGGCCAAGGAAACCGCCATCGGCTACGTGCCTACCGGCGAGGCGCTTGACCTGACCGGTCTGGAAGGCTTCACCCCGGCTGACGTGGAGACCGCTGTGGCGGTAGACATCGAGGAATGGAAGGCCGAAGCTCAGAGCATTGAAGAATGGTACGCAAACTTCGGTGATGCGCTGCCGACCTCGCTCCGCGCCGAGCTTGATGGCCTGAAAGCACGCCTGAACGCCTAATTAGTGCCAAAAATCCCCGGGTGCCACCGCCCTCGCCACACGGCGAGCGGTGCGTGCCCGGGGATTTTTTGCTGCCGGGAAACCTATGCCTGAACCGGGCGGTGAAAACGGTCTGCGGTGTAGATCAGGGCGCAGGCCGCGATCGCTGCTGAGACCAGTGCGGTAATGGAGAATGCCACCGCAGAGTCCTCACCGCTGAGCCCCACCAGCGGCGTGGCCACCGCACCGATGAAAAACTGCGCGCAGCCCAGCAGCGCCGAGCCTGAGCCGGAGACTTCACGGACTTCGGCGATGGCAAGGCCGGTGGTGTTGCCCATCGCGAAACCCACCGAGGTCACCATGATAAAAATGAGCACCGCCAGCAGCATGTTGCGCACCCCGAGGTTCACCGCAACGGCCAGCACGGTGCAGGAAAGCAGCAGCACACTCAAGGCAATGGTGATGGTCCGGCGCAGCGGCACCCGGGATGCGAGCCGGGCAGAAACCAAGCCGGCGGTAATCAGCCCGAGCGAATTGATGCCGAAACACAACGCATAACCCTGCGGGCTGAGCCCCATGACGTTTTGGTAGAGGAACGGCGAGGCGGAAACATAGGCCATCATCGCGCCGAAGGCGAAGGCAAACTGCACCATGTAACCCACAAAACGGGGTTTCGACAGGGCGACGCGCAGCGGGGCAATAAAGTTACCGGTTGAACGTTGGGCGACGGGCAGGGTTTCGCGGTAGATGCCGAAGGATCCTGCCGCCATGGCCAGCGCGATCAGGCAGATAAACCACAGGACGGTGCGAAATCCGCCGAATTCTCCAAGGATCGAGCCGAACAACGGAGCAACTGCGGGAGCCACGCCGCCAAAGGTCATCAGCAGCGAGAATATCCGCGCGGTCTGGACCCCTCGGGTGGTGTCCGCAACAATTGCCTTGGAAATGACCAACCCTGCCGCTCCGCCCAACCCCTGCAGGGCGCGGGCAATCGTCAACGTGGTCAACGTCGGGGCCAACGCCGCCACAACGGAGGCCACCACAAACAGTGCGGTGCCCCAGCGCAGCGGTATGGCGCGCCCGAGCCGGTCGGAGAGCGGTCCCCAGAAGATTTGACCGAAGGCTATGCCAATCAAAAATGCAGTCAACGTGAGCTGGATACCCGAGGCTGAGGTGGCGAATTCCTGCGTCATGGCGGGAAACGAGGGCAAATACATGTCGGTGGCTAATGGGCCGGTGGTTCCCAACAAGATCAGCAGGGCAAAAAGCGGGGGAGTCAGTCGTGAGCGTTCCGGGGTGTTGGGCATAAGCCAATTCTAAGGATGGTTCAGGACAGAGCATCAACGATTACCGTGTGATGTGCGGGGCGGGGCTCAAAGTCACAATCCGGGAACAGTTTCCCCACACGCGCACCAGTGGGTGCAAAATCAACTAACTGTGAAAAGATGAAGTTATGGTTTTGGCACGTTTGATTCTCGGGCTGTTGTGCTTGTCGCCGATGACCGGCTACGAGCTCAAGAAGCACTTTGACTCCTCTATTAACCACTTCTGGAATGCAGATAAGGCGCAGATTTACCGCACCTTGGCCCAGCTGGTGGAGCAGGGGTATGCCACGGTGCGCACGGTTCCCCAGACGAATTACCCGGACCGTCAAGAGCACCACATCACCGAGGCCGGGCGTGAGGTTTTGAACCAGTGGCTCTCCAACGGGGCCGCGCGTTCCCCGGAACGAGACCCATTTATGGGGCAGGTCTTTTTTGCCGCAGAGCTGGAACAAGAGGGAATCGAGCAGCTGTTGCTCGAACGCCGCAAGGCGACCCAGGATGTTTTGGACGACTATCTTTCGCAGCGCGAGGGAATTGACATGCGCGCCGCAGCAGACCGCCGGAGCTTTTTGATGGCGGCCACCTTGGACCATGCGATCAGACAACAGGCCGCTGAGCTGGAATGGCTTGACGCAGTATTGGAGCATTTGCCATGACTTCTGCCAACGACCAGGTGAACAACCGCGGTGCCGACCTTGCTCGCGAAGCTCTGGACTATCCCGAGGTGCATCCAGCGCGCCGTAAACCCGCGGACAGCGCCCCGGTGCAAACCCTGGTTTTTCTCCACGGCGGTAACGTGGGGAACTGGAGCTGGGATCCGCAGGTACTGGCCTTTGGCGAGTTTAATATTCTGACCCTGCATCTTCCGGCTTTCGGGGCACGCGCGGAGGAAACCTGGGATGGGTTGGACTCGGCGGCCGACGACGTGGCGGCGCTGATCGCCGATGAAGTCTCTGAAGGCGGGGTCCACCTGGTAGGGATGTCCTTGGGCGGGGTTATTGCGTTGCACGTCGCGGCCCGCCACCCTGAGCTGGTGGAATCGCTGTTCGTGACCGGGGTATCGGTCACTCCGTTGGGAACCGCGGCCAAAGCGGTCCAGCGGATGCAACTGAAGCTGATTGGCAGCGAATGGTATTGGAAGTTCCAGGCCGGCGCCTACGGCATGGTGGATAACGAACGCGAGCTGTTCGCCGAACACGGCGTCAAACTCAAGGCGGAGAACATGCGCGCGGTCATGAGCGATCTGGATACCAGCAGCTTGCCGGCAAACCTTTCATCGTATTCCGGGCCCATTGTGGTGCTGGCCGGCGCCAGCGAGCCGAAGTTCGTGCAACGCTCATTCCCGGCGTTGAAAACAGCGCTTCCGCAGGCCGTTATCCGGGTGGTGCCGGGGATGCACCACCAATGGAACATTGAGAATCCATTGTTGTTTAATTCGGTTTTGCGCCGCTGGATTGATGGTCAGCAACTGCATCAATCCCTGCGTGAGCCCGCCGAGCCCAAACAACGGGCCGCGGCGCCCCAGCACGCGGCCACGAGGGAAGAAATTGATCCCCGCGAAGCTGGTGAGAGTCCGGATTCGGTGAATCACCCAGTTGTGGTAGAGGAAACTACCGGACCGGGCAAGTCCCCGACCGCGCGTTTGACCGACCGCTTGGACCCGCGCAAACGCGAGGTGAAAAAAGGGTTGTCGAAAAAGCCGCCCGTGGCCAAACGACCTACCGATAGCGCTGGACCCAGCGCAGAATAAGCCCTGGATTGCAAGGAGCAGCCCGGACTGGATCCCCATATGTCCAGTCCGGGCTGCTCCGGTTTAAGCGGCTCCCTGCCCTAGGCTGCGAGCCAAACGTCGGGGCCGAAAACTTCGTAGTGAATGTGTTCGGCCGGTATCCCTGCACTCAACGCCTGCGCGCGTACCGCATGCATAAACGGCAGCGGTCCGCAGAGGTAAACATGGCTCTCTGGGCTCAGCGCGTCGGTGAGATCCATGTAGCCGGAGCGGGCATTCAGTCCCTCGGGCAGTTCTCCGCGCTCAAACCAGGTGCCGATGTTCGCCTGCGGCAGCTGTTTGAGGGATTCAAGCATCTGCTCACGCAGTGGCCAGCTCTCGAAGTCCTGATCGGCATGCAATACCGTGAGCTGGCGGGTGGAGCCCGAGGTGGCCAAGGTCTGCAGGGCCGCGGCGCTGGGGGTACAGCCGATGCCGGCGGTCGCGATGACCAGGGGCGCGCCGGCCGGATCGATGACCAGGTCGCCATACGGGTTGGACAGCTCGACAAGGTCTCCGGGCATCAGACGGTGGTGAAGCACCGGGGAGAATTCTCCGTCCACATCCAATTTCACGGTGATGGTGCGGGTGGCGGTTGATTCCACGTCGCTGCTGAGAGTGTACTGGCGAACCTGGCGGATGCCGTCGCTCATCGGCAGGCGCACGGAGACAAATTGGCCCGGTTTCGCGCGGGTGGCCACGGTGTCATCAGCCGGTTCAAAGCTAAAGGTGACCGAGTCGGCACCGCTGGGGGTGCGCTGTGTCAGCTTCCAGCTGCTGTAGATCGTGGCGTTTGCCTGCTGCGCGTAGAGGCCCTTTTCGATTTTGATCAGCGCCTGGGCCATGAGCCAGTAGACCTCGGTCCACGCCTCGGCGATGGCAGGGGTGAGCGCATCTCCCAAGTCCTCGGCAATGGCGGCGAAGAGGTGTTCGTAGACGACCGGGTACTGCTCTTCCTTGACACCCAGTGAGGTGTGTTTGTGGGCAACGCGGGCCAGCATGGTTTCGGGGGTTGTTTCCGGGGTGGAGATCAGGTGGCTGGCGAACACCGCAATGGAGCCGGCCAGTGCCTGCTGCTGGGTTCCATTGTTCTGGTTCGAACGGGAGAACGTGCCGTCCAACAGTTCTGGATGCGCGGTGAAGAGGCGCTGGTAGAACTTCGGGGTGATGTGTGAAATTCGTTCTGCGATGATCGGCAGGGTTGCTTCAATCACCGGGCGGGACTGGCTGGACAGCATGGTTATCTCCTTGGGGAGTGTCTGATTTATCTTGCATTTGAAATGCAAGATTTATGCTTTAAGTTCTACGCTCCGTAGAAGTTAAGTGCAAGTTAGGTTTGCCTGATGTCCGCCATTCCGAAGTTGACTAGTGGATTTGCGAATCGAAAAGGTTAGGCGCCGCGGTGAACCGTGGGGAACGGAAGCAGGGTAATCGCCGGGGACGTTTCGCAGATCTCCTGGACGGTCAGCGGATCCAGGGCGGTGTAGAAGGCCTCGCGGGCCGCGCGCAGGGCTGCCCGCAGGCGGCAGCCGCCGGCCAGCGGGCAGTTGTTTTTCGCATCATGATCGGTGCAATCCACAACGTCCTCGCGTTTGTCCAACGTGCGCAGCAGGACTCCGACAGAGGTCTGCAGGCCGGTGTGGGTGATGCTGGCCCCGCCGTTTCGTCCGCGGGCGACATCCAGCACCCCGAGGGTCCGCAACTCCAGCACGGCCTTGGTGACGTGGTTGTAGGGCACCGACACCAGCTCTGCGATCTCGCGGCTGGTCAGCTGTCCTGCGCCGGGGGCGCCGAGGACCATCACGGTCCGCAGGCAGACATCGGCAAAGGCGCTGAGTTTCATAACCTTCAGTTTACGACGACGCCCCGCGACCGGTCAGCGGTGTAGCTCACTGCTGGATGGTTGCGGGGCGGTTTGCGGTCGAGGTCGACCAGGCTTAGCGGGCGTTGGCCCAGATCGCCTCGGCAGACTCGGCTGCCGGGTCCTCGAAGGTCCACTCGCCGCCGGGCTCGGCCGGCATCGTGTAGGGCTGCACGATGGCCAGGGCCGCGCCAATCTTGTGCTCGGCCACAACGTGGATGGCATCCTGGTCGTTTTCTTCAAGCAAGACGTCGGAAGCGATGGCGATGGCCTCGAAGTGGGTGCCCTGCTGGTTCAGCACCTGCACCAGGTCGGCGGCCATGGCCTCGGTGTCGATGTCGGCATCCGGGTCTTCCGGGTCATCCGTGGGCGGAACCGCGATCAGGCGCAGTTCACCTTCGCCGGAATCGTCCCCGGGTTCCAGGCCGATGGCGAAAGGCAGGAAGACACCCTGTTCTTCCAGCTGCTCGCGGGCCACACCCAGCGCAGTGCTCAGCACCTTGTTCAGGGCGTCCTTGACGCCTTCATCCAGTGTCTCGAAGTTCATGTCTTTCCCTTAGGTAGTTGGCTGTTCTTGACGCACGATCGCCAGTACGGCGTCGCGGATTGGATTGATGATCTGCGCGGTGGCACCCTCGCCGTTGAACCGCAGGAACGGTTCGGTGTTCGAGGGGCGCAGGTTGATCCACCAGCTGCCGTCGGCGGCTGCAATGGTGGTGCCGTCCATGGTGAAGATCTGAACCGGCTGGCCTTCGAAGTGCTCAACCACCCGGGCGGTGGCACCGGCCTTGTCTTCCACCTCGGAATTGATTTCCCCGGTTGCGACATACGGTTCGTATTCGGCGCCCAGCTGGGACAGCGGCAGCTCCTGTTCGCCCAGTGCGGCCAGCACGTGCATGGCCGCGAGCATCCCGGTGTCCGCATTGTAGAAATCACGGAAGTAGTAGTGCGCGGAGTGCTCGCCGCCGAAAACAGCGCCCTGGGTGGCCATCTCCGCCTTGATGAATGAGTGCCCTACGCGGGTCATCACCGGGGTGCCCCCGGCACGCGTCACGAATTCGGGCACGGCCTTGGATGTGATCAGGTTGTGGATGATCACCGGGTTTGCCTCGCCGGCGGCCTGGACCCGGGCGATCTCCCGCACCGCGACCAGCGCGGTGATGGCGGACGGGGAGAGCGGCAGGCCGCGTTCGTCGATGACGAAGCAACGGTCCGCATCGCCGTCGAAGGCCAGGCCCAGGTCGGCGCCGTGCTCCAGCACCGCTGCCTGCAGGTCCTTGAGGTTCTCCGGCTCCAACGGGTTGGCCGGGTGATTGGGGAAGGTGCCGTCCAGCTCGAAGTACAGCGGCACGATCTCCAACGGCAGGCCAGCGAGCACCGCATCGCCCAGTACCGCGGGGGTGGTCAGCCCGCCCATGCCGTTTCCGGCATCCACCACGATCTTCAACGGGCGGATAGCGGACAAGTCAACCAGGCTGCGCAGGTAGGCGGAGTATTCGGTGAGCACGTCGCGATGGGTCACCGAGCCCTGCGGGGCATCGCCGGAGACCGGCAAACCTTCGGCCAGGTACTGCTGGGCGAGGTCGCGGATGTCGTAGAGTCCGGTGGCCGAGGAAATTGGCAGGGCGCCGGCCTTGGACATCTTGATGCCGTTGTACTGGGCGGGGTTGTGGCTTGCGGTGAAAACCACGCCGGCGGCATTCAGCTGGCCGGAGGCGAAGTAGAGCTCGTCGGTGGAGATCTGCCCTAGCATCACCACATTGGCACCGCGGTAGGTGGCACCGCTGGCGAATGCCTGGGAAAACTGCGCCGAGGAGGGACGCATGTCGCCACCCACCAGTACGGTGTCCCCGGACAGGCCCAGGATGTCGACGAAGGCCGCGCCGATGGCCTCCACTGCTTCAGCGTTCAGCGACTGTCCGACGATGCCGCGCACGTCGTAAGCCTTGAAGCTCTGGCTCAGATCAATTTCTTCACTCACATCTTTCAGCCTACCGGCTGGATCGGCGCATTAACCGGTGACTTGCACCGCGAAGCATGGGAATTGCCTTACATTTCGGGGCGTTGGAGTATCGATGATCCCCACGGTGCGGGCGGTTCAGGTATTTCGTGGGTGGGAACTGAAATACTGGGACCATGGATGCCTCACTGCACTCGGACCTGCGTTCCTCCGCCACGGCCAAGCTGCGCGCCCTGGTGCGCAACCCTGACGCCCAGTTCCACGACGGCCAGTTCGAAGCGATCAGCGCTCTGGTCGCCCAGCGCCGCCGTGCGCTGGTGGTGCAGCGCACCGGCTGGGGTAAATCCGCGGTGTACTTTATCGCGTCGTTGCTGCTGCGCGAACAGGGGTACGGGCCGACGTTGATTGTTTCACCGCTGTTGGCGCTGATGCGTGATCAGGTCGCCGCCGCCGAGCGCGCTGGGGTGCGCGCAGCGGCGATTAACTCCGCCAACGTGCTTGAATGGCGCGAGATCCTGGATAAGCTGCAGCGTGATGAGATCGACGTGCTGCTGGTCTCCCCGGAACGGTTGAACAATCCATCCTTCCGGGAACAGCAGCTGCCGATGCTGATGGGCAGGCTGGGCCTGCTGGTGATCGATGAAGCGCACTGCATTTCCGACTGGGGACACGACTTCCGCCCGGACTACCGACGCATTCGCGACCTGATCAATCAGTTGCCCGCCGGGTTGCCGGTGTTGGCGACCACCGCAACGGCCAACTCCCGGGTGGTGCAGGACGTGGCCGAACAATTGGCCGGCGGCTCGGCGGACGTGTTCACCTTGCGCGGCACCCTGGCCCGCGACTCGCTGCGCCTGGGAGTTTTGCGACTGCCGTCCCCGCGGATGCAGCTGGCGTGGCTGCTGAGCCACATTGAGGATTTCACCGGTTCGGGAATCATTTACACCCTGACGGTTTCCGCCGCGGAAGACATTGCGCGGATGCTGCGCGAGGCCGGGCACCAGGTCGCCGCCTATACCGGGCGCACGGATCTGGAAGAACGCGAACGCCTGGAACAGGCATTAAAAAACAACCAGGTGAAGGCGTTGATTGCCACCAGCGCCCTGGGAATGGGTTTCGACAAACCGGATTTGGGTTTTGTGATCCACATTGGCGCCCCGAGCTCCCCGGTAGCCTACTATCAGCAGGTTGGCCGTGCCGGCCGCGGAAGTATCAACGCGGATGTTTTGTTGCTGCCCGGTGCGGATGATGCAGAGATCTGGGAGTACTTCGCCACCAGCTCCATGCCTGATCAGGTACGCGCCACCGCAGTGTTGGAGGCGTTGGGGCAAACCGACGGCGCGATGAGTGTCCCTGCCTTGGAGAGCGCGGTGAACCTGCGCCGTTCGCCGCTTGAGCTGTTGCTCAAGGTCCTGGCGGTTGACGGGGCGGTTGAACGGGTAGCCGGCGGCTGGATGCGCACCGACCTGCCGTGGGCCTATGACGCGGAACGGTACAAGCGGGTGGCGCAAAGCCGGATTCACGAACAGCGGCTCATGATCGATTATGAGAACACCCGGGGTTGCCGGATGGAGTACCTCACCAAGGCGCTGGATGATCCGCAGTCATCCCCGTGCGGACGCTGTGACAACTGCGCCGGGGCCTGGGTGGATGACCATATTCCCGAGGCTTCCAAGGACAATGCGCAGGCGGCCTTGGGACGTGTCGGAGTGAGTATCGAACCGCGCAAGCTCTACCCCTCGGGGCTGAATCGGCTGGGTCATACCCTCAAAGGCAAAATTCCCGAGGACGAACAGGTGTCCATTGGCCGCGCCCTGGCCCGATTGACGGACCTGGGCTGGGGGAATCGGCTGCGCCAGCTTTTTGCCGACCCCGGTGACCGCCCGATCGATCAGGCCATGTTCGATGCCTGCGTGAAGGTGCTCGCGGAATGGAACTGGGAACAACGCCCGGTGGGAGTGGTCGCCATGCCGTCCTCAACCCGCCCGCAACTGGTGACCTCGCTGGCGCAGCAGCTGGCTGCGGTCGGCCGGCTGAAATACCTGGGCCAGCTGGAATACCGCGGAACCCCGCCGCAGAACGGTCCGGGTGGTAATTCGGCATTCCGGGTCGCGGCGGTAGCTGATGCATTTGAGATTCCGCAGCCGTTGGAATCCATGTTGTCCAACGCCCCCGGTCCGGTGATGCTGGTTGACGACCTGACCGATTCACGGTGGTCGTTGGCGATGGCCGGTCGGGCGTTGCGGATTGCCGGGGCTCCCGGTGTTTTGCCTTTCACTTTGGGAATCGCTGGGTAAATGTTCAGTTAAACGAAGTACGCTGGATGTATGGATTTTCTCATCTGGCTCATCGTCATCATCGCCGTGATTGGCCTGGGCTACCTCGGGTTGCAGTCGCTTCGTAAGAAGAATTCCGCAGAGGTCGCCCAGGCGGTGACGCGTGAGGCCGCTCAAGCGGCCAACGCGAAGCTGGACGATGCCTCGCGGAACGCCATTTACCGCAATCTGGCCAAGGGCGACGTCATGGGTGCGGTGCAGAACTACCGTGCAGTCACCGGGGATACGGTGAAAAACTGCGTTATTGCGGTCCGCAGCCTGGATAAGTACCCGCAGACCGCACCGGTCAAGGAACTGCCCGTCAGCGAAGCAGACGTTCAGGCGCTGCGTGACAAGCTGGAAGCCCAGAGCGCCATTGATGAGCCGAGTTCAGCGGCTGAATCCAAGGAAACCGACCTGACGATGCCAAGCGTTGCCACACCTGGTGAGGATTCATGGGTTATCCCGCAGGAATGGCATGAGCAGTTTGGCACCGACTCCGAACCGAGCGCTACGCACTTCAAGATGGCGTTTGAAATTGACGGGGAACAGCGGGAGTTCTCCAGCGAACAGTTGCCGCCGAATGAATACGACCAGCTGTTCTCGATGCTTCGTGATTCCAATTTCTCCGGCGCCGCAAGCGTGCTGCACAGCTACACCGGTCTTCCGCTGGAGGATCTGGAACGGATGATCGCTTCCTCTCCGATGTCCGGCGCCAACGCCAATGGCAACGTGGCAGATTTTCGCTTCGAGGGACAGGGACCTGACGGGCCGGTGCATTTTGATGCGGCGGAGCTTCCCGAAGCCGAGCGAGACGAGCTTTTTGACGCGATTGCGAACCATGATCTAGAGGCCATGACCAGCATCATTGCCCGCCATACATCATTGCCGGAAGATATCGTGCAGAACATGTTGCGCACCTTCGTCAAGAGGCAGGACTAGCCAGCGCTTTCGGCAGGCTGGGAGAACCATGGGTGTGCGCGCCCTGGCGTTGTTACCGTGGCGCTGAGTGCATAGTGTGGCTTCCACGAACCGAGTGACTTCGTTGTGGAAGGGGCTGGAAAATGTCGGAAGAGAAACCCGGTAATGCTCAATCAACCGAGCCAACGGGGGATGACGAACTTGGCAATGAACTGCTTAATGCTGAGGCTGCTAAAAAACTGAAACAGGCGGAGGACCAGATCAAGGAAACCGCGCACGACATTGAGCGCAACCTCAAGTAGGCGATGATGCATGAACCCCGGGAAATTCTTCCCGGGGTTTTTGTGTTTGGGCAGACGCCGGGAGGGCTTGTGCTAGTGAGCGGCGAATGCGAAACAAGCGGTAGCTTGTATTCCACTTAAAGATTTTTTCAAATAAACAACGTTTAATCACTCCAACCCACTGCCCGACATCCTGAGCTACCTAGTTTCAACCTGGAAGGTACCTAGTTTTCCGGATCGGGCTGGTTTTCCTTGCGTCGGAATCAAATGAACGGTAATCTCTAAATTGCGTTAAGCGGTTGACTGGGCATTATGGGGATGCTTCAAGTTGCTGGAGCACTTGGTTGGGGGATCGGGTGTTCACCGTATAGGCCCCGAGGTATTCATTTTGAATGCTTCGGGGCTTGACCATTTAACGGGTGAGCTCTGTTTGAGGGGCGACCGTTGTGCCGGTTTCGAAAAGTGTGGGCGTCGAAGGATTCGGTGAAGAACTGACGTGATCGACCGTCAGTCTGGAAGTCGGGACACCCCAGTGATGAAAAACCCGGCCAAGTTCTTCTCTGGTTCATGTTTGTGGTCTCACCCGCCGCGGGGATTTCGGGTGGCAAAATGGGGGAAGCCCGGAAACTCTGTTGAGTTTCCGGGCTTCTCTCGGCGGACACGGGGGGATTTGAACCGCATTGTTATCCCGCGAATTACCGCAAGTTACCCTAAATTACCATGCGCAAAAGACGCAATACGCGGTAACTAAAGGTAACTGTCGTAAGTCCAAAGGTCACCATGACACATCGGTCGAAATGGTCACCCCGCGCTCCCGCAGTAAACTGACCTCCAACGGGCTCAATGCGTGAAGCCTATCCTCAAGCACCTGCTGAGTCACATTCAGCTCTTCAGCCAAACTCGGCAGATCGGCGTGCTCAAACATTGCCAAGCTTGGCCAAGGCACCAGCAAGTGCGCCGCTTCCCGACGCACCTTCCGCTCAATCTTTATCGGCTGACATTCACAATGACCATACTGCAGGTGCACCAGCTCGTGAGTCAGCACGCACCGGCGTTCGCGCGCGGTGAGTCGCTTGTCCAGCCAAATCACCTGCTTACCATCCGTCGCGCCAGGCTTGCCCTCAGGCATGCGAACGTGATGAATCTGAATCCACGTATTCGCGCTAATGATCGTCCAAGGGTCAAACATGGGCACAGCCTATCGTGCGTCTCCGACGCTTAGTCCTGAGGGTCTTCACCCAGACCGTCATATTGTGAAGATTCCAGTTTCAAGGGTGGGTGCGCAGCGTGTGGCATGGACTCGTTGAACTCCACTGGTCGCAGCGGAGTTACGTTGCTTTGCGTGTCCCGCAGTTGGCGAAGCTCGAAGTTTCGCTGCTGAAACCGGAAGGTAAGCTCGGCCAGCAATTCTTCATCCGACAGATCCGAGGCATTGCGGACAGGGTTCTTCTCCCATGGTGATCCGGCGAGGTCCTGCAGGGTCACTTCTGCTGGCGGTCGGTCTGAATTTAGTAGGCGCTCGATCTTTTCGTATTCCCAGCCGAGCGCGTTTGAGATAGCGGCGAGGCGGGTTGCCTGGGGCCACGTGTCCGCGTTTTCGAATGAGTAGATGGTTTTGACCGCGACGCCTGCACTTTTGGATAGGTCCGGGCGGGATAGTCCGGCTATCTCACGGGCTTCTTTGGCGAGTGCGCTGATGCGCTTCTTCATCATTTGTTCGTTGTAGCTCATGACACTCATCTTGGGGTGGTAGGTAAAGGTAGGTAAACGCGTACTTTCACCATTGTAGGGATGGTTTCGAGGTATGAACGAGTAGGAATCAAAAAACTTTTTTAAGCTCTGACTTGGCAAAACGCCATGATTTACCTTTTCCTACCGTTTCCTACCTTGACGCAATCTAATTACCTACATAAGCTGAATGCATGAACAAGGTAGGACGAGGTAAGCCGGTGAAACCCCGGGTAGTTGAAAATTCGGATCAGCGCATCGGGCTCACGCTCCGTACTCTGCGCTTAGACCGTGGCATCACCGGAACCGAAATGGCAGACGGTATGCAAATCAGTGCAGGCATGTACGACCACTACGAGGCCGGAAGACGCCGGATCACGTGGGAGCGGCTGCAGCAGGCGACATGGTTCTTGAACTATCGCGGTTCGAATTCAGTCAGTGTCCAGCCCGAAGCAATCGCGCTCCCATCGGAGTGCGCGGGTGGAGGACTCACCGTCATTGAGGGGGAAGCAGCATGAGCGTCGAACTGATTCCAGTGCGCGAGCACAACAGCAAGACCGCAGTAAGCCTCCGGGACCTGCATGGGTTCCTGGAAGTGAAGAAGGACTTCACCGACTGGGCCAAGCAGATGTTCGACTACGGATTCATTGAGGGCCAAGACTACGTCGAGTTATTCCCCAAAAAAGGGGCAAACCCTGTAGGTGGTCGCCCGGCCCGCAATTGGGCCATCAGCTTGGACATGGCCAAGGAACTCTCCATGATCCAGCGGACCGACCGCGGCAAGCAGGCCAGACAGTACTTCATCGACGTTGAGAAGCGTGCGCAGGTCGCCAAGCCTAAGAGCATCGAGGAAATGACCCTTGAAGTTATTGGCGCGTTGCAGTCCGCGGTAGAAGCGGCGAAAGAACAGGTCGCAGTTCTTGCCCCTAAGGCTGACGCGTTCGACGCTTTGCTCTCCACGGCGGGGGATTACAGCGTCAACGAGGCGGCGAAGGTACTGACCCGTGACCACAGCATCCAGATGGGTGAAGGTCGGCTGCGGAAGAAGTTAGAGGAATGGGGCTGGATTTACCGGAGCTCCGGTAAGCCTCGGGCTAAGCAATACCAAGTCGATCTTGGGCGGATGGCTGAGAAAGCTCAGTGGCATTACCACCCGGTGACGGCGGAGAAGGTTCTTGATACTCCGCAGGTCCGGATCACGGCCAAGGGCATCGATGCGATTCGTCAGCGGATCTTGGCGCCGATGGAGGTGGCTGCGTGAGCGAAGAAGAAGCCAAGTACTTGACGATCGCTCAGCTGGCCGACAAGCTGCAGTGCTCGGTTCGTACTGTGCAGGGCAACGTGAGTCGGGGTGTTTGGCCGTATAAGAAGTTTGGTCCCAGGATCATCCGGTTTGCTCCGGAGCATGTGGCCCAGATTTTGGACGCTGCCGAGGTGCCTGTGTCGGATAAAAAAGAAAAGCCGCGAAAGATCAGTGATCTTGTTTCGCGACTTCAGTAAAACGCTTTGCTACTTGGCGGTTCCAAAGCATTTGTTATTAGGAGTCTACATGAAGAAGTTCATGAAGCAATTTGAGGGGTTGCAGTTGACCTCTCGGGGGCAGTGGGTGTCCGTGATTCTGGTTGGTCTGGTGTTCTGGGGTTCGCTCTGGGGTGCTTATGAGGTTGGAGGCGTGGCGTGAGCGAGGAAGTCAACGAGCGTCATGCACAGCTGGCGAAGCTTCGGGAGCAGTTCGAGCCTGGGGCGATTGGAAAGCTACCGAAACCTTATCGGCGCGATTCTCAGAAGGGCAACTGTCAGGAGTGCGGTGGCTACCACGGTATGCCGGCCATGCATTTGGACTACGTTGGCCATGCTGCGCTCACGGATCGTCTGCTCAAGGTAGACCCTGAGTGGACGTGGGAGCCAATGACCACGGACCAGAATGGTCTGCCACTGTTCGACGGATGGGGCGGCCTGTGGATCAAGCTCACCATCTGCGGGGTGACTCGTCTCGGGTACGGGGACTCGCAGGGCAAGACCGGCGCGAACGCTGTAAAGGAAGCGATCGGCGACGCGCTCAGGAACGCTGGCATGCGGTTCGGTGCGGCGCTGGATCTTTGGCACAAGGGCGACCTGTGGGAGGCCCAAGAGCAGCGCGGCGAGTTTGCGGCGCCAACCACCCCGCCGGCAAATTCTCCGGCCGCGGCCCAGTCTGCCGACCCGGTCCCGGCTCAGGGGCAGTCCAAGCAGGAGATTTTCGACAAGCAGTTGGAGCAGGCCCGAGGCAACCTGGATCAGCTCAACGCCCTTGGCAAGTGGGCGCACAACAGCGGTGCGCCGGAATCAATCATCAATCGGATCAAGGCCGCTATCAGCGAGCTGGATCAAGCAGCATAGGGAGTCATTGTGGACAACATTCAGAAGTTCATGGCAGCGGACATGCTGTCAAAGAAGGTTAGTGCTTTGCAGAAGTCTTTGAAGGTTGAAGCTGAGGGTGAGTTGGAGCCAGGCGACCGCAAGTCTGTTGCGTTTGATTTGGACGGGGAGAAGATCGTGCTCGGTGCGATTACCCGGACGAAGCCGCGTGAGGCTTGGAAGGTCACGGATGAGGCGAGTCTGACGAAGTGGATCGAGGAGAACCACCCGGACAAGATCCAGATGATCCCGGTTCCGAAGGAGTGGTTCGTGAAGTCGTTGTTGGCGCAGGCCGCGGCGATTGATGCTGCGGTGACTGATGCGGGGGAGTTGGTGCCTGGAATTGCGAAGGTTTCTGGCGTTTCGTATGCGTCGGCTAAGCCTGAGAAGGATGCGGATGCGAAGTTGGCCCGGCTGGTGGCCGGCGGCGTGATCCAGACTTCGGAGTTGCTGGCGATCGAAGGTGATGCAGCGTGAACCGGCTCAAGGCGATCAACGGTGAGTCCACGCTCGCACTGGCCGAGTACGCCTACGGAGAGCTTCACCAGCTCGTTGAGCAGCTGGACAACGGGGCCATCGACATTTCCGTTTACCTGAGTGACAAGTTCTTCCAGCGCAATAACAAGGAATTTTCGATCTCGGTCAATGTCTACGAACATCGGGTGGTTGGTGATCATGGAACAAATGTTGTCTTAGGGGTCCTGATGAAAAGTGCTGACGAAGTTGACGGCCTGGTCGAAAAGGTTCGCCGGTACATTCGCGAGCAGAAGCTGGTGGCATGACTGCCGATGTTCTCAATCCTGTCAACGTAGAGTCGCGTATCCGGGACATTAGCGCCCGGATCGCGAACTCCGCGAAGGTCTGCAATGACCGGTACGTGATCATGTCGAATGCTGACCGAGCCTATGATCAGGCTTTCGCTCGGGCGTACATGAACCATTCTGGTCCGCAAGCCGAGAAGAAGTATGCGGCTGAACTTGCCACAGAGCATGAGCGGGAAGTCAAAGACACCGCGGACGCGGCCTACAGGTACGCTGACCGGCTGGCGAAGGCTTTGGAGCTGGAATTGCGTGCGTATCAGTCCATCAACGCGTCCGTCCGGGCGACGTATCAAGTCGCTGGGATTGGGGAACGGTAATGGGAATGACGAAGCGACAGTTCGCGAAGTACCTGGCCAGGGACATGCATTGCCCGTGCGGGTGTCTTGGCCGTGAGGATACGTACGTTCCTCAGCACCGTATCAATCGTGGCATTGGTGGTTCGAAGGTTTTGGACCGGCCGGCAAACATCATCGTGTTGTGTTCGGCGGTGAACGGGCTGATTGAGTCGAACGCTGATATTGCGCAGCAGGCCCGGGTTTATGGGTGGAAGCTGCAGCGGTGGCAGGTGCCGGAGGAAGTTCCGGTGTTCGACCGGGTCACTGGGGAGTGGCACATTTTGGACAACGATTTTCATCGAGTTATTCAAGAACGAAAGGCGGCCTAACCATGGCACAGGACAAGACCATCGAAGACAGCTTAGAAGTGTCCTTCAACATCAGCTTGGATACTGTCATTGGCACCCAAGTCGAGTACGACGAGGACGGCGACCGCTGTGGATCATCTGACATCACCATCGCTCACCGAGTCGCAGAGATCGTGGGTCAGCGGGTAGCAGCAAAGATCGATAGCGAACTGCGCAGCACATGGAACTTCAACGCCGTTGAGATTGCGGAGAAGGCACTGGATGAGCGAGTGACCAAGTTGCTAGATGAAGCGCTGGACAAGATCGTTACTCCGACCGATCAGTTCGGCACCCCGAAGGGTGAACCTCGCAGTATCGCCCAGTTGATGCACGACCGCATCACTGCCTGGTTCAATTCCCCCGCAGACAAGCGCGACTCCTACAACCGAAAAACGAACCTGCAGGCCTACATGGATTCAGCAGTGGACCATCGTATGAAGTCGGAGATGGACAAGGCCGTCAACGAGGCGAAGAAATCAATCGTCGCGAAGATGCAGGAACATGCTCAAGCGCTGATGGCTGATGCTGTCGTCAAGATCACCGGAGGGAAGTAACCATGGCGGGCGAGACAGTTATTACGGTGATTGGCAATCTCACGGCGGATCCGGAGTTGCGTTTCACGCCGTCGGGTTCGGCGGTTGCGAACTTCACGATTGCTTCGACTCCGCGGACTTTTGACCGGCAGTCGAATGAGTGGAAGGACGGGGAAGCGTTGTTTCTTCGGGCGAGCGTGTGGCGGGAAGCCGCGGAGAACGTTGCTGAGACGCTGACGAAGGGCATGCGTGTCATCGTCCAGGGTCGTTTGCGGTCGCGTTCGTATGACTCGAAGGAAGGCGAACGTCGGACGGTCATGGAGTTGGAAGTGGACGAGATTGGCCCGTCGCTCAAGTTCGCTTCGGCGAAGGTGACCCGCACCCAGCGCGGAGGCGGTGGGAACTTCCAACCGCAGCAGAACCAGCCTCAGCAGGGTGGCGGTTGGAACCCACCAGCTGCCGACCAATGGAGCACCGGGGGTAGCCAGGAAGGGCAGTGGGGTGACAGCAGTGAACCACCGTTCTGATCCGTGGGGTGACCTTCAAGAGAAGCCAGCACCGGTGCCGGCCGCGGCCAGTGTGACTGTGCCGGGGTTCGGCAACAAGCAGTCCTTCCACTTGCATGATGTGGCCTATGGGCGGGTGCAGGGTATCCGGGACGCAGTGCAGGGTATCCGGATCGGTGCTGGCAAGACTGTTGTGACGTTAGACCCGGGCAAGGTTGAGGGTCTGACGGCTTTGGAGAAGCTGGTGCTGGCTGATGGTCAGCCTTCGCCTTTCGGCGGTGTGGTGGCTGGGAACCTGGTCACTATTTACCGCGACTAATTAGATACCGCACGGAGAGGGCAGCCCTAATGCTTGGGGGCTTATGGCTGTCCTTTTGTGCACCCAAAATCAGGAGAAAGACGATGGTAAAGGTTTACACGAAGCCGTCTTGCGTGCAGTGCAACGCGACCTATAAGGCCTTGGATAAGGCTGGTGTGGAGTACGAAAAGGTGGACATTTCGCAGGATGAAGAGGCCTTGGAGTTTGTTCGTGGGCTTGGCTACTTGCAGGCGCCGGTGGTTGTTACTGCAGAAGAGCATTGGGGCGGGTTCCGGCCGGACAAGATCGCTTTGTTGGCGGTGGCAGCATGAGCGTCTTTCAAGCCATGTGGCCAGTGCTAGACAAAACGTTGAGTTACGAGGATTTGAAGGCGGAAGCGATCCAAGACTTGCCACATGTGGCGCGCAGGCATGGAGTGATCACTGTTGGTGAAGCCAAGGCATTTGTTCGGTTGGGCAAGGATGTTCCTGGATCAGGTCAAGCTGAACTTGTCATCGTTGTTGAGTCTGAAACTGCAACATTCGGTCCACAGCCGGTATTCGAGAAACCCTCTGATGTGCAGGCTTGTGCTCGGTGTGGGATTGATCGGAAGGTGTCGAGGGCGACGGAGTTTTGCGTTGCGTGCCGGCGGTTTGCTCGTGCTGACGGTTGGATCGAGGCAGCGTCATGAACTGCAGGAAGTCATGCTGCTGGACCCCATTTCAGGTGTGTGCCACGAGGAAAGAGTGCGGTTGCCATAAGAGTGACCAGCCAATTGACCGGCGACTGACCCAATCCGAAATCGATCGAGCCAACTCTTTACTACAGCTGAAAGGACAACGGCTATGACTGAAACCGAAGAGCTGAACGATTACTTGTCCGAGACTGTCACGTTGTTCGAGGTGGAGCAATGAGCAAGCCAGATAACCGGCCAACATTAGGAACGATTATTGATGGCCGTGACAGTCACGCCTACCGGGTCTTGGAGTACCGGGAGCCATTGGACGGGTCCTACTTGCACGAGATGATCGTGGAGCGTCTAACCGGACAGGACAAGGGGGAGCACTACGGTATCAAGTTGAAATCGGTTTATACCTATTTCCGGGTATTGGACGAGCATTACGCGGTGTGCAACCAGTGCGGGGAGCTACCACCATGCAGCGGGGAGAAAGCACAGCGTGCGGTAGAGCGGTCGGTGGAAGCCATGAAGCTGCCGGACGGGTATTGCCCAGCGTGCAAGGAGCCGATCACGCACCGGCAGAAGAAGCATCTTTTTCCCGGCCCTAACCTGCTCAAACCCGTTCGGCAAGGACGGCGTGCAGTTCCATCAGCGGAACCAGTGCAGTCGGGCTGCAGCCGAGTACGAAGAGCAGTGGGTAGCCGCGGACCCTACGCGGGAGCGGTCACTACTCACCTTGCGGTGCAGCGGAACCGTTACCGTGCACCAGGACGGGACCGGTGAATGCCATCGCAGGAACGACGGCGCCGAGTGTCCGCATATTCTGGCCCAACACCGAGGCCAATATGCCTGCTACACCATGAATCACGGATGCGGTCATGGTTGCACTATGCAGGGGCATCGCGGGATTTGGTTGCACCCTGGGTTGAACGCTGATGGGACTTTGACAGGAGTGACATTGCTGTGACGCTGCTTCCTCGGTGTGCGTGCGGGAAAGTGTGGGCGCCGACCCGACAACAGGCCGTTGCGATGCGAATGTTCATCGCGAAAGGCCAACCTGACAGCTATCACGTCAACTACTACATGTGCGAGTACAAAGCCTGGCACTGGACAAGACAGCAGATATGGAGGGACTACAGTGGCCTGGTTCAACGCTGATGACCGGATGCACTCGCACCCGAAGGTGAGAGCGGCAGGGTTGGAAGCGATCGGTTTGTGGCTCGTTTCGGGTACGTATTGCACCGACTATTTGACTGATGGTGAGGTGCCGGAATGGTTCGTTGTTTCGTGGCCCAAGGGTAAGAGTTTGGCAGGGAAACTCGTCACTGCTGGCCTATGGGAGCCGGTACCGGATGGATGGCAGTTCTTGTCGTGGACGGAGTACCAGCGCACGAAAGAGCAGGTCATCGAGGAGAAACGGAAAGCAGCGGAGAGGATGCGAAAAGCCCGGGAGAACAAGAACCCGGGGTGAGTGTTCGGTGAATGTTCGGGCGAACGAAAGGCGAACGTTCGGCGTTCGTTCGGGTCGTGTTCAACCGCCCAAGACCAAGACCAAGACCAAGTACTTAACTCACCTCAGTCTTATGGGTTTGGTTCTTAAAAATCCGGGGCTAGAAATCATCATGTCGTTACGTTCGTAACGCGGGAAGGCAGGAGACGGATGATGAATGAGATAAATCCAAAACAGATAACCCAAGAGCAGGCCCAGCATCTCTCTGGGTTCATCAATTCGCTTCGGCCTGATTGGCAGCCGGCTGGGATCATGAAGGCTTTGGAGATGGCTCGTGGTCGTGGGCCTGTGGATGCTTTGGCTGTGGCGGTGGTTCGTGCGGCGATGAATCCGGCGAATCGGACTCCGGCGGTGATTGGGATGTCGGGGCCTCATTGGGCTGGTGCGTTTGTTGAGCGCCAAGGGCCGGTGCGGGAGTTGGTGTGTGTGGAGCATGGTGTGGTGGAGTCTCGGTGTCGTGGGCGTCATCGTCGGGTGGGTCCTCCGGATTGGTGGGAGGACTTCCGTAGGGGCCGTGTTGCACCGCCTGGTGCGGTAGGGGAAGGTAAGTAGGGTGAGTGGTTATCCATGATTGTTTTAGGCGCTTAGAGCCAATTCTGAGCGGTTTGAGGAAGGGAAAAGTGTGGGACGGAATTTGAAGTCAGCGAAAGCGGCCGGGAGCCGCATGGAGCGGGTCACTGCGGATTATCTGGCGAGAGCGCTGGATGACGACGGAATCGACCGTCAGGTTCGCACTGGTGCTCTGGATTTGGGTGACGTGCGCGGCGTGAAGATCTGGGGCCAGCCTGTGGCGATTGAGTGTAAGGACGTGGCGACGATGGCTCTACCTGCGTGGTTGCGTGAGGCTGAGCGGGAGCGCGGAAACCTTGATGCTTTGGCGGGGGTTGTCGTGCATAAACGTCGAGGGAGTGCGATTCCTGGTGAGCAGTTGGTGACGATGACGCTGCGGGATTTTGGGGCGTTGCTGTCGGGTGCGCGACCGGATGAACCGTAAATTTTTGCCTAAAAACTTTCTACCGCGTTCTACTCGATTAAGTCGGTGGGACGCGGTAGAGTAAATCTTGCTAACGAGGACGCCGGATCTACCGGCAGGAGAGGAATTTATGTCTTTTTGTATCAATGCTCAGCGTGAGGATCGGATCTACCCGACTACCTCGGTCGCTGAAATCGCAGACCACTACACCGAAGATTCGGACTGGTGTACCCCGTTTTCGGGGGACATGCTGCGTTATTACCGGCACGAATACCCCAGCTATGACAGTTTCCCTGTCGGCATCTACCTGGTCTAAAGGGGGCGCATCGTGACTAACGAATCCAAGAAAACCCCTGTCTCATCCAATCTTCCTGCTGATCAGCTCCGAACACCGTCGGGGTCCGTATCAGCTGCAGGCCGCATGGGGGTGCCAGCAGCTGATACAGGACACACCCCACAAGACCTGGACCAGCTCCGCAAGATCGCGGAGCAAGCAACCCCAGGACCGTGGGAAGCCCGCCAGTCAGGGAACTTTCCCGGCAAGTACGTTGTCGGTCCACGGCACCGCCCGGGCGACATTGGCCGTGGTCCAATCGTGCTGATGCAACCGATTTTTTGGGATGAGGGAAGCGTGGCCAACGCTGAGTTCATCGCCGCGTTCGACCCTGAGACCGTGCTCGCGTTGATCACCCGCACCGAACAGGCTGAACAGGATCGGGATGCCGCTCTCGATGCAAACAAGCGTTGGGCGCACCGTAGCTCGCGTGAAACTTCGGCTCTGCGCAAGGCTCATGCGTCCATTGATCGGGTTAGAGCGCTTCGGAATACGTGGTGTGAGGCCTCTTATGAACCGATGAATGCCGGGTTGAGCATCGCTGGCGCAGTAAACGCCATCGACCGCGCCTTGGACGGTGATGGGCGTGGGTGAGTATTGCAATCCCGGAGGTGTCTCATTCCCCGGCGCTGCTGGTTGTTCACGGTGCGACGATGACCGGCGGACAAAGCTAGTCGAAGAAACCGGCGACTGGACGCAGGGCTTCGGCGGGATGATCGTCTGCGCAACCTGCGGGAACAAGCGCTGCCCGAAAGCAACATTCCACGGCAACGAATGCACTGGCTCGAACGAACCGAATCAGCCAGGAAGCCGATACCAAATCCAACTACAGGACGGTGATGGGCTTGAGTAAGTGCATCAGTGCTCACGGCGAGTATTCGGAGCACACGTTCACGCATGACCCGGAATGCGACTACTGCGGAGAACCGCTGCCTAACCGAGTCGAGACCATGCGCACCGCTCTTGTAGCGATCCAAGAACTGCATAAGCCGTTTCCCGTTTATTCGGACGAATGCCCGGACTTCGACTGCGAACTTGAGCACGTAGAGATTGACCAGACGTTCTATCACGACGTTGTTGACTATTGGGCTTGTGGAGGGTGCTGCAAACCTGAGGGCGACGCAGACGAGTACGTCAATCACCCATGCCGGACCCGCCAGCTCGCTGACAAAGGATTGGAGGGCGACCGTGGCTAATCGTTTGCATCATCGCATAAAGCGGACCTACGCGGACGCTCAGCAGTGCAAGGACTGTAGAGGTGAGGGAGCGCTGCCTGATCCTAAACGCCCACCGCGCTCCATGTCCTGCGCCACCTGCCGCGGCATGGGCTTTATTCCGCACCGCGCACCGTACCGTCTCGCTGACGGCAGCTGGTCAGACGGCGTGGACCGGAGTAAGCGGATCATGTCAACGTACTTCGCCATGACGAACCCGGGGCGCTGGCACGTCTACAAGGGATTCAAGCACATCTTTACGGGCGACGAGTGGCGCGTCTACTCCGACCGCGGATTCCTCAGGTACTTCAAAACTCAAGAGCAGGCGATTGCCTACGCGGACAATGCTGCCCGCACCACCAAGAACGGAGACAACAATGACTAGCAAGACATTCAAGAGCGTTGAAGAAACTCGGGAATTGCACGTGAAGGAATTAGGCAAGCACTTCACCTTGGTTATCAATTACAAGGATGCAGGTCGGAGCGGCATCACGCTCGCCCCGTCTGATGCGCCTGCGTTGGCCCTGGCAATCCTCGAAGCGGCGGGCTGGCCTAACGAGTATTTGGCATCCAACGAGATTCTGCGGAGGCTAAGCGATTTCGATAAGCACCTGAAGGAAATGGAAGCCGAAGCCAAGCAGCAGGCGGAGTTGGAAGCCGAAGCGCTGGAATACTACAAAAAATTTACAGGCTACACCCACACGACCCTTGACTCAGCTTGCTCGCCCGACAAATGGCTCGCTGTTGCCCGTAAAGCCCGTGAACTGGCAGACAAGAGGGCCGAGCGGTGATCGAGTCACGACTGTTCTACTGGCTTACTTGCGACGATTGCGGACGCGATTTGTCGGACGAAACCGAGCAGGTTTACCGGGATGCATCGGAAGCTATGCACTGTGCAACAGACGCTGACTGGATATGCCCAGGCGACAAGCACTACTGCGAAGGGTGCCGGGGCAAGTACGAATGCCCCGACTGCTGGAAAATCAAAACCGAATGCACATGTAAGGAAGGAACAAAAAATGACTGAGAAAACACGCACCAAACGCCGGTACGCACACGAACTTTACCCACACAATCCAGAGCCTTACGATGCCCGGCCGCTGGCCGTCGAGGTTCCATACCTGTATTCACGCGCTATCGGTCTTGAAGTCTGGGGAACTAGCTGGTCAGGAGTGGAGCCCCGTATGTCCGTGAACCGCACAGAAGCGTTAGTGACCGCACGAAATCTTGCATTCTTAGCTGATGCCATGCTGCAAGGGCTCACGGGACAGGAAGCCTGGGACTGGGCCGACATGCGCGCCGGAGACGAAACCGGAGAATTGGCGCACGAACGCGCTGTGCACTACGGATTGAACCCGCAAGCAATCAAGCCCTACCCGTGCGGCCCTGAACCGACCACACACGGGCACCTGAGCGAGCCAGACGTGCGCGGCTGGCAGAACGTTACCACCGTGCAGGGCAAAGAATCCGAATGCCCAGAATGCACTGAGCCAGTAGAGGAACGCAATGCCTGATACCCCGCTAAACCTGGACGGAATCGAAATGGCCACGCGTATTTTGGTGCGCGACAAGGTGCACCACGATGGCAAGACCAACAGCTATGCGATCACTGAGCAGATGGTTTCCGCTTATCTCGCTGCCGCTTTGCCGGAAGTGACCAGCGTCGAAGAAGCGGACGGCTTGTCGGTTGGAAGCGTGGTCATCCTGCGCGATGGCACCGCTAGGCTACGCACCGATTGGAGTTCTGGCTGGGCATCCGCCAAAGCAGGCGACGACTACCCAACCGATGACACGGGATGCTTCCCCGCCCGCGTGCTGCACATGCCGGAGGTGCCCGGTGCCTAACATGCTCTACCCGTGGTGCCTCGCGCTGGGCCATCACTGGGACTTTATCCGTAGGAGCAAGCTATTCCTGCACTACGAATGCCGGATGTGTGGACGCAGAAGCAAGGAGGAACGCTGATGGGCGCGAATAAGAAGCACGAAGCGACGTACGGCGGAAGGTTTACGCCGACGACAGATGGCATACGCGACATATGGGTGGATCGAAAGTTATACCATTTGCCGAAATCCACGGGCATTGCGCTGGTGCCGACTGTTCAAGCCGAGTTCGACCGGTGGTTAGAGCAGGTACGCGCCGAAGCGAAACGAGAGGCGTTGGAAGAAGCGGCTGAGAACTTGCAGAACCATCCTCGTTTACGCAAAACCCAGTTTGCTTGGGCGCTGTACCCAGAGCATATGGCGGACAAGGAAAAGACGTTTAACGAATGCGCAGACATACTCCGCAACCGCGCCGAGCAGATCCGGGGCATCCAGTGATCGGTTCTTGGTTTTGGGAGTTCATCATGACCGCCTACACACACTGGATGCACTCATGGCTATAGCAACCATGGGCGACAACAAGGAGGAAACGTTGTTTACCGGAAAACAAGGTTCCGCATGAAAACCTCAAGAGAAGCTCAACACCTCAACGGCGCAGACCGCGGCAAGCACATCCGATTCGAAGCATCATTCAACCGGACACTCGCTGGAAAACTAATCCAGGTGAAGCACCTCGGAGACGGCAACACCACCATCGTGATCCAAACCGATGACGGCCGGCTCGAATGGGATCATGTGAAACCAGAAACCGAAGTTACAATCACCGGAAGGCAACCATGCGCGAATCTATACACCGCCTCACTCGCGAACACTTTCGCGATGGACGCATGCGCCCCAGCCTCCTCGATCAGATCCAAGGCGCAGCGCAACCAGACCGCACCGGTGGTGCCGCGCACTCAAGTACTGAGTTGAAGATCCCCGTTGATGTCGGAGCGATCAGCCTCTACCAGGACATCGACCGGGAGGCCCGGGATGAACACTGGCAACTATTCAAAGCCGACCAGACCACCTTGCCCGAAGTAATCCAGGCGTTCGATGACGTGATCACCACTGACGAACTACCCAAATGGCCTGAACACCTGAGCCGCATTACCGATGCGTGGGCCAAACAGATCCACGACTACCTCAACCCGACCAAACCGCCACGGAAAATCAACAGGCCTTGCCCTTCCTGCGGTGAGCACCATTACGGTGAGTCGCGAGAAATCGCGTTGGTGCTGTACTGCTACGACGATGAGGGTGTCATGTTGAGGTGGGGGCAGTGGTCTGCTGAGTGCCGGGCGTGTGCTGCTCGTTGGGAGTCTGATCAGTTGGACTGGTTGTCTAAAGTGCTGTCTGAATAATTTCTACCGCGTAATACCTTGATGTGGTGTGTAATCGGGTAACTATTCGGGTATAGTTGGTGGTGGTTAGGCACACGTGTCTCCAAAACCGGGTTGGCCTTGTTAGCGCATCTCCCATCCCGGGGAACCCCATGTTGAGTTCGCTCCATGGGGTTTCGTCATAACTGAATAGCCCCCAGGTACACGAGACCCGGGGGAGCGAATGTAGCTCAGCTGGTAGAGCCGTGGCGCGCAGGTTCGAGTCCTGCCATTCGCACGCCAGGTCGGAGGACCGGGAGTTCGCGTACTAGAGGTCGCGACAGGATGACTGCCTCCAATGGCCTAATCCCATAGCCGACGGGGAGATAGTCGGCCAAGGCAGTAGAAGAGTCAAGGTGACAGGGCTGGCTGTAAACCGGTCCACGGTAGGTTCGATTCCTACTGCTGCCACGGATTGTCCTAATGGGGCAACCCTTACCCTCGACAGGGGACGTTAGCTCAGCGACGCGTCGTCTGCGGGGTTTGCAAGGATAGTGAAGCCGAAGCGGTTCGGCACCGGATTCGAAACCCGGGGGCGCTCTAACAGGCGCAGGCGTTCGACTCGTCCTCTATCCGCCGAGGCACGGAGACCCCAGCGGTCAGCCATACACAGCGGTAACGTCCGTGCCAGGGTTCCTTGACCGAACGGCAAGGTGCTGGCCTGCAAAGCCATGCTTACCGGGTTCGACTCCCGGAGGAACCTCCAAGCCTGTCTAGCCCAACGGCAGAGGCAACCGGCTCAAACCCGGTACAGGTCCGTGTTCGAATCACGGGACAGGCACTTGTGGAGTCAACGTCAACCCTCCCAGTTCATATAACTGGCGCAGGGAACGAAGGACGCTCATCACCCGAAGCTCACTGAGTTCGAACGGGTAGGCGCACCTGCTCCACACATTCTTGACGGCGCGACCCCTAACCAAACATAGATGCGCGTAGGCAAGCCGCCGTCACACACATTATGGAAGGAGGGCTGAGAATGTGGCAAAACGAAGCTACACCGAAGAGCAACGCGCCGAAGCCCTCAAGCTCTACGAAACAGACGGCCCAAGCGAAGTAAAGAAGCAGCTCGGAATACCCAAAGGGACGGTCACCGGTTGGGCCAAAGCAGCTGACATTCGAACGGTTCGAACCGAACGCACCGCGCACGCGGTAGAAGCAGTCATTGTTGACAATAAGCTTCGCAGGCAGAACATCGCGGCCCGACTCTACGGGCAGGCTGAAACTGCGTTGGATGTGCTTGAAGCTCCGTCGTTCCAGACGTTGAAGCGTGGCGAGGGTGGTGCTGAGTATCCGGCCACGTTAGATTTCATTCCGTCTGCTGAGCGTCGCACCCTTGTTCAGACTGTTCAGGTTGCTTTGAAAACTACGCATGAGCTTGACGCGCGCGACGATGATAACGGTGCTGGTGCTGGTCGGTCGATGTTGGAGAAGCTTGCTGAGCAGTTGGGGGCGATGCCTGTTGTCGATCCTGACGGCTCCGGCGGAGGCAGTGAGTCCCCGCCAGTTGAACTTCCTGCAGACCAGTAGTCACCGTGTGAACATCCTTGAGGGTGCGATTCGTTCGGGTAAGACGATCATCGCGTTGTTGCGGTGGTTCTTATTCTTGGCGAATGCGCCGCGTGGTGGGGAACTGCTCATGATCGGGCGTACCCGTGATTCGGTGTGGCGTAACATGGTCGCGCCGATGCAGAACCCGGACTTGTTCGGCCGGTTGTCTGATCAGGTTGTGGGGAACTACGGTGCGCCGACAGTGAAGATCCTCGGCCGTACCGTGCATATCATGGGTGCTTCTGACGCTAAGGCGGAGAAGGTTCTCCGCGGCATGACCGTTGCGGGTTGTATCTGTGATGAGGTTACGACGTTGCCTGAGGAGTTCTTCACTCAGCTGCTCGGTCGCATGTCCGTGAAGGGTGCCCAACTGTTCGGTACCACTAACCCGGACAGCCCCGCGCACTGGTTGAAACGCAAATTCCTAGACCGCATCAGCACCGGGCTCACCGGGTGGGGTCGCTGGTCGTTCACCATTGACGACAACCCATCACTTGAGCCTGACTATGTGCAGTCGATCAAGTCCGAGTTCACAGGCCTCTGGTACCGGCGTTTCATCCTGGGCGAATGGGTTGCCGCTGAAGGTGCTGTCTACGACATGTGGGACCCGAAGCAACACGTCATCAGTTGGGACGCACTCCCACCGATGACGCGCACGCTTGCTGTCGGTATCGACTACGGAACAACCAACGCCACGTCGGCTGTCATGCTCGGCCTCGGCGTAGACAACCGCCTCTACTTCATGGACGAATGGCGGTACGACGCGAAACAATCCCAACGCCGCCTCACCGACTCGGAAATCTCCGGGCGTATGCGCGCCTGGATGACAGACCAACACCACCCGCTCGGCACACCACAACCTGAGTGGATGATCGTTGACCCGGCCGCTGCATCGTTCAAAGTTCAGTTAGCGAACGACGGTGTTGGCAACCTGATCGACGCGGACAACAACGTCCTGTACGGGATTAGAACTTTCGCTTCTGCACTGTCAGCGAACAAACTACTGATCGCTGACCGTTGCACCGGTCTGATTGAGGAAGCGCCTTCGTATTCGTGGGACCCGAAGCAGACGGAGAAGGGCGAGGATAGGCCGTTGAAGGTTGCTGACCATAGTTTGGATGCTGGTCGGTATGCGTTGACTACGACGGAGACGAACTGGCGACCGTATGTCGCCTTAGCAGCATAGGAGCTGAAATGAACCAGTATGAAGCACGAGCCAAGGCCTTAGAGCTTATCTTGGCGAACATGAACGGTGGATTGAAATGGGAAACCATCATCAAACAGGCCGATAAGTTCGCTCAGTTCATCCTCAGTGGTGAAGTTCCTGAGCCTGGTGAGGTTGAGAAGCAATGACTCAGCAACCGACCGTCGGCCGCATCGTCCACTACCAATCGTTCTACCAAACCGAACCGCTCGCAGCAGTCATCGCAGCAGTAGACGGCAACGTAGCAACCCTCACCGTGTTTCAACCCGACGGAACCACCAAACCAATCCGAAACACACCACACGCCGACACCTTGACTGAAGGTCACTGGTCTTGGCCAGCACGCTAACCTAGGAGGCCACCTTGCCGCTCCCCGCGAACAACACCCCGTGGCCACCAACCCAACTCGAAGCAATCACACCGAAACTCAACGAATGGGCTGCCTGGTACGAGTCCAACATCGACTCACTGGCCAACGTGTATTCGAAACCCGCGGGTAAGCCGAAGCGTGGTGTGGTTGGGAACCTTCGCCGCTGGTTCTGGGGCGAGTCCCGCATGGACCTAACTAAGCCACCGGAGAGGAAGTTGCATGTGCCGGCGGCCGCGGACTTGTGCAAGGCATCGTCTGATTTGTTGTTCAACGAGCCACCAACCGTAGTTGTGGAGCATGAGGCCACGCAGAAGCGTGTGGAGGATTTGACCGGCCCAGACTTCCATTCTGCTTTGGCGAACGCCGCGGAGACTACCGCCGCGCTCGGTGGTTGCTTCCTCCGCGTCACCTGGGAAATAGGCCTAGAGGATCATCCGTTCCTGACACACGTGGACTACGACGCCGCCTTACCTGAGTTCCTGTTTGGTCGGCTCGTCGCAGTGACGTTCTGGCGCGTAGTAAAGACCGACAATCAACTGGTCTACCGGCATCTTGAACGGCACGAAACCCTGAACGGTGAAGGCGTTATTTTCCACGGCCTCTACCAAGGCACCACAACCAACCTTGGCCGCCCGGTCCCGCTCGCAGAGCACCACTCCACCGCAGGGTTGGAAGTGGACGAGGAAGGGAAGATCAGCACGGGCTCCGAGGGTTTGGCCGTGTTCCACTGGCCCAACATGGGGCCGAATCGGACGTGGCGTAAAGACCCACTAGGTCAGTACCTTGGCCGGTCGGATCTGGACGGTATCGAAAGCCTGTTTGATGCGTTGGATGAGGCGTACACGTCGCTGATGCGTGACGTCCGCTTAGGCAAGGCCATGCTGGTTGTACCTAACTCGCTGTTGAACAACAACGGGCCCGGCGCCGGCGCATCATTCGGACAGGACGAAATTTACTCCGGTGTGAACGCGCCCCCAGGCTCCGCAGCCGACGCGAAACTGTCCATCGAGCAGATCCAGTTCGCGATCCGTGTGCAGGAGCATGAGCAGACGATCATGCTGGTCTGGAATCAGATCATCAAATCTGCTGGCTACTCCGCCCAAACCTTCGGTGACGGCGGGGACGTTGCTGTGACAGCTACTGAGGTGTTCGCGAAGGAACGCCGGTCAGGACTGACACAGGGCCGTAAAGCACGGGCTGTGCGTCCGGTGTTGGAATGTATCGTTCGGAAGCTCATGGCTGTGGACAACATGGTGTTCAACAAGGGCAACGCCCTGAACGCCAAGGTGAGCGTTGAGCTTGCCGACGGTGTGAAGGACGACCCCGAAGCGCTGGCACGCACCGCGCAGTTGCTCAGCACCGCCCTAGCAGCGTCCATCGAGACTCGTGTCCGCATGGTCAACCCTGACAAGGATGACAACTGGATCACCGCTGAAGTGGAACGCATCAAGGCTGAGAACAGTCTCGAAGTGTTGGCTGACCCCGATATGATCGGCAGCGACAGCAACGGTTTGTCTGATCAGTTTGGGGTAGAGAATGGCGATGCGACCGAATGAAGCACGTGACCTAGCGGAGCGTATCCGTGACATTTACGTGGGTGCTGAGTCGCTGATCCTGCAACGACTGGCCCGGGCTGTCGCCAATACTGGTGATGCTCCGGACTGGTTGACTACTCGCCTGATGGAACAACGCAACCTGCTCCGACAGTTGGATAAGATCCTCGCTGATCTTGACCGGCAAGTACCTGGCGCTGTCGAACAGGTCATCGGACTGGCTTACAACCGTGGTGTCGCTTTCGCGGTGCATGACGCGGAGAAGGCCGGTATCGAGACGGACCTTTTCGGCAGGGTCGCGAACACCGGTGCTGAGGCGGTCATTGCGCGCGCTGCTACAGAACCTCTCGGGGCGATGCGGTTGAATGTGCGCCGGTGGGCACTGGACGTGTTCAACCGGGTCACTCAGCAGGCCGCGGCGGTGACTATCTCTGGTGTGGTGACGCGTCGTGAAGCGTCCGCCCGGCTGTTGCAGAAGCTTGCTGGGCAGGGCGTGAAGGGTTTCACGGATCGTTCTGGCCGGCAGTGGGAGATGGCCAGTTACGCTGAGATGGCGACCCGCACGGCAACTTCCCAAGCATTGCGCGAGGGCCACGGCGACCGGCTCCTGCATTACGGTGTGGATACGGTGATCGTGTCCGACAGCCCGGAGGAGTGCAAGCTGTGCCGGCCATTCGAGGGCAAAGTGCTTTCTTTGACCGGTAACACTACGGGGCGACTCAAAGATGGCAAGACCGTTGTTGCGTCACTCCGCGAAGCCAATGGGAAGGGCTTGTTTCACCCGGGGTGCACTCATTCGTACTCGGTGTACCTGCCGGGAATCACGCGTGGTCCTGGGCGAGTCACCGCGAACCCTGAGGGTGACCGACTCCGGCAAACCCAGCGTGCGTATGAACGGCGTGTACGCGAGTTGAAGCGTGAGAAGATCCTCATGCAGGATTTGGACCCGGCAGCTGCGAAGCAGGCTGGGGTGAAGCTTCGCGCCAAGCAGGATGAATTTGCGGCTTGGCGCGAAGCGAACGACCGGAAGAACCTCAGCTACCGGACGAACCTCAAAGCGCGGTAGGGCCGCCTATCCCACTCCAATCTAGTTTGTGTCCTTCTGGGCAAACTGGAAAACCCTGTCTGACCCAGTCCAAATTGCCGTTCTGGCTACCGTCCTCTTCGTAACGCACTCGTTCTTTTAGTGCAACCCCACACTTTGGGCAATTGTCATCGGTATCTCGCATCTGCACTTGTGCCACTACACAGTCTCCTTGCCACTTAACCGACTGCGAGTCAGCCGGTAACTGAACCATATCCAAGAACCAGACAATCTGAACCCACGAAAGGGGTTATTTGTCATGCCTCGACGCACTATTCACGGTATCGATCCCTACGCACCAGGCGGTATCGAAGAACTCCTGAACTTCCACCGCCAGCGCTGGGGCGACGCACAGATGAACGCCAACGCCGGAGACGGTGGAGAAGGCAGCGAAGATGGGGTCGAGCAGGGGAACCAGCAGACCGGTGAACAGCCCGGATCGCAAGGACAGCCATCACCCAAGCCTGCCGAGGCCCAGAAGGGCGACGAATGGGACGGCAAAGTAGAATCCCTCCCACAGGGCGCGCAGAAGATCATCAACGACCTGCGCAAAGCCGAAGGCGACGAACGCGTATCCAAGAAGGTACTCGACCAGATCGCCAAGGTACTCAACCCCGACGCGAAGGGCGATGAAAAGCCCACCGCTGAACAGCTCACCAAGCAGCTCGCTGAACGCGACACCGCCACCAATCAAGCCCAGACCGAACTCGCGGTCTACCGCCTCGCTGGCAAGGCAGGCGCCGACGCTGACGCGCTCCTAGACTCCCGCGCCTTCCTGGCGAAGCTCGCGGACATCGATCACACCGACACTGCCAAGGTAACCAAGGCAATCACGGATGCGATCACTGAAAACCCCAAGCTCAAGTCCGGCCGGGTGCCGGGATCGAGTGCAGCTGATGGCGCCGGCGGGTCTGGCGAACAGCGAACCAAGAAAAGCATGAGCCTCACCGAGGCAACCGCTTCACACTACGGCACCAAGTAAAGGACTGAACCCAAATGCCAGTAACCCTCGCACAGGCGTCTCAGAACGCCCAGACCGACCTCGACACCGCCGTCATTGACGAGTTCCGTACGAACTCAATCCTTGACCTGATGACCTTTGACGACGCGGTCAACCCGTCCGGTGGAGGTAACACTCTAACGTACGGTTACCGCCGTCTGATTACCGCACCAACCGCTGCGTTCCGTGCGATCAACTCTGAGTACGTGCCGCAGGAAGTCACTACCCAGCAGTTCACCACCGAGCTGAAGCCCCTGGGTGGTTCGTTCCAGATCGACCGTGTTCTGGCGAATGTTGGTACTGCCGCTTCTGGTGAGGTCGCGTTGCAGACCGCACAGAAGATCAAGGCCGCACAGGCCAAGTTCGGTGAAGCGGTGATCCTTGGCGACTCCGCTGTTGACGAGGACAGCTTCGACGGCCTTTCCAAGGCGCTCACCGGTTCCTCCACGGAGGACTCGACTGCACGCAACTGGTCCGGCCTGATGACTCAGGCTCTCGCGTTCCAGATCCTCACCGACGTGGACGACCTCCTGTCCACCCTGGACGGTGAAGCTGGTGCACTGATCGGTAACCGTCGCACGATCCAGCTGATCAAGGCTGCATCGCGTTTCGCCAACCAGAACGTGCAGATCGTCGGACCGCGTGACACCACCATCGACACCTACGCCGGCGCACGCCTGGTGGACGCTGGTTTCAAGGCTGGTTCGGCTGCTCCGATCATCCCGATCACTGCGAAGAAGTCCGACTTGTACGCTGTCCGGTTCGCGTTGGACGGCTGCCACGGTGTTTCGGTTGCTGGCGGCTCCGTGGTTTCGTACTACGCCCCGGATTTCAGCACTCCTGGTGCTGTCAAGACCGGCGAGGTCGAGCTGGGCCCGGTGGGCGTGGCTTTGAAGAAAACCAAGGCGGCGGGCGTGTTCCGCGGCATTCAGGTTGAGGTCTAACCATGGCTGATCCACGTGATTTCGTGGAGCCAACTCTGATCGGGTCACCGTTGCG
Organism: Glutamicibacter sp. NPDC087344; assembly: GCF_044744225.1. Lineage (NCBI taxonomy): Bacteria > Bacillati > Actinomycetota > Actinomycetes > Micrococcales > Micrococcaceae > Glutamicibacter > Glutamicibacter sp. NPDC087344. The sequence goes on along the minus strand of NZ_JBIUXY010000005.1, from coordinate 75,360 downwards.
TGATGCAGCGGTGACCCCTTCGGATGTTGACTTCTTGGCCCCGTCGAATGCTGGCGCTGAGGGTGAGCTTGGCAATCCTCACGGCCCCAACGTTATCTCTCCGGGCCTGCACGGCGACGAGAGCGTACGCACTATTGCCACTGGTGTTGTCAGTGGTGATAAAGCAACTCAGGACGCTGCTGAACTTGCCAGCCTTGTGGCTTCGCAACCTACGGCCGCTAATCCTGAGCCACCAGAAGAGGAAGGGTAACCAATCATGGCTTCAATTATCGAAGCGCCTGTGAAGGACTTCAACGGCAGTGTTGGCGGTGTGCAGTTCGCCAATGGCAAGGCTGAAACTGACAATCCTGCGGTGATCGCGTATTGCCGGGCTGCAGGGTACGAGGTTAGCGAGTCTGAGAAGGTTCCGGTCGAGTACAAGCAGGGTGACGAGCCGCCTGCTGGCAACGCGTCTACTGACGAGTGGAAAGCCTGGGCTGTTGCTCAGGGTAAGACCGACGAGGAGCTGGCTGGGCTGGGACGCGGCGAAATCCGGGCCCTGCTGATTCCAGCAGAGTAAGAGAGGAGGGGCACATGCGTGTTTACGCTACACCCGCAGATTTGCAGGAGTGGACGGGACAAGCGCCACCTGATAACGCTGTGCCCCTTCTCCGCTCGGCCTCCGCTCTTGTGGAGGAAGCGACGATGTTGGTTGTTTATGCGGTGGATTCCGACGGGATGCCGCGACACGCCGACCGCGCCGCGGCCTTCAAAGAGGCGACTTGCGAGCAGGCTGCGTTCTGGGCCGCCAACGGGCTGGACCCGTCCGCCGGGGAACTGGTGGAGGTCGGCAAGCGTGTGGCTTCTTCCAAGAGCATCAAGGGCGCTACGGTGTCCTATGATGCGGCGGACGCTGCATCGGCCAAGCAAGCCCGAGTGAACGCGTTGCGGGTGTTGTGTACTTCGGCGTTTCAGATCCTCCGGAATGCTGGTCTGATCAGCGCGGTGGTGAACCGATGAACTGCGTATTCTGCGAAATCCTGTACGGCTCTGAACCTGCCACCGTTGTCTATGACGGTATCGGGGTACTCGGTATTGTCCCTTTGAACCCTGTGGTTGAAGGACACGTAATCTTCATGCCTCGTAAGCACGTGCGCGACGCGTCCGAAGAACCACGCGTGACCGGCTACGTCATGGAAGCAGCTTCCGAGTACATCAAGCAGCTGCACCGGCGCGACCCTGAGGACAAGCCGCAGGCGTTCAACATCATCACCAGTATCGGGGCTGAAGCGACTCAGAGCGTGTTCCACTTGCACGTGCATGTTGTGCCAAGGGCTGCCAATGATGGGCTGGCATTGCCTTGGTACAGCGGAAAGAAGGGGAAGCATTGAGCGACTGGGAAAAACTGCTGACCGTCATCGCGGATGTATTCACGGTGCCATTCCAAGAGCAGCCAGAACGGAAATCTGACTACGCGCTCGTTGGGCCCGGTGGCTCAGAATGACCGCGGCCGATGAACTAGAGGACTTCTACGACAAGACAGTCACCGTCCGGACCCTCACTGGCACCGACTCATGGGGCGATCAATGGGAAACCCACGAGGATGTCAGATGTTTTGCGGATGAAACCCGTACCTTGGTGCGTGACGGACAAGGAGCCGAGGTTATCTCGGAGACCACACTGACCGCGCCGCACGAGTACGCCGGGATCTTCACACCCGGTTCCGAAGTGGTCCTGCCATCCCGGACCGCGATCGTTATCAAAGCCGCGGTCGCTGATCCCGGCCTGCTGGATCTGCCGGCACACGTCGAAGTGAACCTGACCTAGGAGGCGTTTGTGGCCACGTCGTCATTCAAGTTCAAGCCACCCACACGCAACCCGCTGGCCATACTCGGCGGTGGGTTGGAGCGCGGCTTGGTGCTTGCTGCTGAACACGTGCTCGGCGAAGCAAACAAACGGGTGCCGCATGAAGAAGGCACATTGGAGAACTCTGGCAGTGTTTCCTACGACGGAGGCAAGCTACGCGCCGCTATCTCTTACGACACCCCATATGCCGCGGTCCAGCACGAGGACATGACACTTCGGCATAACGGTGGCCGGGAAGCGAAGTTTCTTGAGAACGCGCTCAACGCCGAAAAGGACGCAATCCTTGAAATCGTCGCGCAAGTGACACGAGGTGAACTCTGATGGGTTTCCAAACCGACTTCATGACAGGTCTCGCAGAACTGCTAGATACTCTCAGCATCGGCAAGTACCTACCCACTGGCAAGTACTCCACCACTGATACCGCAGTCACTATGGACCAAGCGCCCATAGGATCTGAGGGGCAATCACCAGGACCTGACAGGGCAATCACAATCAACCTGTACCCCGTCTCTGATGATGGCACCACGGACAGTGTGCAAGGCATTCAGTTCCGTATCCGAGGCCCCCGCAATGACCGACGATTCGTTAAAGATACCAGCGACGCGTTGTTCGACCAGCTGCACGACCTGCAACGCGTCACCATTGGCGGAACCCCCATAGTCCGTATGTGGCGCAACAGCGGGGCCAACCTCCCCAACGACAGTAATAACCGTCAAGAATCCACGCAGAACTACTACGCCCAGATCACACGGTCTGGCGCTCACCGAAAGGACTAACCATGACGATCACTCCCGGCGTGCTTGGTGACTGGGCCATGGAAGTGGCTGCCTACACCGACGGCACCGCACCCACCATTTGGACGCGCGTCTACGGCATTACCGAGTTCACCCCACCACAGACTGAGAAGAACCTCGAAGATGACAGCGAGTTCGACGGCACCCACTGGGGTTCGCAGATCGCCACCGGCATCAGCTGGACCGGCGAAGCAACCCTGAAAACCCCGCGCGCCGGCATGGCTGCCGATCCTGGACAGGAAATCCTCAAGAGCGCATCACGCGAAGTGCTCGAAGGTGGTCTTGTGCATACCCGGTTCTGGCAAGAAGGCGCCACCACCGGCGACCAGGGCATCGCTGACGTTACGTTCGTGGCCAACGGCGGACCCAAAACCGACCTCACCACCGCCGCACTCACCCTCACCGGCCGCGGCGCACTGAACGATTTCACCGTCCCAACCGGCGGCTAACCACAAATCTCCGGTAGGCGTGTCGCGTCGAGGTGCACGCCTACCGGTCAACCTCGACAAGGAGCAAACCATGGGCAAGCTCAAAGACCTCTCCCAAATCATCAAGCCCGGCCACGACCTGCCAATCAACGGCAAGACCTACCATGTGCCGGCAGTGACCGCCGAAGTCGGTCTAGCATTCAATAGCTTCGTATCCGTGGCATTCCGTGCACAGCAAGCGAAGCAGAAGGAACAAGAATTCGTCCCCGACGATGACGACATGCAGATCCTCAACGACCAGCAGGAACACGACATGGTTCGTGACGTTCTCACGGGCGGACTGTGGGAAGAAATGGTTGAGGATGGTCTCACGTTCGAGCACATGCGCATCGCGTCCATGTATGCGCTCCTGCACGCCACCCAGGGCGAGGAAATCGCGGACAGGTTCTGGACTTCCGGGGGAAAAGCACAAGCGCCGAACAGGTCGGCGCGCCGAACGGCGACCCGGACCCGTACGGCCGCGGCCGGTACAACCCGGAAACGGGCCTAAGCGAACGATACGAGTACCCGGACGGCAAGCCACCAAACTCCGGGTTGCAATGGGTTGACCTGTTCACGCATTGGGCTCTGATCGAGTCGGATCTGCACCAGTTCTACAGCATCGACATTGAGTCAGGCATACTCCGGCAACGCTCATACCGATGGTTGATCGTTCGCGTTGCTGGCCTGTTCATGATCGAGCATTCAAGACTCAGGGTGAAAATCTACCCTCCGGAGAAGAACAAACAGCCAGGTAGGTCTCGCGGCCGATAGAGTCTAGGAGGCCAAATGGCACTGTCGATTGGTGAACTTGTCGGATACGTCGGTTTGGACACCGGGCCAGCCGACAAAGCGTTGGACGGCCTGCAAAACAAGATGAAGTCACCGAAGCTTGCCAAAGCGGCCATGGCAGGCGGTGCGATCGTTGGTGCCGCATTGGCCGCTGGCATGGCAAACGCGATCAGTGAAGATACTGCGGTGCGCGCCGTCCGCGCTACCCTAGACCCGGCGTCGGAAGAAGCTCAGAAGGCCGGAAACGTGGCCGGGGCACTATTCGCCAAGGGCTACGGAGAAAGCGCGGCAGACACGGGCGCCGCGGCTGCTGGTGTCATCACCTCCATCAAGGGGATGCGCACTGCCACCGAGGACGAGATAGCGAAAATGACCGGCACTGTCATGGACATGGCCAGCGTTTTTGAACTTGAATCAGACCGCGTCTCACAGGTCATCGGTCAGATGATCACCACCGGGCTGGCCAAGGACGGCGCCGAAGCTGCCGACCTTCTGACTGCGACTCTGCAAAAAGTGCCAAAGAACGTCCGCGAAGAAATCATTGATGCCACGGACGAATACGGGCCGTTTTTCCAGCAGCTCGGTATCAGCGGCGAGACAGCAATGACGATGCTGGCCGACGCGTCAGCTAAGGGCATGTACGGCATCGACAAGACCGGTGACGCCTTGAAAGAATTCACGATCCGGTCAACCGACATGTCGAAGTCATCCGGCGAAGCGTACAAGGCTTTGGGGCTGAGTCAAGAGCAGATGACTAAAGACCTGCTTGCTGGCGGGGATCAGGCAGAGCAAGCCTTTGCGAAGATCATTCTTGGATTGCAGGACATGAAAGACCCGGCCGCACAGTCACAAGCCGCCCTGGCATTATTTGGCACCCCACTGGAAGATCTGTCCACCGGTGAAATCCCGGGGTTCATCGATCAGCTGGCAAACCTTGACGGAGGCCTTGGCGACGTGGCCGGTGCCGCGCAGCGAGTCACTGACGAAATCCACTCCGGGCCGGGTGCTGCACTGACTGAGTTCAAAAACAGCATCATGACCGAGTTGGGCGATTCGCTGGCTCAGGTCTTACCGTATATTCAGCCAGTCCTTGATTTGCTGATCCAATTCGCACCTGTACTGATACCCCTTGTGGGTATCATTGGCCTACTTGCCGGTTCGATCATGCTGTGGGCGGGTGTGCAGTGGCTCTTGAACGCTGCCCTACTCGCTAATCCGATCACGTGGATTATTCTGGGCATCGTCGCGCTCATCGCTGCAATCGTTTTGCTGGTCGCCAACTGGGATTCAGTGGTTGCTTGGATCACCCAAATTTGGGGTGGATTCATCAACTGGTGCACTGGTGTGATCAACGGTTTCATGGGCTGGTGGAACGGTGTCTGGCAAGGTTTCCTCGACTTCCTTTCAGGGATCTGGACTTCGGCATCCGAAGGAATCTCAAGCTTCATTGACGGCGCCTTGCAGTGGTTCCGTGACCTGCCCGGGAACATCATGACCGCCCTAGGCGACATGGGTAGCCTGCTGCTTGACGCTGGTAAGCAAATCCTTCGGGGATTCCTTGACGGACTGACTGCAGGTTTTGAGAGCGTCAAGGATTTCGTTGGCGGTATCGGTTCGTGGATCGCGGATCACAAGGGACCGAAACAGTACGACCTTGGCCTGTTGGTTCCTGCTGGCGGATGGATCATGGACGGACTTGAATCCGGTATCGAAGCGTCCATGCCGTCACTCGGTACCACTTTGGGTGATGTGTCGTGGATGATCGCGAACGGCATTGACCCGCAAGTTGGTGTTCCTACTGGGGCCGGCGCAACTGTGCCTATGGAATCTGGTGGGTATACGTTCAACGTGACGATCGAGGGCCAAGAAGATCCCGAAACAACATGGCAGATCTTCAAATCCCGGGCCAACGACCAGCTGCGCGCGCAAGGCTCCGACATTCTGTTCGACTAAGGAGAACATGTGAGCAAGTCAGTAACCCTGGACGGGCAGATCCTCCACGGCCGGGACCGCTACGGTTCGTGGCGGATCAACTCGATGGAAGGCTGGTCTGAAACACCGGAACCCAAAACGAATGGGGAGCCCCGGCCATCGGCCAACGGCGACTACGACGCCGAGGTCTATTACGGGCCTCGGCTGGTCACCATCAACGGCCGGCTCATTGCCAAGACACCGGGCGACGCGTTCATGGCCCGGCAACATTTGACCTCGCTCCTGCGCAAGCCGGGCAAGTTCTCAGTTGACCAGTTCAACCAGATCCAGCATGCTGTGGCCCGCCGAGGACGGATTCAGCCCGGGAACATCGTAGGCCGTTGGCTGACCTTCCAGATGGAAATTCGGTTCATCGGGCCACAGAAGTTCGGCGAAGAGCGCATCTTCGTAGCAAAACCGAATGAATCTGTTGCGGCATTCCATCAGGGTAATCATCCAGCCAGTCCAGTAGCGACGGTCGCAGGGTCTTTCCCGGGCGGGTACACGCTGACATTGGCCGGTCTGAGTGTGGTCGTCACTGAACCGCTGACTTCCAGCGCCCCACACACCGTGGACTTCGCCAAAGGCCGGCTGTATAAGAACGGTGCCGTTGTCCGAGGTGGGATGTCCACCGCCATGCTTGGCAAGGTGGAACCATTTCAGCGGGATGCGTTCAGCATCTCACCGAACACCACCGGAAATGGTACAGCTACCCTGAGCATTTTCGACACTTTCATGTAGGAGGCCACGTGTATAAGGTCTGGTCAGTTTCTACGAAAACCTGGGGTGACCGGGTCTTGCTCCCAGTCAACGATGCGGGTTGGGGAGGGTCGATGAACGGTGGAACGTCAGCCCAAGCGACTCTGAAGCTTTCAGATCCGACAGTGGCGGAAGTCGCCGGCCTGAATGACTTGTACCCCGGCACCCGAGCGGTGCTGATCGAGTACGACGGTGTGATCGTGGACGATGGGATCATCTGGGATGCGGATTACAGTGAAGATTCTAAGACGCTCACGCTCTCCTACGAGTCGGCGGTTTGGTCGCTCATCGCCTTGCGCCTAATTAGCGAGACCCGAAACGAGACCATTGCGAAGTGGAAAAAAACTTATTCCAGCGTTGGATACACAACTCTGATCAAACGTCTTGTGCAGTTGGCTACTACTGGATCTGCCCGAGACATTCCGATCGTGTTCCCCGCGGACGCTTCGGGCACAAAGTCTCGCACCTACTACGGGTACAACCTTGACACGGCCATGGAGGCAATTCAGGAACTAACTGACCTGTCCGATGGACCCGACCTCGACTTCAGGCCTCGATGGACCAGCAACGGCACAGTCGAATGGGTCATGCGATGTGGCGACCTGACAGCTTCCACCGTGGAGATCAACTACTCAGCAGATGACTCCGGAGCCCGCGGGCTGGGAATCAAGACATCGGCCCGCGACATGGCCACTCAGGTTTTCGCCGTCGGCGAGGGGTCCGGTGTGGACATGCTGGTGCGCGAGTCCCAATCATCTGTCATTTCGGAGTATCCGCAGATGGAACGGATCGAGCAGTTCAAGAACATCAAGGCCGGCTCGCAACTGTATGACGCTGCAGCGTCCGAACTTGTCCAGCGCAATGGGACGACCAGGGCATTGAGGTGTCAGCTCGATCTGTCGTCAGATGCCATGTCCGTTTCGCAGTTGCGACCTGGCATGGTCTTGCGCTGGTACATCCGCAATAGCCCATATTTTGTTGCGGGCTGGCGCGAATGGGTGGTTTTGAAATACTCGGGAAGTATTGCTGGTCCGTGGGTGACGCTGGAATTCTTTGAGAAGGGCGGGTAGCTGTGGCACGTCGGGATTACTTGACTCGTAACAGGGTTGCTCGGGAGAAGTCGCAGAAGGCCACCTACGGGACTCAGACGCCACTATCGTCCGCAGCTGTGGAGCGTGGTCGTACACGGTGGCTTGACGGCTCTCAGGTCGTTATCGAGGGGCTGCTGAGTGTCTCTGGAACGGCCAGTATCTCGGGCACGTTGAATGCTTCAGGGACGATCAACTTGAGCGGGTCAACCGGCATCACAGGTCCACTGGTGGTCACCGGAACCACAACGATCAGCGGAAACACGTCGATCACGGGGGAGCTGGTCGTGACTGGCCCCACCACTCTCGATGGCGAAACTGAAATTGGTGGAGACACAACGATCACCGGAACCCTTGATATTGAAGGAAACACCACAGTGTCTGGGAAGCTTGACGTCACTGGCGCCATGTCAACGAAAGGAACCCTTTCGGTTGAGGGTGTGACAACGATCAAGAACGACTTGAACATCACTAGCGGTGGAAAGATCAAAGCTGGAAACTTGGAAATTGAGCCAGCAAACGGTGGCCAGATCAATTTCTCCAATGGATCAATCGCCGCGTCGAACACGTTCGGGCTGCTCATAACGCACAGCGAAGGGATTCAGCTCAACGGAGCTAGCGTCACTATTGCCGCGGCCACGAAGGCAGGCGCAACCGCCAACGTGCACATCGACAGCGCCGGCCGGTTGTGGCGGATTTAGTTATCTGACTCAAGGCAAAGAATCTTGAGCGCATAGGCACATATTAATTCAAGGAACCGACACATGGCAGACCTAGAAGAAGTCGCGGATCTTCGACGGCAAAATTTCATCCTCATGCATCAACTCAAAGAGTTCCGACAAGCGTTAGCTGACAGTCAATTCGCGCTCTCCCAGGCGAATGCAGAGCTCGCATTAGCAACCCAACCCACCGAATAACCCGGTGGGTTTTTTCATGCCTAAATAGATGGGGGCAGAATGCCACTAGTAACTGGTCGTCTCAGTGACCTCACGTCTTTGTCTCTGGCTCACAAGGAGCCCGAGCTGATTTTCACGCTCAACGCGGCGAACACCTCCGGTGGCGGGCTATATCCGTCTTACCCAACCGTGATTACGCCTGATGCTACGGGGTACTTTCAAGCGAACCTGGCTGCAACCGAGGACATGGTGGACGCTGGATGGTACACATTGCAGATCCGCATGCTTGGGCCATCTTCAGACGCACGCACAATCGTTGATTTTCCAAACTGGCGGGTATCTGTTCCGCGAGGTGGCGGGATCATTTCCAAGCTGATTGCCAACCGAGGAACTAACCCTTCACTGGTCTGGCAGTCCACCGAACCACCGCTGATGCCTCATGTTGGAATGAAGTGGTTGGACACAAACACTGGCCGTCTTTACGCGTTCCGTGCAGGATCGTGGAACGCCGCCACCGCCAACAGTGACTGGGTTCTTGTTCAGGATCTAACGGGCCCCTCAGGATACAACGCATTAGGCACTGAGCCACAACAGCAGACCATCGCAGACTGGCTATTGGGCACCGCAGGTGGAAACCCTCTCAAGGACGCGTTTGATGAAGCGGTAACCAAAGCTTCGGTGAATTCCGAAACGTTCATGCCTACCGCCAACATCACCTATAAGTACGATGCGGCGAAGAACAGCCGATACGAGGTAATCCGCGTACGCTGCAACGGCCGATTCCGCCCGGGGATTCTGCACAAAGAATATGCGAAAGATTTCCATCTCACTTCACCCGGCGGCGACAACTTCAAAGCTGGCCCTGATGTGGCGGAAGCACCCCAGGTTTTCGCAGCTAAACATGGCGCTGACATTCTCTTCAACGCGTCTGGCTGGGACACACTAGACCGGCCAACGAAGTACATGCTGCGTGGGCTGCAGATCAAAGACGGCGTCATGTACCGGGACTTTGAGCTGACCCAACGAGGCATGCACGCCTTAGGTGTGCGATCAGACGGAACCATGGCCGGGTACAAGGTCGAGGAAGGATGGACCGGCGCAAGCGTCCTGGCTGACGGAGTCGTGGAAACCTTCGGGTTTGGGCCACTGCTCGTCCACAACGGCATCGCCCAAGACATCGAGTCACTAAACGGGACCAACGGCAAGGTGGATTTCACCTCCTTAGTTTCAGCCTCGGCTAAGTCTGGGCGTCAGATCCTCGGACATACTGCGACTGGGGACATCTTGCTGATCAGCACCGTGGGCGTTTCTGCGGACAACGTGGGAATCGGCGGCAACGACATTAGTGCGTTGGCTGCAAGTGAGGGATGCTACAACGCCATCATGCTGGATGGCGGTGGGTCAGTTCAGACCATCTACGACGGTTACACCACGCATCCTTCCTCTGATTCGGCTGCATTGCGTACAGCCGGTGACATGGGAACTATTTTCGCCCGCTGCACCCAAGCCCCGGATTCGTCACGGACACAGGGAATTGAACCGTTGAAGTTGGACACCACTGTGACAGGGCCAAACCTGGGTGTCTACATGCCCGGCGCTGTTGTGCGGTCAGGAACGGTGAGCTTGTCCGGATCGCTTGTCCCCGCAGGTGGAGGGAATTGGCCTGCTAACACATGGATCATCGTCGGATCAGTCCCTGACAAGGCGCGACCCAAGAAGGACGTTGGTTCCGGGTCCTTCCTCACAGTACCACTCGGATCGGTTTCTGGAACTGCCAAGCTACAGATTCGAGCCTACGGACAGATGAGTATCAATCTTTCCGCTTCGGCGCCGTCAGTTGATCTTGACGGCGCTACTTACGCCGCTTTCTAAGGAGGCTGTTTTGGATTTTCCATCGAACATCACCACTGTCCCGATAACTGCCAGGCTACTGGTCGGCACCGTGGACGGACCAAACCCGGTGGTTGATCGTGAAGCGGTGCCAGGTCGGTTCGCAGTGGAGTTCGTTCCCGAGGTTGTCAAGGTTCCGGCCCCTGCAGCTACGGGTGGGCCGACGACGTTCTATCGTGGTGTTTCTTTGCCTGAGGTGGTGCGTGGAGTGGTGGACTCACGTGGCATTCTATGCACCGCAGACCCTGACGACCACCTGCGCCCGTCGCATGAGGGCGTGCGTCTGATGGCGACTGACGACGACATCATTTCTGTGAAGGACTGGACTTGGCGAGTCACTGTCAAATCATTGGATGGGAAGCTGATCGAGTCGTACAGTATTGCCGTACCGAAGAGCGCAGCCGAAAACGGACTAGACCTGACCAACCTTGCTCCTGTTCCGTCCACACCGGGGTATGGCATTCCGCAGGCAGAAGCCGCAGCTGCCGCCGCGGCGCAGGATGCACAGGCCGCGCGGGATGCAGCCGATGAGACGGTATCAGAGGGCGAGGTTGTGGGGAATGAGCTGATTCTCAAAAAGCGCAATGGTGAATCATTTTCGGCTGGGAACGTCCGTGGAGCGAAAGGAGACAAGGGAGACAGCGGAGAACGTGGGCCGCAAGGATTACCCGGCAGCCCGGGTGAAATTACTTTCGCCAGCGGAGATGCTCGATATCCAAAGCGCGGAGAATTAACTGTCAATGTCATGGACTATGGGGCTGTCGGTGGCCTGGGCAACACTGATGACCGCGAAGCTGTCATGGCCGCGCTTGACGTCATCGCAGATAACGGGGGCGGCACACTGCTCTTCCCAGCTGGAAATACGTTTTGGTGGTCCCAAATCGTCCCACTGGAACCTCGTCATTCTAATTTGAAGGTCAGTGGATATGGAGCCCGTATTGGAAAGAAAAACGTTGGTGATGCTAACTACGCAATTTTTTCCGGAAAAAGTATGGGAGCCCGCGGTTATGGTTCCGGGGTTAGGAATGTAGTCTTCGAAGGAATTACATTCTTCGGAGACTTAGCAATCAACCGAGACGCGTGTGCTTTTGCCGGAAATCATGCGGAAAACGTTACGTTCAAGCATTGTGTCTTTTACGGCATGCAAGGACAGGGTCACACTGTTGATCTTGGAGGTTGCCGAAACATCAATTTCGAGTGGTGTGATTTCCTGGGTTCAACATTGGGAAGAACTGGTAATAATCTACGCGCCGAATGTATCCAGATGGACATCAGTGCCGCCGGCGCCGCAAGCGCTCCGGACTCTGCTGGCTCATGGTCCGGGCTCCCAACAGTTGGAGTCACAGTCAAGAACTGCAACTTCCTACCACTGACCATCGGAGCAACGAAGTACCCCGCACCGAAACCACTAGGTTCTCATGCACGACGCGAGGGTGCATACTTCGAAAATGTGCGGTTCATGTACAACAATATTGTGGACCCACTATTTGATGTAACAAGCGAACTGCCAGGGGACATACATTTCACGGGAGCCCGAAACGTGAAAATTATGTACAACACGTGGACACTGACAACCCCAGCTGCGCATATCGCAATCGGCTTCTATTCCTATGACCGGGGAACGCTGTCAAACGCGAACAATGAACCGAGCGAAACAGCCAATCCGGTCGTGCAAATTTCGGCTCAACCATATAGGGACATCGAAGTTTCACACAATGAATTCTATGGATTCAGCGGAGCAGCTTTGGATCGTGGTTATGTGCAGTTCAAAAACTTCGGCAACAACTTCACAACAGTTGTTGGTGAACACGTCAAAGTTAGTCACAACTTCTACGAATGTGTTTCCACAACAGCCGGCATGAACGCGCTCCTCGTAGAGGATACAAAGAACGTAAAGCTACTTGGCGACACCGTAAAGGGGCGTGTGAGGGCTTTGCAGGCTCGACGCGTAAACACACTGTCTGTGACTGCTGTTGACACAAACGACACAGGTACGCAGTCGATCAACCTAACAGACTGCAACGGATTCAGCGTGAACGGTAACACGCTTGTTGCAGGTGGTTCACTGCCCGGAATCCTAGTCAATTCGGGTTCTTCAAATGGCACGGTGATGGGCAATAGTGTCGGCGGTGGAAGCTCTAGCCCAACTCAAATTGCAGGAAGCAACGTTATTGCGACCGGTAACGTAGTTAGCTAACCACAAGCGCCCCAGACCTGGGGCGCTTGTTGGGTATACTCTTCAACATGACTCGAATCCTAATTAGAGCCGGTAAATCGCCATTCGATGCGTACTCAGCTCATGAAACTTTCGACACAAACTTGATCGGAAGTAACAACGGTAATCTGATCTTTGCGTCAGCCACACACAAGCTTCTATCTGCTGAGGGCGTTTCCATTGGAACACGCATGTTCGGATGGAGCGAAGCGCTCGCTGCGAAAGCTAGCGACGAATACGACATGTTCGTCCTTCCTCTTGCAAATGCTTTCCGTCCGACCTTCGAAGGTCAACTGAAAAAGATAACTCAGTTCATTGACAAGCTCACCATTCCAACGGTGATGCTTTCGGGTGGGGCTCAGTCTCACAACGGATCATTCGACCACCTGAAGCCGATGGAACCTACCATCAAAGCATTCTGCAAAGCTGTACTGCGCAAGTCATCGCACATCACTGTGCGTGGGGAGCGAAGTGCAGAGTACATTCGTAGCCTTGGATTCACAGACGTAATGGTGATCGGCTGCCCTTCCCTGACCACCAACGGACCTGGTCATACTGTTCCGCAGCTGGCTGAAAAGGACAGCTACAGGATTGCTTACAACATTGAAACGTCCAAAGACCTTTTGGGAGAATTGATCTCCGAGGTTGAGCGCAATCACGACGCAACTTACTTCCCGCAGGATCTAGCAACCATGGAAATGATGCTTTGGGGTCTGGACAAGCAAAAGCCTAAGCGTGATCAGAGGTTGCCACTCTATTCATCGCACAATCAGTTCGCTTCGGATAAGGCAGAGTTCTTCCTGGATGCCTCCACATGGATTCGGCGCATGAAGGATTTCGATTTCAGTTTCGGTCCTCGCATCCACGGGAACATCGTGCCAATTCTGGCGGGCACTCCATCTGTAGTGTTTGCTCATGATTCCCGCACACAGGAACTTGTTGAGTACCACGAGATTCCTCATTTCAAACCATCTGAAGTGAAGAACGTCAAGAGTCTTGATGAGGTTGTTGAGCGTGCTGATTTTACCAAGTTCAACGCTGGGCATTCTGCTCGCGTTAACAAGGTTAAGTGGTTCTTGAACGAAAACGGTATCAAGACGATCTTTGACGAAGGCGAAGAAAAAGCTCGTGCATCCTACGAAGCTTCTTTGACTGAGGTCGCTCTTCCACCTGCACAGGGAACTGACTGGGCTAGCATGAGCGTCAACGAACGCTACCGACTTTCACATCAGCGCACTCAAGCTATTGAGGTACGGAAGCTGAAGGCCGAAAACCAGAAGCTGCGCGACGCTTTGTCTAAGGCTAGTTCGTCCCTGGCCACGGTCTAGGTTTGATCGAGATGGCCTCCGCTATTCGTGGGGGCCATCTTGTATGTCAGGACAGACTCAACGTTTGGGTACAAGGTTTAAATCTCACATAGGGGGTAAGTTGAGCTCGACTAACGCTCGGCAGAAGTTCAAGCTTGGTAAACAAGCGGAGAAGCAGCATGACTTCGAAGCGGCGAAAGCGTTCTACAGTGAAGGACTTGACTTAGACCCAGACGCTTCAGTAGCTGACTGGGAAATGCTCAATAAGACACCCAGGGCGTTTCCTGAACGTCGAGCGATACGAGCAATGCTTCGCATCAGGTTGGCTGATTTCACTAGAAATGCTTACAACGAGTCAAGCAAATTTGGTGAAGATTTCCAGAACCCCAAGGTCTTCATGTACTGGGGTCAAGGGTTTGATGCCGCTCCGCCTATTGTCCAGTCTGCTCTACGATCCACGATTGCGCACCACGGGCGTGAAAATGTAGTTCTTATAGATGACTCGAACGCTCACGAATGGGTCAATTTTCCAGACAGGATATGGGAAATCGGAAAAAAATACAGGACTGCTTTCTCCGATCTGTTGCGTGTTGAATTACTTGCTGAGCATGGCGGTATATGGTCGGATGCGACATGCTTTTCGACAGAGAGCGCACTAGGAAAGTTTGAATCCATGACTAACGAAAGTGGCTTCTTCGCTTTCGGCAAGGGGAGTCCTGGTGTGATTTCTAGTTGGTTCATGGCTAGTCGTCCGCATAGCTACATAGCCTGCATGATGCGAGATGCTATGCGCTTATATTGGAGTGTTTATGACCGCCCGATAACTTACTACTATATGCATCAGATCTGGTTGCAGTTGTACCGGATGGATGATCGGTTTAGGGCGTATGCGGATCGTATTCCGAATCTTGGGGTTGATCCTCGGGCGGTAAATCGAGCTATGTTGCGTCAGCGATCAGAAGTCGATGTTTCATCGTTGCTTGACGGTAGCTTTGTTCATAAGCTCACTTATAAGAATCCTCCGGAGCTAGTTACGAAGGATACGGTCGCGCACTATATGACCACTATCTAAATTGTAGATATTTGGCTAGGCCCTCACCAATGGTGGGGGCCTTAGTCGTATCCGGAAGAAACTACTTGGTGGACAACAGGAAGGATAAACCATTGAAATTTGTAGAGATTAGCGATTCATCCGAGTTAGAAGCTATCCCTGTCGGGTCTGATGTACTCGACCAGGAGCGAGCAGTATTCACCAAGACCGAAAACGGGAAGTGGCAAGATCAAATGGACAGGGCCTGGCAAAAGAAACCGAAGCTCCCGGCGTACCTAATCCTTGAGTGATACATCGTGATCTCTATTGGAGTAAAAAATGACTAAAAAAACCGTACGTCGCATCTGTCGTCAAGACAGTATCTGTCTGGCTGAACGTGCCTGGTCCAATATAGGCACGGTGACAATCTACGTTGCGCTGATGTTGCAGGTCTGGTGCTTCCTTCGAGGCTTTGACTCAATCCTTGCCATCACGCTGTGGGCCGTCGGGCTTGCATGCAGGTGGGCTGGGGAAAGAGCTGGGCGACTTGCTGACGCTCAACAGGTTCTTACTTGGGCTGATGAGATGGATGAGAAACTTGCTGATGCTCTGGACCCGTGGAGGTTGAAAGCCTGATGGATCAGATCTCTTGGCCCGCGATAGATGAGCCCTTGCCTTGTAATCGTGCCGACCCCGAAGGAACCTATGCCTGTAATACCTGAATTTTTTGGTGGTCCGAATGGTTGGATGGGGACCATCGCAGTGTTGCTTGTGCTTACGGCATTCTTCTGGAAACCGGTGAAAGTGATCTGGGCGCGACTCAAGGAGCTCGCTGCTTTTCTGGACCAGTGGAATGGGAAGCCTGAGAAGAAAGACCGCTCAGGGCAGATTGTTCAGCACGCAGAGCCAGGGATGGCAGCAAGAATTTTGACGCTGGAGGAGAAGACTGAACGAATCCACCATGAGGTCACCCCGAACCATGGAGGGTCTCTGAAAGACGCAGTTAGCCGTATCGAGAACAACTTGAAGGAGACTGCCTACAAGCTTGCTGAAACGACCGAGAAGTTGGATGAACACATCGTGGTCGCCAAGGAGTCGGATAAAGCACAGGAGCAGCTTGTTAAGGACGTCGGCAAGCTGACTAATCAGTACATCAAGGACTAGCTGCTCGCTGGTCCATTATTTTTTGCCCTGCCACGGTGTGTGGCGGGGCTTTCGTATACCTAGGAGGAATTATGGGCACGATGATTAGCCCGGTCGCTGGGCGTGTGTCGTCTGAGTGGTCGAAGAACCGTAAGCACCCGGTGACTGGCCGGGTTACGTCGCATGCTGGCATTGATATTGCTGCACCGGTTGGCACTGATGTTGTGGCTGCGTTTGGTGGCAGGGTCATTTCGGTGCGTAAGGATAGCTTCAACGGCGACACTCGGTTGTGGAAGGGCGTGAAGTCCGGCAATCACATTCTGATCAAGAACACCGATGACGCGTGCCAGTACTACGGGCACCTATCCGAGGTAGACGTCAGCGTCGGCGACACTGTTGTGCAGGGGCAGAAGATCGGCGAAGTCGGCCAAACAGGTGTCGTCACCGGACCACACCTGCACCTTGAAACGTGGTCTAACGACAACCTGACCTCGCATTTCAACCCGCGCATCCTATTCCAACGTTACAGCCTCACCCCAGGTAGCGCGCCGGCCAAAGTAACCATCAAACCAGCCGGCAACACCAGCAAGCCCAGCGCGCCGAAATACACCACCGTCCGCAAAGGATCACGCAACAGCACCGTCGGCGAAGTGCAGGCCGCTCTACGCAAGCAGGGGTACACCAAACAGATCGTAGACAACGACTTCGGCGCGCAGACTCAAGCGAACGTCAAAGACTTCCAGAAGCGTACCGGCCTCGTGCAAGACGGCATCGCCGGACCCATCACCCAGAAACGACTAGGACTCTAGGAGAAACCACCATGGGCAAGTACGAAGCAAAAGGGACAGGCCTTAGCGCCTGGACCAACCGTAAGACCATCTACACCGTGGCGATTGTGGTGCTGGCCGTAGCGCTGGCCGGCTTAATCACTTTCGGTGTCATTACCCGGGAGCAGATCACCGAGTTTGTCGATACGCTCGGCTGGCTCGTCGGCATCCTAATGGGTGTTGTCGGACTTGTCGCAGCCACGCTGGCACGTAACAACGTCGAACCCCCAGCAGAATAAACGGGACCGCCCCACCCTCGGTTGAGGGTGGGGCGGATTTCTTTCGTTAAGTCATCCAAACGCTGCGTCAGCTATCGACGCGCCTCGGGCGTGTGCGCCCTCAACCAGATGGCTGTACCTGTCCACCGTTGTTTTCACTGATTCGTGACCTAGACGCCGAGACAGCTCATACATGTCCATGCCGGCGGCTAACATCATTGACGCGTGCGTATGCCTGATGTCATGGGGCCGCGGTCGGCGTTCTTTCGGCACCCCGAGGTCTGTCCATGCTTGCCCCCAGATCTTGTGATAGGCGGAGGAGCGAATCTGACGGCCGAACACGGTCTTGAACACCAATTCATCATCCCCGCGGTTCGCGAGCAATGGAAGCATGATTTTGTCTGCCTGGCGCGACAATGAGACTGACCGTTTGCCCTTCCGGGTCTTAGGCGCTCCGAGATAGAACTTGTAATTATCATCTTCCTTCCACGCTTTGGTGATGCGCAGGACGGACGTGGCGCCAACGTGTCCGAAGTCTGGTTTCTGCACGGCGGTGAGTTCTCCGAACCGGGCCCCAGAGTAGAGGAGCATCCGAGAGAACGGGACGTAGTGCTCGTGCATGACGCCCATGAGGTCGTTCCATTGGTCGATTGGGATGATCTGCATCTGTTCGGTGGGTCTGTTGTCTTTGGGGAGGCGTACTCCGGCGCAGGGGTTGTGGTCGATGATGCGGAGTCTGATCCCGGTGGAGAAGGCGGCGGATAGCAGGCCGCGGTGGTTTGCAATGGTTTTTGCTTGCAGGCTTTTGCTGGCCATATAGCGTTGCCAGTCCACAATGTGCTCGGAGGTGACGCGGCGGATCTTCATGGCACCGAAGTCGCCGGCGAAGTGCTGGCTGAGGGATTTGCGGTACCGGCTCAGTTGGTAGTCGCCAACGTCGGTGAGTTGGTCGATGTGCCGTATCAGGAGTTCAGTGACCGTGGGGCCGTGCTCGATTTGGTTCTCGATGGATTCGACGGCGCGGGCAGTGTCACCGCCCGCGGCTTCAATGATTGCTTTCCATTGAAGCGCGTCTTTTTCGGTGTTGAACGATTGGGATTCGCGGGTGCCGTTGGTGATCCATCGGACGCGGTGTTTGGTGTCTCCGGAGGGGGTTTGGTATTTGTCGAGGCTTGCCATGTGAATAGTGTGAATTACTCAGCCGACAGTTCATGACCAAAATAGTTAATTCCATGACCACCACAAAAAGAAAACCCCTACCTGAGTAGGGGTTTCTCGGCGGACACGGGGGGATTTGAACCCCCGGTCGAGTTTAACCCCGACCCTTCATTAGCAGTGAAGTCCATTCGGCCGCTCTGGCACGTGTCCATCCGCTGTTTCCAGCAGAATTAAGCCTACCCGAAGATAGCCGTCTGTTCCAAAACGAGAGATCTATCTGACCTGACGCCACAGAAATTCGTAACTTGTTGCCAACATTTTTGCGGTCGACTCGTTATCTGTTGAACCGGCGTGGCCTCCTCCGTCGGGCTCGTGATACCTCACATTGGCAATACCCAGCTCCATCATCTTGGCGGCCATCACCCGAGCCTGCGAGGGCCCCACCCGGTCATCTGAGGTAGTTGTCCAGATGAGCCAGGCCGGATAGTCATCCTGGGGATGCGGCTGATCCGTCAGCCGGTGGACCGGCGAAAAGGTTTTGAGGAACTTCCAGTCCGCTTCAATATCCGGGTCGCCATACTCTGCAATCCACGAGTGGCCGGCTGCCAAGTGCGTATAACGCTGCATATCCAGCAACGGCACACCACAAGAGATTGCCCCGAACAGTGTTGGGTAGCCGGTGATCATGTTTCCCATGAGAAGCCCGCCATTTGAACGTCCCGTAGCGGCAAGGTGGGATCGCTGGGTCACCCCACGGGCAACAAGGTCTTTTGCGATAGCCGCGAAATCTTCGTAGGCACGGTGGCGTTTCTCCCGTAGCGCGGCACGGTGCCAGTCAGGACCGTATTCTCCACCTCCTCGAATGTTGGTCATGACATAGACCGGACGACGCCCATCCGTGTTCTTCCGGCTGAGCCAGCCCGTACCCATGGCCGGCGCGTAACCTGGCGTCATGCTGTGCTGGAAACCACCGTAGCCGTCCATGAGCACCGGGTTCTTGCCATCCAGAGGCAGGTCACGTGCCGCGACCTGGAAATACGGTACGCGGGTTCCGTCGACCGAGCGGGCGAAATGCTGGGTTACTTCAAAATCAGTGGCCTCGAACCGTTCGGGAGATTTTTTGACGAGCTGGTTTGCCCCGCCCACGGTGCCTCGCAGCAACGTGGTGGGTGTGGTGAATCCGGTAACCGTCATCCAGTAGTCATTTGGATGTTCGAGGTCTTCATCGTCCACCGCGGCGACCGAAACACTGAGCATCGGGTCTTCGAGCGGCAGAGTGGTTTGATCAAAATTTTTGGTCAGCTCAATGACGCGTACTTCCGCAGCAACATCCTTTAGCACCGTGAGCAGCAGGAAGTCTGCCGTGAAACTCAGCGACTGAAGCGAGGTGCTTGCATCCGGGGTGAACAAGAGGCGTTCGATGGAACCGTCGTTCACAAACGAATCCAGTTTCGCCAACGCCAGGGAACCTGCAGGAATCAGTTGCCCCTGATGGCTCCAACTGGTTTGCGGAGCCAATAGCAGCCACTGGCGGTGCAGGCTGACCTCCACATCGGTAGGCACATCGATGATGTGGTGCTGTCCGTCGCGCAGCACTCCGGTACGCGAATTGTAAAAATCGATGGCATCGGTGGTGACGATTCGTTGGAAACCCGGGGTGGAATCGAAGTAGCCGAACGCCGCTACATGCTCACGGTCGACCTCATAGATGGTGGGTGCTGTTTCCAGCGTTGCGCCACGTTCAAGCCTGCGCAGGGTGCTGGCGTAGGTGGATCTGGTGGTGTTTTCTTTGGTTGTTGCCGATCCGACCAGCAAGGTATCCGCATCGATCCAAGAAACATTGGTTTTCGCCACCGCCAGGTCGAATCCGTCTTCTGGAAAGGTGAGGCCGTCCAAATCGAACTCCCGGACCCGCACCTGATCCCCTCCATCTGGGCTCAGCCGGATCAGCGCACGGCGATGCGGCTGGCCGTCAGCGGGGCGCAGGAGTTGGGACCCGGCGAAATGCCAGTCGCCGCCCTCAGCCACGGCATAGGCGTCGAGATCAAGGAGGGTTTCCCACACCGGTGACGTAGCGAGGTACGAATCCCAGGTAGTGCGACGCCACACACCCAAACGATGCTCGGCATCCCGCCAGAAATTGTAGTAATACTCCCCGCGTTTGGTGACCATGGGAATGCGGTCCACGGAATCCAACACGGTCTTGAGCCGCTGAACCGTGCTGGCGAAATCCTGGTCGTAGAGTTCGGCTTCGGTTCGCTCGGTTTGTTCACGGACCCAATCCAGGGCGGTTTCGTCGTGAATTCCCTCGAGCCAGGTGTAGTCATCAGGGCGGTGGTCAGCAGTAGCGGCACGGTCAGTCATGCTCACAGTCTAAGGCCCGGTGAGGCACCACCGCCGGAGGGGTAATACCCTAGGAGTGTGAGCACCTTGACGCAGAAACCCCGAGACGAGTTCAGCCTTGCAATCGTCGGCGCCGGACCGCGTGGCACCAGCGTCCTCGAACGACTGGCCGCCTTGGCCCAGCGCCTACCCGAAGGGTCGGCACGTGTGCGGGTGAGCGTTTTTGATCCCTACCGTCCTGGTTCAGGGCACGTCTGGAATCCGTTGCAACCGGATCATTTTCTGATGAATACCCCTGCCTCCTTTCCCACGGTGGCACCGGAGCGCCGGGAGAACGAACCAGGGCTGAGCTTCGCTCAGTTTGTAGCGGCCCGGGGTGACGGCAAAAAGATGAGTGAAGCCCACCTGGCTTTGCTTCACGAGATCACGGACGGAAGTTATCCTGCCCGCTCCCTGTATGGGGAATACCTGGAACATGTGTATGACCGTAGCGTCGCGGTTTTGGAGGCGCACCCGAGTTTTGAGATCTCCTATGTGCAGGGGGAAGTACTGGCGGTACGCCCAGAGGCCAACGGGTACCGTGTGCAGTTCAACCGCACCGCAACCCCGCAAACCGCACCCGAAGACCTTGAGGCTGATGGTGTGGTGCTCGCCCTTGGGCACCAGAGCGCCGAATTGAATCCCTGGCAGAAGCAACTTCAACGTTCGGCCGTTCAGGCAGGGGCCACCTATATACCGCCGAACGTTCCAGCCGACCTGGACTATTCGCAATTCGTTGCGGGGCAGCCGGTACTAATCCGTGGACTCGGGCTGAACTTCTTCGACGGCATGGTGGAACTGACCGTGGGCCGTGGCGGAATTTTCCGTGACATCAGCGACGAACCGGGTGCTCGAATCGAGTACATTGCCTCCGGGCGCGAACCCCATCTCATTGTGGCATCACGCCGCGGGGCCCCGTACTGGGGCAAACCTGTCGTTGACCAATTTATCCCGGATGAGATCAACCTCCGCTACTTTGACGCCGAGCAACTCATCGGCCAACTGGCCGAGGCTCGCGCCGCCAATCCCGACGCAACGCTGATTTTCTCCCGCCATATCTGGCCGAATCTTCATCGCGACATCATGTTTGCCTACTACCGCCAATGTGCGGTGGCCTGCGAGCATCGGTGGGAGATACCCGCCGCCGAATTCATCCTCCGCCTCGAAAACATCTTGGAGTCCGAACACCACGAAGGCAATCAGGTGTGGTTGGGGGAGCTACGCGAATTTATTGCCGGGTTCCCGGATCTCGAATGGCTGGATGTGCCGTCACTAGCTAAACCCTTCGACCAGATGGGATTCGGCTCCGCTGCGGAATACCAGCAGGCAGTGCGCAACTACATGCAGGACAACGCTCGGCATAGCGCAAAGGGGCTGGACGATCCGCTATCTCGGGCCATCATGACCATGAACCTGGGACGGATGGTCATCAAGGATCTGGTGGTGAAGGGAATTCTTGATCAGCAATCACGCATCGAAGAAGTCCAAGCGCATTTTGAACCGCTCGTCGAAGGCCTGTCCTCAGGCCCGCCGCTGCAACGTATCGAACAGTTGCTTGCGCTCTCGCGAGCCGGTTTGGTCAGCTTTGTGGGTCCGGAACCCGACTTCGGTTTTAATGAGGTCGACGGGCTGTTCACCGCATCCTCGCCGTGGGTTGATGCCGAAGTTTATACGGCTCGTACCCTCTGTGAGGCGATGATGCCCGCGAACCGGGTATTGCAAAATGACACTCCGCTGATCAGCCAGCTGCTCACCGAACACGTTGCGCGGGTGCACACCTGGAACAACGCCGAGGGCGAAGTCCTGCCGGGTAGCGGCTTCGACGTGGTGGGAGAACCTTACCGGCTGGTCAACGGGGAGGGACTGGCACATCGGGGCATCTTCGTCTTGGGCCTTCAGCTGTCCTCCGCGCAGTGGGGAACTGCCATCGCGGCTCAGGCCGGCCCGGTGGAGAATCCCGCTGCCAGAACCCTGCAAGATGCCCAATATGTCGCCAATGAGGTTGCCCGACTGATAGGACTGCCCTACAACGAACTGCAGCTGCAACCCACCACGGATGAGGCAGGCCTGTAGCTGCGGCCGTAGTGCCCTTGGGCGGACAAGGGCCTTGCCGAAACACAAAAAAACCTCCGGGACTCGGAGAACCGAGAACCGGAGGTTTTTATCACCGCGGATGGTAAGAGATTCGAACTCTTGGTACGGGGTTACCGCACACTGGTTTTCAAGACCAGCTCCTTCGGCCGCTCGGACAACCATCCAACCCCAAAAACTATACGGCATGAACAGCCAAGGAAAGGAATCGACACCCATGAACGACGTTATGAACGCCTACATTTACCGTGAGGCCGGTGGCCCGGAAGTGATCGAAAGGCAGCAACGCCAAATCCCTGCGGTCGAACCAGGGCAAGTGCTGATCAAAACCGCGGCCTTCGGACTCAACCGGGCCGACGTGCAACAGCGCAGAGGTGTATATCCGCCACCACCAGGCGCCAGCGACATCCCCGGGCTGGAAGTCGCCGGAACCATTGCCTCCGTGGGCGATGGAGTAACCGGTTGGCAGGTAGGGGACCGGGTTGCGGCCCTGTTAGCTGGTGGCGGTTATGCGCAGTACGTCAACGTTGATGCCCAGCTGCTGATTCGGATCCCGGAGAACCTCGCCTTCACCGACGCGGCGGCTCTTCCAGAAGTCGCCGCAACAGTGGTTTCCAACCTGTTTGTGGAAGGCGAGCTGCGTGAAGGTCAGAGCCTGCTCATCCACGGTGGCGCCGGGGGGATTGGTTCCATGGCGATCCAGCTGGCCAAAGCCGCCGGGGCGACCGTTTACGTCACCGCGTCCTCACCCGAGAAACTGGACTACTGCACCGAACTAGGTGCCGACGCAGGAATCAACTACGAAGACGAGGACATTGCTGAACGTGTCCGAGAGCTGACCTCAGGCCGAGGTGTCGACCTGATCCTGGATGTTGTGGGTGCGAAGTATCTGCAACTTAACCTCAAAGCGCTCGCCGTCGGGGGACGACTGGTGGTGATCGGGTTGCAACAAGGTGCTAAAGCGGAGCTCAACCTCGGACTGCTGCTGGCTAAACGCGCCAGGGTTATCGGGACAACCCTGCGCGCCCGTCCGTTGGCCGAAAAATCCGAAATCATTGCGCAAACAGTGAAGCATGTGCTCCCGCTGCTGAGGGCGGGCAAACTTGAACTGAATGTTAGTAAGACTTTTAGTTTTTCCGAGCTGGCTAGTGCCCATGAATATTTCGACTCGGGAGTTCATATCGGAAAAATTGTCGTAGAAGTTTGATTTTTCCCCATCGGGTGGGCGTAGAGTGGCAGGCGTAACGCCAAAACCGTGACCTGCGCCATGGCGACAGGTTGCGATCATCACTTGTCCCATCTGAGGAGGTTGCTCCGAGTGAGTACCCAAAACACCCTGCCCCCAGCCGGTGTTGATCCGGAAGTTGCTGAAAAAGAAGAACGGAAATGGACCCCGCTGCGTATTGCACTATGGGTTGCCATCGCCGTGATCGGCGGCGTCGCCTGGTCCATCCTGGCCTTCTCCCGCGGGGAGACCATCAACGCCATTTGGTTTGTCTTCGCCGCGGTGGCGACGTATCTGATCGCGTACCGCTTTTACTCGAAATTCATCGAGCGCAAAATTGCCAAACCCGATGATTTCCGCGCCACCCCGGCCGAGAGTATCAACAACGGCCGGGATTATGTGCCCACCGACCGGCGGGTGCTGTTTGGCCATCACTTCGCGGCGATTGCCGGAGCCGGTCCGCTGGTCGGTCCGATTCTGGCCGCGCAGATGGGTTACCTGCCGGGGACCATCTGGATCATCGTAGGCGTGGTGCTGGCCGGAGCGGTCCAGGACTACCTGGTGATGTTCTTCTCGATGCGCCGCGGCGGTCGTTCACTGGGTCAGATGGCGCGCGAGGAATTGGGTTTGATCGGCGGCACCGCGGCCCTGATCGCCACCCTGGCAATCATGATTATCATTACCGCGATTTTGGCACTTGTGGTTGTCAACGCCTTGGGCGAATCGGCCTGGGGTGTCTACTCGGTTGGCTTGACGATTCCAATTGCACTGTTCATGGGTATCTACCTGCGCTTTATCCGCCCGGGTAAGGTGCTGGAAGTCTCGATCATCGGATTTGTCCTGCTGATGTTCGCCATCATTTCCGGACGCTGGATCGCCGAGTCGCCGTGGGGCGCCGAGTTTTTCCACCTTGATCGAACCACCATTGCGTGGGCCATCATTGTCTACGGTTTTATCGCTGCGGTACTGCCGGTGTGGTTGCTGCTGGCCCCACGCGACTACCTGTCGACCTTCATGAAGATCGGTGTGATCCTGCTGCTGGCCGTGGCAATTCTGGTGGTTCAGCCGGATATCAGTGTTCCTGCCGTCTCCGAGTTCGCTTCGCGTAGTGATGGGCCGGTGGTCTCGGGGCATCTGTTCCCGTTCCTTTTTGTGACGATTGCCTGCGGAGCGCTCTCCGGGTTCCACGCGTTGATTGCTTCCGGAACAACCCCGAAGCTGGTTGAGAAGGAAAAGCAGACCCGTTTCTTGGGTTACGGCGGAATGCTGATGGAGTCCATGGTGGCAATCATGGCGTTGGTTGCCGCGATTTCAATTGATCGTGGTGTGTACTTCGCCATGAACGCTTCCTCGGCGGCCACCGGAGGCACCGTGGAAACAGCAGTGGCTTTCGTGAACTCCCTAGGGCTAGCCGGGGTGAGCCTGGAACCAAGCACGCTGACCGAACTGGCGAACAACGTGGGCGAAAACAATGTGGTCTCCCGCACCGGTGGCGCCCCAACCTTGGCAGTGGGTATCGCCCACATCATGCACCAGTGGTTTGGCGGCACGGCGATGATGGGATTCTGGTACCACTTCGCCATCATGTTTGAGGCGCTGTTCATCCTGACCGCTGTTGACGCCGGGACCCGTGTTGCCCGCTTCATGCTGCAGGACACCATTGGCAACTTCATCCCGAAGTTCAAGGACAATTCATGGCGTCCGGGTGTGTGGGTGTGTACGGCGATCATGGTTGCTGGCTGGGGATACATTTTGATCCTTGGTGTGACCGACCCGTTGGGCGGTATCAATACGTTCTTCCCGCTATTCGGTATCTCCAACCAGCTGCTGGCAGCTATTGCCCTGGCGGTGGTCATGGCCATCATGGCCAAACGCAACCAATTCAAGTATCTGTGGGTGGTGGCGCTTCCGTTGGCCTTCGCGGTTGTCGTGACCTTCGTGGCCAGCTGGCAGAAGATCTTCTCGACGGATGTGAAGGTAGGTTACTTCGCCAACCACAATGCCTACAAGGAAGCATTGGCGGCCGGCGAAACCTCGCTGGGCTCAGCCAAGAGCGTTGAGGCCATGGAAGCCGTTGTCCGTAATACCGGTGTGCAGGGCTGGCTGTCGGTGATCTTCTTGGTGCTTGCCGCGATCGTGATTGCCGCCGCGATTATCGTCACTATCAAGGCAAAGATTAACGGCGGTGGAGAAAACACCGAAGATCCGGTGATCGAGTCCAAAATCTATGCACCGTCGGGCCTGATTTCCAGCCCTGCTGAGAAAGAGTTGGCTGCAGCATGGAAAAACGTTGCCCCCGAGCATCAAATTCACCGAGGCGGACACTAGTTGTGGCTGGCCTACGTGAACAATTGAGTCGGGCGAAGCGATTCGTCGACGGAGTGCTGGGGGCAGACAAGTACCAGCACTACCTCGAACATCACGCACGGACTCATCCGGGTCAGGTGCCGATGACAGAGCGTGCTTTCTGGAAGGATTACGCGGCTTGGCAGGATAACAATCCGCAGGGTCGCTGCTGCTGAGACCGACTGCCAGCACAGTGAATGGGCGTCCGCTTTTGCGGGCGCCCATACGCACCTGCCTGATGCGGCCAGGAGGTGTAACTTGTGAATTCCACCTCTAGCTAAACCGCCCGGTAGGCTGGTAGCAACTTGAAACGACAACCTGCAAAGTAGAACCATGGCATTCTTCTCGCGTTTGCGGGCCCAGCGTGCGGCAAACCGCGAATTGGGCGAAGGCGTGTGGCGTCGCGCCCACGACCGGTTCACTCGATCCTTGGACCGTGTTTTCCAAGTGCTCGAGGGTGTCGGTGACGTTGAGATCTACAACCAGCTGGTGAAGCCCGCCAACGACATGGCTGAACTGCTACCACTTGTCCGTCAGCTGTGTGCGGATGCTCAGCGATTGACACCTAGCGAGGACGAAGTCATCCCGCAGGCTACCGCCAGCGTGCATCGCTCGTTGACAAAATCGGCTAATGATTTAGCCACCACGGCCCAGGTGATTGCCATGATGCGGATGCAGGCCGAAGCTGGTGCCCCGATCAATATCCTTTCGGTGGAGCACCGCGCCCAGATCGTCAAAGAGGACGTCAACAAGGCGGCCCAGTTGCTTAGAACTCTTGAGTAACGAAACTTTACGAAATCGTTCGATACGTCTGAAGCGGTTGTTGAAATGAATTAGATTGGGTGTATGACCCAAACTGTCCCAGAACTGACATTCCACGACGGAAACAACATCGACCAGCTTGGCTATGGCGTGTGGCAGGTGCCCGACGCTGAGGCTGAAATCGTGGTTGGCAAGGCCATCGATGCGGGCTACCGCCACATCGATACCGCCCGAATCTACGGCAACGAAGAAGGTGTGGGCCGCGCTATTGCCGCGACGAGTGTTCCACGCGACGAACTGTTCATCACCACCAAGGTCTGGAACTCGGACCAGGGTTACGAAAGCACCCTGGCGGCGGCCGATGCTTCGCTGGAGCGCCTCGGCTTGGACCAGGTGGACCTGTACCTGATTCACTGGCTGCAGCCTAAACGTGGCACCTACGTTGATACGTGGAAGGCCTTGATCCAGCTGCAGAAAGACGGCAAGGCCAAGTCCATCGGTGTTTGCAACTTCACCGTTGAGGCGCTGGAAGAGCTGTACACCGAAACCGGTGTGCGCCCGGTGATCAACCAGGTTGAAACCCACCCGTACTTCCCGCAGGCAGAACTGCGTGCCTACGAAGCGCAGCACGGCATCCTGCATGAGTCCTGGTCCCCGCTGGGGCAGGGCGGTGAGGTACTCACCGATCCGGTGCTCGTCGAGATTGCCAAGAAGCATGATGCCAGCGTGGCGCAGGTAGTTATTGCCTGGCACCTGGCCCTGGGCAACGTGGTCATTCCGAAGTCCGTGACAGATTCGCGAATCATCGAGAACTTCGAGTCGTTGAACGTCACCCTGGATGACGAGGATTTGGCGGCGATTGCCACTCTGGACCGCGGGTCCGAAGGCCGCATTGCTTCAGATCCGGCAACCGCTGACTTCGCCTGATATCTGGGTATAACTGCGAAAAGGTCCTTGGTTTCATACGAAACCAAGGACCTTTTCTTCACATGGAGCCCCCTGCCGGATTTGAACCGGCGACCTGCTCTTATCGTTAGAGGTTATCAAGTAGCCTCAGAATCCCTGAAATCATAAGATAAAATTCGATGCTGACTTCCCGGAACATGGGTTTACCGTGGCTATGAGTGAAACTGAATGAAACGGGTAACAAAGGGTAGGTTAGCCAAAAGTGCAAGTTTCGTGAGACCAAATGTGCGGGTATCGTGCGAGCAATCGTGCGAATGGAACTGGCTGAAACAGGGCCCGTGAACCAGAATGATTCTCTCCTACATATATATGTATGAACAATTCGAGTGAGCACATTCTTTCCACGGGCGACGGTCGTCCCTACACCCTCGTACCACTGCGCGATACAGCAGTCATCCTAGGGATGACTGTTCAAGGCTTAGGCATTTGGCGGCACACCGGCTACGGCCCGGCAAGTGTTCTCATCGGTCGCAAGCGATTTTATCGCAGTTGCGACCTAGATAATTTTCTCAATGAGCTTTTTGAGGAAGCTCAGGTGGCTGCATAGTGGCACGACCAAAGTTAGAGCTCGGCGCGCTCGGCGAAATCTCAACACGACTGAACGAAAAGAGTAGAAAGAAGTACTGGACTGCAGAAAGCTCGATGCGGGTCGCCACCGGTAAGAAACGTCTGTCAGCTCGTGGCGCCACCAGAGCCGCTGCACTAGCTGCACTGCACAAGAAAGCCGAGAGGCTCCGCAACGACGAAGCGCCGCTCAAATCTAGTGTTCCAACTGTTCGCGATGCCTTAAACTTCTATCTGGATACTTTGTCCGTACTTGATCCACAAGACGAGGACATCCGCGATGTGAACGCGGTGCGTCAGCAGACCTATAAGCAGTACAAAAATGATGCAGCGAATCTGAGCAGAATCATGGGCAATATCAAGCTGAAGGACCTGACTGTGCCACTGGTACAGAAGCAGCTGGAGTCACTCATGGACAGGACTACTGGACAGGGTGCAACTCGGGCACATCAAGCAAAGGGGACTCTCGGTCGGGCACTGGGTGAGGCCGTCCGCATGGGGGAAATGAGCACCAATCCTGTCCTATCCGTGAAACTGCCGCGCAAGGGCGTACGTGTTGTTGAAGCTCTGGATCAAGAAGATCTTAAGGTTTTGCGCGAAATCCTGGAAGCACGCTTTGTCGAGAAGAAGCCAGGGCCTAAGCCAAGTCGGCGAGTATTGCACACTATCGAACTGATGCTTTCGACAGGATGCCGAATTGGCGAAGTATTGGCCATCCGGTGGCAAGACGTCGATCTTGACGCCAAGACTGTCGTGATTGCTGGAACAGTCATCGATCGTGCCACTATCTACCGTCAGGGTTACACCAAGACCGACCGTTTTCATAGCCGAATGACCCTGACCGACCGTGCCGTGGATGCCTTGAAGGAAGCTCGATCACTGATCAAAACGCCAATCACTCCGAAATCGCCGGTTTTTCCCACGCGTTCTGGACGATTTTCTGCTCCTTCCACCGTCCGCGGGTCGCTCCGAAGGATTCTCGATTCGAGCACCGTGAAGCTTCCTGGTCACGTCACTCCTCACGCATTCCGTCGCGCCGTAGCAACGGCACTAGCAGACTCTGTTGGTGTAGAAGCTGCAGCGGAGCAATTGCGGCATAAGAGCACGCGAACGACTCTGGAGCACTACATTCGTCGCTCAGAAATGGCTAAGGATCGCACCAGCATCCTTGGCGAGCTATGAGGACTTCACAGGAGTTCACGAACAGATGCGACTTGCCTAGAATACGTGTACAAAAAGTGGTGTCCTCCGTATTTTGGATATGGCACGATGTTGGGGTCTCGCCAACGCACGCCCCTGTTTTTGATTGACCTTCATAGCCAATCCAGTCTTGAGAATGTTTTTATGCGGCTTAAGTGTAAGGCAAGATACCGACAGTAAGTTTCCTGCAATGCCGCAGGTATCTCTTCAGTTCGCCGTTTTACCTCCTGGAATGTCGGTTCTCTCTGGCAAAATTGGAGAACATCGACAAGAAATGGGGCGCTGGTGACCACGGAATCTATAAAGTTCATGCTGCAGGATATTGAGACAAAGTATGAGGAGCGAGCCGACTCTCCAGAGTTCGTGCGTCTCTATAAAGCCTCCCGACAGGAGCATATGTTTGCCGTGCTTCATGAGGAGCTCAATCAGCATTTTGACGCGATCAACGGTCGCGCTGAAACAACCGGTCATTACTGGGCTGATAACAGCAGAGCCATGCTCGATTTACTGAAAGACCTAAAGAATGACCTCTATGCCCTAAAGCGCGCAGGAGAAGACATCACTCTGCATGCCGCATATCAGAACGCCATTGAACGGTGCAGGCCATGGCTCTCCTACAGCGGCGGCAGTGCTGTCCCGGAAGATTTCGAACCGATCGAAATCATCAAGTATGAACCAGTATTCACGGAAAACGCAGTGGTCGAACTTAAAAAACAGCACGAACCCATCGAGCCTAAGATGATCGGCAAAGGTTCCTACGCCCATGTTTACTCCTACATCGATCCTGATTACGGCATCAAATTTGCCATTAAAAGGGCCAACCGAGACGCGGAAGAAAGGGATCTGCTCCGTTTCCGCAAGGAATTCGACGTGATGAAGAACCTTAGCTTCCCGTACATTCTGGAGGTCTACAAGTACGACGAATCACGCAACGAATACCGAATGGAACACTGCGATGCAACGTTGCGTCAGTACATCTCCCAACGCAACAACAACTTGCACTTTTTAACCCGGAAACGGATAGCCCTGCAGTTCCTTTACGGTATGAGCTACATCCATAGTCAAAAACTATTGCATCGCGATATTAGCCTGCAGAACGTTCTGATGAAGGTGTACGAAAGCGGTGCCGTTTTGGTCAAGCTCTCGGACTTCGGACTGGTCAAAGAGCAAGAATCCACCTTTACCCGTGCTCATACGGAAATGCGTGGGACCATCCTTGACCCGACGCTGGATAACTTTCGAGACTACAGTGTTCTGAACGAGATCTACGCGGTAGGCCATGTTCTCTCCTTCATCTTCACTGGTCGTCAATCGATAGCTACTGGTAATAACGACGTGGACCGTATTGTTCAAAAATGTGTGTCGCACAATCTATCAGAACGCTATCAGTCGGTATCCGAACTGATTGCGGAAGTAGAGAATCTGGATGTTCCAGCCCATTCAATTTCCGGTTCTGGAGACGAAGCCTAACTAAGCCAGCTATTAGCCACGAGGATAGGAGTGACCGTTAATTCCATCTTTCGCTTTCCGGCTGGCGATAATTGGAGGTATGACTGCTCAGACCTTTGCCGATGTCTTCGACGACCTCTACTTTTCAGCAACGAGCCAGAGGGACAAAGGCACCAAGTTTGAACGGCTGCTCAAACGGTATCTGCAGGTGGAGCCGAAGTACGCCGACCAGTTCTCCCAGGTGTGGTTGTGGCAGGAATGGCCTGACCGCAACGGGCTCGTTGATACTGGCATCGATCTGGTGGCCGAAGACAGGTACACCGGCGAGTTGGTGGCGATCCAGGCGAAGTTCTACGACCCGGCTCGCCCGCTGCCCAAGCAGTCGATCGATTCTTTCTTCACCGAGCTGGGCAAGTCCCCGTTCACCGGCGGCATGATTGTCTCCACGACTGATAACTGGTCCAAGCACGCCGAAGCTGCTCTGCTTAACCAGTCCAAGCCGATCCAACGGATCCGGTTGAAGGATTTCGAGGAATCGACCATTGACTGGTCCCAGTTCAGCCTCGAAGAACCTGAAGTCCTGGTCCAGCTGCCGGGCAAGCAGCCACGCAAGTACCAGCAAGAAGCCATCGACGCGGTGACGAAGGGTTTCGAACTGCATGACCGGGGCAAGCTCATCATGGCTTGCGGCACGGGCAAGACCTTCACCTCGCTAAAGCTCGTCGAGGAACAGGTGCCGGTCGGTGGATCGGTGTTGTTCTTGGTTCCGTCGATTGCACTGCTGCAGCAGACGCTCAATGAATGGACGGCCCAGGCGGATGTTCCGTTGCGGCCGTTCGCGGTCTGCTCCGATGCGTCGGTCGGTCGAGCTCAGAACGAGGATGTCGCGGTCCACGATTTGGGGTTCCCTGCCTCGACGGACCCGGTGAAGCTGGTGAACCGGTACAAGATCTCCACCGGCCAGGAGACTTTGACGGTGGTGTTCTCCACGTACCAGTCGATCGATGTGATCCATCAGGCCCAAGAACTGGGGTTGCCGGAGTTTGATTTGATCGTGTGCGATGAAGCGCA
Source organism: Glutamicibacter sp. NPDC087344 (assembly GCF_044744225.1). NCBI lineage: Bacteria > Bacillati > Actinomycetota > Actinomycetes > Micrococcales > Micrococcaceae > Glutamicibacter > Glutamicibacter sp. NPDC087344. The sequence continues at coordinate 42,904 of NZ_JBIUXY010000005.1, read as the reverse complement.
CCGCACTACGGGCATTTCACAGTCCGGTGCTGATGACTCGGCATTCGTACGGGTCCATAACACCGAGTACCTGAAGGCCGCTAAGCGGCTATATATGACGGCAACTCCGCGGATTTATGTGGAGGATTCAAAGAACAAGGCTGCCAAGGACGGAGTGGCAGTCTACTCCATGGATGACGAGGCCACCTATGGCCCGGAGTTCCACCATCTCGGGTTCGGCCGGGCCGTGGAAATGGGGCATCTGGCGGACTACAAGGTGCTGATTCTCGCGGTCGATGAAGAATCGGTAGCAACCAGTTTCCAGGATCTGCTGGCCAACGACGGGGACATGAACCTGGATGATGTGGCCCGGATCGTGGGCTGTTGGAACGGGCTGTCCAAACGCGGGGTGAACGGGGAACGCCTGTCGATCACCGACACCACCCCGATGCACCGAGCGGTCGCGTTCGCCCGGAATATCAAGGAATCCAAGGCGCTGGCCGACCAGTTTGAGCGGGTCGGCCGCGAACTTTTGGTGAACCGCTCCGAGGGCGCGTCGAAGCTGAAGCTGGAAGCCGAGCACGTGGATGGCACGTTCAATGTGCTGGCCCGCTCGCAGCGCTTGGACTGGCTGCAGCAGGACGCCGGCGAGGAGGTTTGTCGGATCCTGACCAACGCCAAGTGCCTCTCCGAAGGCGTGGATGTCCCGTCCCTGGACGCGGTGCTGTTTTTGAACCCGCGTAATTCACAGGTGGACGTGGTGCAGTCCGTGGGCCGGGTGATGCGCAAGTCCACCGCGACGAACAAGGAATACGGGTACATCATCCTGCCGATCGCGGTGCCGGCCTCCCAGGACCCGACGACCGCGTTGAACGACAACAAGAAGTACAAGGTGGTCTGGGACGTGTTGCAAGCGCTGCGCGCCCATGATGACCGGTTCGAAGCGATGATCAACAAGATCGACTTGGACAAGAAAGCCAACAAGACCATCGACGTCATCGGCGTCGGCGGCGACGGCACCGAGAGCGGCACGCAGGGCAAGAACGATCCAGAGGCGACCGAGGCGCTGTTCACGATGGCGAATGCCGCCGAGTGGGAGAACGCGATCTTCGCCCGCATGGTCAAGAAGGTCGGGGACCGCCGCTACTGGGAAGACTGGGCCAAGGACGTCAAGGACATTGCCGACCGGCAAGTCACCCGCATCAACACCATCCTTGACAGCGAAGACCCTCGCCCAGCGCAGGAGTTTGAGGTGTTCCTCGACGGGCTGCGAGGAAACCTGAACGACGGGATCACCCGGGCAGACGCCGTGGACATGCTGGTGCAGCACCTGATCACCAAGCCGGTGTTCAACGCACTCTTCGAGGACTATGACTTCGCCGGGCACAACCCGGTCTCCAAGGTCATGGACTCCATGCTTGAGCTGCTGGACTCCTACAACTTGGATTCGGAAACCGCGCACCTGGAAGAGTTCTACCGTTCGGTGCGCGTGCGCGCCGAGGGCATCACCGATGCAGCAGGGAAGCAGAAGATCATCACCGAGCTCTATGAGCGGTTTTTCAAGCTCGCCTTCCCCCGGGTGGCGGAGTCCTTGGGGATTGTGTATACCCCGATGGAGGTGGTGGACTTCATTCTGCGCGCGGTCAACGACGCGCTGGTCGAGCATTTCGGTGCCTCGATCACCGACGAGGGCGTGCACGTGTTGGACCCGTTCACCGGCACCGGCACGTTCATCGTCAGGCTCTTGCAGTCCGGGCTGATCAGTCCGGAGAACTTGTTACGGAAGTACACGCAGGAGCTGCACGCGAACGAGATCCTGCTGATGGCCTACTACATCGCGGCGATCAACATCGAAGCGACCTTCCACGCCCTGCAGCAAGAGCACGCTGCCGCTTCTGGACAGGCACCAGCAGCGATCGACTATGAACCGTTCGACGGAATCGTGCTGACCGATACGTTCCAGATGACCGAGGACGGCGACGTGCTGGACACGAAGGTATTCACCAGCAACAGCGACCGCGTCACCGAGCAGAATGCCTTGGATATCCGGGTGATCATCGGCAACCCGCCCTACTCGGTGGGGCAGAGCAGCGGTAACGACAACAACGCAAACCAGAAGTACCCGACACTGGACGAGTCAATCCGGGCCACGTATGCGGCGCGGTCAACAGCGACGAACAAGAACTCTCTGTACGACTCCTACATCCGCGCCATCCGCTGGGCCTCCAACCGCATACTGACCTCAGAGAACGGTGGCGTGGTCTGCTATGTCTCCAACGGTGGTTACATCGATGGCAACACCGCCGACGGGCTACGCAAAACCCTTACCACCGAATTCCACGACATCTATGTCTATAACCTGCGGGGGAACGCGCGTTCGGCGGGGGAGATGCGCCGCAAGGAGAAAGACAATATCTTCGGTGAAGGCTCGAAGACAACCGTGGCAGTCCTTCTGCTGATTAAACGTCCTGGGACAGTAGCTGAGCCGGCGCTGCATTACAAGGACATCGGGGACTACCACGACCGGAAGCAGAAGCTCGAACTGGTCAACCACGCAACCCTGCACAACTTGGACTGGGAGACGATCACCCCGAACCCGGAGGGCGATTGGATCAACCAGCGCGACCCCAACTACGACACCTACCCACCCATCGCCGAAAAGGGGAACCCGAAAACGATCTTCGCCATCCAGTCTGGCGGGCTGAAGACCAACCGTGATGCTTGGGTTTACAACTCCTCGGAAACCACGCTGCAGGGGAATGTCGAACGTATGATCGGTTTCTACAACAGTGAAGTGGACCGCTATGCGGCCGAGGGCCAGGGCCGTGCGGTAGACGACGTGATCAATACCGACCCGAGGAACATTAGCTGGAACCGCGCCGACAAGACCCAGTTGGCCCGCGGCAATAAATACGAGGTTGATCCCAGAAGTTACCGGGTCGGTCAGTATCGGCCCTTCCAGAAACAACACGTCTATTTCAACCGCCAAGCAAACGACATGGTTTACCGGCTTGGCGAGCTGTTTCCAAACGTGGACTCTGGCAATGTGGGGTTCTATCTGACATCCCCATCGACTCACTACCCAACCTTCGAAATCTTGGCTACTAATTCCCTACCTGACCTTCATACCCTCGATACTGGACAGTTCTTCGCGCGTTACTCCTACACCGAAGCGGCGTCTGGGACGCTCTTTGACGAGCCTGAGCAGCGGGACAACATCACAAACTGGGCTCTGGCAGAGTATCAGTCGGCCTACGGCGATCAGGTCACCAAGGACGACATTTTCCACTATGTCTACGGTCTGCTGCATTCCACGGAGTACAGGGAGCGCTACGCAGCTGACCTGAAGAAGCAGCTGCCTCGTATCCCACAGGTCGCAGGAGTGGAACGGTTCACCAAGTTTGCACAGGCCGGACGGGGACTAGCTGACCTACACATCAACTATGAGGACCTCACCCCATATCCGCTGAGTGAGAGAGTCTTACCGGGGGCACCGGAGAACGAGTATGAGCGGTTCGCAGTGACCAAGATGAAGTACGGTGGCAAAGCCGGGGCTTGGGACAAGACCAAGATTCGTTACAACCCGTTCATCGACATCGAAGGCATCCCGCTGTCAGCTCAGGAGTACATGCTCGGATCCCGCTCGGGGCTGGACTGGATCTTGGAACGCTATCAGGTGAAAACAGATAAGGCATCGGGGATCGTCAATGATCCTAACGTCTGGTCCCGGGAGCAGGGACAGCCACGGTACATTATTGACCTCATCGGACGGATTGTGGCATTGAGTTTGGAAACCAACCGCATCGTTAAAGAACTGCCGAATTTGGAGATCGACTAAACTTCATCTGCAACATTTTGGAGAATGCTATTTCGGCCGAAAACGATCGCTTTTGGTGTCCGTATAAGGCACCTTCACCGGGCATTTTTGCGGGAGCTATATACAGGACACCCTCAAAGTACGTGCTTTCAAAGATCTTAGTCAGAGTGGGGTCCTCTCTGTAAGCGGGCTGTCTTGCGGGCGGACACTTACTACGCGAGGAGGTAGCGTAGGTGCCATGGGAATTTTCAGCATTTGGAAGGAACTTGGTTTCGAAGCCAATCCGTATAGCCAGACCACTTTGCGGGCCGACGCCTTAGGCGATCGATTGCTGGCTGGCAGAGACAAAGAAATTGAGCTCCTCATCAGAGAGCTTGGAGATTCCGGAGCCCACCCTTCAGTAGAAGGACCGATCGGTGCCGGGAAGACAAGCATGATCAATGTCGCCATCTACCGGATGCATCAGCTAAGCATTGAAGCCAATGCACAGGAGCTCTATCTACCTGCGGTGGGCGACTTCCAGCCCCTCGAGAGTGCGGCGCAGTTTGAACGTGATCTTTACTATGTCCTGGCACAGACACTTATCAAACACCAGGAGGATTTTGGAAGGGTCGGCCTGCCTACGCCTGATGTTCGGCTGATGGACCGATGGCTTAACGATTACCAGTACACGAGCAAGGGTGGCGGTGCTTCGACACCTCTTGGCGGTGCACAGGCGAATTGGGGTTCGGAGCCCAATCCCGTTGTAACCGAGTCAGGATTCCAGAGGAATGTTCGTCAGTTGTTGGATGAATGTTTCCCGGAAGAGAGCTCCGGCGGCATCGTCTGTGTGCTGGACAACCTCGAAATTCTTCAAACCGGAGGTAAGGCTAGAGAAACCCTAGACGAACTCCGAGACAAGGTATTCAATCTTCCCCAAGTACGGTGGGTGATTTCTGGATCACGAGGTATCGTCTCCCGAGCAAAAACCGAGAAATTGAGTGGCGTGATGCTCGATCCAATGATCCTCAAGCCCATCGGAGACACCGCAGCTGCTGATGCAATCACGCGCAGAATTCAAGAATATGGAACAGAATCTGCGGTCGCACCGGTTTCTCCGGACGCTTTCGACTTTCTTTATCAGACGTTCAATCGCAACCTGCGCGAGGCATTAGCGCGAGCTGGCGTCTTCTCTCGATGGTTTCATGACCACTACGTTGAGAACCTGGACGAAGCAATCCCAGACGTCCCAGACCGAGATGCTTTGGTGGAAAGCTGGCTGATGGACATAGCCGAGCTAGGTAATGAGAATGCTAAGTCTGTCCGTCCTCGCCATTGGACTTTCTTCGAGCAAATCTGCGCTAACGGAGGAAGAGCGGGTAGTAGTGAATTCGAAACCTATGGCTTCAACGCACCCAACCTGTCCACAGCGGTCACGGAGTTGGTGAATGCAAATCTCATGGTTCGGGAGTTGGATCCGGACAATGCTCAAAAGTCGATTAACTCAGTGACGCCTGCGGGATGGCTAGTCTACTTCTTTCGCAAAAACTTTCCGACACCCGAAGAAACCGACCCAGAGACTGAGGATGACGTCCTTGCCGATGGGAGCGGTGTCAATCAGCAGTAAATAAGCAGTATCCACGAGTGATCTCGTCCGTGGGTCGTGGTTCTCAGGAGCAGACTAGATCTGGTGAGATCCCTCTTGCGCATTGATCCAATCTCTTTGCCTACGACCCATGGGACGAGGTCTGGTTCGAGGATAGTGTCCATGGAATTTTGCATTTGGTTTCGCTCGGTCATAGTCGGGTCCATCAACCGATTCTGCAGGTTCGCAGGAGTGATGACTGGCGTCCGCGCGTGTATGTGACCGAACGCATCGTGCGCAGACCTGATGAAAATCCGCTTTTAGGAACTGCGAACTGTCCAGATCACCGCTCTCCTTACGAGACACCACAAACGAATGTTTATGAACGCCTAGCTTGGCGCTGGGCAATAGAAGTGTGAAACCGATCGTTGAACGGCGGGAAAGGCAGCAGATCCCGCTCCATCTAGTGCTCATTATCGCGGGAGCTGCGCGGTTCAAGCCCACGCAAAACGCTCGACTGGATAATGGACTCCAGTCGAGCGTTTGCACGGAATTCAATCAACGTCCCGCACCGTCGCTGTTGTACCGGAGATCTGGAGAGCTGGCGCTTTCCATCAGCATGGATTTTCCACGATTTCTCCGGAATCTGCCGAGCCTGCCGGCACCAGACGGAAGTTGAGCAAGCGTCGCGGACTGGTTGCTAGTGCCCGCCGCCCAGCTTCCCGCCCAGGCGTTCGCGAATCTTCAGGCTCGCGGTATTCAGTCCTTCGACCTCCACGGTCTTGCCATATTTCTCGTATTTGCCGGTGATCGCGTCCAGGGCCGCGATGGTCGAGGCGTCCCACAGGTGCGAGTCGTGCATGTCGATGACGATATTCTGCGGGTCTTCGGCGTATTTGAACTGCGTGTACAGGTCGTTAGAGGAGGCGAAGAACAATTCCCCGTTGACCACGTACTTGGCGATCTTCTCGCCGAAGTGCTCCTCGACGCTGCGGGTGACGGTGACCAGGTGCGCCACGCGGTTGGCGAAGAGCACCATGGCCGTGAGTACTCCAGCGGCGACGCCGATAGCCAGATTGTGGGTGACCACCGTGAAAACCACAGTTATCAGCATGACTGTGGTTTCGCTTTTGGGCATCATCCGCAGCGTCGAGGGCCGGATGCTGTGCCAGTCGAAGGTCGCAATGGAAACGAAGATCATGACTGCCACCAGTGCGGCCATCGGGATCAAGGCCACCACATCGCCGAGAACCACCACGAGGATCAACAGGAATACCCCGGCCAGGAACGTCGAGATGCGGGTGCGCGCCCCGGACGCCTTCACATTGATCATGGTCTGCCCGATCATCGCGCAGCCGCCCATGCCGCCGAAGAATCCGGTAATGATGTTCGCCGCACCCTGGCCCCAGGATTCGCGGGTCTTGTTCGAATGGGTATCGGTGACATCGTCGACCAGCTTGGCGGTCATCAGCGATTCGAGCAAGCCCACGAAGGCCATGGCCAGCGCATAGGGGAAGAGCACCTGCAGAGTTTCGAGGTTCAGCGGGATATCAGGGATGAACAGGGCCGGCAGGGATTCGGGCAGCTGGCCCTTGTCGCCCACGGTGGGGACGGCGAGCGAGGCGATGACCGTGATCGCGGTCAGCACCACGATGGCCACCAGCGGGGCCGGGATCGCAGTGGTCAGCTTGGGCAGGCCGAAGACGATCAACAGGCCCAACGCCACCAGCGGATAGACCAGCCAGGTCACGCCGAGCAGCTCGGGGACCTGGGACAGGAAAATCAGAATGGCCAGCGCGTTGACGAAACCGACCATTACCTGACGCGGGATGAAGCGCATCAGCTTGGCCACGCCCAGCAGTGCCAGCACCACTTGGAAGATCCCGGCCATGATGACCGCGGCGATGAAGTAGTCGGTTCCATGGCTGGCTACCAAAGGCGCGATGACTAGCGCGATGGCGCCGGTGGCGGCGGAGATCATGGCAGGACGGCCTCCGAAGAAGGAGATGGATACCGCCATGGTGAAGGAGGCGAACAGCCCGATGCGCGGGTCCACTCCGGCGATGATGGAGAAGGCGATGGCCTCGGGGATCAAGGCCAGCGCTACTACCAGGCCGGCGAGGACCTCGGTCTTAAGCAACCTCGGGGATTTCAGGGTGCGCAACACCGATTGGCGCTCGGCCGGACTCAGTGCGGAAGGATCCGCTGTGGTGCTGGTGCTCATAGGTGAGCTCCCTTCTTTTCAAGCCAGTAAGCGTGGGGCACGTGCAGTGCGTAGAATTCATGGGATGGGCATCATTGCGCCGCAGACGAGGCAAGAGCAGCCGGAGCGGTCGTAGACCAGATGCCATCGAATGCAACTCTAACCTAACGTAAGGGTAGGGTTGTAATTGGAGGAAACGGAGGACTTCATGGATCAAGCGAAGACCGAAGGTGCAGGCGGTTCGATGCATATCGGTGACATGGTCGAGGCCACCGGCCTGTCGCATCGCACCATCCGCCACTACGACGAGGTGGGGTTGCTGCCGGCGAGCACCCGCAGCGAAGGTGGTTTCCGGATCTATACCGACTCGGATCTGGCCCGCATGCTGGTGATCCGCTCGATGAAGCCGCTGGGCTTCTCGCTCGAGGAAATGGGGGAGCTGCTTGACGCGGTGGACGCGCTCGCGGCAGATCCGCAGGACACCGTCGCCCGGGCCAAGCTCGACGACTATACCCAGCGTGCCAGCGCCAAGCGCGACAAGCTCGCGCTGAACTTGCAGCGCGCCGAGTCCTTCATCGCAGATCTTCGCACCAAGTAGGCCGGAAGCATGGAGACCCGCTTAGCCGCGATGGAAGAGAGCCACTGGGCGGATATCGCCCGCATCTATGCCAGCGGCATCGAGACCGGCCTAGCCACCTTCGAATCCGAGGTGCCGGCACGCCAGAAGTTCTTCGCGGCGAAAATTCCTGCATTGTCGCTGGTGGCCATTGCGCCCGATGCCAAGGTTCTCGGCTGGGCGGCGGCCAGCCCGGTTTCAGCCCGCCCGGCCTACCGCGGCGTGGTGGAGCACTCGGTGTACATTGATCCGGATTATGTCGGATGCGGCATTGGCGCCCGGCTGCTGGCCGAGCTGATCGCCCGGGCCAGGAAAGAAGATTACTGGATGGTGCAGTCGGCCGTCATCGCCGGCAACGAAGCCAGCAGGGCGCTGCATGCCAAGGCAGGGTTCCGCGAGGTTGGCCGGCGCGAGCGGATTGCCCAGGGTGCCCGAGGGGCAGTGGCGGGGCAGTGGATGGATACTTTCCTGTACGAACTGCGGCTTTGAGCAAGCTGCCTGCCCAAGGCAGAAGCGGCGCGGCGGGCAGCAATCCCGGCGCGCCGCTTCTCAGCAGCTGATACCGGCCTACAGGTATTCTGCGAAGTCCTTCTCGATGACAGCCTTCGGCTTGGCACCGATGGAAGTAGCGACGTGCTCGCCGCCCTTGAAGACGTATACGGCTGGGATGCTGGTGATGCCGTACTTCGCGGCGATGGTCTGGTTCTCATCGACGTTGACCTTCACGACGTCGACCTTCGCAGCGTGCTCTTCTGCGATCTGATCCAGAACTGGACCTAGCTGGCGGCAAGGGCCGCACCACTCTGCCCAGAAATCAACGATGACTGGCTTGTCGGCATCCAGAACTTCGCTCTGGAAGGTTGCTTCAGTTACTGCTTTTGCGTTGCTCATAAGAGACAACCCCTTTCTGAAAAAACTTGATTAGACGGTAGCGAGGGTTTCGGACACGTTGGCCAGGTAGTGCTCCACGTCCTGTGCAGCGGCGCAACCGGAAGCAGCTGCGGTGATTGCCTGGCGGTAGGTGGAATCGATGACGTCGCCGGCAGCAAAAACTCCTGGCAGCGAGGTCTTGGAAGAACGGCCGTCAACGGCGATGGTGCCTTCGGAAGTCAGCTCAAGCTGGTCCTTGACCAGATCCACGCGCGGGTCATTGCCGATGGCCACGAAGATGCCGGTGACATTTACAGTGGTTTCCTCGCCGCTGTTGCGGTTCTTCACGACCAGGCCGTCGACCTTGTCGGCGCCGTTGATGCCGATAACTTCGGAGTCCCAGATGAACTCGATCTTCTCGTGGGCCAAGGCGCGGTCGGCCATGATCTTCGAGGCGCGCAGCTCATTGCGGCGGTGCACCACGATGACCTTGGAAGCGAACTTGGTCAGGAACAGTGCTTCTTCCATGGCGGAGTCGCCGCCACCGATTACGGCGATGGTCTGTTCGCGGAAGAAGAAGCCGTCGCAGGTAGCGCACCAGGATACGCCATGGCCGGAGAGGCGCTTTTCGTCTTCCAGACCCAGCTCGCGGTAGGCGGAACCCGTGGAGACGATGACAGCACGAGCACGGTAGACGGTGCCGTCGGCCAAGGACAGCGTCTTGATTTCGCCTTCGAGGTTCATTTCGGTGACGTCGTCGAAGAGGATCTCAGCGCCGAAGCGTTCGGCCTGCTTCTGCATATTGTCCATCAAGTCTGGGCCCATGATGCCTTCGGGGAAGCCTGGGAAGTTTTCCACGTCGGTGGTGTTCATCAGTTCGCCGCCGGCGGTGACTGAGCCGGCGATGACTAGTGGGTTCAGATTCGCTCGGGCGGTGTAGACCGCGGCGGTGTAACCGGCCGGACCGGAGCCGACAATGATGACTTCACGGATGTCTTCAGGGGTCATAAGAATTCTTTCTCCAGTGGTGTAATGGCGTATTCGCTGCTCAGGACAGCAGCCGGGTGGCCAGGTCTGCGACGCGGCTGCTGATCTCGTCGCGCACGAGCAGCATCCGTTCGCGTCCTTCGATGCCGCGGGAGCTTGGCTCATCGAGTTCCCAGATTTCGATATCCACCCCGTCCGCTTGCGGGACCTGGGCTTCGCGTCCGAGGACGACGACCAGTCCGGCTTGGCGCATCTGCGCTTCGGTGAGGTGTTTTGGATGCTCTGCGGTGATGTCGATGCCCTGTTCCAGCAGCACTTCGGCTGACAGGGCGTTGATCTTCGATCCCGGATGCGTCCCCGCGGAGGAGACCTCGATCCGCGCGCCTGCGCGGGCGTTCATGAGGCCAGCGGCCATCTGCGATTTGCCGCCGTTCTTGACGCAGACGAAGAGCACGGCTGGCTTGGCTGCTGCGCTCATTTCTTGGCCACCAAGCTGGCACCCAGGGATTCCAAGGCGCCGGGGATCACCGAGAAGTAGGCCCACACCCCGCGCTTCTCGCGGTGCAGGATTCCGGCATCAACCAGGATCTTCAGGTGGTGCGAGACGGTGGGCTGCTTGAGCTCCAGGGGCTCGGACAGGTCGCAAACGCAGGTTTCGGCTGCTTCGCTCGCGGAGACGATGGAAAGGATGCGCAAGCGGTTCGGGTCGCTCAGGGCCTTGAAGCGCAATGCCAACAGCTCGGCTTCTTCGAGCTGGAGGATCTCTTCGCCCTGCGAGGGGACGCAGCATAATTCGGCTGCCGCGACTGGGTGTTCGCCAGCGGGGTTCAGGGTGGAGGTGCTCATCGGCCTCGGCTCATTTCTTGGCTCTCAATAGAAATTGACAAACATCGATATAGGCAAGCATACTCGAAACATCGACGCTCGTCGATGTCTAAACTTGGAGTGATGATTGCATGACACCTGCGACCGTGCCCGATACCGCCCCCGTGGCGGCGAAACTATCTTTCCTGGACCGGTACCTGGCCCTGTGGATCCTGCTCGCCATGGCCGTGGGCTTGGGGCTGGGCCGCATCTTCCCGAAGCTGGGAGAATTGCTGGACCGCTTCACCGTGGCAGGGGTCTCGGTGCCCATCGCCATTGGCTTGCTGGTCATGATGTATCCGGTGCTGGCCAAGGTTCGCTACAACGAAACCGGCAAGGTGCTCTCGGACAAGAAGCTGATGGTCACCTCGCTGGTGATCAACTGGATTCTCGCACCGGCATTCATGTTCGTGCTGGCCTGGATCTTCCTTGCTGACCTGCCCGAATACCGCACCGGCCTGATCATCGTGGGCCTGGCCCGATGCATCGCCATGGTGTTCATCTGGAATGACCTGGCCTGCGGCGACCGCGAAGCGGCTGCCGTGCTGGTGGCTATCAACTCGGTCTTCCAGGTCATCGCCTTCGGCGCCCTGGGCTGGTTCTACCTGCAGCTGCTGCCATCCTGGCTGGGATTGGAAACCACCAGCGCCGAGTTCTCCATTGCCGCGATTACCGCCTCGGTGCTGGTCTTCCTGGGCATCCCGCTGCTGGCCGGATACCTGACCCGCACCCTGGGCGAGAAGGCCAAGGGCCGGGACTGGTACGAGAACAAGTTCCTGCCGAAGATCGGCCCGTGGGCGCTGTACGGATTGCTGTTCACCATCGTGCTGCTCTTCGCCCTGCAGGGAGACAACATCATCTCCCAGCCGCTGGATGTGCTGCGCATGGCCGTCCCGCTGCTGGTTTACTTCGTGGTGGTCTTCGGCGCCGGCATGCTCATCGGCCACTGGCTGAAGCTGGGCTACCCGCGCACCACCACCCTGGCCTTCACCGCGGCCGGCAACAACTTCGAGCTGGCCATCGCGGTAGCTATCGCCACCTTCGGTGCCACCAGCGGCCAGGCCTTGGCCGGGGTGGTGGGTCCGCTGATCGAGGTGCCGGTCCTCGTCGCCCTGGTCTACGTGGCCCTGTGGTCGCGCAAATTCTTCCCCGCTGCCAAGCCAACTACCACTTCTGTCTAAGGAAACAATCATGGCTGAAAACAACACCAAGCCCTCGGTCCTCTTTGTCTGCGTGCACAACGCCGGGCGCTCGCAAATGGCCGCCGCCTACCTCTCCCACCTGTCCAAAGGACGCATCGAAGTGCGATCGGCCGGATCCGCCCCGGCCGATTCGGTGAACCCGGCCGCCGTCCAGGCAATGCTGGAGGAAGGCATCGACATGTCCGCCGAAGTGCCCAAGGTGCTGAGCACCGAAGCGGTCAAGGACTCGGACGTCGTGATCACCATGGGCTGCGGAGATGCCTGCCCATTCTTCCCCGGCAAGCGCTACGAAGACTGGAAGCTGGAAGATCCGGCAGGCCAGGGCGTTGAGGCTGTCCGGCCGATCCGCGACGAGATCCGCACACGCATCGAAGCACTGATCGCAGAACTGCTTCCCACCGGCTAAATCCGCTTCTCAGGATTCACGACGGTTCACCAAAATTCAAGGAGTCATGATGGACACAACCCATCCCGTAGTGGTCATTGGTGCCGGACCGACCGGCCTGGCCGCCGCCGCACACCTCATCGAACAAAACCAAGATGTTCTGGTGCTCGAAGCCGGCACGAGCGTGGGCGCCGCCATTGAACAGTGGAAACACATCAAACTGTTCTCCCCGTGGCGCTTTGATATCGATGCTGCGGCGCAGCGTTTGCTGGAGACCCCAAGCGAAAGTTACGCAGGTGACTGGGTCACCCCACGCGAAACCAAGCTCCCGACCGGCGCAGAACTGATCAACGAATACCTCGAACCACTGGCAAACCACCCGCGATTGGCCTCGCAGATCAAGTACGGCCACCGCGTGACCAAGATCAGCCGGCTGCACCAAGATGGTCGGGGCATCGACAAGACACGTACTGCTGGCCGTGATGAGTCTCTGTTCCTGGTTCGCACCACAACTGCGCTGGGCGATGTGGATGTGCTGGCGCGTGCTGTCATCGACGCTACCGGTACCTGGAGCCAGCCAAACCCTGTGGGCCGGTCGGGCATCGAAGCAATCGGCGAAGCCGAGGCCCGCACGCAAGGCTTCATCACGTCCCCGTTGCCCGACCCTCTAGGCACCGACAGAGAAGACTTCGCAGGCAAGACGATTCTGGTGCTCGGCGCAGGGCATTCGGCGGCGAACACCATCATCTCGCTGGGACGCTTGCAGAAGGAACAGCCGGACACCAGAATACTGTGGGGTCTACGTGGCCAGGCGAATCCGATCCGGCTTTATGGCGGCGGGGCCGCAGACCAGCTGCCCGCACGCGGGCAGCTGGGCACTTCTCTTCGCCGACTGGTAGAAAACAACCACGTCAGCTTGCTGGAAAACGTGTCAATCAGCTCCCTGGCGATTGGCGGCAAGCTGAGCGTGAACTTGGCCGACGGGCGAGTGCTGAAAGTGGACCGGATTGTTCCGGCTACCGGATTCCGCCCGGATTTGGGCATGCTCTCCGAGCTGCGCTTGAATCTCGACCAGATAGTCGAGGCTCCCAGCGCACTGGGTCCATTGATTGATCCGGAATTCCATAGCTGCGGCACGGTCAGCGCGCACGGTGAAAAGGAACTGGCTCACCCGGAGGCGAACTTCTACATCGTAGGTATGAAGAGCTATGGCCGTGCCCCTACGTTCCTGATGGCCACCGGTTATGAGCAGGTCCGCTCCATTGCGGCGCACCTGTCCGGGGACCATGAAGCTGCACGCCGGGTTGAGCTTGACCTGCCCGAAACAGGGGTCTGCTCCACCGACCTTGGCGGATCGTGCGATGCTCCGGCAGCTGAGGACAGCTCCTGCGGAAGCGCGCCGGCGGCAGTCGATGCCTGCTGCGGAACATCGGCCGAGGGAGCTGTACCGGCTACCGGCTGCGGTGAAGCAGAAATGCCGAACGAGCAGAGCGATGAGCCAGCGCAGTCGTGCTGTGGCACGAAGCAACCGGTCACAATCGGTTTTGCCACCGGCACCTTGCACGGCAACGCCGAATTAGCAGATAAGTAATATCAAGTGATTACTTGGTGAAGCGGTGTCTGGCAACAGGCACCGCCTCACCACCACTCTCATCTTCGATCCTCGTTTCTTCGAGTACTTCAGGAGCCATAATGCGCCCCGCTCAGCCACCCCGAAATTTTTTCCTTCGATCCCCTCATGCTCTTGCCGCGTTCAGTCTTGCATCCATCATGCTTCTGGCAGGGTGCGGTTCCGATTACCCGTTAGGTGAAGCTCAGAAGAAGGCCGCCGAAGCCAACACCTCGAATTTGCGCGGCACACTAACTGGTGGCGGATCAACCGCGCAGAATGCAGCGATGAACGCCTGGACCACAGGATTCTCGGTGCTCCATCCCAAAGTCCAGGTGCAGTATGCCTCGGTCGGTTCGGGCGCAGGACGCGAAGGACTACTCGCCGCAGCAACCGAATTCGCCGGCTCCGACGCTTTCCTCAAAGACGAAGAAGTCCAGCGTTCCCAACAGACCTGCGGCCCAGGCGGTGCCATCAACATCCCCGCCTATATTTCCCCGATCGCCGTCACATTCAATATTCCCGGTGTCAGCGAACTGAATCTTGATGCGGATACCATTGCCCGAATCTTCAACAGGGACATCCGCAGCTGGCAAGATCCTGCCATCGCAGCGCTAAATCCCGGCGTAGAACTGCCCGACATTCCTATGACAGTGGTGGCACGATCCGATGATTCGGGAACCACCGAAAACTTCACCGAATATTTGCACAGCGCCGCACCAAAAGCGTGGAGGTACGAGCCTGATGGTAGTTGGCCTAACGATATCTCCCTGGAAAAGGCTCAGGGAAATGCCGGCGTCGTCACCACGGTGTCCCGCACACCTGGCACCATTGCGTACGCCGATGATTCGCTCGTTGATCAAAGCCTCGGCAAGGCGAAGCTTAGGGTGGGCGACGAATTTGTTGAGGTCAGCGGAGAAGCCGCAGCCCTTGCCGTGGCAGAATCCGAACGCGTCGAAGGCCGCGGCGCCCACGATATTGCCCTTGAGCTGGACCGCAATACCACCGCACCCGGAGCCTACCCGTTGGTACTGGTCTCCTATTTACTGTTCTGTAGCTCATACTCGGATGCCCAAACCGTTGATCTGGTGAAAACCTTCGGACATTACGTGGTCAGCGAAGAAGGGCAAAAGATCGCAGCTGACTCTGCGAAGAGCGCGCCGATGCCAGAACGTTTGGCCAAAGATGCGAGCGATGCGATCGACTCAATCACGGTTCGACCGGTAAATTAGAGGGTTTCGTAAGGGCATTGAGGGCGGTAGAATCTGATTCTTCTGTCCTTTCTGCATTTTCCACGCAATGCGGTGGTCAGATCCTGAAGCGCGAGATGATGCGCTTTCATGGGATGAACCGGAATCCCTTTTAGCGTGATCTCACGTGTTAGAAATAGGAGATGACAATCCAAACCGCGATGTCACTGCCAAACGAAATTAACAGTCGCATCGCTCGAATGGCGGTTTTCTTTGTCCCGTAAATGATGGTTTTACAAAGACCCAACCCGAAAATAGCCGATTGGTGGGTAGCTTCCTTGAAGAATTCGAGGCTGCTACCCATTCTTTATGCTCTGCGTTGCCGTGTGCTTGTTCCTGAAGATATTGCCCTGGCAATACTGGTGCAGTTCTATACGCCATTCCAACTGTGAAAACCCGCCAAATGAAACTAACAGTCACATGTCGCCGGGGTTCGCTGTGCGTTTCAAAAACGACCGATTTTGGGCGGTGCCACTAGTACATCAAGTGCTGTACAGTACATCGTATGATGAACATTGAATCACGGATCGATGCGATGAACCGGCTTGGCCGCGCCATGGCCGACCCCACCCGGTCACGCATCCTCCTGTCCTTGCTGCACGAACCCGGATACCCAGCGGAACTTGCCCAGGCCCTAGGACTGAGCCGCGCCAACGTTTCCAACCATTTGACCTGCCTGCGCGGCTGCGGAATTGTCGTGGCGAAAATGGAAGGCCGCAAAACCCGGTACGAAATCACCGATCCTCACCTCACCACCGCCCTGAGCGCCCTGGTTGACGTGACGTTGGCCGTCGATGATCAAGTACCTTGCCTGGACTCTTCCTGCCCTGACTGCGCCACCAGCGCCGATCGAGAACACGAGGAGCAAGCATGAGTTCCGCCTGCGGTTGCGATTCACCGGAACCCACCGAAGAATTCGAAGAGGAACTGCCCTGGTGGCGGGATTGGCACGTGCTCGTCCCCATAGCCTCAGGCGTTTTCTTCCTCGCTGGGCTCGTCCTTGAATGGAGCACCCACGGCGAAAGCGCCGCCATCGTGGCCTTGGTGCTGTTTTGGATCGGCCTACTGCTGGGCGCTTTTACCTTTGTGCCCGGCGCCCTTCAAAAACTGTTCACGAAACGGAAACTCGGCATTGGGCTGCTGATGGCCATCAGCGCCACCGGCGCGGTCATCCTCGGATATATCGAAGAAGCCGCAGCCCTGGCATTCCTGTATTCCATTGCCGAAGCCCTGGAAGACAAAGCCATGGACAGGGCACGCTCGGGCCTGCGCTCTTTGTTGAAGCTCGTCCCGGAAACGGCCACCGTCATCCGTGACGGCATACCGGTCACAGTCAGTGCAGCAGAGATCAAGATTGGCGATGCCCTGCGCGTGAAGCCTGGTGAACGCTTGGCAACCGATGGCGTGGTCAGCCAAGGATCAAGCAGCTTGGACACCTCCGCTATCACGGGGGAATCAATTCCCGTGGAAGTAACCGTAGGCGACCAGGTTGCTGCTGGTTCCATCAATTCATCCGGCGCGCTAGTAGTCACTGCAACGGCAAACGGCACGGACAACTCCCTGACCACGTTGGTGAGCCTGGTCGAGCAAGCCCAGTCGGAACGTGGCGAACGGGCACGGCTCGCTGACCGCATTGCCCGCCCGCTGGTTCCCGGTGTCATCGTCCTGGCCGTACTGGTTGCTGTGCTTGGAGCGATCTTCGGCGATCCCGAAACCTGGATCACCCGCGCACTGATCGTGCTGGTCGCAGCCTCGCCTTGCGCGATGGCCATCGCCGTTCCTGTCACCGTTGTTTCCGCCATCGGAGCTGCCAGCAAGTTCGGTGTCATCATCAAAAGCGGAGCAGCCTTCGAACGGCTTGGTTCCCTGCGCCGCATCGCGGTAGATAAAACTGGAACACTCACACGCAATCAGCCAGTGGTCACGCAAGTCCAGACCGTTGATGATGCGACTCGCGAAGAGGTGCTCGCCGTTGCTGCCGCCCTGGAACAGCACAGCACCCACCCTCTAGCTACGGCCATCACCGCAGCAGTACCCGCGATCCCGGAGGCAGCGGCGGTTAACGAAGAGCCAGGACACGGCATTACCGGCGTCCTGGATGGTGTTCAGGTCGGGGTCGGCAGTCCTCGATGGATTGCCCCAGGATCGCTTGCTTCCGCTGTTGAATCCATGGAGGCCTCCGGGCAAACCTGCGTCATGGTCACCCGTGCAGAGCAGGTCATTGGCGTGATCGGCGTGCGCGATGAACTACGCCCTGAAGCGGCCGAGGCAATTCGAGACCTGCATAACCAGGGAATCGACGTGGTGATGCTCACCGGCGATAACTCCCGTACTGCCCACGCGCTGGCTTCAATCGCCGGTATAGACACCGTTCATGCCGAACTGCGACCTGAAGACAAGGCCCGTGAAATCGCTTCGTCGGTGCAGCAGGTTCCTACAGGGATGATCGGTGACGGGATCAACGATGCCCCTGCCTTGGCTAGCGCTACCGTGGGGATTGCGATGGGCGCTACCGGTGCCGATGCCGCCATAGAATCAGCCGACGTAGCCTTCACCGGCCATGACTTGAGACTGATCCCGCAAGCCTTGTCCCATGCCCGACGGGGCCGAGCGATCATGAATCAGAACATCGTCCTGTCAATGGCGATCATCGTTGTCCTGCTGCCCTTGGCTATTACCGGAGTGCTTGGATTAGCCGCGGTAGTGCTGGTTCACGAGGTCGCAGAAGTCATCGTGATTGCCAACGGCCTTCGTGCTGCCCGTATCCACCGCAAGCAGCTCACCCAGCAGCCGGGCAACGTCCTGCATTAGCGCTGGTTTCGTTGCCGTTGAAGGCGGGGCACTATTTCCACCGGGAAATTAGCGCCCCGCCTTCAACCATCTAAAACCAAAGTGGGTGGTGCTGTGCGATGCGCCATTTTTAACGGTGATAAACCGCCAATTGAAACTAACAGTCATACGCCGGGGATTCCTGGTTCTTGGTTGTCTGGTCAAAAACGACCGTTTGTGACTCTTGATCCAACGTGCCCGCTCGAATATGTGGCAACGCTTCAGGCTCCCGTGAACTGCGTAGAGCAGATCGTACACATATGAGGTGATAACGCACTGAAACCCTATAACTGAGGAATCAAAGCATGAACACCGTCACCTCCACCAAGTTTTCCGTCGTCCTTGATGACGCCGGTGCTGAGATAGCCCGCCGAGCCCAGACTCCAAAGCGCCGATACACCCACGCGCTGATACGAAAGGCGGAGAGCACGAGCCGGGTACAGCAGCGCCACACAACTCGCCTGGCCGCCGATACCCCGTTGGCTGAAATACTCTCCGCCGAGCTCGAAGCAGCACCAACCGTCCGTCGGGCCGGCGCCGTTGAAGCCGCCAAAATTATGGTCCAGCCACCGGTACCGCTACGTCCATTGATTGATGCCGTATACGCCAGCCGTGATGATGAGGACTCAGCAGTTGCGAAATACCGCGAGCAGATGTGCGAAGCCTTAGCTGCAGCTGAAGCCCGCATCATTGAGAGCCGTCAGGTGCTTGCCGCCCTCGTTGGTGGAACCTATGAGCCGGCCCCGGCCGAGGTGCTCAAATTCGTGGGATCTCGCGCAGTTGCCCAGCAATATCTGAACGCGGTCTCGGGGTCCGAGTCGTCTGAGCTCCTGGGTTTGGCGATCGTCCATACCGTGGAGATGGACGCGTGAACCAGCAGGGAATTGGCGCACACACATAAACGCACGGGCCGGCACCTTCTTGGGGGAGGAGTCGACCTGTTGCCATGTAAAGCAAAGGATCCGCCTCTGCGCGATTCGAGACATCAACTCCACACAGTCTTGCAGCTGCGAAATCCGGGCAGCATCACTCAGCGGGGTCGCCAGTACGGCCTCGATCAATTCATCCTCGGTCATCATCAGCCACCTCCACATCCAGTTCCGTGATTCGCTGCGACAACGTGTCATAGCAAACCAGGTTCCCGGGCGCTCCATCGGCGCCCAGGCACTCCAACAACTCGGTGTGGTCGCTCTGCCCATCCCAAAGGCTCATCCGCTTATGGTGGTGGCCGAAGAAATGCGCCACAGGCATCAGGCGCCGGCGGGCCATGGAAATCTCAATCGCATCCCCCTCTGCGGACGGCTGGTAGAAAGGGTCACGGCTCTCACGGAAACCCAGTTTCCCCTCGCGGTACGCCTCGATCGGACCATCATGCGACAAGAAGATATCGAAACGCCGAGGGGTGTCTTTTTCCAGGAAGCACCTCACGGTAAAGCGCGAGACAACCTCCTCCGGCCAAAACAAGGTCCGCGGCACGTGATTCGCCTTCTCGATGCGGGTCCGCTGCAGCCGGTCCGAAGAGGATGCACCGCCAAGGCCAGCCAGGGTAATTGACTCACCCCCATCGGTGAGCCGCATCCATCCTTCAAGCATCCGGACATGACCGGACAAGATGCGGCACCCGTCGTCATCGCGCGGAAGCAAATGCACAGCGTCATGGCTGTCATGATTCCCCCGCACGAAGTACAGCATCATCCCCCGCTCTGCCAGGCGGGCTTCAAGCTCTTGCTCATAGGGGCGGCGATTAGGCATCCCCACACCCAGATCGCCAGTGTGCAGCAGCACACGGCAGCCGGCCTCATGTGCGGCGTCAATCGCGGCCAGGGCCCATACATTGTTCCCACGCCAATCACCTGCAACTGCAGCTCTCATTCCTGTTCCCCCTTTTGCCTTGTCAGCTCTCGTTCATCCGCCCATCGTGAAGCTGTCTCAGCAGCCTCAGCCACCACCTGCCGCCTCTCACCCAGGTCCAAAAGCTGTAAATGGGTTCTGCCCAGCCTGTCGCCGCAGCACGCGGTTACTAGCCACAGCGCAGCCGTTTCATGCTCACCCGCCAAAGAGAGCAAGAAAGCGGCTTCAAGAACGTCTTCGCGCGGCTCCGCACCATCGAGCTGGAAGGACGGATACAGCTTGCGATCACCCACCTGCAGCGCCAGCATGCTGAGCCGCTCCGCCCGCCTTGCAGCCTCCTGCTCGCTGCAATCCCACAGCGTAGCTAGTGCCGCCAGGGAGTAGACCGGACCGATCAATTTGCCGTATGAATCATCAAGCATAATCACCCTGTCTTTTGCCGCTTCGAAGGCAGAGCATATCCGAAAAAATGGATAGCGGAAAGCCGATCAAAGAAGCAAAAACTAATCTGCAAAAAAGTATTCAAGCAAGAAGCAATCTGCAAAAAAGTATTCAGGTAAGAAGTATTCAGAACTTATGTTTCGTGCCCGGGGCAGTAAGAAGTATTCAGGCAAGAAGTAATCTGCAAAGAAGCAATCTGCAAAAAAGTATTCAGTTAAGAAGTATTCAGAACTTATGTTTCGTGCCCGGGGCAGTAAGAAGTATTCAGGCAAGAAGTAATCTGCAAAGAAGCAATCTGCAAAAAAGTATTCA